>CAWUJV010000021.1:0-57046 GCA_963922845.1 uncultured Alteromonas sp.
GAGCTTGTCGATGACAGCGCGCTAGAACCGGAAGAAACGTTTGAGCTAGATGAGCATGTCGACGAAGACCCGCTAGAGACACAGGAGATGTCTGAAGTTGAGAGTCCTACTGTTGAAGCTCCCGAATCCGAGGCGGCTGATGAGCCAACTCCTGTAACCGACAACTTGGACCCATTAGACGCGGCGCTAGACGATTTTGATAAACAAATGATGGACGATATCCCGTCATTTGCAGAATCAGGTGAAGTAAGTAATGCCGACAACTTCGATGATAGCGCACTTGATGCAGCGTTTGACTCGGTGGATGACTTTGCGCTTGAACAAGAAGTTGATGGAGTTTTGCCAGAGGGCGCAACCCAATCAAAATCCGAAAGTGAGATAGCTGAGCTTGAAGATGTGCCGGGGCTTGATGATTGGTTAACAACTGACGCGAAGCAAGATGACAGCACTATCCTAGATGAATTGGATAGCCAGGATTTCGATGAACTGCTGGAGTCAATTGAAGACAGTGAACCTGCTGGGTCAGAAGACAAAATCGAAGAGGCATTATCGCTCGACAACCCTGATTTAGACCTACAAGCACTACTCAGCGACCCTGACGCAGTGCAGGAAAAATCTGAACCTACTGCAGACAATGATATGGATTTTGTCGATGTAGAAACCTTGATGAACGAGAGTTTAGATGCAGATGTGCCGTCATTAGATGATACGCCGTTGGATTTAGATGTAAGCTTGGCAGACTTCACTGGTGTTAGCGAAGATGATGATGTTATCGATATTGATAAAGATGCAGGTCAAAATGCTAATCTCGATCTCGCGCGGGCCTACATTGAAATGGGTGACAGTGATGGTGCAAAAGAGTTGTTAAATGAGGTTATGGAAAACGGCTCTCAGGAACAAAAAGACGAGGCAGCGTCTTTATTAGCGAAGCTTTAATGCTTCGCTAACTGTTTTTTGCGGGGAATTGGCACATTTGGTTGTGCGTTTGACGTACCTTTTCGAATTTACAAAAATCGTTACCCAATGTCTTTTCTAGAGTGCTGACTGTCGGAGTTATTTACAGTCAGTGACGGGGATGTTTAAAAATCCATATATTTCAAGTGTTTATATTTTGGTTTGTTTTTTGCTTTAGACCTGCTCGAAGTAAAAAATGGAATTAAATCAAAATGATAAGAAAAACACTTTTGGCAATGATAGCCTTGCCTGTAGCCTACACAAATGCTGCTACAATTTCATTAACGCTAGAATCTGATTCGACCTATCGACACACACATTCAGACGCTCAATTTAATGTTTTATTTCAAAACGATATCTCAATTGCTCCAGTAATTGAAAACTTCGATATTAACGTCGACGTCAACTCTTCAGGCCCTCGTGTCAGCCGTTCTGAGTCTATCTTTAACGGCGAAATAATTCAGTACACTACCTCAACGGCGTTTGACAATTATTCTTTTGATTTATTGTCTTTGTTCCAGCCCGTGGTTCAGAATTTCGTTAGCGACCAATTTATGACAATGCCCAGTGGCCTTTTTCGAGCGGAATCAAAAGTAGTGCAGTCAGTTTTGTTTAATGACTTCACGGACCCCAACGAGGGCGATTGGGGTAACGTTGATTTGTACTTCAGTGAGTTCTATGGCTATGAATCGTATGACAATGCTGGGACACCTGTAGTCGAGTATCTTTCGTTGTCCGGTGTTGTTGAGTTTGAATATCTCAACACAATCGATCAATATCAGCATTATCAAGATATGACACTCAGTGAGTTACTAGAGCAGGCTGAGTTTAAAAACGCTGGTTTAAATATCGGTCATGATCGTTATTACTACGAAACAGACCATTTTGTTGATCCTGCTGAGAGCGATAATTTCTTTATCTATTCTTATGGCTTTGTCTCATCCGTGTCGGTTCCCGCACCCGCTTCTATTGCGTTTTTGGGAATGGCCCTAGTGCTTATGTATACGCGCAGAGGGCAACGTAAGGAAATCACTGTTTAAATTCAAGTAACTCGCGGTTAGCGTTCGTACTTCATTTGTTTGAATAAGAGGAAATGAAGTACAAACCTATTGAAAGAGGGACACGTTGAGCGCAAATGTACTTGTTTTGGTGAAATGACTGTATGCGACTGTCTCGCTCACAAATGCGCTTGTCAAACGACACTCTCACAACGTATGTCAACATCCTTTTGTTTACCTCACCGGCGGAACCTTGAGTCCATTGATTAACACACGTTGTTATGGCGCTACAATACACCTTATCACTTTCCAATCTGTTGTTTGGTCATTGAAAAAAGCAACCGACCGATAGGCGCGCTTGGTTCAATATTGCTATGCCGTCGTCCGGATGTTCAATTTGTATGCATTTAACTTCAAGTTGCCGATAATTTTGGATGATTTGCCGCATTTGTCCGGTCTACTGTAAGTATTCTATATCGCATAATTTCTCAACCGGCATTGTTATGTTATCCAAAATACTCAATTCACTATCCAGTTTGACCAGCCAACCGGATGAATCAAATACGCCTGATATCACACCAGGCTTCGAAGATTTAGCACTTTATTACCGTACTACGTGCCCATTTTGCCGTTTCGTCATGTCATTCATGAAGTCTAATAACATCGTGCTTGATATGCGCAATATTACGACAGAACAAACGCACCTTGATGCGTTGGTTCAACAAGGTGGTAAGCGTCAGGTCCCGTGTTTGCGTATTCGTAATGAGCATGGCGACAAGTGGCTTTATGAATCGGCGGATATTACCGATTACCTCGAAAAACGTCTCAATCGTTAATAGGATATAGCGAGCGGAGAATTTCCTAGGGCCCATCATCTGATGGGTTTTGAAAAAATGGTGTTCTGTAAATCCTACATCTTGGTATTTGTTTACCTCAGTTAAAATAAGCCTTGGATTGCGTGAATTCTCTGATATCGCTACACTAAGCCACTTTTTTTAAATGAGGTGAAGAATGGCCCGTATCGCTCTGGGAATTGAATATGACGGTGCAGCGCATTATGGCTGGCAGCGTCAACGTGAGGTGCCGAGTGTTCAGGGTTATCTTGAGGCTGCCTTGTCAAAAGTTGCAGACACTAACATCGAGCTGCAATGCGCTGGGCGAACGGACGCAGGCGTTCACGCCACGGGACAAGTTGTTCATTTTGATTGTGATGTCGATAGGCCGGAACGGGCGTGGACATTGGGAGTGAATGCAAATTTACCCGATAGCGTAGCGGTGACCTGGTGCACACAAGTCAGTGACGACTTTCACGCTCGTTTTTCAGCTACCCATCGTCGATATCGTTATATTATTTACAACGCGCGACAACGCCCAGCGATTTTGCATCACGGCGTCACTCATGTTCACCGAGAACTCGATGAATCTAGAATGCATGAAGCGGCGCAAGCGCTGCTGGGAGAGCAGGATTTTACCTCGTTTCGCGCTGCGCTTTGTCAGTCTAAGACGCCTTTTCGAAACGTTACTCATGTCAACGTAAGTCGCAGTGGACGCTATGTTATTATTGACATACGGGCCAATGCCTTTCTGCATCATATGGTACGAAATATCACAGGCGCACTGATCGAAATCGGATGTGGTCATCAAGATGTAGATTGGATTGAGGCGCTGTTGGCGATGAAAGATCGCAGTAAGTCAGCGGCTACCGCGAAACCCAATGGCTTGTATTTAATTGACGTCACTTATCCAGAGTCATTCCTGTTACCCAAGGGGCCGCTTGGTCCATTGTTCTTGCCTTGATGGCACAGACGTCGAGTCATCGTCACTGAGCAGATACTTACTTGCAACTGGGTAGCACCGCTGGCTAAATGTTGTACAGTTTGACTTCTTAGACCAGTTTTACGTTTGGCATTTTTGTCGAATGTGCTCTAATAGGGAGATAATCGGCGTACTGAAAACAACCACAATAATGACAAGTCGCCCCTGTTTAATACCGAATAATAACAAGGACTCTTTTGCATGAGTTGGATACAAAAGATACTTCCACGCACCCAAACGTCAACTAAAGGTAATGTACCTGAGGGCATTTGGACTAAATGTACAAGCTGTCAGGCAGTGTTGTACAAAACTGAATTAGAAAAGTTGCTTGAAGTTTGCCCAAAGTGTGGCAACCACATGCGTATTCCTGCTAGACGACGCTTAGAAAGTTTCCTTGACCAAGGAGATAGAGTCGAGCTAGGGACCAATCTTGAGCCGCAAGATGTCTTAAAATTCAAAGACTCCAAAAAGTACAAAGATCGCATTACGACCGCCCAAAAAGCCACCAATGAAAAAGATGCGCTTATTGTTATGAAGGGGTCATTGAAAGGAATGCCTGTGGTGGTAGCCTCATTCGAGTTCGCGTTTTTAGGCGGATCGATGGCATCGGTGGTTGGTGCAAGGTTTGTCGAAGCCGTGAATGCGGCAATCGAAACGAACTGTCCGCTGGTGTGCTTTTCTGCTTCGGGTGGTGCACGCATGCAAGAGGCGTTGCTGTCTCTGATGCAAATGGCTAAAACGTCAGCGGCGTTAGCGAAGCTGAGTGAAAAAGGCCTGCCTTATATATCAGTTCTCACTGATCCGACGATGGGTGGCGTCTCGGCAAGTCTTGCAATGTTGGGGGATGTTAATGTCGCCGAGCCAAAAGCCCTAATCGGTTTTGCGGGTCCTCGTGTTATCGAACAAACCGTTCGTGAAACGCTTCCTGAAGGATTCCAGCGCAGCGAATTTTTGCTTGAAAAAGGGGCGATCGATATGATTGTTGACCGCCGTGAGATGCGCGATAAACTCCACAGCGTGCTTTCAAAGTTGCACCATGACGCATAGCGGATAATGTGCCGCCTCTTGTGATTCTATGGAGCCTCTGTTAAAAACAGGGGCTCTTTTGTATGTGATTGATTTCCACTGACAGTATCTTCACGGGCGTCGTCTCTTCTGTGAGGATAGCGTGGTCAGATTATGATCAATCCAAGGTTTTATTGAGTATTTTATGTCTACCCGTCCAACTACCTCATCCTCTTTACCACAATGGCTGAGTTACCTAGAGTCCATTCATCCGTCGACCATCGATATGGGATTGGCTCGTCTTCAACGCGTTGCTGACAACTTGCAACTGGATTTTTCTCAGCAGACCGTTATCACAGTGGCAGGGACAAACGGCAAAGGAACCACATGCCGTTTTATTGAACAAGCCCTGTTGTCTCAGTCTATGCAAGTGGGAGTTTATAGTTCACCTCATTTAGTCGACTATCGAGAGCGTGTTCGTGTGCAAGGCGATATGCTTGACGCTCAAGCATACGTTGATGCCCTCGCAATTGTGGATGAGGCAAGAGGGGATACGTCCATAACCTATTTTGAGTTTGGCACACTCGCTGCGCTTGTTATGTTTGCACAACGTCAGCTTGATGTCGTGATTCTAGAAGTCGGTTTAGGCGGCAGATTAGATGCGACGAATATTATTGACCCCGATCTAGCTGTCATCACGAGTATTGGATTGGACCACCAAGACTGGCTTGGCGATACACGCGAGCTCATTGCCATTGAAAAAGCAGGCATCATGCGTACTAATATATCTGTCGTGATAGGGGATTTAACGCCACCGGCTACGCTTGGCGAGTGTGTCGAGAAAGTGGGAGCCAATGCGATTTGGGCGAATCGAGATTTTTCATACACCGCTGAACCCGACGGGTGGACTTGGCAAGGCCTCGGTAAAACCAAGGCCGCGTTGCCCGAAACGCGTATTCCACGCCAAAACGTGTCGACAGCATTGGCCGCGTTAAGCCTGTTAAATAAACTGCCGCCTGATGAACAACTCAAGGCCTTGATCGAGCAAACCGCCATGCCTGGGCGAATGCAGATATTGAGAGACGAACCAAGGGTTATTCTGGATGTGGCCCATAACCCCCAAGCGACGTCATCACTCGCCGATTGGTTGTCTAAATATGAAGAAACTACGCTGCATTTTGTCGTTGGTATGTTGGCAGATAAAGCGATTGGCGATACACTTTCTGCTCTGACCACCAAAGGTGGGCAGTGGTATTTGGCTGGTACATCCGGACCTCGAGGACTTTCAGGTGCAGACTTAGCAACAAATATCGACTCTGCGTTGGCACATCAGGTATTTGATTCTGTCGTGGATGCTTATCAGCAAGCAATACAAAGTGCGTCTAAACACGATACTATTGTTGTCTTCGGCTCGTTTCTAACGGTCGCAGATGTCATTGCTTTTGAAGCGCAACAAAGCCAAGAATAATAAACAAAGGATAAATAAGTGACCACAGCGTTACAAAATCGATTGGTCGGTACTATTATCATTGTGGCCTTAGCCGTGATTTTTTTGCCGGATTTTCTCGACCGAGAAAAAGTGACAAACGAAGATGTATTTGTCTCGGTCCCAACGGCACCGAGCAAAAAGCCAATCGTCAATCCAGAGCCTTTTCCATCTGAGCGAGTGGCAAACGCCGCACAGCGCCCTATTGAAATTGTCAGTGAACCAGCCGTGGACGAACAAGGAGACTTGCCGTCAACACCTATTGCTGACTCGACACCGCAAAACAATACACCGGCAACTAACCCTGTAACAGCTGATGACCTTGCTGCTCGAACCGTGATAGAACGACCCAAAGCAGAAGAACAAAGCGTAGGGTGGGTTGTGCAATTGGGTAGCTTTAGACACCAGAAAAACGTCAAACAGTTACTGACCAAGTTGGAAGGGGCAGGGTACAGGGCATTTAGCCGACCCATTGAAACCAGTTCCGGGCCACTGACCAAGGTATTTGTCGGGCCAGAATTAGAAAAAGTAAAATTGGAAAATGCCATTCCTCATCTTCAAGAGGTAACAGGTCTTAAAGGTAAGGTGACGGCATTTGGCGTCAATTAACGCCTAGTTTCCACTACAAACTGTTTGGGTTACGTCTGCGGGCGCACAGGCGTACTTGAGCATTTAACTAGCGACTCCGAATGCAATAATCGCCTTTCGCGAAAGGCTACCAATTGCATTGGTAATCTCTGTTGCTTCTGATAGAATGCGCGCCATCTCGCCTCAGCGACAGATGGTTCAATAGAACTCATAATAACAACAGGCAGACGTAACAGTATGAACTGGGTAGATTTTTCCATTCTGGCTATTATTGCGGTTTCTACCTTAATTAGTTTAGTCAGGGGATTTATAAAAGAGGCTATCTCACTGGTAGTGTGGTTTGGCGCTCTATTTATCGCTAGCGAATTCTATCAAGATCTCGCGGTGCATTTTACTGGTATCGAAGACGATACCTTGCGAAACGGCGCGGCTATCGCGGCGCTGTTTGTTACGACCCTGATTCTCGGCGCTCTTCTCAATTTCACGTTAAACCAACTCGTTAAAGCGACCGGCCTATCTGGTACCGATCGTGTTCTTGGTATTGTATTCGGTGCATTACGAGGCATTCTCGTGGTAAGCGCGCTATTATTTTTTGCAGATACTTTTACACCCTTCGCCTCATCGGAAGGTTGGAAGGCATCAATCTTGATTCCCGAATTCGCAGATATTATTGAGTGGTTCTTTGAATACGTCAAAAACAGCTCAAGTTTTTTAAAACCCGCTTAAATAGGTAACGCAAAATGTGTGGTATTGTCGGAATTGTTGGTAAAACGCCAGTTGCTCAGTCACTTTACGATGGATTAACTGTGCTACAACACCGTGGGCAGGACGCCGCAGGCATTATGACGATTGACCAGGATATGTTCAATCTACGTAAAGCTAATGGATTGGTAAGAGATGTTTTTCACACTCGCCACATGAAGCGACTCACGGGAAATATGGGGATCGGTCATGTTCGATACCCAACAGCAGGTACGTCTAGTTCTGCTGAAGCCCAGCCTTTCTATGTAAACTCTCCGTTTGGTATTGCCTTTGCACACAACGGCAACCTGACAAACGCTCACGAGTTAGAAGATGAAGTGGCCAGAATCGCAAGGCGTCATATTAATACGTCATCTGATTCAGAGCTATTGCTCAATATCTTTGCACATGAACTGCAAAGTTGCACCGAGTTAAACATCACGCCTAAAGATGTATTTGATGTGGTCACTCGGGTACACAAAAAAATTCGTGGGGCCTATGCGGTTGTCGCTGCGGTCATTGGTCAGGGTATTGTGGCGTTTAGAGACCCACATGGCATACGTCCTCTTGCGTTGGGCAAACGGGTAACTGAATTGGGCGAAGAGTACATGGTCGCTTCAGAAAGCGTCGCGCTTGATGCGGTTGGATTCCAGTTTATTCGCGATGTTGCGCCAGGTGAGGCAGTTTACATCACAGAAAGTGGTGAATTGTTTACTCAGCAATGTGCCGAAAACCCAATTACGTCGCCTTGTGTATTTGAGTTCGTTTATTTCGCTCGTCCTGACTCGTTTATTGATGGTATTTCCGTTTATGCGTCTCGAGTCAATATGGGCCGTAAATTGGGTGAAAAGATAGCCAAAGAATGGGCCGATTTAGACATTGACGTTGTTATCCCCATCCCTGAGACCTCAATGGACGTAGCGCTGCAAATTGCCAATACGCTGAAACTTCCTTACCGACAAGGTTTTGTGAAGAACCGATACATCGGTCGAACGTTTATTATGCCAGGTCAAACTCAGCGTAAGAAATCTGTTCGCCGTAAACTCAATGCGATTTCTTCCGAGTTTAAAGGTAAGAACGTATTGCTAGTCGATGACTCCATTGTGCGGGGCACGACATCTGGCCAGATTATTGAGATGGCTCGGGAGTCTGGTGCTAAAAAAGTATACTTTGCGTCGGCGGCGCCTGAGATTCGTTTCCCTAACGTTTATGGTATCGATATGCCCTCCGCGAACGAGCTGATTGCTTATGGCCGTGAAATCGACCAGATTGCGGATTTGATCCAAGCCGATGGCCTGATCTTCCAAGATATTCAGGATTTGGTTGCGGCCGTTCAAGAAGAAAATACCGATATTAGCCGTTTCGAGACATCAGTTTTTGATGGAAGCTATATTACTGGCGACGTCAATCAAGCCTATTTAGAGCGTATTGATATTGCCCGCGGTGAGAGTGCATCTAATCCAGTGGTTCAAGAAGAGTTAACGAATCTTGAAGTACACAATATGGATATGGACAACTAACGCGCGCCCTAGCGTCATCGTGTTGTATTGAAAAGGTCACTTGTGTGGCCTTTTTTGTTGGTGTTAAAAGTTATCCCATATGGGAGGCTGACGGTAGTAATCTGCGATAAAGTCGATAAAGCACCGCACTTTTTTTGGCATGTGTAACCGATTAGGGAATACGACGTAAAGCCCCGCGGGTGAGGGAACATAATCGTGGAGAATTTGCGTTAACTGACCATTTTTTAAGTAATCCCCAACCATAAATGTTGGTTTCAACACGATACCGTCTCCTAATATCGCACGTTTGACAAGGATTTCCCCATTATTAGAGATAAACGGAATGTTGCCTTGTGATGCATTGATCGTTTTGTCAGCAGCGTAGCTGTAATGCAACACATCATGTTGCTGAAGTGCCTCTAAATCGTGAGGTACTCCCTTGCGCTCCAAGTACGCTGGGGAAGCGCACCATGCGACTTTAATTGGCGTAAGTAATTTGGCGACTAACGAAGATTCGTTTAATTTACCGATGCGCAGCGCTAAATCAAAGCCTTCTTCTAACAAGTCCACGTGGCGATCATTGAGTTGAATATCGACGGTTAGATTGGGGTATTGTCGTTGGAACTGGTGCAAAACGGGTGCAAGGTGTAGGGTAGAGAAAGTCACAGGGGCATTGATTCTCAAAGTGCCTGATATCGACCCTTGATATTCAGATAAACTGGATTCAAGGTTTTCTAATTGTTCAACAATACTGAGGGTTTGCTCAAAATATCGGTGGCCGGCTTCGGTTAACGTCACTTTCCGAGTGCTTCGATTAAACAGTCTTACCGATAATTCCGATTCAAGTGCTCCGATGTATTTGCTAACCAGTTGTGGCGAAATACCAAGAGAGTCAGCAGCACGAGTAAAACTTCCCTCAATTGCCGTTGCATTGAACGCATTTAATTTGGCAATTTTATCCATGTCGACTTCCAATAATTAACAACATTTTGTTGTAAATATTTAAATAATACTCATCTTAATTAAATGTTTCATTGATTGTAAAGTTTCAGCGTCCAACAAATTCGGGAGCGAAACAATGAAACAACGTCTACTTCAACTTATTGCAACTAATCAGAACTGGTCTTCAACGGTAATGCGCGTGCCTTTGGGTATTATCTTGGCCGCCCATGGTGCACAGAAATTATTTGGTTGGTTTGGTGGTTATGGTTTAGAGGGTACAGGTCAGTGGATGGCAAGCATCGGCCTAACACCCGGATTTTTAATGGCATTGCTGGCGGGTAGCGCGGAATTTTTTGCCGGTATTGCGCTAGTCCTTGGCATCGCAACACGACCTGCTTCTGCAGTCTTGGCGTTCACTATGCTCGTTGCGATATTTGCGGCACATTTACAAGGCGGCTTGTTCCTATCTAACAACGGATTTGAATACGCATTGGCCCTTTTTGCTGCATTATCAGCATTAACATTACAAGGTGGTGGAAAGCTATCTGTGGATGGTTTTTTAAGCCAAAAGTTCTCTCAGTAATCCAAGCACGTGGGCCAGAGACTGGCCCATAGCGTTATTGTCCGTTCAAGGTGAAGTATGAATAGTATTTATTTGTCGCATGGTGGGGGGCCTTTACCCTTAATGGGACATGAAGGTCACAAGGCTATGGTCGAATACCTCCGTCGCCTCGCCAAAGGTTCCCTTGTACCGAAGCAAATTATCGTTGTCAGTGCGCATTGGGAAAGTAATGCATTTTCAGTGACAACAGGTAAACGTCTTGGCGTTGAATATGATTATTATGGCTTTCCTGATGAGGCATATACAGTGCAATACCAGGCCAATGGGGCCCCAGAACTGGCCAAAACCATTTCGAATCACTTAAGTGAACGAGGACTAAAATCAAAAGAAGACGAGACCAAGGCTTTCGATCACGGTGTGTTTGTACCACTCAGTATCATGTATCCAGATGCGTCGATTCCAGTCATCCAAATATCGTTAAATACGAATTTAGATCCGGGGCAGCACATTGATATGGGCCGATATCTTGCTGAGGTGACTACGCCAGACACCCTGTTAATCGGGTCAGGCTTTTCATTTCATAACATGTCTGCATTTAGGCGCGGGCCTGATCTGGATTCGCTTAAGCAAAATAAAGCATTTGGACAGTGGATAGACAATACCTTGAGTGACCCAATGACCTCTCTAGACACTAAACGCAACGCACTCACTTCGTGGTTTGATGCGCCTAGTGCAAGATTTTGCCATCCAAGAGAAGAACATTTGTTACCTCTGCACGTGTGTTTTGGCGCGGGTGAGGGCATGCCCTATGCTATTGATACTGTTCAAATCATGGGATTTGACGCAACGATGGTGCAGTGGAGAGAGTGAAATCACACAGGGCAGTAATTACGACTGCCCTGTTAACTCATTAGAGCGTATAGACCGGACCCAATCCTAGGCTCCACAAAATAACCGAACCTGTCATTAAAATAACAAGAAGTACAAGGCCACAAGTAACCACAGAACTGGCATAAATAAATCCTTTTTCTTCTGGAATATGCATCAAAATTGGCACGCCTGAATAGAGCAGATAAACCGAATAAGCGATTCCCACAAATCCGATAATCATTACAAACCACAGCGCAGGGTAAAGACCGGCAAACCCGACCATAAACAGCGGCGTAGCTGTGTATGCCGCTAACTCTAGACTTTGCGTGTAGGTCGGATCTGAATCGAAGCTCTTTGCTAGTTCATGAATGAGAATCGCTAGGGCGACCACGCCTGCCATCAAACCAAAATAAAGGCCAATGCTTAACACCATAGCACTTTCTTGTGTAAGCCTGATGGGATCGCCTGCTCCGATACTCCAACCTAAATGTGCAGAGGCATAATAGCTTACAATTGCAGGAATAAGTGCGATAAGGGCGATATGACTTAACGCATAGAAGTAACTTTCATGTCGCTGGTCAATGCTTTTCCACTCTTCTCTTGGATGGGTGTAGATTCCCCATAGGTGGTTCAAAATCATAATGTCTCCGATAGATCTTGATGTGTATTATTATTGTTAATTTTTAACATTATTTTAACTTATGGTGTCTCAAAAATGGACATAGATCAATCGTTTTGTACGAAATTCGATCAAAATGGATCCGCGATACTGCTTTTTTATTTTTTGCATCAATCCAAATTGTAATAAGAAGAAAGAAGGCGTTTAAGTTCACCTGACTCAGTGGCCTGCTCGATGACAGCGTTTATTTTCGATAAAGCTTCGCTTACTGGTTCTGATGCGTTGCATTCAAATACATCAAAGGAAGATTGTATCGGCGCATTAGCATCATAATAAAGTGTGTTGAATACGTGCTCGGTTAAACTGAACCGCAAGTCGGGTAAATATTCCATATAGGCTGCTGCACGATCTTTTTTGAGTAAGTCTATTGCGGCTTGCTGGTTGATCACAGGCACAAAGTTCACTTTAGCTGGGCTTGACGTCACCAAATTGCCAAATAGATATCCACGCTGATAAACCACCGTTTTATCCACCACGTCGTCTAACGATTTGAGAGGGGAGGGAGTGACGGTGAATAAATGGGTGGAGACACGATTGACGGGTTGCGAGTATATTGTTTCTATGCCGCGGCGGTAGGCACCTTCCGCAATGGGGAAAATACAGTCTATTTTATGATGTTCTAATAAGTAGTTTGAACGCCCACTTGGATAGAACCCTCTATCAAATACTACGCCAGACTCTGCTGAGAGATAATCTAACAGTGCGTTGTAAGGGGTATCGTTTGACCGTGGTTCCATCACGCCACGAATCATGGTTAGTCCAAGTTTTAACGTGTTGTCTTCGCATCTTGCTACTTGTGTAACAAACAAAAGAGACAACATCAAAAGACATATCCGCATAGAACGCCTTAGCTACAACGGTCTTAAACACTAACTATAGCAGTAGTCACTTTAATTAGATGAGATTTATACCCTCAAAGTCGGTACGCTTCGATGGCCCTGTGTGCCTTTAAGACACTTATCGCTGATATTCTCATGCGATAGTACCTTGTCAAGCGGCTTGGGTTTAACCCAGATCAAACAACACTGTGCTGTGTCTTTTTCTCGCCGAATTTATATGGTGGCGTCACGCACAATCAGATAAAATCGACCCAATAAATATTCCGTAATAGAAGTTATGTCAGAAGAGTTACTCGCGCCAATAAAACAGTTTTTACAATGTGAAACCCCTGATGAATGGGTAGCATTCGCAACGCGCAAAGAAAACTTACCTATTTTATTAATCGACCACTGTAATTGTGAGTTAAAAGCGGCACAGACGGCGATGCTACTGATTCGAAAGTATGCAGTAGATAAAGAAAACGCAGACGAGCTTTTAGCTTGGTTGCAACCGTATGAGGACTTTGTTTATCGCCAACAAGGTGATGGCAACTTTGCTGGCATGCACAATGGACTCAAAAAAGTGATTAAATCCAACGGTGAGCACCCATACGGCGACGACTTAGTCGATAAGATGGTGTTGTTGATAAAAGAAGAGTTACATCACTTTCAGCAAGTACTCGAAATCATGGCATCTCGCGGCGTTGAGTATCAAACATTGAGAGCGGGTCGCTATGCGAAAGGTTTGATGAAACATGTCAGAACCCATGAGCCGGCTAAATTGATCGATACCCTTATCTGCGGCGCTTATATCGAAGCGAGATCCTGCGAACGCTTTGCAAAGTTAGCGCCCTTCTTGGATGAGGATATTGATAAATTCTACGTGTCGTTGTTACGCAGTGAAGCTCGTCATTATCAAGACTACTTGAGCCTGGCACAACAAGTTTCAGATACTGACTTGACCGAGCGAATTGCGTACTTTGGCGACATTGAAGCGACCCTAATTAGCACCCAAGATAGTGAATTCAGGTTTCACAGTGGGTTACCGATGAACGACTAGTGCGCTTTGTTCATATGATGATAAAATCGGTAAAGAGGACAATCACTGATGCGAAACCCCAAAAAAGTAAAGGGATAATGGTGCTAAAAGGATTCCTAAATTTTGTTCTACTGCTCACTGGCGTATTCTGTACATTGGCTTTCGCGCAGGGCGACAGGGCGACGGTATTGTCGTCGATTGAGGAGTGTGAAACCTTTCCCCACTTGTGTATCGATGAGGCCGAGCGACAAGTTGCGCAGGTGCCCAAGTACAGTAAGTCTTGGTATCGCTATAAGTATTTATCCATTTCTGCCAAATGGGTTGATAAAAAGCTCAACATGGACCGCAAAGAGCTGGCAGAGCTTGCGGCCCTAGAAGATGCCCCACCGTTTTTCAAAGCGACGGCCTATACGCTTCACGCCAAAATGTTATTCACTGACGGCAAAAAAGAGCAGGGTACTCATTTTGCCGACTTAGCTACCGATTTGTTGCTCATGAACAATTTGGTTGCGCCTCATCCCAAGCACTGTGCTGAGCTGATCAATTTGGCGAACTATATGGGCGATCACGAGCGCGCGTTAGCCCTATCTAACTGGTCGCTAGAACGCGGAAAATCTCTGGTAAAGCCTGAGTTTCAAGCAGAAATCTTCACCGCAGTCGCGCATACCCATGGATTTGTAAATAACTTGGAGGCGGCAAGGGAATATTACCTGAAAGCGTTGAATACTAAAGATTTTGCGGATCCTTCTCCAACACGCCCCATTTTGCTGGCTAATGCGGGTCTTATTCATCAAAGGTTAGAGCAATACAAGGCCGCATTGGGTTATTTCGAACAGGCGCGAGATGCATACGAATTGCTCGCCGAAGGTTTTGGTAATTTTGGCCGCCAACATATCGAATTGAGAGCTGCACAAACCTTGGTGTCACTTGGAGAAAAAGACAAGGCTAGAGCGATTCTTATCGCACTTGAGCCGTTTAAAATTAATCCTGCGCATCAATGGATTTTTGATGAGTTATATCGCCAAGTCATGTAACAGGGGTTTCTTGCATGTCTCTGACATTCTGTCTTAGACTGAAGACTATGAAAGTATTGATTAGGTTGTTGGCTACAACGTTGTCGACAACCATGCTGTTAATTGCCCACTCTACTCATGCTGATGATGTAATAAGCGTGCCGACAAAACGTTCAGACATCGATGTGTCGCATGCGTACCATGTAGAGCTTTTAACCCTAGCACTGGATAAAGCAAAATATCCTTTTTCTTCTATTGATGCCAGTGTCCCTATGACAGAGAGCCGCGCTGCCATCGCGCTTGAAAAGCACCAGTTAATTGACGTGTTTTGGATGGGCACAGATAGCGACAAAGAGGCTAAGTTAAGGGCGATTCCAATTCCCACGACAAAAGGCCTGATTGGTATGCGTAAACTGCTGATTCAGCGTGACCGATATACTGAGTTTGAACAGGTCGAATCCGTTGAACAGTTACAGCGCAAACTAGCTTGCCAGGGGCACGACTGGCCTGACACACGAATTTTGCGTAACGCAGGCATCCGAGTGGCAACAAGTACGCAGTACGAGACCTTGTTTGGCATGTTAAGTGCGGGACGTTGTGACTTCTTTCCCAGAAGCCTCCATGACTTTGAAAGAGAGCCTATTGAGCGAAGTAAGAAATACCCGGAGCTCATCGGGTTTCAGCCGCTGATCTTACGTTATCCATTTGCGGTATTTTTCTTTACCAACAAACAAGATGAAGCATTAGCCAAGGCAATCGAAACGGGATTAGCTATGCTCAATGAGTCAGGTGAGTTTGATACGTTTATGCGCCAACATCCTCTGACGCGTCGAGCATTTCCACTTAGCCAATACAGCGAAGACAGGATTATTGACTTGGGCAATACCGAAGCACCTAAGGGCTATAACACCGAAAAGTATCGTCAGTTTTGGATATCATTGAAACCTACACAACATTGAGCTGTGTTGCTATCAGAACTATTACTCAATAAACGGCTGTCGCTCAGCGTTGAGATCGAACAAGCAACCAATTGCGTGTTGACGTTGCGATGGCATAGACTTGACGTAAAGATGTCGTAAGGAATTGGCGTATATCTGTGTAGATTAAATACCGAATCTACAAGGAGTACGATATGGATATGAAATTAAAACCTCACCGAATAAAAATGCTCAGAACGGAACGTGCGTGGAGTCAGCAGCATCTTGCCGATGTCAGTGGTATCAGTCTAAGAACGATACAACGTGTAGAAAAGTCACATTCTGCTTCACCTGAAACATTGAAATCTCTGGCTGCATGTTTTGAGGTTTCAATTCCAGAAACACTAGCACCTCAGCAACAGCCTTCGAAAGCGCAACAAAGCGCGTTTAAAGCGTGGTCAGGCGCGTTAAATCGGTTTCAAAAAGCATTGGGGACAAGTGCAGTTTTGATGGCAATTGTGGGTGCTATGTTATTGACAACAGCGTCAACAAACGCATCGAATATCGAGGTATCGGCCGAAGCACTTACCGTCTCTACGGACAAAAATAACGCTGTTTATACCGGCAGCGTCGATGTATTTATACCAATGAACGAATTGACGAAAGTGTCGATTAGTTTAGTTACAAAAACGCATAAAACAGATGAACGAATAACGTTAACCTTGCCAGATGGCGAATTCGTTTTTTCTGACGCTACGCTGAAATGGGAACATGCTGGGTTGCGAATTGCGACACCAAAAGCAATTTATAGTAAGACTAGCTGATGGTGATACTGTCTAGGTAATACGAAGAGGTTGGCATTGATCAGATTGGTCATGCCACAACGACCGTCAATCGGCCGATGTGGATGAAGTCAACAACGCAGTATTATACTGTTACGTTTGCTGCTTGAGGGCCTTTCTGGCCTTGTTCGATAGTGAAGCTCACTTGCTGACCTTCAGAAAGCGACTTGTAGCCTTCAGTTTGGATAGCACGGAAGTGAACAAAAACGTCTTTTCCGCCGTCTGTTGGAGTAATAAAACCAAAACCTTTGTCTTCGTTAAACCATTTTACTGTGCCTGTTACATTAGACATATTAAATTCCTCAAAATATAAATGAAATGACACTACTGTGTCGGTGTTGCCTCGTGGGTATTACTTACTTGCAATGGCTAATGAATGGAAACGTAAAGCACAAATTGGAAATCAATTGTATATAGTTAACGGGCAGAAGCATAAATCGAAATAAATAGAACGCTACAAAAGCGGGGCGAAGATAACAGCATTACTGATAAAAAGCGATGATTATTTTTTGCTCATTTGATTGAGCGTTTTACTGTTGCGTAAATTTTTGGCTACTGTGGCGTAAAGTGGAGGAGCACTCATATGGATCGTTTTAACATTGTAAAATGCCATGGGTAATGTAAATGCAACAACAGGTCAGACTGTATTTTATATGGCGCCACATATTCTGTGTAAAGGGCGAGTTCGCTTGCCGATATTGCTGAGGACTGGGTTTTACTTAGCCCGCGCTTGCTCAGATCCGCAGCGCTTCGTATTTTTACTAAGGTGTCATCGTCTGTATAGATAAATACCGCTTGGTCAATACATCGCGCTATGTTGCCGTGAAGTACATGTAACCCTTCGAATAGCAATACGTCACAAGGTGCAATCTCACGAGCGGACTCCGTCACGGTGCCTGTTTTGTGATCGTAAGGGTAGTAATCAAATGAACGCTTATGAGTAAACTTCTGCAAGCAATCCTGCGCATGGGGAATATTGTATGCTTCGGGTTGGTATCCACTTAACCCCATCGCGTAGCGCTGCGCTCTTGGCATTAAAAACGAGTCCATAGACAACACCGCCGTACTGATGTGTTGACAACTCAATGACAGCTTGAGTTGTTCAGCGAGATAAGACTTACCCAAGTCAGCCGCGCCGCAGATAGCGATTATCACTGGTGGCGTCTTACAACTAACAGTATCAGTGATGCAACTCGTCAATTGGTTGATGATATCTGATCTACTCACTCACCCTCTCATAATGAAGATTTCATGGCGAAGCGCCGCAAAGGGGCGCGTGAAAAGCGCACCCACGTTGCTCTCTTATCGAATTGAACTGCTAATCGTGAGTGTTTTAACAACACTGACTTTTTTAGGATCGCCTTTTGGGCGCGTTGATAATTGTGGATCTGAAGATGATTGCGTTGTGAATTGCTCTTTATGTTTACCTTTGGTGTCGGCTTTTTCTGATAGCGCCCACAATTTCTTGGCAAACTCTCGCAAGTCTTCCGGTGTTGCGTGGATGAATATTTCTTCTGCGTTGGTGTCTTTTTCGATAGTGATCATGGTAACTGTATCTTTCGTGTTTGAATCACAATAGCAGGTGTATCGTGATTAATGAGTAGAACGCGGACTGTTTGCGATGTAATTAGTGTAATGGGTCGATAATCGGTATGGAAGGGCCTTTTAAATCAAACTTGGCTCTTATGTTCAAGCTCAACGTCGATGCCGCTAATGTTGAATCTAGGCGCACGGCGGGTCAATTGTTTTCAAACAAAATTATTTGGATTGATTTACCTGAAAGTGCCTTGTCTTTACGCAGATAAAGCGCTCACCGTAGTGAGCGCATTGCAAATTACAATTTTAAAGAGGATAACGCGTCCATTAATGTTTGCTTGGCTTGTTTGCCCTCTTCGGTATCTAGATACGTTTTGGCCTGCTCAACATAATCCATGATCATTTTCGGGTCTAAACCGATTGCTTCGAATTGTTTTTTCAAATCATTAACGGATTTCAGTGATTCACTGTATTCAGACGCCTTATCAAGTAGGCCGCTCAATCCTTCTTGTTCCATATCACTCGTATCTGGCAGGCTGTCCATAATCGACTCGACACCGGGGATTTGCTCTTTTAATTGCGCAAACGTATCAGGGTCAATGTTGTTTTTCGCATAATTTAACAATGACGCTAATCCACCTTTTGCTTGCTCAGTGCTCACATTCAGGTTTTCAGTCAGTACGGATAGTAGCCCGTCTATTGTCGGCTGCTCGACCGTTTCAGTTTTCGTTTCACCAAAGCCAAAGAACTCTCTTAGAGAATCAAAAAATCCTTCCGCATGAACTTGAGTGCTGAGTGACATACCCAGAATAAATAAAACTGTGGCGCGTGTTTTCATGTTAGCTTCCCTTTTAAGTGCGTGGCCGTAGTGGTGATAAATCAGTCTATAACTGTCTGTTAATCTGCATTATAAAGACAATGTCGTACGTTTTCTTCCTAAATCTAGAGAATGTGTTTGTTTGCTCGTGTTTTTCAGTCTGATATTTTGTCGTTTATTCCAATAAACGTTTTGCTTAAGCCAGTGGATATGTTTTAGTAGTGATGAAAAATTATTCTTAGACGCACAGGGAGTTAATATGTCTAAAAAAATTAAAGTTGTACTTATTCCGGCGTTCGTTAGTGTGACTTTCATACTGTCTTTTTGGATTTCAAATGTAAGAGAAGTTGAGAGTATATTCGGTGCAAGCCGCGACCTAGCAAGTGGCTTAACGTTTGGCCTTGGTATCGGATTAGCGTTGGTATTATTGTCGACTTTCAACAGGTCAAGCTCGTCAAATTAGATGCGACTTATTTGAGATTCAATACTCAAACTTACACGATTCGTTTTGGCTACAATTTGTATTGCTGGCTCATTTGATCTTTTGCTAAACGTTTGGCATTGAGGCTCCCTCGATAGGGTGGAACAGCTGTGAAAGTGGTGAATACCCTATGGGCGATGCTCTCTTCTCTACCGTGAAGTCCTCTCAACAAGTTGTTGTGCTTGATAAAGAAGTGAAGCGTCATTGAAATGCTTAAGCCATAGAAGCACTAGCGTACAATAAGGACTCAGACCAATAAATGGAAATAGAAGATATTGAGAAACGGCTATGTCAGACTTTCTCGAAACAAACGTGACAGAATAAAGAGCTCCGCTGTACTCAATGATGAGCAATAAAAAAGCCGATAATCAGAAATTATCGGCTTTTTTGGGGTGTATTAAAACCTTGTATTAACGGCGTCTTAGCCCAACAAAGCCTAATAGAGCTAGACCAAACAAGCCCAATGTAGCTGGCGCATTGACTTCGCTGATGGCATAGCCGTTTAGCACGGCTCTACCAGGGGTATTATTTGGTCCATCGAATTCAATGAAAACTGAACTGGCATCAGCGACAAAACTGATAACTAAATTGACCTCATTATTTTGCCAGTTTGCCAATCTATAGCTTTCACCCAATAATGATACAGTGACATCGTTACCAGTAGAATTTTTGTCATTGGCGAACAGCAACTGCAACATATAAGCGGTACCAGCTTGAAGGCCATCAATGCTAAAGCCTAAGGCAGCGGTAGTGTTTGCGTAGACTAATTCGTCAAGCAGTGTTTCTAGGTTAGTGCTCAAACCACCAGAGGTGACAAAGTTACCTGAACCGTTGCTCCAACCAGAACCAAACGCACTTTGATCGGTACCAAACAAAACACCATTAACCGTTAATGCTGTTCTTCTGTTACCCAAATTATTTGCTTCTACCAGTGTCCCCATATTTAGAATACTGGAGTCATCGGTAATAACGGTTTCATTAAAAATGAGCGCGGCGTTAGCGGATGACATCCCTATAAATAACATCGTTGCGGCAATTAGCTTTTTCATATACTTCTCGTTTGGTTGACTCTCAGTACTAGCTAAGCAAAAACCAAACCAAATTTTAAATCCTTGTAATAATTAGAAAATAATGAGTTTCAACCATGTAAGAGAAAATGGGTGTAAAAATTATAGACAGGGGAGGTACATGATGAGCGTTAATGCAGTTAATCATCTCCACCTGGCCTATCTGCTTTCGGATGGAGACGATGTCACATACAAAAAAGCGAGCCGAAGCTCGCCTTTTCACTTGATGAATACATTAAGCGTCTGCTTGTTCTTCACCGTTATTTGTTCCGTCAATGACGTTACCATTCATATGAGAGCTTTTGATAATTTCTCTGGCATCTTGCGTAATAGCGTTGTTGCCGTTGAGTAAATCATTCAGTGTCCCTGCGTCTGCATCAACAAGACCGAGTTCGCGTAGCATAGCGTCCACTACCGGCGCATTTGCACGGTAGTTTAGCGCCGCACTCGTGACTTGCTCGGCGATACCGCCATTACCGGTTGTTGCGGTAGTGTGTTCACCTCCAACACCGCCAGCACCTTGTGCTCCATAGCCTTGAAGTATCTTAATGCCTTCAATGTTTTCAAGCGGTTTAACCGCATTGGCTACAATTTCAGGCAACACTTTGAGGATAGCCAGTGATTTTTGCAGCTCGATTTGCTCTGTTTTCAATGTATTGTCAGCATCGAATAGTGCTTTTTTACCTGCAGCTTCAACCGCGAACACTTTCTCATCAGCTTCCGCTTGAAGTTTCTTCGCGTCAGCGCTGGCTTTTGCTTCTGTTAAGATAGCTTCAGCTGCATTTTCCGCCGCTTCTTTTTTGGCTTCCGCTTCAACTTTGATACCAACAGCATCACGCTCGGCCTCTTTCTTCGCATCGATAACTTCGATTTCTTTGCGACGATTGGCTTCTGCGACCTGACGTGCAGTTGTTACTGCCTCTTCTTTTTCAACCCGCTGCTTTTCTGCTTCTGCCGCCTTAGCGCGAGCTGCGGATTCTTCTTCTGACTTCGCGGCAACGGCAATCTGCTTAACCTGTTCAGCAACTTCAATTTCTTGTTGTTGTTGAATGCGGGCTTGTTCTAGCGCTTTGCGCTTCGAGATTTCTTGTGTTTCGATTTCACGTGATTTCTCAATTTCAGCTGCTTCTACTGCGCGTTCTTTGGCAATTTCTGCCTCTCGTTCTTCACGCTCTTTGTTTTCGCGTTGCTTGGCAATTTCAGCTTTTTGCTCTTGGCGTTTAAACGCCAGGGTTTGTTCTTGGGTCAAGCGCGCTTCTTCTTCGTCTCGTTTAATATCGAGCGACTGTTTTTCAGCCTCTAGGTTACGCTGTTCAATTTTAACTCGGTTTTCTTGCTGAATATCGTTGGTTTCTTTGCGCTTTTCTTCGATGATTTTCGCAAGGCGAGCACGGCCCTCGGCATCAAACGCATTGTTTTCATTAAAAAACTGTAAATCGGTTTGGTCAAATCCAGTTAAACTGACCGATTCGAGTTCTAAGCCGTTTTTTTCTAGGTCATTGGCCACGCTCTGCTGCACTTTTTGTACAAAGTCGGCACGTTGTTCGTGCATTTCTGTCATTGACATTTCTGCAGCGACCGCGCGCAATACGTCAACGAACTTAGATTCCATGAGCTTTTTCACTTCCTCAACACGCGTCGTTCTTGTCCCTAAGGTTTGAGCGGCCATAGAGATACCGTTTACGTTAGGTGCAACACGCAAATAGAAATCGGCTTTTACATCAACACGCATACGATCTTTGGTAATTAGGGCATCTTTTTGCACCTTTTCTACTTCAATACGCAAGGTGTTCATATTCACAGGGATGATTTCGTGAACAACGGGTAAGACAAGTGCACCGCCGTCTTTGATGACCTTCTCACCGCCCAGGCCTGTTCGAACAAACGCAATTTCTTTTGTCGCTCTGGTATACAGCTTCGCGAAAATTAGGCCGATTAACGTCAGTGAAGCGACAACCACACCGACGATGACGAGTATCGAAAATAAGCCATCTGGATTAATAGATTGTTCCATCATAAGTTCCTTTTTTTACTGCTGGTAGCGTGTCGCTAACCAACTATTTGATTGCTTCTGTACCAGTATGACCTGGTCTCCTTGTACGAAGGCTTCATTGCCTTCCATAGGCTCTACCATTACGTAATGGGGTTGGTTGTGTTGGTCTGTAAACTTGGCTTCTGCAGGTGAGCCTGCGACTGCTTTGCCAAGGGTTATCTGCGCGACGTTTCCGACAAATGCGTCGGTCGACATCGCACTGGATTCGTTTTTGGGCAGCAAACGAGAAAGGATGCCACCCGTTCGGCCTGTTATAAGTAAACCCAGCACAAAGGCACTAGGGATACTGATTATTGCCGGAGCAAAATCATTGATAACATTAATGAAAACGAGATTGGTAATATAGCCAGAGAGGCCAAATGAAGTGAGTAACAGTACCAACCAAATCATCGTTGGTAATTTATCTATACTCAACCAGCTGAGCAGTGCAGTTACGCCGCCTGCATCCATATCAGCATCGAGATCCACGTCCACATCGGAATCGAGCATGCCCAATAAGCTGATTCCAAACAGCATACTGGCTACTTCGAGTAAAAGTAACGCGAGTACAGAACCAATAGCGACGTTAAACCAAAAGTTACTATCTGCGAGAATGAACGCTATCATAACCACCTTCCTTGACGTTAAACTGCGATAACACTATACACAAATATGGGGATGATTGAACATAATTCAAGCCCCTCACATTGTCCTGTTACTCAACGTTGCTGTTGTATTAGTAAGTGCACAAAGATGACGGATAGATGTCTAGGCAGAACGAAACGCGTGATTGGTCAAATTGATGCGTGTCGGGCAAACTTCCAGAATACTGCCTTGGTCGTACCAATCGCCCAGTACAATGCGCTTAGCCGTTTGTCCATTTATATCTAGTGTGTGAATGTTCGGACGATGCGTATGGCCGTGGATGAGCTGCGTGACACTATAGTGCTGCATCACTTTGACGACTTCTTCTGGCGTCACGTCCATGATCTCTGGCTTTAGAAATTTCTGATTTTCTTTGCTCGTCTGTCGACCTTTTTGAGCAATACTGCGACGCATCGACAGGGGCAACATTAACATCATTCTAGGCCACCACCAGCTGCGTGATTTCTTGCGAAACTTTTGATAAGCGATGTCTCGGGTGCAAAGCTCATCACCATGAGTAATGAGGGTAGGGGTACCGTACAAGTCGATGACCGTTTGTTCGTTCAAAATAGTCATACCGGCTTTATCCGCCCAGCCTTGCCTTATGGCAAAGTCTCGATTGCCGTGGATAAAATAAACCGGGATGGTTTTGCTAACCGATTTAAATGCGCTGGCAATACGTTCACTAAACGGGGTAACGTCGTCATCGCCAATCCAAACTTCAAATAGGTCGCCGAGTACGTATAACGCATCCGCCTCGGGTGCTTGTTGACTGAGAAATTCGAGCAAGCAATCAGTGATATCTGGTCGATCGTCACTAAGGTGTAAGTCGGCGATAAAATAGGTAACAGGCATGAGAATACTACTGAGGAAGCGCACTCGAAGAGTGCGCAAATCGAAAATTATTCGCTGATAACAGCAGATTCGATGACAACGGTTTCTACAGGCACATCTTGGTGATAGCCGTAGTTACCGGTTTTGACGGTTTTGATTTTTTCTACCACGTCCATGCCTTCTGTTACTTTACCGAACACGCAGTAGCCCCAACCATTCATTGTCTCGCTTGAAAAGTTAAGGAAGTCGTTGTTGCCCACGTTAATGAAAAACTGCGCAGTTGCAGAGTGTGGGTCGTTGGTACGCGCCATAGCAATGGTACCCATTTCGTTGGCAACGCCATTGTTTGCTTCGTTTTCTACTGGCGCTTTCGTGTCTTTCTGATCCATTTCTGCGGTGAAACCACCACCCTGAATCATGAAACCGTTGATAACGCGGTGAAAAATCGTGCTGTCGTAGAAGCCTTCTTTAACGTAAGAAAGAAAGTTCTCAACGGTTTTAGGTGCCTTGTCAGCAAATAATTCTAGCGTGATGTCGCCAAAGTTGGTTTTTAGAGTAACCATTGAATATACCTTTTGATTGAGGTCGATAGTGGCGCTAATGTTAGCGTATTTGACGCAGTTGTAAACTTTTGCCTCGCACCCTTTTACAGTGCTAAACTGCGCGCCTTAAAAATATTGATGACTAAGGAAATACGATACATGTTACACCTATACAACACCCGTACCCGAGAAAAAGCGCGTTTTGTTCCGCTAGAAGAAGGTAAGGTGGGCTTGTATGTGTGTGGTATTACCGTTTACGACCTCAGTCACATGGGCCACGCCAGAACCTATCTCAGCTTCGACGTCTTGGTGCGGTATTTCAAGCACTTGGGTTACGACGTAAATTATGTGAGAAACATCACAGACGTTGACGACAAAATCATCCAACGCGCCAACGAAAATAACGAGACCACTGAAGCCTTGACCGAACGAACGATTGCCATGATGCATGAAGACTTTGCGGCGATTAATTTGTTGGAGCCCAATGTTGAACCTCGTGTGACAACTCACATGGATGAAATCATCGAGCTAATTAAGATATTGGTCGACAAAGGCTTTGCTTACCAAGCTGCCAGTGGCGATGTGTTGTTTGACGTTAGCAAGTACGATAAATACGGTGCATTGAGCAAGCAAAACCTTGAGCAGTTACAAGCTGGCGCTCGGGTCGATGTAGGGGAAGATAAAGACGATCCCCTTGACTTTGTTTTGTGGAAAACGGTTAAGCCAGGTGAACCTTACTGGGAATCACCTTGGGGGCAAGGCCGCCCTGGTTGGCATATTGAATGTTCGGCGATGAACAAAAAGCACCTTGGGGCTCATTTCGATATCCATGGCGGCGGTTCGGATTTGACTTTCCCGCACCATGAAAACGAAGTAGCTCAGTCGTGCTGCGCCTATGACACGCCTTACGTGAATACCTGGATGCATACTGGCATGGTGCAGGTTAACGATGAAAAGATGTCGAAATCGCTGGGCAATTTTTTTACGTTACGTGATGTCTTGAAAGAACACGATGCTGAAATTTTGCGTTTCTTCTTAATGAGTGCGCATTACCGCAGCCAGCTAAGTTATTCGCAAGATAACATTGACCAAGCAAAATCAGCGCTAGAAAGACTGTACACGGCTTTACGTGGTGTCGACGTAAGCGAAGACGGTGATTTGGCATTTGGTGGTTATCTTGAACGCTTTGAACAGGCGATGAATGATGATCTCAATGTGCCTGAGGCCTATTCAGTACTGTTTGATGTAGCGAGAGAACTCAACAAGAGCAAGAATGACCAGCAACTTGCCAGTCAGCTTGGGTTCGTGCTCAAAGGGTTAGGGGGCATTTTAGGCGTGCTGCAAAATGATCCTGAATCGTATTTGCAAGGTGGCGGCGATGACGACGCAGCCGAAATCGAGGCTTTAATCAAACAGCGAAATGATGCGAGAGCGTCAAAAGATTGGGCGGCAGCTGACGCGGCGCGTGACGCGCTTACGGCTATGGGGATTGTGCTAGAAGATGGTGCGAACGGCACTACCTGGCGTCGCAGTTAAGCTGTAAATAGGTATGGTTGTACCGATGATTAAGAAAGCCGCTAAACAGCGGCTTTTTTGTCCTTAATTCATCGGGACGTTATCCAACTGTCTTGTTTGCAATAACACCCTCTTTGAATGGGCAAACTATCGCTGTCTGCAAGGCTCCCAGATAGCGAGTATGGGGCGTTTGATAGGACAACAATCCGCGACAATGGTCAACATGCTCTTAAACACACAGCAGGTCAGGGAAATAGCCTGTCTACACAAGGATATCACTGCTTTTTTCCGAATCTCGTGCCTCAAGTTCAGCTTTCCATCGCTGCTGCGCGACATGATGTTTGATCAATTCTAAACACTCGTTGACCACCAGAATCATCTCTTGATCGAGGGCTTTTTCTGCTTGATTAAAATCATTGAGCCCCGAGCGAACGAAGGTATCGATATCATCTGCGCTGATATCGGACAGTAGATTAATCAAAGACGCATTTACGATATCCGTGACCGCATTTTCTAGCGTCGATTCAATGGTACTGCCCAACACAGGAATCAACGAAATCGTCGACACTTGTGCATTGTCTCTCACGGCTTTTCCGATACTCTCTCGCACGTGCTTACGGACAATTTCTCCGTGCTCGCTGTCATGAATCGACTGGCCTAAATGATTCAACATACTGGCCGCCCATTGTGTCACTATTACACGTCTAGGCGCGAGCACATTGTCTACCACATCTTCGACGAGCGGTGACCCTGCCGCGATGTCTTTTTGAGCATCGGACAGCACTTTTACAACGATTCTATCACTTAACTCTTCAACGACGACGTCGTAGTAAAACGCAAGAAACCTAAACAGCGCGGTTTGGTTTAAGTCGATAATTTTGTATTTGTGCAGGCGATAAAGAATCGATACCACGCGCAAAAATCGAAATAGTCTTGTGGCGCCAAGGGGGATCATGCCGACGATGTCGTACCAATGAATAAAGGGGTAAAAATACCAACGCATGTGTTCTTTGCGGCGAACCGACACGCCCCAGCGAATACAAAATTCAGTGAGAAAGATGCCAATAAAGGCCAAATCCACAAATATAAAGTTGTGGTGGATAACATCATATTGTTGGGTAAATGCAGGGAGCCAACTGGCTAGCAGACCATGTATCGCGGCAGTTTCAAACAAACCGTCGAACAAAAGCCACAGCAGATTAAACGTGAGTACACCCAGCATTACCAAATCGACGATAAGCCATGGTCCCTCGTGGCTATTTCTGAGATTTTCTCTATTGATTCGCAACATGACGCTTTGGCACTCCTTGATTAAATCCGCCTCGGTATAACCAAATCAACACGCCCTCGTTTACCCCATGTTTTTAGTACGAGTGACGTCAACATATAACGTCAGCTTTTGGCCGGGTTGTAAATACTTTTTCGGATTTAAATTGTTCCATTTTGTGATGTCGCTTGTGCGGACATTGAATTTGCTGGCAATACGCGCAATCGAGTCGCCTCGTTTAACCGTGTAAGTCAAGGTGCGCATAATTGCGTCTTGCTTCTGATTGGTTGACGCTTCTTTGACCCAAATAACCAGATCTTTACCCGGCATTAAAGGGTCAGTTGGCGCCATGCCATTCCACTTCGCAAGTTCGCGAAGCCCCACTTTATACTCGCGACTTAAATCCCAGAACGTATCGCCACTTTTCACTGTGTGGTTGATTTTGTAAGCACCACGTTTTTTGTTTTGGGTTGACGCCAAGCGCTGGTCATCGGACAGGGTGTATTCATCCAATTGTTTTAGTGCAACCGGAATCATTAAATAATCGCCTAGCCGAATCATATTGTCTGATTTGTCGTTGACGCGCTTAATGATATCAACCGTGGTGTGATATTGCTTTGCCAGCTTCAACAAGCTGTCGCCTGATTTAATTTTATGGCGGGTCCAGTTAAGGCGATCCTTTCGGTCAACCTTGGCCAGTTCGGTTGAGAACGATTCAGATTTCGACAAAGGTAACACCAATCGGTGAGGGCCATCGGGATCGGTTGCCCACTTGTTGTACCCTGGATTCAACGCGTGTAATTCGCGCAACGTCATATCAGCTAACGATGCAGCGTACGCCAGATCAATTTGAGACTCGGTGTCTACAACGGTAATAACGGGCGCATTATCGACTTCTGGCCAATCAAAAGCGTAGTCGTCGTGATGTTTGAGAATATCTGCCAATGCCAATAGTTTTGGCACGTAAGCGCGGGTTTCTTTGGGGAGGTTGAGCGACCAAAAATCGGTTGGCTTACCCGCTTTCGCATTTTTTCGTATCGCTTTTCGAACGCGCCCCTCGCCGCTATTATACGCAGCTAATGCGTGCAACCAGTCACCGTCGAAATACTTCAGTAGGTAGTTGAGGTAATCCAGTGCTCCTTGGGTCGAGGCAATCACGTCCCGTCGACCGTCGTACCACCAGTTTTGCTTCATGCCAAAACGCTTTGCTGTACCCGGCACAAACTGCCACATACCCGCCGCGCGACCATGTGAGTAGGCAAACGGATCAAATGCACTTTCTACAATCGGCAGTAATGCCAATTCTAATGGCATATCTCGCTTTTCGATTTCTTCAACAATATAGTGTAGAAACGGTGCCGCACGCTGAGATACTCGGCTCATGTAAGAAGGGTGTTTAAGATACCATTTGCGCTGAGCATTCACGCGACTATTTGCCGGAACCTCAAATGCCATTTGTTGACTAACGCGATCCCATACGTTGGTAATCTCAACTTCGACTGGCTCTGGTGGCGTCAGTTCTACTGTTACATCTTCTTCTGGATGAATGACCGCTATGACACCTTGATTGACGTCATCACATTCTAGGTGGCCAAACCCCATAGGATCGCAGGTTTGAAACACCTGCGTGTCGGCTTGCTCTGTTTGGGGTTGCGTTAATTCACAACCGGTTATGGTGAGCGCAACTAAGGCGGTGGCAATCGGTGCCGTTTTAAATTTACCTAGCATTGATAACAACATGCCTCTTTTGTCTTTCTTATTTACCCGCAACAACCGGCACGTTGAATACTACCAAGCGATGCATTTGACGGACTATTCTACGTGGTCACTGTAAAAATTGCATCAAAACTCGTCTTTCCAGCTTCTAAGTGCTCCAAACACCTCAACACGTGACGCATATTGAGATTGATGATGAGCTTCAACCGCGTGTTTGACCTCATCCGTATGAGTGCGCAAAAACGGATTAATGGCGTTCTGCGTTTTTATGTCACTCGGGAGTGTTGGTTGGTCAGCCTCTCTTTGCGAATCAGCCCATTTTTTGTAATCCACCAAATCTGAATTGTTTGGCGTGACGTGTAGCGCAAACGCGAGATTGGCGAGTGTGTATTCGTGGGTGCAAAATACGGCTGTGTTGTCAGGTAAACGGCTGAGCTTATCCAGTGATCGAGAAAACTGCTCGGGTGTGCCTTCGAACATACGACCACAACCTGCAGAGAAAAGCGTATCACCACAAAAGACCGCGTTGTGGCCATAAAAGGCAATATGATCGAGCGTATGGCCGGGAACTTCAAACACATTGAAGGTTAGGCCTAGCTTAGGAAAGCCCACAGTAGCGCCGGCACTGACGCGTTTGGTTACGCCGCTAATTCTGTCGTTTTTAGGGCCAATAACGGGTAATTCCCCAACGGTCGCTATTAGGTTCTTGATACCGCCCGTATGGTCGTGGTGGTGGTGAGTAATCAGAATACCAATTAACGACAATTGGTGTGTTTGGCAAAAGTCCAATACGGGTTGCGCGTCACCCGGATCGACAACGACCGCATAGTTGTCATCATGTAGGCACCAGATGTAGTTATCGCTAAATGCGGATATGGGCGTCACAGATACAGTGTTGGTAAGGGAATAAGCTGCCACGGCAACTCCATTTTGTGAATCTTCGTTTATCCGATACTATAAAAACTTGTCCATGTGTCTGCAACTCTACGGAAGCCAGTATTTTGATGCGATCGGCATTACGCCAACATGTTCCTAATTCGCCTAGTGAATGGCAGGAGTTACCTGTTGGAGCGGCGATGCGCGATGCGATAGCACGTGTTTGTGACGAGTTCAGCCAGCGAATTTTTGGCTACTATTTTGTCAAGTTAGGTAACCTTAGCGCCCAAATTGCCTTGCCGCAAAGCCAGATAAAGCAACAATTCAGTTTAACACCAGTACAAGTAGAACAAACGTCAGTTATAGGGCAAACCCACGATTTACCGTTTCAAGAAAACTCAATAGACGGCTTTTTACTCGCTAACGAATTGGACTTTGCCCAAGACCCTCACCAAGTCTTGCGCGAGGTGGACCGAACGATAACAGGCTCGGGCTACGTTATTATCACGGGCTTCAATCCGGTTAGCTTGGCAGGTTTAATCAAATACTCGCCGTTTAAGCGAGACGACATGCTGCATCACGCGCGATTTTTCACCAGTTCTCGAATCAAAGACTGGCTTCACTTGTTGGGATTTGAAATCGTAGAACAGCGCCATTTACTGTATTCATCACTGTTCTTGAGCTCGGACAAATCGATTCAACGCGACCCGTATTGGCTCAAGAATTATCTACCTTGGTCAGGGGCGGTTTACGTTATCTTGGCGAGAAAACGAGAATTTCCCATGACACTGGTGAAACCGAAATGGAAAATAAAACCGCGATTTTCGGCCATTGGTGCCAGTGCGAGGCAGATTCAAAATAAAACATAGGGTATTAACCCGACCTTAACCCCCGCCGCTCTATCATGCGCCTATGAAAATTGGAGCGGCCAAATGAAATCCTTAACACTACGCCACATTACGCCATCGATTGTTGTAGCACTCGCCATGGCTTCGTCCGGTTGCGTCACGCTAGAGCAGTCATCATCTTCCCTAGAAAAACTGAGTAATATGGACGCCCGCTTGGTAAGGGCCTTAGACGATATCAACACGAATCAAAGCCAAGCAAAAAGCGAGGCCCCAGAGGCGACGCTGCAGTCTCTGCTTTCTATCCCCGAACTCGATAATTATCTCGTACTGGCAATGCGTCAAAACCCACAATTGCAGCAAAGTCTACTTGCTCTAGACATCGCTTATCGACAGTCAACCGTGACGTCGGCACAACAACTTCCCAATGTGAACGCCGGATTCTTGTCACAGCGTACTGAGGGGAGCGAGCAAAATGAATATACCAGCAACGTCAGTGTTAGCTGGGAGCTGGACTTATGGCAAAGACTAAACGACCAAAGCCGCGCCGCTGAATTCGATGTGAAGACCGCAGAGCAAGACTTAGCGCAAGTGAGAAATGCCCTTGTCGCCAATGTCATGAGAGCGTGGTTGACGCTGTCACTTCGCACGCAGCTTGTCGATATCGAAGCACAACGGCTCAACTATGACCATCGTCAATCAAAATCGAGAACACATCGACTCGCAAGATGATTTGGGCTTTGGACTTGGGCTTGCCCTCACAGAACGTTTGGTTGAACGTTATGGTTGGACATATGACGTTGAAGAAAAAACCAATGGCCGTAAAGTTACGCTTGTGTTGCCTTATGATGAGGACGTTAACGCGGATAGCGAAGTGTAAAGCGTGCGCCACCGAGCTCGGCGCTTCGCGTCACCTGCGCATCGCCTTTGTGCCAGGACTGAATACGCTGAACAATCGCAAGTCCTAATCCGGCTCCACCTGCGTATCGCACTCGGCTATTATCTGGCCTGAAAAATGGGTCAAAGATGCGCTTCGCTTGCTTGGGATCCACACCGGGTCCGTCGTCACTCACATGGATGTTAACCGCCTCAGCATCAACGTCTACTACAATTTCAATGTGCGTATTGGCGTGACGAATCGCATTGGTCAGAAGATTAGACACCGCTCGCTCGATAAAATGACCATCGCCGCGTATAAAGGTATCGACGCCAGACACCACCAATTCCTTGTCGGTTGTTTGCCCTAGTCGTGCGGTTAAACTCTCACATAAGGCTTTGACAGGGATATCGGCAATATTGAGTTCGGGTGTCATGGCATCATATTGGGTGTAATCCAACATCTCTTGCACGAGCCCCTCGAGCTCGTCGAGGTCAGCCTGAATTCCACGCCATGCCTGGCTGTTAGGTTCAGGATGCATCTCTAGTGCAAATTTTAACCTTGCAATTGGGGTTCTAAACTCATGTGCGACCGCTCCGGTCAGTTCTCTTTGATCTCGTAACAAGTTGTGGACCCGCTCACTCAATAAGTTCAGCCTGCTCGCAATGGGTTGCATAACCGAGCGTTTTTTTAGTGCGATTTGGTAACTTGCCGAATCGTGATCAAGTTGACCCACCTTGCGGGTTAAATAAGACAGGTCTCGCCACAATGGCCACAACCAAATAGCCAACAATACGCCAAGTAACAAAAGTGACGCGCCCAGATAAGCGAGTAAAAAGGGCTGAGAGCGGGTTTGCTCGGGTAACGTGATGACCAGTAAGTCGTCGCGATTAATCGGGACGTAAAGGTATTTGGCGCTTTCATCATACAAGGTAACACTTTGTTTATTGTCAAAAATAGCTAGCTCGTCTGACGACCAAGCGATATCAGCTTTAGCTTGTACGCGATAGGGAATGCCACTGTCCTCCAGCCCCTGCTTTAATGAGGGAAGCGACGCGGTGAAACGGGGTAATAACTGCTCAACCATTACGGCTTCTTTTGTAGGTTCTATCGCTTCATTTGGCCAAATCAGGTCCAAAGCACTGCTGATGAGGACAAGTGATACCGCAATAAACAGATAGAAGCTGACAAATAATCGGGTCATTCTTGGCCCCATGCGTCGGCGACGAAGAAAAAGCCTTTGCCCCAAATGGTTTTTATTCTGTAAGGGTTCTGTGGGTCGTCTTTTAGCTTTTTGCGCAAACGAGAGACCCTAACGTCAGCGGAGCGATCTAAGCCGTCGTATTCTCTGCCAATCAATTCTCGGTATAAGGTGGTTCGCTCAACAACTTGAGACGCATTGTCTGCCAACAAACATAACATATCGAATTCGTGACTAGTCAACCCCACGTCATCACCTGCGAGGCAAACCCGGCGGGATGATTTATCGATAGAAAGCTGTCCAAATGTCATCAAATGACCACCGGATTGTTTGATATCAGGATTGCCAACACGGCGTAATAGCGCGTTGATTCGAGCGAGAAGTACGCGTGGTTCGACCGGTTTTACAACATAATCGTCGGCACCAATTTCGAGGCCAATAACTTGGTCAAAATTTTCATTTTTGGCGGTCATGAAGAGTAACGGCCCAGTGTAAAATTGACGAAGTTGCTTGCACAGGGCGAAACCATCCTCGCCAGGTAACATAACATCTAAGATAACAACGGCGGGCTGCTTTGCTCTGACTTGTTCGATAAGCCCTTGCCCATCGGCTAGGCGGGTAACATTAAATTCATTGTTTTCTAGATATTGACTGACGAGTTCAGCAAGGCGTTGATCGTCTTCAACAAGTATGAGCTCTCTCATTAGAACACGCTCCATGGGTTTCTTACTCGACGACGCAAGGCACGAGAACTGCGATACTTAATATTCAGCATAGTTGAAACGGAAAATTCTCCCTGTTTATCAGATAACGTCAGCTTGCTGGTTTGGCTGACAGATAGTGATATGGTGGTTGGCAGCTTATTTGGACGCCAGCAGCCTTGTCGTTGCTCGTTTACAAACAAACAGTAGTCTTTGTTGTCCAAACGAGGATAGGTAAAATGAATCTCAAGCTCGCATGGTTGACCTTTTTCGGCGGCAATACATTCACTTGGAGTCACTGCGAATTCAGGCTCCGCCGCTTCAATGGGTAACGTCAACAAGCCAAGGGTAGGGAATAACAAACGAATAAAGCGCATCATTCCCCCTAAAACCGATAGCCAAGGCCAATAAAGGCCGTGATGTAATGGTCTTGACTGACTAGAGGGCTATCCGTCATTGCACTGTCAAGGAAGGTATACTGAAACCGACCAAGCCACGTCCAATCATCGTTAAGCGGTACGCTAAATTGCAGGCCTAGGCTTGGCTGCCACGAGCTCCCTGCTTGGTACCAAGTCGTCGGGTCATTGGTGTCATCACCATCGATACCATAGTAGTAATCAATGAGGTTAGCGCTTTTATAGGCTAGGGAGGCGCTGGCCCTGAGTCGCCAATCTTCAATTTGCCAATGACGCTGAAACGACAGCGTTGCCTGATGGCCATTGTGTACGCTGAGGGCGTCATTGGTCAGTACCAAAGACACAGACTGCTTGTCTTCACGCCAAGTCAGACGCGTACCTATATCGGCAGACCAATCTCGGGACGCAACGTCGTCCACCGAAATAAAGCGATCATCGTTTGTTTCACCACCGCCGGCATCGACACCTGAATCCGGTGAAGACAAGCTCTGTGATACTGGAATCAATAGATTTGACGGGTGCCAAAACGTAAAAAAGGCTTTTTCAAAATTGGGTGCAATAAAGAGTTCTGCACTGGTTTGGCGAGAAAGTTGCCATTGATAGCCTAGCTCGCCATTGTCGAAATAAGCGTGCTCACCGTACCAAGCAATATCGGGTAGCAACACCAGTGGGACATTGTCTCCGTCAACGAGGGGGTTAGAGCGCCCACCAATACCCACGGCAACGCCAAATTGCCACGCGTTTTCTTCGATACAGTTTTCGCCACTGTCGCAGGCCTGCGCAGAGTGGGTGAAGGTCATCACCATCAGCAGCAAAAGCAAACGTCTAAACAATGTAAATCCTTGGTTTTTTTGATATCGCCTACAAGGTTACCAAACCCAAACTCGCGACACAGCTCTTGATTACAAATTGTCACATTTATACTCAGTTTGGATCTGAATGTTGCCTAAAGACGCCCTAGTATGAACGTGCTCGTTCTATCAAATTCAACAAAGGACAAGGATCCATGAGTAACACCATCCAGAAAGAGACAATATGGCAAGCTTTAGCTTTTTCAATATTTACGACTTGTTTGGTTACCGCATGTAGTAGCAGTGATGATAGCGGAAGTGGCGTTGTTAATACGGTACCATCATTGAAATTGACAGAAGTGTCGGACGCGCCGTTAGCGAAATCGACGACTATTGATGCAGGTCAGTACGTCAGAAATGGTATTTATTTGATGCAAACTCAATCGGTATACGTTGCGCCTGATGCAGGGGGAGATGCCGCGGCACAGCCGTTAGCGTCGGAAAGTTTCTCTCGTACAAATACCCAAATTGAGGGGGTTGACGAAGCGGACCGCATTGAATACAACGGTGATTTCTTATTCGTTGCCGATTTACCTGTTTGGACCGAGGAAAATGGCGAAGAGAAAAACGTTCGCGTATACCAGCGCCTTGCTGATGCGACATTGGTTGAAGCCGCCGCAATGCCATTGGATACCAATTTCAATGTGGCGGGAATGTATCTCAATGACGATGCGCTGGGAGTAGTGAGTCATGCATATCAATATCACTTGCTAGACACCGCGTTAGTGGCAGATAGCCCTTGGCATCAAACTGACAACGATACCATCGTAAACCTATATGACGTAAGTACGCCAACGGAGCCTGTTATCGACGCCGACATTCGCATTGATGGCGGATTGATCAGTTCTAGGCGCATCGACGATATGCTTTACGTCGCAATACAGTTTGTACCTTACCTCGACGATTTACCCGCCTTTGGTGCAGATGATGCGAGTCTGCTAAATATCTATAATGCCATTTTACAAACGGACGATAGTGCGTTGGTCCCGCAAATTTCTATCAATGGACAGGTTAGTAACTTGTACGACGTTGACGATTGCCTGTTGCCTGAAACGAGCACATCGCTTAACGGGCATCCTCAAATGGTTAGCGTTGTACAAATTGATATGAACAATCCGACTAACTATAGCGCGGTGTGCATGCTTACCGAAGCTCACGGTTTGTTTATGTCGCAAAATAACGTGTATTTACATGCCGGATTTGATGGCAAAACCGCGTTTCACAAAGTGTCGCTAGGCGATGATATGCAATATCAGGCGTCGGGCAGCGTGAGTGGCGAATTTAGCTGGCGTAGCAGTGCCCAATTTAAAATGGCGGAGCGACAAGATAAGTTCTTGGCGGTAACGACCGATGATTTGTTTTCAGGTGACCCTGAGCACCACTTGTATGTGCTTGAACAACAAGGCAACGAGTTAGTGTCGGTTGCTCAACTTCCCAATGAAACCCAGCCAGCGCCTATCGGAAAACCGGGTGAGGATATTTACGCGGTACGTTTTTTTGAAGACAAAGCCTATATTGTGACTTTTGAGCGAATTGACCCCTTGTATGTTATTGATCTTACCGATGTGACCGCCCCGAGTATTCAAGGTGAGTTAGAAATTCCGGGTTTCTCTAGCTACTTGCATCCTATGGAAAATGGCTTGCTATTGGGCGTTGGTCAACAAGTTAACGGAGGGGAGCTACCCACAACTGGCGATGAGCCATTGAATACGCCCGTCGTAGAAGGAATGAAAGTGAGCTTGTTCGATGTTCAGGACCCGGCCAACCCCGTGGTATTGAATGAATTTGTCTACCCCAGCGGATTCACGCCAGTGGAGTACGACCATCGCGCCTTATCGGTGCTCAATACTGATGAAGGCTATCGATTTGTGTTTCCAATGGAATCATGGGCTAGGGTTGATGAGCAATGGCAATATCAGGTGTCGTTTGAAACGTTAGACGTATCTGAAACGGCGCGCACCCTCAACCAAGTGCGGTCTATCGTGCCGGGGGCAAGCGATGATTTTTATTACGGCAGCTATGAAAATCGCAGTGTTATTGATGGCGACAATCTCTACTTATTGCGAGGCAACGAGGTATTCCATACGCAGTGGCAGTCGGGTACAGCCATTAACGGTCCATACTAGGACAGTATGGTTGACACAAAAAAGCCGACGATAAGTCGGCTTTTTACGTTTGTGTCCCGTGTTATTTCACTCGCATACCGGGTTGAGCACCATCGTTGGGCTCTAGGATGTATAAGTCACTTCCCCCTGGACCGGCCGCCAATACCATCCCTTCAGACATTCCGAAACGCATCTTGCGCGGCGCCAAGTTAGCTACCATAACGGTGTGTTTTCCAATCAGATCTTCGGGGCTGTACGCAGATTTAATACCCGCGAAGACTTGCTTGGTTTCGCCGCCTAAATCCAGTTGCAGACGCAATAGTTTGTCGGCACCTTCAACGTGTTCAGCGTTAGCGATTTTAGCGATACGCAAATCAACTTTGACAAAATCATCAAACGAAATGGTGTCGCTAATCGGATCTTTCGCAAGTGGGCTATTTGGATCTAATGTAGGTGCTTTATCTGTCTGCAAGCTTTCTTTCGAATCTTCTACCATTGCGTCAATTTTCTCCATATCTACGCGTTGCATCATGGCTTTAAACTTATTGATCGGATGATCAGTCAAGCAAGATTGGGTGCTTTCCCACGTCAGCTCATCGTTGAGGAAGGCTTCCGCTTTGTCTGCAAGAGTGGGGAGTACCGGCTTGAGATAGGCGACCAATATGCGGAACATATTAATACCTAGCGAGCACACATCATGGGTGAACGCTTGCTTGGTTTCATCTTTGATAGTGACCCAAGGCGCATTCGCATCGATAAACTGATTGGCTTTATCGGCCAACGTCATGATTTCTCGGATTGCTTGGTTGTATTTACGCTTCTCAAACAATTCTGCGATGCCGTCTGCCGCATCGTGGAACTGTTGCATCAATTCGGGTTCTAGCACGTTAGCTGACAACTTGCCGTCAAAACGCTTGGTGATGAAACTGGCGCAGCGGCTTGCGATGTTTACCACTTTACCGACCAGATCAGAGTTCACTTTTTGCGCAAAGTCTTCAAAGTTCAAGTCGATATCAGTTACGCCATCACTTAACTTCGACGCAAAGTAATAACGCAAATATTCAGGGTCTAAATGGTCAAGGTAAGTGCGCCCTTTGATGAAGGTACCGCGTGACTTAGACATCTTGGCGCCGTTTACTGTCACGAAGCCGTGAATATTGACGCCGCTTGGTTTGCGGTAGCCCGCGCCCTCAAGCATCGCTGGCCAGAATAAACAGTGGAAATAGGTGATATCTTTACCAATAAAGTGATAAAGCTCTGTATCCGTGCCCTCTTGCCAGAACGGGTCAAAGTCGACACCATTTTGGTCACAGAAGTGTTTGAAACTTGCCATGTAACCAACAGGTGCATCTACCCACACGTAAAAGAACTTGTTAGGCGCGCCTGGGATTTCAAAACCGAAGTAGGGCGCATCACGACTGATATCCCATTGCTGCAGACCGTCTTCAAACCATTCTTGTAGTTTGTTGGCCATTTCTTCTTGAATCGCGCCACTGCGAATCCAGTCTTTCAACATGCCCTCAAACTGAGGCAAGTCGAAGAAGAAGTGCTCAGATTCTTTTAATACTGGTGTCGCACCAGAAACCACACTGCGGGGATTCTTCACTTCAGTGGGGCTGTAAGTCGCACCACACACATCACAGCTATCGCCGTTTTGATCTTCCGCGCCACAGCTAGGGCAGGTACCTTTTACGAACCTGTCGGGTAAGAACATTTCTTTTTCTGGGTCGAACAATTGGTTGATGGTTTTCTTGCTGATGTAACCAGCAGCATCAAGCTTATTGTAGATATCCGCGCATAACGCTTCGTTTTCCGGAGAATGCGTGACATAGTAGTTGTCATAGCTAACGTGGAAATCGAGCAGGTCCTGATGGTGCTCAGCACGTGTACGTGCCACCATTTCTTCAGGTGTAATGCCAAGTTCTTGCGCTTTAAGCATGACTGGCGTACCGTGCGCGTCATCAGCACAAACGCTATAGCATTCGTGACCGCGAAGGCGTTGGAATCGAGTCCAGATATCAGTCTGGATATGCTCAAGTAAGTGGCCTAAATGAATAGAACCATTAGCATAGGGTAAGGCGCTGGTGACCAGAATTCGGCGCTGGTCTTGATTAACCGTTGACTGGCTGTGATCAGACATAGTTAGTTGTACGTTTGCTCTACAATGTAAAATGGCTGCAAATACTAGCCGAAAAGCCACTTTTTTGCATTACGTAATTCAAATAATCTGCACACAGGTATTCATATAGTATGTTTTTTTCAAAACGCAGTGCCAAGACTACAGACTATATTGGCCTCGCCGGGGCGTTTTTAAGTTCTTTCTTCGATGTGGACGAGGCTGTCGCTGTCGCGTGGTGTAAACAAACTGACACCCAATTTTCGATTCATTTTCCGTTTTGTTGTGCAACCCAACATCGCGATGTCGAACAAGCCATTTTGCATTTATGGCAAGAGGCTGGGTTGTCGCCATTATCGGTGTCTATTTCTCAAGCCGTAACCGCCGGTAAAGTGAAAACCCAACATGTCACTAACGTGCGCAATATTATCGCCGTGTCCTCGGGCAAGGGCGGCGTGGGTAAATCCACAACGTCCGTTAATTTGGCCTATGCGCTTGTGCACGAAGGGGCCAAGGTAGGCATTCTCGATGCTGATATCTACGGGCCGTCTATTCCCATTATGTTGGGCAACCCCGAGGTTACCCCTAGCAGCAGTGACAACAAACACATGCAACCACCTGAAGCCTATGGGCTGGTGGCCAATTCTATTGGTTACCTTGTTCCTGCTGATGATGCAGCCGTCTGGCGTGGGCCGATGGCAAGTAAGGCACTGGGCCAAATCATTAACGAAACACTGTGGCCGACATTGGACTACTTAATTGTGGATATGCCGCCCGGAACCGGTGATATTCAATTGTCGATGGCGCAACAAGTGCCGCTGACGGCTGCCGTGGTGGTGACCACGCCACAAGACTTAGCGCTAGTTGATGCAAAAAAAGGCATCAATATGTTTGAAAAGGTGAACATTCCAGTACTCGGGATTATTGAGAACATGAGTTACTATTTATGCCCTAAATGTGGCGATAAGGCTCATATCTTTGACAAAGATGGCGGGCAACAACTCGCACAGGACAGTGAATCCACCTTATTGGGGCAGCTGCCACTCAATATCGATATTCGCCAGCATGCAGACGGCGGGAAACCGCTACTGGTCGCCATGCCCGAAAATGATTATGCCGAAGCGTATCGAGATATTGCGCGTAAAATCTCGCTCGAACTCAGTCTTCATGTACCTGCTAGCGATAGCGGGGAAGGTCATATCAAGGGCGATCCCATTGGGATAAAACAATATTGATTCGATATCGGTGGGCAAGCATAATGCCCGACAAACAAGAATAGAGAGACTACAATGCGCTTAAGCGACCGCGATATTTACGAACATATCCAATCTGGCAAGATTGTGATTACCCCGCAACCCGACTATGACAAGATCAGTGGGTTGACGGTGGACTTGCGTTTAGGGAATAAATTTCGTGTCTTCGAAGACCATGCCGCTCCGTTTATTGACCTGAGTGGTCCTAAAGCTCAGGTTCAGGATGCGCTTAACTCGGTAATGAGTGATGAAATAGAGCTTGAAGAGGGCAAATCTTTCTTCCTCCATCCCGGCGAACTCGCGTTAGCTATTACGCATGAATCGGTCACATTGCCCGACGATATAGTCGGTTGGCTGGATGGGCGCTCTTCATTGGCAAGGTTGGGCTTGATGGTTCACGTAACGGCTCATCGTATTGATCCCGGTTGGTCTGGAAACATCGTGCTCGAATTTTATAACAGTGGTAAGTTACCGTTAGCGCTAAAACCAATGATGAAGATTGGCGCGATGAGCTTTGAAGTACTATCAAGCCCAGCTGAAAAACCTTATAACGCCAGGACCGACGCCAAATATAAAGGGCAGGACGGTGCTGTAGCTAGTCGAATATCATCAGACGAACAAAAATAATTATTCATCCGGGAGGGAACCTGTGGAAAAAAAGACCGCCATTGTTTTTGCCGCACTGGCTAGTGCTTTCATTCTCGGTTTTGCGCTGTGGACTATTGGGCAGCCCATGCCCATTGTGTCTACCGCAGCAATCACCCTCTTTGTTGCGATACTGTGGGTAACCGAAGCGCTGCCTATTCCCGCTACCTCGCTCATACCGTTTGCGCTTTTACCTCTGGCGGGTGTATTGACGCATAAGGAAGCCGCATCGTCACTTGGCAGTCACGTCATCTTGCTGTTGATGAGTGCATTTATGTTGTCTAAAGGGCTGGAAAAAGCCAACCTCCACAAACGCTTTGCGATGTATATGCTCAGACTCACTGGGTCGGGGAGTGCACTAAAGCTGGTACTTGGGTTTATGCTGACAACGGGCATTTTGAGTATGTGGGTGAGCAATACGGCAACGGTATTGATGATGTTGCCTATGGCTATCGCCATTATCAATGCGGTGGACAACCCAAGATTTGGCGTTGCGTTGATTCTTGGCATCGCCTATGCCGCGAGCTTAGGGGGCGTGGGCACACCGATTGGTACGCCTCCTAACATTATATTCATGAGTGTGTATGAGGAAACGCAAGGCTTTGAATATAACTTCATCGAATGGATGAAAACCGGTGTGCCGATTGTTTTGATTGCAACACCACTTATGGCAATGTGGCTGACGCGTGGCATCAAAGCCGTGGGCGACATTGCTTTGCCCGAACCCGGTGCGTGGACTGTCGCTGAAAAACGTGCATTGATGATTTTCGGTACCGTTGCGTTTGCGTGGATTTTCCGCCCTTACTGGACAGGCGCCTTTGGGCTCACAACCGTCGGTGATAGTACGATTGCGATGGTTGGCGTTGTTGCGATGTTTTTGGTCGCAAACGGTGAACAAAAAGACGGCAAGTCAGAGCGATTGTTGGATTGGAAAACGGCGAATGATATTCCTTGGGGAATGTTGTTGCTGTTTGCAGGCGGTATTTGTATTGCCAAAGGGTTTACGGCGTCTGGTTTGAGCGCCTTAATGGGAGAGTGGATGACGGGGTTGTCGACATTGCCTACCCTCGTGCTTATTTTCGCGATTTGCTTGTTCGTTACCTTCCTAACTGAAATCACGTCTAACACCGCAACGGCGACCTTATTGATGCCAGTGCTCGCGACAGCCGGTGTTGCGGTTGGCGTCGACCCAAGAATATTGATGGTGCCTGCTGCGATTAGCGCCAGTTGCGCTTTTATGTTGCCTGTTGCAACGGCCCCAAACGCGATTGCTTACTCAACTGAAAAGTTTGATATCAAAACGATGGCCAGAGAGGGAGTGACCCTCAACGTCATTGTCGCCTGCGTTGTTACGTTAGCGTGCTATTTTACTTTGTAGTTAACGGTTGCGCATTGCGCCGGGCGATTGGCCCATTATCCGTTTAAAGGCTTTAGAAAAAGACGCCTCACTGTCGTATCCGTAACGATTGGCAATGCTGATCATTGACTGGTTTGGGTCTGCTAAATCACGTCCCGCACAAACACATCGCCATTGCGTAATGTATTGCAATGGTGATACGTCTGTTACCGACTTAAATAATGCCGCATACGCTGAGCGTGACATAAACGCGATACTCGCTAAATCGTCTACTGTCCATTTTTTCTCGGGGTGATCGTGTATGGCTTGAATGCTTGACGATAACTTGGGGTGAGTGATTGCACCGATAAGCGAAGACTGAGAGCTGAACACGTCTTTTGTCAGTAACAGGCAGATCAGTTCTGCAACTTTATTGAGCACAACCGAGTTAACACTGACCGAATCAGACGGCGTTAACGACTCTGACATTAACAACTGCATTGCACTGTAAAGCGCGGCGTTCTCGGTGCCATCGCGTTTTAATACGATGTAAGGGGGAAGGTCTCGATTGATGAGACTGGCAAAGGGGTGATCATGAACGAAATAGCCACACACCAATACGGGTCCATCACCGCTTATCTGAGCTGACACTGGCACTGAGTTCTCGGTGTTATGAGTTTTCACGTCGTCGGCCGAGGGACTAAGAAAATGACCACTATCACATGGCATAAGCACCATATCGCCTTTTTCTAAGGTGAAGACTTGGCCATCATCCGTGTGGAAATAGCAACGCCCATGTGTAATGACGTGAAAGTTCATGTAACCGGACCCCGACGTATCAACTTGCCAGTTGCCACAGTACTGGCCATTGTGAAACACGTTTGCCGTTATATTTAGCGATGTAAAAAGTTGCTCAATTGCATTCATGGACGATCAGACATAAAGCCAAGTTTTTGGAACATATCGAATCTAGACCTGACTTCTTACACTTTCCTTCACTTAATTAATGATTAAATGAGGGTTTTACATCTATGACTACTTTATGGAAAAAAACGTTAGTGGCGGCATCGTTGTTTGCATCAAGCTTTGCGTTTGCTGGCGTGGATACCGGTACGGATCAAAATGGTGTGATTTTGGCAGGACACGATGCAGTGGCGTATTTCACCGAGGGGAAGCCGGTTGTTGGCAACGCTGAGATCACGGCGGTTTACAATGACGCTATTTACCGTTTTTCATCAATCGAACATCGTGATTTATTCGTTGCGAACCCCGAAAAATATGCGCCGGCTTACGGCGGGTTCTGTGCATTTGGTACGACATTCGGCAAAAAATTTGACGTAAATGGCAAAGCATTTGAAATCGTGGATGGCGTGCTTTACGTGAATAAAAACGAAGACGTGTACAACGCCTGGATTAAAGATGTACCCAAACACCTAGATGAAGCTGATCAACAATGGCCTGATATTAAAGATGTCAGTGCAGAGAGCTTATAATCTAGACAAAGTGCACAACGTCAGCGTGTTTTTGTATACCAAATAGTCGGTCAAACGATTATTTGGTATTTTGCATTGCAAAGTGTCTGAAAATAAGTAGACTTGTCCGCTCTTTCGGTCGGTGTGTAGCGCAGCCTGGTAGCGCACTGTCATGGGGTGTCAGGGGTCGGAGGTTCAAATCCTCTCACACCGACCAACTTCTCTTCTTTCCCCAATTCAAAAACAAAAAACTATATTTGTGTAAAATCTGCGGCAAGTGCGCGTAGCGGTCTCGTCGGACTTCACAATTTTGCCTCGAACGAAACCTAATATTGGTATGGGATTGGTATCCCCTGAATACAGCGCACGGGATGTGTTCGGAAAATCAGTTTAATGAATGCGGATGTCCCCCGTTAATGATGAAGAGCCAAAATCCTCTCACGCAGCTCTCTGTTTTGCTTAAGACTAATGTTTATTTATTTTGGCAAAAATAGCGCTAATAAATCGTCAGCTTTGTACGAAGACACATTCATTTTGAACTAACCGCAGTATTACCTCGCTATTTTCCTGCCAATATCCCACTTTGTTTTTATCGATAACTAAGGGGGCTGATACACATGAACACGGTTCGAAAAAATAGTCTTGCTACGCTCGGTACTGCGATACTGTCTTTGTCGCTATGCGGATGTGGCTCTGATAGCGCAATTGAAGAAGAGGAAGGCATTGAACAGCTACCTCCGGTAGTAGAGATTCATACAACAGAAGTAGCGCTGTTTAGGGGTAACCAAGAGTCGGATGATTTTAAAGTCGAATATATATTGGGAACGAATACTTTCGATTTAGATGGTTATATTACTGATGTACTGATTGAGTTTTCAGGTAGTGACTCGGTCGAAAACAGTGACGTGATTGTAGACAATAATGGTGACTTGGCTTTCCAACTAGATATTCCAGACAACCCCGAGATAAGCAATTTCGTCTCTGTATCTGTAAGGGCGACTGACAATGATGGCCTTTCAACAATGGTTTCTACTTCTTGGGATCTCAATGATTTTTTATTTTTTGTTATCCCTCAAACAGAAGTTCATGTTAATGAGCAAGTTTTGATTGAACCTGATTTGATAGGAAGAAGCAGCTCCATTTCATATGTTGAGTGGACGCTTGCAGATTATCCAGATGTAATTGTCAGCAATGTAGGGCGTGATGGTGCACAGTTTATTGTACCTAATGACCTAGATACTAATTTCATTAGCGTCGTCGCCAATGTTTACTTCTTGGATGGAAGCGAACGTCAATTTTTAGGCGTCTTGACGGTGAGTAACGCTGAGCAAGGACTCTAGCTTGGTCTTTAAATTGAGACGAGATAAAGGTAGTCGGTATTTGTGCTAATGCGCCGTGTAAAACGAGACATCGAGCTCGGCGCCTGATTTATCGAGCTTGACGAAATGATCTAAACCATCCACGGGTCACTGAATCAAGGTTTTGGGATTCTCTGCGAATCTGAAACCTCTATTGTACAATGACATCATTGACAAACTGAGTGGTCGACGATAATTACACACATTCTAAAGTTGTCGAGGGCTAAGCCAACTATTTTGCGCGAATAATCTCCATAACTCTGTCGTACAGAATTTTGGTCATCAGAACCAAGTCATCACCCGTAGTGCTCACAAACTGAATGACAACCAAATCTTCTTTGGCATGGTATCTAGCAATGCTTTGGTAGCCCAAGACCCAACCTGAGTGGCCATATTTATACAGTGAAGCATAAATCTGTTGTTCTTGTTCAGTAAAAAAAGTCCCTTTGTTTAAGGCTCTTACAAAAATGGCGACGTCTTTGGCTGAAGACAGATACCCGTGGTCGAGATGTCGTAAATCCTCGTCGTATCCTAGATGGTATCCACTCATTATTTTGTCTTTATCTACTTCGTGAATAGAAAAGAAAGTGCGTGTTAAGCCCAATGGCTGCAGTATTGTTTGTTTAATATAGTCGCCATGTGGAGCGCCAGTTACTGCGGATATGATTTGAGACAACAACAAATAATTGCTGTTGGAATAAGCGTAATCCGTGCCCGGCGCAAAATCGGCAGGTTGATCGAGAACCAAATCCATCACATCTATGTCCAGCTCTCCCCAATGAAAGCGTTCGTGATCCGTAAAGTTTGGAATACCACTGCGATGCTGCACCAAATGGCGAATTGTGATTTTCTCCGCGTTCTCTATTCGCCCTTTCGTAAAAGGTAAATAGTAAGAAAGCGATGCATCCAATGATAACTTGCCTTCTCCAACCAGTTTGGTAACGGCAGCTGCTTCATAGAGTTTGGCAATACTGGCAATTTTGAACAGGGCATCAGGCCTAACGGGGGAAGCAGTAACGCGATTATCCGTTCCACTCACAAACGACTGGGGAGGCTGTCCTTTTTGGTCAATGTACACAATGACGCCATCTATACCTTGTTGGGTAACATGATCTAACTCTTGCTGAACACTAGTCGGTAAGGGCCTAAGATAATAAAGGCCGTATTTCCAAGGGGCAAATAGGTAGATACTCAATACGGTAACTACCGCTGCGACAAGCCTTGCATAGGTTATACGCTTATTCCGATTCATCGTTTTGGTTACGTTTATTCAACTGCTCTTGTTAACTAGTCCCGTTTCCAGCAAAAAGGTGACATAGTTTTTTGCATTTTAAACGCGATACTTACGTACTCACCTCTCGTTTAAGGATATAGTCTGGTACTACCCTCAAAGCAAATGACTTGTAGTGTAGCCCAAGTGCTAACGAGGGCACTGATTTCTATACTTCGTTCTTGTACCGTGTGTTGCCGGATGGCAAACAAGCCAGTGAGAGCATGTCGACTTTGCCCTGTTTAAGTAACTCGACGTTCTTTTCGTCTGGTAAATCTGAGCCAACGGCACTTTGGTTAGTGTGCCCCAGTAGACAAATGATCACACCTGCAGTGAGGTTTCTGAGAGATTTCTTAAAAGCAAAGTGCGCAGACTTAATCACTAGCTTAAATGAACATTACGGACAGTTAGGACAGGGGTAGGTAGTAACGTTTACAGGAATAGCGCAATAACAGGGGCATTCGCCCCCGTTACTCACTCACTCACTTAATTAATTAACGCTTTTTGAGACTGCGTAATCCCAACAGCACTAAACCGAAAAAGCCAAGTGCTGCTGGCTCTGGAACCTGGGTAAAATCCCTCAAAACAACGTTGTCGTAACTAACACGCTCGCCAGTGTTGATAAGACCGATACTACCGGTTGTATTCTGATTGATTTGTAAAAACTGTGTTCCGGTGTATGTCGTCGATACATTGCCAATAGTCAACACCATCTCTTCGGTCATAAAATTGACTTCAACCGACATTTTATAGGAAAAATCGTCTAAGTCCGCGGAGTTCGTTGCTGCAAAACCCAGTTGGTTTTCGCCACTGAATGGCGAGCGAGACCAACTAGTCACGTGATTAGAGTGGGTTCGCAAGTAGCTGGTATTAAAGTCCTGTCCGTTAATACCCCACGCAAAACCAACGTGTCCGTAATCACTGCCGCGATCGTTTGAACCGACAACTTGAACGTCGGCTTCCAATTTGAAGTGTTGACTCATTGCTACGTTGTCTATGGTAGCCAACCCCAAAGTACCATTGTAGGTATAGGGCGTCTGCGTTTCGGCGGTTTGCAATTTCTGATTGCCTGAAGCGGCAGTTCCAACGTTCCAGGAGTCAGAATTTAAGCCAGAAAATGACCAACCTAGCGTATCGCCATCCTCAAAGTCGTCTTGAAATATCACAGTCGCATTGACCGACCCTGAAATTAATACTATCGCCGCCAACACCGTTTTGATTAGTTTAATAGACATCGTATACTCCTCGTTTTACCAGAGCCTGCAAGAAAGACGCCACTAATCTTTGTCAATTAAATCAGCAGGTTAAAATTTTGTGTAAAAAATATGTAAAATTATCCGACGTTTTGAGAAATTCGTTCTTAGGTCCCATCCAAATTCTGTGTTTTCGGTAGTATAGTAGGGAAATCAACTCGCTAACTGATGTTTACCTATGCCCGCTGAACGCTTTATCCCTTTTCGCAAAAAAGACATTATTGATATGTGTAGTGCATTGTATTGCACCGATACCGATAAAAAAGCGTTTGGCTTACTGTCAACCTTATTGGTAAACAGGGTGCATTACGATTATCACAAACAGCTTGAGTCTCTGAAAGACAACTATGCGCCATTTGACCCTGACAACGCCACTCGCACACTCGAGCCTTGTTCTCAGGCCCAACAGGCAGCATCGCGTAAGCGCTTTGCTAAAGGATTTGCAACGCTTTTAGACGCAGCTAATTTTGAAAAAGTAACTGACCAAGATCTACAAGACGCCTTGACCGAAGAGTCATTGTTTAAAGTAAGGCTTGAGGTGTCATTTGACGATTTTGAGGAAGTGGTTTTTTATCGCCGCGGGGAATCGAAGAAAACCGAGACATTGCGAACACTCTGGGGGCTTCGTAAAAAGCAGCTTACGTTTACAAACTACAATCGCGTAGCAGTCTACATCACATTTAAAGATAGCGAATACTTCAATAAACAAGACAAAAATCCCGTCGGCTTTACACCCGGTTCAACGGTGGTGAAACTGTTTAATAACGTGCCCAAAGCCGACCTTGAAATGCTGTTTCCCAATAGCGAAATTAGGATGCGCCCCATCGATAAAGTCATCATAGGTGGGTCCGCGGCGGTTGGTGGTATCGCTGTCTTGGTAACAAAATTGGGCGCGTCTATCATTTTATTAGCGTCGTTGTTGGCATTTTGGCTGGGTTTGAAGAAAGAAGCGGTTGAAGTGACCACGCAGCACATGCTGACATTTGGCATCGGTGTTGGGGTGTTTGTCAGCTTCATTTTTAAGGAATGGACGAAGTTCAAAAACCGCAAAATTCGTTTCATGAAAGCCTTATCTGACAATTTGTACTTCAAAAGTCTGGATAACAATGCTGGCGTATTTCACACACTGATAGATGCCGCAGAGGAAGAAGACTGCAAAGAAGCACTATTGGCGTATACTTTTTTGTATCAATGTAGAGATGACGGCTTAACGGACTCACAACTAGATGAGCAGATTGAAAACTGGTTCAGCACGACGCACCAATGTGAATTGGATTTTGACGTTAGCGACGGGCTGCGCAAACTCGTCACTATGGATCTAGTCGAACAACAGGGGAAAATCTACAGGGTTAAACCGCTGCAACAAGCAACGGCTATTCTTGATGACTATTGGGATAACCTACATTCACTTTAACAATCGCAAAATCACACCTGTAGGCCCGAAAAGTACAAAATAGTTAATTACTCAAAGGTGATGAACTTGGTCAAGGTTACTTCTAAGTTCTCTCCCCGCAATGCATGTCCTCGCGCGACTATGTTTCCGTTCGGAGAAACCAAGTAAGCTTGGGGATAACCAACAATATCAAAGGTATTAGTCAGCTCAGCAACGGGGCTTCCCATAAAATGGTGTTTCCATGGCATTGGAAAAAACTGATCGCGAAATGATTCAACTGCTTCAAGGTTTTCATCACCAGAGATACTTAATATCTCTAATCCGGAACTGTTGTATTTAGCGTAAAGATCATGAAGTTTAGGCATTTCTTCTCGACAAGGCGCACACCAAGTAGCCCAAAAATCAATGAGCAGATATTTACCGTCAAAGGATTTGGGGGTTAACGTGGAGCCCGAATCAAGATCGGCTAGTTCGAAAAATGGAATGGTCGTGCCAACCGGCAATTTCGGTGGTGTCAACTGTTCCTTGTACCATTGGACAGATGGAACATGTTGGTACTGCATGTTTAATCGTCGGTTAATCTTTTCAAGTTCAGTGAATTGTGAGGTTTCTTTGTAGGCCCAACCCTCCCAAAACAATAAGTCCGCTTTGGTTTGGTCATTTTGATTCGTTTCGTACAATGCCTCAACGAGCTCGCTGAATTTGGCCTTTCCAGCCAGAAAGCGTCGAGGCTCTGACACAATTTCGCTCTCTGGCACTGAACCTATTAGAAAATCCCCAAACGCTATCTTTGGAAAACTCCACACAGGCGAGTCTGCTCTTATGCTGTTCAGCGCGTTTTCATAGTCATTTGGTGATTGAGTTAAAAGAGCTCGATAAACCTCATAAAAACCCGATTGAGTGTTAGGGTATTGCTTTATTAGCCTTTTTATCAGACTCTCTGCAGCGGGTAATTCTAGTGCTTCCTTTGAGGTATTGTTACTTTCAATATTTGTTAGCGTCAGGTAATCGAATAGTGCAGCACTTGATGCAATTGTATCCCTCTCCAAGTCTTGCCAATCACCTGCGAATTCGAAAGAGGGGGGGACTGGATTGATACGGTGATTGGACCCAATATCAATCTGAATAATTAACTGGTTGTCCTTGGAGTCTATATCGGTGTAGTGAAAATAAGACTCCTCTCTCACAGAAAATCGTTCGCCCTGAGGGTTGGCGTATTTATATAAACCTCCTAGCAGTCCCGATAATACGTAGTGATAAGTACCGGGCTTGGCATCAATTTCCGCTCGATATAGTCCATTGCCTTTGGGTTTGAGAGTGTGAGAACTTGACTGATTATCCGCATCATAAACCGTAGCAGTAATGTTATTTGGTTTGTACGACAGTGCGGGCATATGTATGGTTAACACTTTGTGTGATGTTGAGGACTGTCGATGAAGGAATCGAAATCGCCTATGGCCTGGCACGCTAATATAAATATCGTAGTAGCCTTCGTCAGCGAGTGTTATCAGTGTTGACGACGCGTCTGCTTGAACAGGTACATATGTCGCCTGCTCGTCGAAGTAAGTGGGTTTGTACCAAATAGCACTGTTATTGACGGGTTGTCCTTGGTGATCGTTGACAACAATGGTCAACTCGCTCGCGTTAGATAAAAACTGTTGTTTGATTTGTTCTGGCGTACAACTTAAACAAACCGCGGATAAAGTGATAATTAGTAACGTCGAAAAACTGCGCATGATTCCCTCATTGAGTCATTTCTTCCATGTTGAATTCATCATAACGTGCTATCCCAACAAATAGATAGTATCGCGTGTGGCTTTTCATCATTGGATGCCAATTGTTCAGCCCCTCTTTGTTTTTAATTAGCTCAAATTGCTCTTTTAATTATTGGTTTTAGACCAATTTCCTATAACGCTGAGCAGTTTTCCTCACCATAGCGTAACCTTTAGTGTTGTATAAAAAACGTACAAATCTAACTGCAAAAGAGGTGTCACATGCAGCACCAGTTTTTACTAAACAATCTTCGTTATTCTGATGAATTACGAGTCAATTTGGCCCAGTTGGGTATTGGGAATCAGGACATTCACTTCGTTACAGAGCGACCTGCAGATTACGCGGGTCATGCCGTACAAGAAGCCTCTATATTTGAAGAACGAGACCTAATACACAGTTCTGTTCGTTTAGCTGTCGTTGGCGGGTTTATTGGGATCAGTGTTATTTTTGCGGTGTATTTCTTACAGCCATTTGGTTGGCAAATCCAACCCTTTAACATGGTCTTCATGATGATGTTATTTGTCGGCTTTGGAGGCTGGTTGGGCGGACTATTTGGCATCAACCATCGAAATTACCGCATTAGCCAACATGAGGACGCACTGCGAGAGGGTAAAGCATTGATGCTTGTCTACACAGACGATAATCGCGCCAAACAAGTACGTACACTGGTTTCTCTAACTGATACCACGTCGACATACTTAGGCGAGGACTCAGAGATAGACAACCCTTTAGTGAAAGGAAACAAGCTCGCGGAACTTTAACCCCAACGAGTTTGCCACCGAATAGTGGACTCAATCGGTGGCAACTCGCGTTAAACGCCAGTCTGCGTATTGTGCCCTGCAGTAAAAGTGAGACGGAATCGGCATCCGCTTTCTTCTGAATTGTCTAACTCAAGCTCGCCTTTCAAATAATGACGTGTGATAAATCGAGCAGTGTAAAGCCCAAGACCTAAGTGACCTTCAAACGCCTTTGATGACACGAAGGGCTCGAAGATGTCCTGATGCGTAAGATTCTGGATACCGTTGCCGTTGTCGCTGAAAGTTATAACAAGGGATGACTCGAGTTGTGTAGCATCAACCAACAACACAAGCTTGTCAGCAACCTTTCCTCCGTGAATGATAGCGTTTTCATAAAGATGCCGAAAAACCTCGATAAATTTGTGTTTGCCCAATTTGATTGCGAACGAAGGAGAGCAATTGACTGTTATCTGAGGAGAACATTGACCATACAAGCATCTAAAGCTGTCGAAAGTCGTGTTCAGTAGTGCCAATAAATTGCATTCCTGCTCGGCTACATCAAAGTTATCTTGAGGCAATTCCTTTAGCTTTTCTAACGTTCGAACCGTCTTGTTGAGGTTACTTTGAATCAAGTTGTCGTGAATAGAAAGTCGAGTAAAAAAAGCCTTGAGGGCAGCCTTTGTCAGTTTGTTTTTTTCTATCAATTCAATAATAGATTCACTGTCTTCACTTAAGCTAGTTTGCGCCGTTGTCATGATTCCAATAGGAGTATTAAATTCGTGGAAAAAGCTGCACATCATCCGATTTAACGTTTTTAATCGGGATATTTCTGATGTTTTCTGTGCTTTAAGACGTAGGTCTTCTGCTTGAACCAAAGCCTCGGATTTTTCGGCTAGTCGAGTGTCAATGATGTCAAACTCTTGAGTGACATCAGTCCATGTGTAAATCGCGTTGCTGTTGGGCAGCAGTCTGTGGCGACAAACCCAATACTTGCCGTCTTTGGTTCGAAATGTGTTTACGCTATCTTGTTTTTCAACTACTAAATCGTTGATGAGAGCATAATGTTGCTCAAACTCTGCGAGCAACGTGGCAATAAACGTTTGTTCAACATTTATGCGGTTTAGCTTAGGGAAAGACTGATAAAAAAGACCATTTATGTATACGATTTTGTCTTCATTATTGACTAAAATCGACGGCTCCAAAAGGTATTCAAGAGTGTCTGAGACTTGTAAGTAGACTGAGCTTGTACGTTTGTTTAGCTGAAGAGATTCTCTTTTGAGTTTTAAAAGTAGCACCAAGCCTGAGAAAACAAAAATAGATAGCCCGCTTGCAACAATACTGTGAAAATCGATACTTACGCCGGTATTGTGTCGAGTTTGCTCAAACTGAAAAAATGCACTGGATTGCAGAGCAAGGTAGTGCATTGCCGATACTGCGCCGCCGAACGAGAAAGCACCAATGACGGCTATTTGGTGTTTGCTGAACTGGTTTAAACAAGGGTATGCCGCTTTTTGTACTTTCAACGTAACATACGATAGCCCCCAAGCTGCTAAGAATGCAGCCAGTGATAGCGACGGGTAATGGATCATGACTGCGTCGATATTCATTCCATGCATGCCAATAACGTGCATTGAACATATACCCAGCGCAAGGGACAAGCTGTATAGCACGCTTTGCGTTTGCGATACGATTGGTAAGGTGAGAAAGTGCACGACGCCAATCGCACAGATCAACGCGGGTAAAAATGACAAGATGCTGAGCGTGATTTCATAGGTGATAGGTGTTGGAAAGGTGAGGGCAGACATGCCAACGAAGTGCATGCTCCAAATTCCAAATGCTAAAACCCCACTACTCAGTAACTTTATTGTGGTTTTTGACTTGCCATTTAAACTCGATAAATTCATGAGAAGTTCATTAATTACCGAAACCGTATAGCCTGCGAGGGTGGCAAGTAGGTAAGACACTACCGCTAGAAAAATATTGTATTCAGGTTGCAGCAAAACGGCAGTTTCTGCTGATTGGTATGATAACGTGTTCATTGCGATAGTGTTTTATGTGTTACAAAAGCAACCTTGTGTATCGGATGCGATTAGATTGGCATCAAAGCCTTTTAAGTGATTTTGAAATACAGTGAGTGCATAGCCATTGGTTTGGGAGCACATTAGCCCAGCGCCATAGGGTCCGAAGTAAATAAGTACGTCGTTGTCATCAATGATGGCTACCGACGGTGTCGACGGTACTACTGACGTATCCTGCGCATCAATATGCGTGACAGCGTAACCGTTGTTTTCGGCCAAACTAGACAACGATGCTCGGTGGGCTTTACTCGCGATAGCACAGTTACATTCTGGCTGATAAAAGTGTACGACCGTTCTGTTACCAACCCGGCCGTCCTGTTGAATTGCCTTTATAAAACTGCCGTGCGACAGTTTTGAAAGACGGTGATTGGGGTCAAACTTAACTAAAGACTTTGATGAAACGTAAAAGAATGCAAATACGGTGAAGCACAGCCAAGTGACAATCAGTGCAATGTCAAAAGTGTTACGTGCATTGTTCATTTTTAGCGAAACCTCGATGCACTGCGTTGCAACTCTTTTGCGCTTTGCCTGAGGCTAATGGCCTCTTGCCCTAGGTCATTTAAATTGTGACTGTCAACCTCGATTCGCTGTCTCAACGTTTCTGAGCTTTGGGCAATCCCTTCCATTGTTACAGCTTGTTCTTCTACGGCGGCAGCGACGGTTATCGAGATTTTCGTGGCGTTGTTTACAAGGTTTGACGCACTTTGTATCTTCTCTTTCGCTTTGTTGGTGTCTTCAATGGCAGTCTTTACCACGAGCAGACTGTCTGCCATGGAGTCAGTCGATAGTTTCGATTGTTTTTGCAGTTGATTGATAGTCTGAGAAATTTTCTCCGTACACTTTGTAGTTGAACTTGCTAGTGATCTTACCTCGTCGGCAACTACAGCGAAGCCTCTGCCCGCGTCACCTGCTCTTGCTGCCTCAATGGCGGCATTAAGTGCCAACAGATTCGTTTGGTCGGCAATACTACTTATCTCTGACAATACATTTGAAATACTCTGGACAGAGCTCACAAGATTATTCATTTGCGAGGAGGTATTGTTCAGTGAGTCAGTTAGATATTGGTTGTGCACTGAGATCTCCTCCATGTCTTCTTTAATACCCGATGTAAAGGCATTAGTTTCGTCCATTTGACTATGAAGGTTTTGCGTTTCTTCAGAGATTGAAGCAATAGTTACTGAGAGTTCTTCAGAGGCCGTTGCGATAAGCTCTATCTCTGTTTGACTCTCAGCAGATGAATCTTCAAAGTGTTGTTTCGTCGTGTCTAGGCGTATTGAGTTATCGTTTAAATCATTGACCTGATTTTTGATACTTTCAATCAGCCTATCCAAGACCGACATTAAATCATTAAACGACAGCAAGGTCGTGTCATGGCGACTACTGGATCGTATGTTTAGATTGATTTCATTGGAATTTTTAACAATCTCTTGCGTCAGTCTCGTTAACTCTTCCCCCGTTTTGCTTTGTTGTCGCATTAGTGCGGCGATGTATGAACCTACGACCGCTTCTGCAGTGGCGTAAATGGCGTGGATAAGCACTATCGAAACACTCAGTCGGTTTTCATCAAATACAGTCACGCCAAGCGCGTTGACTTGCAGTAGATAAAAGCTTACGTGATGAATGGCAATGACCGATAACGCGGTTATAAATACACGCCATTCTTGATAAATAACGAGCAGCGCCATCAATATAAATATCTCGAAGTGGACTTCGATCAGTCCGTGAGACTGATGGATATGGAGCGCTGCAAATATCATTAAGACAACGGCGACAAGGTGTTTTGTCAACCGCGAGTCAGGTGAAGTTTTGAAGAAATAAAACATCACCAAAAGGCTAGGCAACCCAACCATTAACAAAGATAGAAAGGTGCCATTAAAAAAACCTAAAAGCGCGCTTTCACATGCTAAAACAATAAAAACAACCGAAAAGAGAAAATTGATTTTTTTCATGGGATATCTATTGATACTGAACTGTTAAACGAAATAGGGTGTAAATGAATTCGCGGCAGAATAAACCTTTCACCACAGTTTTCAGTGATGAAATGTTATGTTTTGTAATCTTAAATACGAGTCTCGATACTGGTATGTTGGATTTTCATGCCGGATGCTTATCACGCAGTTTATGTGTCAAACGGTGAATTATCGGTGAACTATTTTGACCCAAATGCGTTGTAAAAATCGGCCAATCGATGTTCACCATATGTGGGGGCCACCATATCTTCGCCTAGCATCGTTAGAAAGAATTCAACAGGACCGAAAGTAGTGCTTGGCATCAGATATTTACCAAAAGTTAAAGCGGCTCGACGAACAGTGTCGGGGATGTGGGTTAGTTTAGAATTGTGAGGCTGAGTATTTATCGCAAGTTGGGCGATTTGGTTATGTGTGAACACATCTGGTCCACCAATATTGATTTCTAAATTACTCTTTTGAATCGAATCAACGATGACGTTAGCTAGGTCGGCTCCGTGTATTGGGTTTAATTTGTTTTGGCCAGAACCAAACAGGAAAATACGCCCGGATTTCGCCATGTCATAAAAATCTCTTAAGTCAGAAAAAAAACCGTTAGGTCGCACTATGCTGTAGTCCAAACCAGAGTTGATTACGCTGGTAACAAATTTTTCTTTAGCTCGACAGAGTGAAACGTGCTGGAATTCTGCACCACGAAAAACGGATACATAGATGAATTTTTTCACACCGGAGCGTTTGGCTTCGTTTAGTACGTTCAGATTGGCTTGGTAGTCAATATCCATATAGGAAAAGCCATCTTTTTGCCGTGTTATTCCAAGGCAAGAAATGACGCAATCTACGTCTTTTAATGTTCCGACCAAAGTGTTTGCGTTTGTGACGTCAACCAGATTGATTTGTTTTTTGGTCACCCCTATGTCGTACAATTTTTCTGCAGAACGCGCTAAATAGGAAACACTATATCCTTCAGTTTCTAACTGCTGAGCGACGTATCTACCTAAGTAACCCGTGCCACCGATCAATGCAATTCTCTTCATAACCATTTTCTCACTACAACAAAACAAGTAACGAGTCATAGCATGGTTCATGCCTGAAATATTATTTAATTATTTCAATGGTTTAATTTTTTATTTTTGTTTTTTGTGAAATGTAACAACATCAAGTGTCATATATCGCAATTAATTGTGAGCGTCGTTACATATCACAACTGCTCATTTTGCGCCTGAGCAACACGATACTTGAGCCGCCTACATACCCAATTTGTCAGCGAGTTGGCGATAAACATTTATGATGCTATCTTATTTAA
>CAWUJV010000022.1:0-56104 GCA_963922845.1 uncultured Alteromonas sp.
GATTTAACTGATGTATTCAAAATAGGTCTCCAATGTGTAAACCTATTTCAGGACGAGACAAGCTAATGCATAAAAAAGGCGCTGTCACAGCGCCTTTTTCATTTTACAGGAAAGTCTGCTTGAAGCATTGCCACTGCTCGGCAAACTGCTCAGTAGGTTTACGTGTGAAACCACTGCGAATAAACAAATTGATACGGCCATCCGTGTAGCAAATAAACATATTCGCCAATACTGCTTCATCAGCCGCCAGTGTTTTACCTTCGCGCAGCTTTCGCTCGCGTAGGACTTGCTTAAGTTGAGTTTCTAGGCGCTCATAGAGTTTTGCGATACGGGCTCTTAGTCTATCTTGCTCACCCAACAACGCATCGCCATTGAGAATACGAGTAATACCGGGGTTTTTCTCCGCGAAGCCAAGGATGAGGTGCATGATCAATTGGCATCGAGTCGCAGAGTCTTTCTCTTCATTTACTATCTTGGTAATACGAGAAAAAAGCGTCTCTTCGATAAACTCAATCAAGCCTTCAAACATACGTGCTTTGCTTGGAAAGTGGCGATATAGCGCCGCTTCCGATACACCCACTTTTTCAGCTAGTTTTGCAGTTGTAATGCGCTGGCCTGGATTAGTTTCCAGCATGCCAGCTAGCGCTTGTAGAATTTGTGCTCGGCGATTTGTTTTTTTGACAGCAGGCATAACGACAGTGTTTCCTCCGCTATCGGGTGGTTTAACCCGTAGTCCGTGTTGTTAGCAGCAAATGCGTTGCATTCACCAAGTTATTATTTTGCTCGGTTTTTATCGGCCAAACTGGGCCAGAATTAACCGTTATTTTTTTTATAACGCTCAGCAACCAGTGTAAGTAACTGAACGGCTAAATCGGTTTTCGATGCCGCAGGTAAACGCTTGTCGCCATTTTCCCACATCACATGCAGCGCATTGCGATCACTGTTAAAGCCTAGACCCGCTTCGGTAATATCATTGGCGGCTATCATGTCTAACCGCTTGTTGACGAGTTTACCTCGCGCATACTTCTCTACGTCTTGGCTTTCGGCAGCGAACCCTACCGTAAACGGTGGAGAGGGCAATGCCGCAACCGTTTTAAGAATATCAGGGTTTTTAACAAAAGTAAGTGTTAACTCGTTGTCATTTTTCTTGATCTTGTTATCCGCGACCTGATGTGCGCGGTAATCGGCAACGGCTGCCGTTGCTACGAAAATGTGGCTTTCGTCTGTATTTGCCATTACGGCGTCAAGCATTTCTTGTGCTGATTGCACGCTAATCCGTTTAACCTTGTCAGGACAAGCCAAGTTAACTGGGCCACTAACAAGAGTCACCTCGGCGCCCATTTGCGCCGCTGCATCAGCGATGGCGTAACCCATTTTGCCTGAACTGTGATTCGAGATATAACGAACAGGATCAAGTGGCTCTCTTGTCGGACCCGCAGTGATCAGTAAACGGGTACCTGTGAGCAAGGCGGGCTGCGTTTTTTCAAGTGCAGCAACAATATCCAAAGGATCAGGCATTCTACCCGGACCTATATCTCCACATGCTTGATCTCCAGCATCAGGACCAATTTGCACGTAACCATCGGCAATGAGCTGGGCCAAGTTTCTCATTGTCGCAGGTGCCTGCCACATTTGTTGATTCATTGCAGGAGCGATGCGTAGCTCCGCAGTGGTTGCTAAAGCCAGTGTCGTTAACAAATCATCTGCAATACCATTGGCTAGCTTGGCAATTACGTTGGCTGTGGCCGGTGCGATAAGCAAGATATCTGCCCACTTGGCTAATTCAATGTGGCCCATTGCCGCCTCTGCCGCGGGGTCCAACAAACTATTGCTTACGGGGAAGCCGGATACTGCTTGCAATGATAGCGGGCTGACAAATTCTTGTGCTGAATCCGTTAGTACCACTCTGACGATGGCACCTGCGGCTTTAAGTTTTCTGACTAGATCTGGTGTTTTGTACGCTGCAATACCACCTGATACGCCTAATAGGACTTTTTTGTTTTTTAACGACATGCTTTCGGATTATGAACCCATTGATTGGCTATAGCCTACCATGTGATGTTTGGCGAGTGTAGCGCAAACCCGATTACAGGCCAGTTTCTAAGTGTATTTGGGGGGCGCAATATAACGATTCAATAAGGAGACTGGATGGTAGTGGTGTGATGAAAAATGGACTAAAAGAGCTCAATCTCAATGATAAGTTGCTTTTACACGGTGTCGAGTCCATGTCGGATGATGAACTGATTACCCTGTGGATCAGTTGTGGTAGCTTGCATCCCTGTGGGAATAGAGTAGGCCGAGACTTGCTTGCTAATTTTGATGATTTGCGCGGTATTCGAAAGGCGCAAGCACAACATTTGTGTAAAGTCGGCGGTATAGGTACAACCCAATATGTTCTATTGCACGCAATGATTGAGTTGCACAAACGCAGTCTAGGTCAAAAGCTAGAGCGAGAGGCGGCATTTAAGCACGTCGATGACGTCACGCTTTTTGTACAAACGCAATTTGCCGATTTTGAATCAGAAGTCTTTGGTATATTAGTGCTAGATTCTCAACACCGATTGATTAAATTGAGAAAAATGTTTTTCGGTACGATCAATGCCGCCGCTGTGTACCCCAGAGAATTGGTTAAGCAGGTGTTACTGGACAATGGGGCGGCGTTGATATTAGTTCACAATCACCCGTCGGGCCATGCCGAGCCTAGTCAGGCAGATATTCAATTGACAAGGGAGATCAAGCAAGCCATGAACTTAATTGATGTCGACGTATTAGATCACTTTATTGTCGGTGATGGCGCGGTAGTGTCATTTGCGCAAAGGGGGTTGCTATAGCGTTTTTTGTGTTTGGTTATTATTTGACCATTAAATTGCAACAATATTACGTTATTTTCTATCGTGTTTTTGCAAAATTGATCATATACTATCAAATTGTGGCAATTTTTTGTCGCAGTTGACGTCGTCAGCACAGCGCAATCGCTACAAATTTGGTTAAATTTTGTTTCGTGGCTGTAGTGCTGCGAGTATTTATACGATAACATACTTATAGCACTAGTGTTTATTAAGGAACGTATTATGAAAAAGACATTATTGTCAGTAGTTATGGGAGCGTCACTTGCTTTTTCAGCTACGGCACAACAGGAATCTGCTGGTGGTTTGGGTTCAGTATCTGTTGCTGGCGGTGCAATTGCTGTTGAAGCAGTTGTTGCTGGTATTGTTGTTGCGGGTGTTGCGGCTGGCGCAGCAAGCAACAGCAGCGGTACAACAACGCCTGGCGGCGGTAACGGCGGTGGTACTTCTCCACTTCCAACGTGTAATGGTGATGACCCATTCGCAAATGGTGTTTGTATCGGTACAACAGTAACTGTTTCAGGTACTACTACTGTTACTACAACATTTACTTACCCAGCTACACTTCAGTAAGTTGGTATTCTTTTAAGAAGCCGCCGATAATCGGCGGCTTTTTTTTTGGCAATAACGCAACTCGTAAGCCTCCATGAATAAAATCCTCGCTTTCAGTATTACGGTGTTTTGTGCGCTGTCTGTTTCCAGTTGCTCTACAACGACCAAAGCTTATTTAGATTCGATCAATTTATTGCTTGAAGACCGGAGTTTTTCTATGTCTCTCGAGCAAACTCAAGCCAGCGAAATTGATGTCGCAAAAGTGCAGTATGGCGAGAGACCAGAAGCCATTATTGCCCTCGCGTTCATTGAACAAGGCACCCGAAAATGGGTATCCAGTGACCATGTCATATTTACGACAACCAATGATTTACTGACTACTACGTCAGGGCTTAAAAACGACTTGCTCTACACTCAAGGGCTGCGTGCAATACCAGAAGCAAATTCATCGAGAGTCGATTTATTGTCAGTGGACATAGATGCATTTGTTTATTCTCATCCGGTGACAGCAAGATGGTCATTTCGCGGACAGTCAGAACTAACAGTATGGGACAAAAGCATACCGGTCAGTGTATTTGTTGAGCAGGTTGAGTTTTCTGATGCATCACCTTTTGTCGAGGTTGGATTGAGCTGGCAAAACACCTATTACGTTCACACGTCATCCAATACGGTGTTGTATACATCACAGAAGTTATCGCCCATGCACGATGAGATTGAGCTAACTTATCTCAGTCGTGCCGCCAGAATATTAAAAGGAGAATAGTTTATGCAGATAAAAAGATTATGCTGTTTTGCAATATTCTCCTGTTTTTTGACAGCAAAAAGTATTGCCAGCGTTGATATTATTCTCAATGGTACCCTGTATCAGTACCCTGAATCGCCTCGGTTAGCTCAGGTATTAACGCCAATTGCAACACAACAGTCTTGGTACTGGCCTGCATCTAAAGCATTTGAAATAAATAGTGCGCCATTGCGCGAAGAGTACTTTGAGGTATTGGCCTCGCTAGACTCCCTCATTGCGTCATCAATGGGAGACCGCCAAACGCGTGAGAGTCTTGTCGCATTGAAAGCTCAAACTGATCAATGGTTTTTGGGTAAGCGCCTAAAGCGTGAAATTAACTTTGACCGAGCACGTCTATTTTTTGAGGACTCGCCGGCTTTTCCTGACGGCACCTATAGAATATATCTAACGCCTAGGCCGACTACTGTTGAAGTATTTGGCGTGACGGCGTCGGTTACTCAACTTGAGCACGCTACGCACTACACAGCGGCAGATTACATCAAAGCCGCTAAACCCAAATTATCAGCTGATCCAGATTGGGTTTATGTGATTAGTTTGTCGGGTGAGATTCAAAAAGTCGGTATTAATTATTGGAATATGGATTATCGTCCTATTGAACCAGGCAGCGCAATTTACGCGCCATTAAAAGAACTTGCCATTAAACCTGATATTGAAGCGTTTAACCGAGCGTTCGTTGAACTAGCAGTAAATAGGATGCCCAAGTGAAGTTTAGTGCGAGACCCTTATTTAAATTTTCGATTCTCGGTGCATTCATCGCATCCCAGTATGCAATGGCACAAGAAAGTGAGCAGCTTCAACCGTACTATTCGCAAATGGTTCAAGGTGGGACAGGCTTGATTCAAACACCCACCTCTCGTATGCGAGAAGAGGGGGCATTATCGATAAACTATACGGATAATGATCAATATCGTTTCTGGTCCGTGAGTATGCAGTTGTTTCCTTGGATGGAGGCCACCGCTCGCTATACCGACGTTAGAACTCAGTTGTATAGTCCTGATCCAAACTTCAGTGGTGATCAGACACTGAAAGATAAGGGGTTAGACGTTAAATTTAGGCTTTGGGAAGAGTCGCAGTATTTACCTGAAGTATCGCTGGGATTTAGAGATTTCGGTGGTACAGGCTTTTTTGAGAGCGAATTCGTCAATATGAGTAAAGCCGCTGGTCCTTTTGATTTTCATTTGGGATTAGGCTGGGGTTATATGGGCACACATTCTGACTTTGACAATCCGTTTTGTGAAGTCAGCGACCGTTTCTGCGAACGTCCTACGGGCTTTGAAGGACGTGGAGGACGTGTTGACTATAATCAGTTCTTCAAGGGGCCTGTCGCTGTTTTTGGTGGCCTTCAATATCAAACGCCTTGGGAACCGTTAAAGCTCATGGTTGAATTTGAAGGTAACAATTATGTCAACGATAGAGCTGGAGAGTTAGAGCAAGACTCTCGCTGGAATCTGGGGGCGGTATATCGTTGGAAAGACTTCGATTTTTCTTTGAATTACCAGCGAGGAAATACCATCGGTTTTGGCGTGTCTTACCGGTTAAATATGGACACCATTAGACAGGCTAAATATGACCCGCCAAAACGAGAACTGGCTAAAGCCACGCCACCGAGTACGGTTGGACTTATTGATATTGATAAAGTCCATGGTCAATTATATGGCTCGGCGGGTTTCTTTACCGTGGATACGTATGTTGATGAGAAAACAGCGGTTTTCTACGGTTCTCATTTGGCCTTTAGAGATCAGGATGAAGCCGTAGAGCGGGTTGGTCGAGTACTTGCCGCTGAACTACCTGAAAGTGTCGAGACATATCATATTGTTGAAAATGCACGTAACCAACCATTGGTTGATACCGTTATTGATGCGAAGACGTTCAAGGATACGGTGTTACATCGAGTACTCGAACCCAATATGGCCGATGCATATCAGCGAACAGATGTCTCACAAGAGCTGATTGATCGATTTGACCCAAGCTACAGTTCGGGGTTTATTTTTTCTACAGATTTGTTTTGGACTCAAACCTTTGGTAGCCCTGAGGATTTCTTCTTATACCAAGGTGGCTTAATTGTTAGCAGTGGTTATGTATTTAATCCGAACTATGGCATTTTTGGTAGCCTAAGAGTCAACGTGTTGGACAATTTTGACAAGTTCAACTTTACCGTTGATAACGAAGAGGTCTCGTTACCACGTGTACGTACTTATGTTAGAGAGTATGTATCCAGAGCTGATATTGGTGTCGATACACTGTACGCCAGTTGGTCAGATAACTTAGCCAAAGACTGGTATGCACAGGCGTATGGCGGTTACTTAGAGACCATGTTTGGTGGTGTAGGGACTGAAATTCTCTATCGCCCAATTGATTCAAATATTGCATTTGGTTTCGATTTTAACTACGTACAACAGCGCTCATTTGAAGATGACTTTAGCTTCCGTGATTACAAAGCGTTTACCGGCCATGCAAGTGTTTATTGGCGTCCGGAATGGTTAGATGACGTGCAGTTGACAGTGAGTGCAGGCCAATTCTTAGCGAAGGACAAAGGGGTAAACATTGACTTTGCGAAACGATTTGATAGCGGAATCGTAGTTGGGGCGTTTGCGGCATTTACCAATGTATCGTCTGAAGAGTACGGCGAGGGGTCTTTTACTAAAGGCTTCTATATTTCACTGCCGTTTGATCTCTTCGTGACTAAGTCTGCAAAAGGTCGTGGGCGTATCCCTTGGATACCTATTTCCCGCGATGGCGGGCAAATGCTGAACCGACCCGTGAGGCTTATTGATCAGACTGAGATACGATCGCCGTTTTATGATTAAGTCTCATTCTGCCGACTGCAACGCTGTTCGGCATTAGGGCTGATGGTGATGAGAAACTAGGATCTTAGGATCAAAAAGGATCTATAAACGAGTTTTTTGTCATTTTTTATTGAAGTCGAGGGTGATTTGCTGTATAAAATGCGCCCTCTTATTTATGGTTTAAGCCAAATAGCCAACTGTTAATTGGTTGGGTTGATTGGCAAGACAGTTTTCGTTGTTCTGGAGACAAATACGATGTCTAAAGTATGTCAAGTTACAGGTAAGCGTCCTGCGGTTGGTAATAACCGTTCACACGCTAGAAATGCGACTCGTCGTCGCTTTTTGCCAAACCTTCATTCTCACCGTTTTTGGGTTGAGAGTGAGAACCGTTTCGTTAAATTGCGTTTGTCTGCTAAAGGCATGCGTATCATCGACAAAAAAGGTATCGATGCAGTACTAACTGACATCCGTGCCCGTGGTGAGAAAATCTAAGGAAGCCTACGATGCGTGATAAAATCAAACTAGTTTCTTCAGCAGGTACAGGTTTCTTCTATACCACTGACAAAAACAAGCGTAACATGCCGGGCAAAATGGAGATCAAAAAGTACGATCCCGTTGTTCGTAAGCACGTTATGTTCAAAGAGGCCAAAATCAAGTAAGAAAGCTTGCTTTTGTCTCCACGAAAACCCGGTTTTTAACCGGGTTTTTTGCGTTATAGAGACGTTAAAATGAATCGCGACTCTGAGGCTGATACCAGTTCGTATAGGTAAATGAGCGTTATAGGCTGTGATATCAAGCGGTAACACAGAATTCACTGCCTCTGCTGTTCAACAAGAGGCTTATGAAAGTGTCTTGCGACTCACGCTGCACGGTCATTTATCTATCCGTATTGGGGATCAACTGCTGCTATTTAACGCAACAAAGAGTACAGTACCTCTTCATAGTAAAGGTAGAGATATGCTTAAAGGACTTTCACAACGCACGCTTAACAATATTGTTATTCTCGCAATGGTCGTCATGATGGCACTGTTCAATTTAGACAAGTTGCTTCCCCAAGCATCAACACCAAGTGCTTTACTTCTCATACAGCCTGACACTTACTTATTGAAAATTGAGCATGGCACGGCCCGTTTAGAGCGAGTAGGGCAACAATGGCGTCAGTCAGGTGCAAAGAAGGCGTTAAGTGTCTCACCGCAATTACAACTTACGGCGTGGAAGCGCGCTTTATTATCAAGTGTCGAGGCCATTCCAAAGTCGCTACTCTCTCAACAACCGCATATCGTGGTAATTTGGTTGGCGGGTGAACCCAAAGGGCGTGTTTATGCGTTATATGAAGCGCAGAACGAAATCTATGTAGAACATCAAGGCCATTGGTTTCGACTGGATCACGCTTCTATTTCAGAACTTTTACCGTGGCTTGAGGAGTAAGCATTGCCAGAGTTACCAGAAGTTGAAGTAAGCCGATTAGGCATAACGCCTCATTTAACCGGCCGAACCATTTCCCGAGTTATTGTTCGAGACGATAGGTTGCGTTGGCCTGTTCCTGACGATATTAAGATGATAGAGCAAGCACCTGTCCTCGGAGTGCGCCGCCGTGCAAAATATTTGCTGATTGATTTGTCTGACGGGTCTATCGTTTTGCATCTTGGGATGTCTGGCAAAATCAGAGTAATAGACGCCGACTATCCATTGATCAAGCATGATCATATCGACATCGTTTTAGATGATGGGCAATGTTTACGATTTAATGACCCAAGGCGCTTTGGAGCGTGTTTATGGCAAGCCCGCGGCACGTCACTAAAACAGTTTAAAAATCTCGGCCCTGAGCCATTGACGGACGATTTTGACGACCAAAGACTGTATTTATTGTCTCGTGGAAAATCTGGTCCGGTTAAAAATTTTATAATGGACAATAGTGTGGTTGTGGGCGTGGGCAATATATACGCCAATGAAGCCTTATTTATGTCTGGCATCGACCCTCGTCGTGCCGCTGGAAAAATCAGTAAGGCTCGGTATCAATCTCTCACGGCTTCGATTAAAACCGTATTGGCTCGGGCAATAGAACAGGGAGGCACAACCCTAAAAGACTTTGCACAAACAGATGGCAATCCGGGTTACTTTCAACAAACGTTAGCGGTCTATGCTAGAGCGGGTAAGCCATGCTTAACCTGCACAACCGAAATCAAGAGTGTGACAATCGGTCAGCGCAACACATTTTACTGTCCACAATGTCAAAAATAAAAAAGGGCCGATGCCCTTTTTTATTTTTCGTTATGGAATCTTAATCTCAGTGCTTCTTCAACCACCGGATGACAGAAACCACTGACGTTACCTCGGTGTAGTGCTACCTCTTTAACCAGAGTGGAAGATATAAACGAGTTTTCCTCGGCTGGTGTGAGAAACACGCTTTCTAACTTGGGGTTCAAGCGGCGATTCATGTTGGCAAGTTGGAATTCGTACTCAAAATCCGACACCGCCCGTAATCCGCGAATTAATATTGTCGCATTTTGTGTATCAGCAAAATCCGCCAACAGACCAGTGAAGCCCTGAACTTCAACATTGTCGAGTTTCGCTGTAATTTGCTGAATCATGTCGACCCGCTCTTCAAGTGTAAACAGCGGTTTTTTACTTGGGTTTGATGCGATGCCCACAATAACATGAGAGAACATATCTGCTGCACGGTGTATCAGGTCTGCATGACCATTCGTGATGGGATCAAACGTCCCTGGATAAATTGCTCTTGTATGCATAATCAATGTTTTAATAAAAAATATGCTGCCACAGTAACGATTATTGCCAATAGATGCAATTGATCGCGTTTATGTGGAGTATGTTGGTGTCAAATACCTCAACATGAACATTGTGAAGCCCAAATAAACGCTGTCACCAATCTTCAAATGCTCGGCAGTTTATCCGTTTTGATAACCCTTGAGTAAACTCGCCCAATCGTCACCAGAAAAATGAAACTGCTCTGCTTTCGTCGCTTCTTTGTCAAGTGACCGTTTTAGTCTATTGAGGTTTGCTTCTTTCCAGCGGTTTCCGGGTTTAATACCACACTTGTCAAAATCGATAATCCAAATTTTACTTTTGTCATCTATCATGATGTTACGAATATTTAAGTCGTGGTGATATACCTGAGCGTTGTGAAGTTGCCTAATTGTTTTGCCTATCTCGTGCCATGTTTCGGTTGGCAGAGTGCCTTTGACAAGCACCTCATGAATATCTATTGCATTTGGGATTTTTAGACACAATAAGTCTGCTTGGTAAAATGCACTGCGCCGCGTAATCCTTGCCGCAATACCTGTTGGCACGGGCAAATCTTGTTGTTTCATCGCCTTTAACAAAGTGAGTTCTTGCCATGCACGTGTGTGTTCAAGTCCTGTGAAAACATAGCTATCTTTGCTGATGTGCCTAATTGCTCCCCCTCTGCAATAGCGGCGCAAAATCATATCGGCGGACTGCCAATGAATAAATAGCGTAGAGCCACGTCCTGCTGCTTGCCCAGTGATGGCATTGTGATTTTTCCAAAACCCAGGCTCAAACCAATCTGAGGTTGGTTGCGATATACCGAGTTGCTCACAGCATTGCTGGTCAATGATAAGTGTTTGCTTGTTGTCTGTGACAAAATGCAGCGCTGTGCTCACGACGATCTGATCTCATTATGCTAGTTAATAAGTCGCTATTGTAATGATATTATTGGAAAGAATCAGTTTACTTAGAGACTTTCTTTGGCCAATCCAATTGAATTAAAGCAGAACGCTGAAATATGCCTACTGCGTTTATCCGCCATCGGTGATGTGTGTCACGCCGCCGCTATGGTAACTCGCATAAGAGAAACGCGCCCTGACGTAAAGATTACGTGGGTTATTGGTAAAATTGAGTATCAACTTATGCAAGGCATGGATGGTGTCGAATTTATCGTTTTCGATAAAAAAGCCGGGCGTGCAGCATTCAAACAGGTTAAAACTGCATTAAGCGGCCGTGTTTTTGATGTACTTTGTGTGATGCAAGTTGCATTGCGAGCCAACATTTTGTCTCGGGCAATCAAGGCTAAAGTGCGTTTGGGATTTGATAAAGCCCGCAGTAAAGAAGGCCATGGGCTGTTTATCAATAAGAGGATTGAACCTCAGGACTTCCCTCACGTGTTAGAAGGGTTCATGGCATTTGCAGATCAAATGGGTATTCCCGCCCAAGCACAAACCCGTTGGGCAATGCCATTGACCGATGAAGACGAGGCCATGGGGCGCCAGTTAGCTGAGGAGATGGGCAATTACGCTGTAATTAGCCCCGCTGCATCAAAAGCTGAGCGCAATTGGTTGCCGGAAAGGTATGCCGCAATTGCTGACTTTCTTCACTCACAAGGCTTGAAAGTCGTGGTGTGCGGAGGCCCTGGCCCATTAGATAGGCAATTAGCTGATGGCATTCAACAAATCTCCGGGCATATCCAACAAGACTTGGTTGGCAAAACGTCTCTCAAACAGCAACTTGGCGTGCTAAAACATGCCCGCATCGTCATCGCGCCGGATACTGGGCCTGCTCATATGGCAACAACAGTGGGTACTCCCGTTGTCGGTCTGTACGCACACTCCAATCCAGTCAGAACGGGCCCCTATTTAGGTATAGATTTTGTTACCTCTGTCTATGATGACATTGTTTTTGAAGAATTCGGCAAGCATTGGCGTGAATTGCCATATGGCACGCGTGTTAAAGGCGATTCTCTAATGGCAAGAATTGAGGTAGATGCCGTTAAAAATGGTATAAAAAACGTATTAAAATAAAAAAATTATCGACTTTTTAGTCATTTAGTCGATGATTCGGCTCGCAAAAAGCGAGACTTTTTCTACACTTTTGCTATAGATTGGAACCACTTAATCGGTGCTTTAGACCGCAGTCTCGATGCAATATCGAATGGCGAAAAGCACCTCACATTAGTGTGACTAAGGGCTTAGTTTGCGAAAGTGTCTCTTTTTATTCTTGGTATTGCTTCAGATTAGCGGGCAGGTATTGGCTCAGGCCAATTCGGATGAGCTCGTTATCATTACCAACGGCAGCGTTAAGCAAACCAATCTCACCCCAGTGTATCTTCGGCATGTGTTCAGCGGTCACATCCAACATTGGGATAGCGGTGACAAAATTAAAGTCTTTGTGCTAGCACCAACCGAACAAGTTCACCAAACTTTTTGCCAGCAAAAACTCAAAATGTTCAGTTATCAGCTCGAACGCTTGTGGAGTCAATTGACGTATTCTGGCCAAGGAGAGCCGCCAGTGATAGTTGAATCTATGGGGGAGTTAGTGGAATCGGTGAGTACGACGCCCGGTGCAATAGGCTACACGTATGCGGACCAGCTTATGACAAACACCATGATTGTCGGGGAGGGAGCAAAGTGAAAGCAAATCTTATTACTTGTTCTCTTACCTGCGCGCTCTTCTGTTGCGTTTCTGTACACGGCCAAGAGTTCAGCTGGCACGGCTATGCATCTCAAGGATTAGTACAGTCGAAAAACAGTGAATTCATCACTGATGATAATGATATATCGACTCAGCTTACCGAAATTGGTTTAACTGGTAGGCTGCAATTGTCGTCAAAGGTTGCAGTCGTTGGCCAAGCCGTTTATCTAAACGGCGGTAATCGCTTCGACGAAGGCGGGCGACTTGATTTTCTTTTCATCGACTGGGACTTACCTGAAACCTACGGGTGGAAAAGTAGTCTTCACATCGGCCGCTTCAAAAACCGACACTGGCTCTATTCAAGCACCAGAGACGTACCGCAAACTCGTCCAATGGCTGTATTACCTCAATCTGTCTACTCAGATAGTTTGCGCGATATTATCATTGGCAGCGACGGCATAGATTTACAGGTACTCAGATACAATAGCTTTGGTACCTGGGAAATTAACTGGAGTTACGGAAATTCTCCTATTCGTGGAGAAACGACTCGGACTTTGTTTGCGCCAGATGCAAGAGGAAAAGCCAAGCAAGACTTTGTTCATCAAATTAGCGCGTTTTGGCAACCAGATTTAATGAATTGGCGCATGGGCTTTAGTTTTCTCGATTCTGACTTTGTTTATGAACCGGCCCCTAATGAGCGTTATGTACCGGGAAGTTCTTCTATTCAACGCTATATGCTTTCAATGAGTTACTTCTCGAGCAATTGGGAAATAAATAGTGAAGTGTTTCGCGAATATCAACAGAATCGCGGTGGCTTTTTCGATGGCTTTTCGAGCAGCCGTACGGCAGAGGGAGGATATATTCACGCTCGATATATCATCAATCCGACAACAAGCGTGGTCATTGGTGTTGATACGTTTGATCGTGATAGAGATGACCGCAATGGTAGGCGTTTAGAGCAATTGACGATGGGACTACAGCCAGCATTTAGCGGGTATATGGATTCTGCGATGATCGGTGCACGTTGGGACATTGCGCCCAAGTGGCGTGTTCAGGGTGAACACCAATGGGTGAAAGGTACAGCTACACTTAACTTACTCGGGTCAGATGAAACGGTAGTTGGTACAAATGAGTATTGGCAGATGTGGTCAATTCAAGTGATGCATTGGTTCTAGTTGATGAAAGCTACGGTCTCACTCACTACAAAGGTCATGATGGTATTGCTCATCATGATTTTGTCCTTGTGTATTGCTATCAGTTCGGCACTGATTATCCAGTCAAACAGCAATATATTGCGTACTCATGAATCCACACAACAAGAAAATCTAGCTCGATTAAACTTGCTCTCCGATCTGTTAGTGAATCGCTCTTTGTATCTTGTTGAGTCGATTTACTCCTTTGCTAGTGACTCCACCCCTGATGCGAAGGCGCTTTCCGATGCACTGACCACGATTACGCCTTATATGGCGTTAAATTTGAACGTTAATTATGTTTGGGTGGTTAGCCCAATGACGCCAATCGACGCCAAGGTTAACGCCAATTTGCCCACGAGTGCCCGCGTTGCTGTTGACCAAACTCAACAGCAATTTAGACCACTGACTCTGATTGATTGCCAACAAACCTGTAAGCAGTGGATCACGGTACCCATTATGATCAGTGAACGGGACACGGCGGTAGTGATTCTGGAAACCTCCTTGAGAGAATTGCTGGCAGTATTGAGTGAGGCTTCCAACGCGCGTTTATCGGTGGTGTCGTTAGATGCACAGAACGATACGCTGCAATTGGTGGATCAGTTGTCTCGCAATAGTCAGACCTTTTTTAATCAAGTATTAGAAAGCCTGCCTCCAGACGTCGAGTTACAAAAATTGATGGAATCTGGAGTGCAGACTTCGTTGTCAGGAAAAGAGTGGCTTGTCAGTCTACTGCCGCTTGAAAATTCAATTAATCGCTCGAACTACGTCATTGTGGTAAATGATGTGTCTACCTTGATTGCCAGTGCAAAGAGTTATCAACGGTGGGTTGTGGGCGGTGCCATTATCCTATTTACCATTTTTTCGTTCATTCTCTACCTGCTGTTAAATACCTACCGGCACAAAATGGTGAGTATCAGCGAGCGACTCCCTTTATTGGCACAACAAAAATACGAAGACTTTCGCGAGCGCAGTGTCTTTGCTAAACCGCCTGCTCAAAAACGTTTCCCTGATGAGTTGGATGTACTTGAATCGACGGCGGGAGAATTGGCTGATGAGCTCGAGGACTTGAATAAACAAGTCGCGAGAAACACAGCTCAATTGGAGCAAATGGCCCTTTTCGATACGTTAACAGGCCTACCTAATCGAAACATGTTGACGTATAAAATTGAACAGCATCTTGGCGTTGGAGGCCCGGAGGATTGTTTAGTTGCCATCATGTTTATTGACCTAGACGATTTTAAAAAGGTCAACGACAGTTATGGACATGAAGTCGGTGATCTACTTCTTAAAGCCGCCGCCCAAAGGATCAGTGATGCCATTGATGTTGATGATATTGCAAGCCGATTTGGCGGTGACGAATTTGTTTTATTACTGACAGGAAATGATAAAGACAGGTTTGAAGTTGTTGCCAATCGATTGTTAGAAAATTTTACTACACCAATGAAAGTCACTGAGATGAACTTTTATATCTCAATTAGTGTGGGCATATCGATTTCTCAGGTGACGCAGACCAATGCCATTGATCTACTGCGCCATGCCGACATTGCAATGTACGAGGCCAAGTCAACCTCTGGCAATGCGTATCAGATTTATGATGCCACCATGAATCAAAGGGTACTGCGCAAAGTTGAACTTGAAAGTGAGGCGCGAATTGCGCTTAAAGAAGATCAATTCTATCTTGCGTTACAACCACAAGTCGATTTGAAAACTGGTCGGCTGGTGGGCTTTGAAGCACTATTGAGGTGGTTACATCCCGAAAAAGGGGAGGTACCTCCCGGTGAGTTCATTCCAACGTTAGAGAACACCCCATTCATGTTGCAGCTTGATTATTGGGTGATCGCCCGGGCACTGCGTTTGTTAAAGGCAATTAATATCAATGGTTATCCCGATGTCAAAATGGCGATCAATTTGTCTGCGGGGCAGTTTATGGACCCATCGTTGAAAGACTACCTTGTCAGTCAAATTCAACAACATGCCATTGCCCCTCATCTGATTGAACTTGAGTTAACAGAAACGGCGCTAGTGGCGGATATGAATCGCGCAACGTCGGTGATGCGTGATATTCAAGCGCTAGGCTGCCAGATCGCCATTGATGACTTTGGTACAGGGTATTCTAGTCTGAGTTACCTTAAATCGATTCCCGCTAACCTGATAAAAATTGATCAAACCTTTGTGCGTGGCATGCTTGAAAATCGCGATGACCGCAATATCGTTTACTCTACGATTTCAATGGTAAGGAACATGGGTTTACATGTTATTGCTGAGGGCATTGAAACAGAACAACAATACGAGCTCCTGAGCCATTTCGACTGCCACTATGGGCAAGGATATCTAATCAGTAAACCGATTAAAGAAGATCATCTCTGGCATCAACTAGACCGCTATGTGATTGATGGAGCATGGGCGTTTGCCGAGCGTATCAGCAAATCCATTGAAAATCGCGTCGCGAACTAGACCTCTCTATTATTACCTATGTGGATTGGTATAAATCCCATTCGAGTTGTCTCGGAACACACATCATCAAACGGTACACTGTGGTTCAATGTGATAAAGGCCTACCACAACGCAATAGCTCGACTATATTTGTGTGTAACGCATTAGTTACATTTGGGCAAACGTTGAATTTTAATCATGAGTTTCTCTCTATACCAGATTGAATGTGTTGATTAAAATGCCATTTTTAATGATAAGAAAGGGGGCGCTATGCCATTAGCATTTACCCAACATTTGCAGTCACAAATCGATGCCGCAAAAGCCGATGGGTTGTACAAAAACGAACGTGTTATCACCTCTCAGCAGCAAGCGGATATCGCGGTAAGTGATGGTAGCCAAGTTGTGAATTTTTGTGCTAACAACTACTTAGGGCTAGCTAATCATCCTGATCTTATCGATGCTGCGAAAGCGGGCCTAGACGAACATGGTTTTGGCATGGCTTCTGTTCGATTTATTTGTGGTACGCAAGACATACACAAAGCGCTTGAAGCGAAAATTAGCCAGTTTCTTGGTACCGAGGATACTATCCTTTACCCATCTTGCTTTGATGCAAATGGCGGCTTGTTTGAAACCTTACTGGGTCCTGAAGATGCGATTATTTCTGATGCACTAAACCATGCCAGCATCATTGACGGCGTTAGGTTGTGTAAAGCCAAACGTTATCGCTATGCCAACAATGATATGGCAGCCCTTGAAGCCCAACTAAAGCAAGCTGACGAAGATGGCGCACGTTACAAGCTAATTGCTACGGACGGCGTATTCTCGATGGATGGTGTTATCGCCGATTTAGCCGCCGTTTGCGATTTGGCGGATAAATACAATGCTATGGTGATGGTTGATGACTGCCATGCTACAGGTTTCCTTGGAGACAACGGACGTGGTAGCCACGAGTATTGTGATGTGGTTGGTCGTATCGATATTATCACTGGCACCCTCGGTAAGGCATTGGGCGGTGCGTCTGGCGGTTATACCTCAGGTAAAAAAGAAATCGTCGAATGGCTACGTCAACGTTCCAGACCTTATTTGTTCTCTAATTCAGTGGCGCCACCTATTGTTGCCGCGTCGTTAAAAGTGTTTGAAATGATGGAGCAAGGTCAAGCACTACGCGACCAGTTATGGCGCAATGCGGCTCACTTCCGTCAACGTATGGAAGACGCGGGGTTCACGCTTGCAGGTAAGGATCATCCAATTATCCCTGTCATGTTAGGTGACGCACGTTTAGCCGCAGAGATGGCCGACAAGATGCTCGCTAAGGGAATCTATGTTGTGGGATTCTCTTATCCTGTAGTCCCAAAAGGCCAAGCGCGAATTCGTACGCAAATGTCTGCCGGTCATACCCTAGAACATGTTGATAAGGCCGTAGACGCCTTCATTGAAGTAGGCCGAGAAATGGGAGTGATTAAATGAAATCCCTAGCTAAAATTCACAAAGAGCCAGGGATATGGTGTATCGATTCGCCCAAGCCGGAAGTGGGTCATAATGACCTGCTAATAAAAATCCGTAAGACGGCGATTTGTGGCACTGACATGCATATCTATCAGTGGGATGAGTGGTCACAAAATACTATCCCCGTCCCCATGGTTGTAGGGCACGAGTATGTGGGTGAGGTCGTCGGGATGGGCCAAGAGGTACAAGGCTTTGCGATTGGCGACAGGGTTTCTGGTGAAGGCCATATTACTTGTGGTCATTGCCGAAATTGTCGAGCTGGGCGCCGTCATTTGTGCCGAAATACCGAAGGCGTTGGCGTCAATCGTCCCGGTGCCTTTGCTGAATTCTTGGTTATTCCAGCGTTTAATGCATTTAAGATTCCTGACAATATCAGTGATGATTTAGCATCTATTTTTGACCCCTTCGGCAACGCAGTGCATACCGCGCTATCCTTTGATTTGGTTGGCGAGGACGTGTTGATTACTGGCGCAGGTCCCATTGGTATCATGGCGGCTGCGGTAGCTAAGCACGTTGGTGCGCGCCATGTTGTCATAACGGATATTAATCCATATCGACTGGCATTGGCTGAGAAAATGGGCGCGACACGAGCGGTCAACGTCAGCGAGCAAAAACTCGAAGATGTCATGAGCGAGTTGGGGATGACGGAAGGCTTTGATATTGGCCTTGAAATGTCAGGTGTGCCGGTTGCATTTAGAGACATGCTCGACAAGATGAACAACGGTGGCAAGGTCGCCATGTTGGGTATTCCACCGAAAGACGTGGCTGTTGATTGGAACCAAGTAATTTTCAAAGGGCTAACGATCAAAGGGATTTATGGTCGCGAAATGTTTGAGACTTGGTATAAAATGGCTAGCCTTATTCAAAGTGGGTTGGATCTGACGCCGATTATCACTCATCAATTCTCTGTTGATGATTTCCAAAAAGGCTTTGATGCCATGGGGTCAGGACAATCTGGTAAAGTAATTCTCAACTGGCAGTAACATCATGACAGCATTCGCGCATATCAGTGTACAAGACGTAGCTCAACGACAAGATGATTATACAGTGGTCGATATTCGCGACCCTCAATCCTTTGCTATGGGCCATATGCCAAATGCGAGCCAACTGAATAATGAAACCCTGCCTTCATTTCTCGAGACTACGGCCAAAGACGCCGCTGTCGTGGTAGTGTGTTATCACGGTATCAGTAGTCAACAAGCCGCTCAGTTTTTGGTGGAGCAAGGCTATAGTGAAGTCTACAGCATGGATGGCGGGTTTGAAGCTTGGAAGCTTACTCAGGACGTCGTTACTGAGTGAGCCTTCCACTCGTTATATTCAAAGATGAGCGACATGCCAATTTATTGGCTAATCACTTAGTGGCAGAACACATTCCTGCTTTCGTCTCAACTCGAGAGTCAGAGTTCATCGTTAGTATCGAAAATACGTCGGATGCAGAGCGCGCCAAAGTGCTGTGTCATGCTTATATCGCTCAGCCTGCAAATCGCATGTATCAGCAACAAGCATGGGCAAGTGAAAGTATTCCCGCTTCAAACGAAAAAGCCCAATGGGATTTTTCGGCGCTGGTTAATTGGCTTTACCACGTGCCGTTAACGGCACTGATTTTGGTGATGTGTATTGTGGTTTTCGTTGGTCGCTACACGGGTTTTTGGCCACCGATTGCCAATAATCTGATGATGCTGCCGTTACCTGATTTGTTCGCCCGTTTCGAATTATGGCGTCTGATTGGCCCAAGTCTTATTCATTTTTCGCTACTGCATATCGTTTTCAATTTATTGTGGTGGGCAATTGCCGGCGGACAAATTGAGAGAAAGCTAGGTAAGCGTGCCTTGATAACCGTGTTTATCTTGGCTTCTATCACCACTAGTCTTAGTCAAACGATGGTATCTGGCCCTAATTTCGGAGGGCTGTCCGGTGTGGTCTATGCGGTAGTGGGGTTTGTCTGGTGGATGCAGTGGCTGGCACCTCAAAAAGGCTTGTACCTCCCGCCGCCAGTCATTGGTTTTATGTTGGTGTGGCTACTCGTCGGTTACGCTGATGTACTTTGGGTCAGTATGGCCAACACGGCCCATACCGTTGGTTTGATAACGGGATGTGCGCTAGCTTGGTTATATGCTCGGCCAGCGCAATCAACAGGCAGTTGACATCATCCCTGATACAGGTACTTAGTGAAAATGACGTCTCTGATGACCTCTGCGCCGGTCTCTTGTTGCATATGATTTTGAAGGGCTTTGAGTATCGCGCGTCGAATGTCCTCTCGCCCTGTTAATGACTTCACTTTCTCTTCTGGTTGACGACCAAATATTTCAATTGCTGTCGACCTAAGTAAGGGCATATGGTGCTCAGCGATTTCGAGCAACTCAACGTCATGTACCATCAATTCTACGGTGACGCGGACATACCCAAGCTTACGAGCCGACGTTCCAATGTAATTTGTAACGATATCCGGTTCTAGGCCAAGGTAGGCAAAATTGCCGCGATCTTGAGCCTGGCTTGGTGCTGCCATGGCAAGCAATAAGACACATGCAAATAACAGACTGCGTCCAATACGCTGATAAATCCAGTTAATCATAGAAGCTCAATCTTATCTAAGTTACTGTATAGTGTAGCAACTTAGATAATACTCGCACTAGTAAAACCCGACGAAATTCAGTCAAACTCGACTAATTGATTACTCGCGAGACACAAAAATAATTGAGTTACATTCGATGAAATTTGAATTATCTCGGCACAACCTCAAAGGTTATGCCTTGCTCATGCGCCTAGATAGGCCTATTGGTATTTACCTGTTACTGTGGCCTACGTTGTGGGCACTCTTCTTGGCTGCCGACGGGCTGCCTTCAATTCATCTTTGCTTGGTTTTCGTGGCTGGCGTAACGATTATGCGCAGTGCTGGCTGTGTCATTAATGACTATGCCGATCGCCATTTCGACGGTGATGTAGAAAGGACAAAAGCCCGGCCAATCGTTGCGGGGATAGTGAAACCAACAGAAGCATTACAGCTCTTCGCCGCACTGATTGCTGTGGCGTTTTGTTTAGTTGTCTCACTGAATAGCTTTACGATAATGATGTCATTTCCTGCACTTGCATTGGCCTCAAGTTATCCCTTCATGAAGCGCTACACTCACTTACCTCAAGTCGTACTGGGTGCAGCCTATGGTTGGTCAATACCCATGGCAATCGGCGCTGTTTTGGGTGAAGTGCCGATGTGGGGATGGTTACTGTTTTTGGGCAATCTATGTTGGACGGTTGCCTACGACACCATGTATGCCATGGTCGATAGAAATGACGATATTCACATTGGCGTGAAATCAACTGCGATTTTATTCGGTCAACAAGATAGGGCAATTATTGCGCTCCTTCAAATTGCGACAATACTATTAATAGTTTGGGTATGCCATATTTTGGCAATGGGCCCGTTTGTGTATGGTGCTATAGCGGTTATGGCAGGCTTTTTTGTGTACCAACAAAAGCTGATATTTAACCGCGACAGAGATGCGTGTTTTAAAGCATTTTTGAACAATCACTACGCCGGACTGGCTTTAACTTTGGGGATAGGCGTGCACTACCTGCTCCAATAACGACAAAACAATACGGGTGGTTACTATGTTATTTACGCTGACAAAGCCGGCTCAATCAATCATGTCTGGGTTGCGCTATTCGGGTAAGTTCATACTGTTAAGCGCGATTCTAATATTACCTCTACTGATTACGCTGTACTTTCTCGATGGCGAGTTACGAGATGACATTCAGTTTGGTAAGCGAGAAGTCGCGGGACTCCATATTGTTGAAGCGATATACAAGCAGAAAGATGCCGCGATGATGGGCGGCGCATCACTTAAAACGGGTGATATCCGGCGTATTATTGAGCACGAATATGAGGGTTTATTGGACAAACGCAGTGGTAAACTGCTGGCCAAACTCCCCACGTCAATTACACCAGACACAGTCGAATCAGTAGAGGCACAACTCAGTAACTTGATTAGCGCCGTGGCTGACGACAGCAACTTATCACTTGAGTCGCAACTTGACACCCATTATTCGATAGAAGTGCTTACCGCGCAGTTACCGCCCTACATTGATAGCTTTAGGATTGCCCACGAATTAGCTATGGGTATCGCCGAAGCGAATCGCTTCACGCCTGATTCGTTCATCGGATTGTCCAATGCGCAGCAAGAATTAGTGTTTAAGAAAACCCAAATCGATGAAACCTTGTCACTGGCGAGTACTGAGTCGGGTAGTCCTGTTCCCAAGCAATGGATGGCGCTGAATGACCAACTGGATAGTTACCTATCAATGGTCAAAGATCAAATGCTTGATCCCGATGATATTTTAGTTACAACGAGTGACGTTAACGCCCAATACAAGCAAGTCGTCAATGCATTAACGGCATATTTAAACAGTGCCATTCCTATGCTCGATAGTACATTGAAAGAGCGCGTATCCAGTGCCGTATTTACTCATAGGTTCATCGTCGGTCTTGCGATAGTGGCGATTCTACTCGCGGCATTTTTCTTTATCGGTATGTATGCCAACGTCACGCTCAATATTGCTGAAGTCGTGCGAGTCGTCCATGCTATTGCACTTGGAAAATTGAATGCCCGTGTAAAGCTCACTACGTGTGATGAGATGAAAACCATTGGAGAAGATGTCAACAGCATGGCGGAAAATCTCGAACAGACGGTTAGGAACATGGCTGAAGCGACCAATAGTTTGACTAATGCGGCAGGTTCACTTCAATCTGTTACACAAACAACGCTTGAAGGCACGTTGGCACAACAACAAGAGACCCAACAAATTGTTGGCTCTATGTCGAGAATGGCTGGCATGGCCCAGAACGTAGATGATAACTCAGGTTCTGCGTCTCAAACGGCAAGTGAAGCCGATAAAGCCGCTCAACAGAGTATCCAACAGCTTCAAACATTGCAGCAAGTCATGTCAACGATGGAAGTACAGGCTAAAACCTCTCAGGCGTCACTAGATAAGCTGGTGGAAGACACTGAAGCAATTAGCAAAGTGTCTCGTGGTATTGATGAAATTGCGGAACAGACCAATTTGCTTGCACTAAATGCGGCGATTGAAGCGGCGCGGGCAGGGGAGCAAGGACGAGGTTTCGCAGTGGTTGCTGACGAGGTACGCACCCTTGCTCAACGGACACAGAGTCAAACTCAAGAAATCCAGAGTATTATTGATGCACTGCAATCGGCTACCAAAGAAACGCATTCAAGCATGACGCAAAGTCGTGAACAAATGAACCGCAGCATTGATGAAGCTAAGCACGTAGGTGAAGCGATAGAGCAAATCAGTGAACTGGTGGCACAAATTAACCATGCCAGCTCCGATATTTCCGCAGAAGCCAGCAACCAACGAAGAGAGACGGAATCTGTTGCAGAGCAATTAGACGATATTGCGAAAATCGCCGAACGCGCAAAACAGGGCGCAGAAGAAACCGGATCGGCAGTATCCGGTATCGAGCAAGTTATTCAAGACTTGCAGCAGCAACTGAATCGACTGCAAGGCTAGGCCGTTTTATTGGTCTTTGTTTTCTAAGGCATCGAGGCGTGCTTCCAGCGCTTCGAGCTTCTCTCTGGTACGAATAAGTACTTGGGTTTGAATATCGAATTCGTCTCGAGTGACCATATCTAATTTGGATAGTTGGGCTTGAAGCACTTGTTTGACTTTGCTTTCCACCTCTTCTGCCATGTTTTTCATACCCGCTGGCATCGTCCCGGCAATTTGCTGGGCCAATTCTTCGAGTTTTTTCGGATCTAGCATGATTTTACCTTATAATGCGTGTCGCGTGAGTTGGGCTCTATATTAGAGAGTTGTTGTCGACTTGCAATGAAAACCCGCAAAACTGCTGAGTGTTCGGCAAAATCCACTGGTCATTATCAATATGAAGTTAAATGAAGCACAACAATCTGCTGTGACATATGTGTCTGGTCCCTGTCTTGTATTGGCTGGTGCCGGCAGTGGTAAGACGCGGGTAATCACCAATAAAATCGCTTATCTCGTGCGTGAATGTGATATGCCTGCAAGGCAGATTGCCGCTGTGACCTTTACCAATAAAGCTGCGCGAGAAATGAAAGAACGGGTGGCACAAACATTAGGTAAGCAAGAAGCGAAAGGGTTGAAAGTTTCTACGTTTCACACCTTAGGGCTGACCATCATTAAAGCTCATGTCAAAGATCTTGGCCTAAAAGCCGGTTTTTCATTATTTGACGACAAAGACAGTATGGCTCTGCTCAACGATTTGACTAGTGACACGTTAGATGGTGACAAAGACCAGCTATCACTGCTGCAAAGCTGTATATCGAACTGGAAAAATGACTTGATGCTGCCTGATACATTGCTCAAGCAAGCAAAAAGCCAAGGTGAACGGGATTTTGCGGCGGCATATCAGCAATATCAAAATCACTTACGCGCCTACAACGCATTGGATTTTGACGACCTTATTTTATTGCCGACACTGCTACTCAAACAAAACGAAGCAGTGAGAAACAAGTGGCAAATGAAGATTCGCTATTTACTGGTGGACGAATATCAAGATACCAATACCAGCCAATATGAGCTTGTTAAGCTATTAGTCGGTGAACGCGCTCGCTTTACCGTGGTGGGTGATGATGATCAGTCTATCTATTCTTGGCGTGGTGCGCAGCCTAAAAACTTACACTTACTACAAACCGACTTCCCCCGTCTTAATGTCATAAAGCTAGAGCAAAACTATCGTTCCTCTGGGCGCATTTTGCATTGCGCCAATATTTTGATTCAAAACAATCCTCACTTATTCGATAAAACCCTACGCTCGGATTTACCCTACGGAGAGACACTTAAGGTGTTGTCAGCAAAAAATGAAGAGCACGAGGCTGAACGAGTCGTGGCAGAGTTGATTGCGCACAAGTTTATGAATCGCACTGACTTTAAAGACTATGCGATTTTGTACCGAGGAAATCATCAAAGTCGTGTTTTTGAGAAAGTCCTAATGAGTAACCGAATTCCCTACAAAATTTCTGGGGGAATGAGTTTCTTTGGGCGCGCAGAAGTGAAAGATATCATGGCTTATCTTCGTGTATTGGTAAATCAAGATGACGATAATGCCTTGCTTCGAATCATCAATACACCTTCAAGAGGAATTGGGCGAGCAACATTAGAAAAGCTTGGAAATTTCGCAAATGAACTAGGCGTGTCTATGTTTGCTGCGGCCTGTGACGATCGGCTAGGTAGCGTTATGTCAGGTCAGGGTCGACTCGCGGTCGGACAGTTTGCGCGTTGGATCGTTGAACTCAGTGATGAGGCTTCTCGCGGTGATACCGTGTCGGCCCTTAGAACGATGATCAAAGCCATGGGTTACGAAGAGTGGCTTTACGAGCAAAGTGCCAGCCCGAAAGCGGCTGAAATGGCGATGGCCAATATCTCAACGCTATTTGGCTGGATAACTGGCATGCTTGAGGGTAATGAGCTCGAAGCACCCATGACCTTACAAGAGGTGGTAAACCGCCTCATATTACGGGACATGATGGAACGTGGTGAGGATGATGCGGAGTCAGATCAGGTACAGTTGATGACGCTGCACGCATCAAAAGGGTTGGAGTTTCCTATTGTCTATTTGGTGGGCATGGAAGAAGGATTACTTCCGCACCAAAGTAGTATCGATGAAGACAATGTCGAGGAAGAACGACGATTAGCTTATGTGGGTATAACCCGAGCACAACGTGAATTGGTTTTTAGTTTGGCAAAAGAACGTCGTCAGTTTGGCGAAATTATTATTCCCGAACCCAGCCGCTTCTTGTATGAACTACCAGTGGATGATTTGCAGTGGGAGAATCAAAAGCCCAAAGCGAGTGCACAAGAACGCCAGCAAAAAGGTGAAACCAGTATTGCCAATTTGAGAGCAATGCTTGGAAAAGGTGACTAGATAGTGTTCCCCAGATTAATCTAGGGGCACTTCAGAGGCTAACTTGGGCTCCATCAATATTTTACCCTGAACATAGTCACAATTAATCTCTGTCAGTGCATCAAGCTGAGATTGACCATCAACCCCCTCAGCGATCACTTTGAACTTGAGGTGGTCAGAAATAAGCATGACGGACTGAATTAACTTTAGGTTGCGCTGAGAGCGAGGTAGAGATTTGACGAAGCGATGATCAATCTTGATGAAATCAAACGGGTAAGAGAACAGATAACTCAGTGACGCCAACCCGCTTCCAAAGTTGTCTAAGACGAGTGTGATGCCGGCGCGCTTTAGCTTCTTAATCGCGGGCAATATATATTGAGAACGACGGTTCAGGTCGTTTTCATCGAACTCAAATACCAAAGAGGCTGGGTCAATATTTTCCGCTTCGATTGACTGAATAATCTTATTTACAAGGCTGCTTTGTAGCAGGTGATTAATCGACACATTGACCGCTACTTTAAACGCTATTTTGCCCTGAGCCTGCCATGCTTTAATCATCTCAAATGTTTTTTCGAGTTGGAACAAATCGAGTTCAAGGGTCAATCCACTCTGATCCGCAATTTGGCGAAACTGAGTTCTGTCGACTTTACCAAGTGTCGGGTGCTCCCATCGAACGTACATTTCATAGTACAAGGGGGTACGCGTGGCCAAGGCAAAAACAGGTTGTTGGAAACACTCAAACTCTTCTTCTCGCAAAGCACGGCGAAATTCGTTTTCAAGTTCCATCTCTTCTAGCAGTCGTTCGCGCATACTCTTATCAAACATGGCGAGTCGGCCGCGGCCCAATGTTTTTGCCTGATACATTGCCGCGTCGGCGTCCCGGAGTACTTCGTCCGCAGAACGGTAGTACGTTTCTAGGTGAGCAATACCAATACTCGCACCGGAATACATCTCTTTGCCTTCCAATTGGAAAGGCGCAGATATGGTATTGATGATACGTGCTGCTACGTCTTCCACGTCAGCCATATCTTCGAAGTTGTCGAGTAACACTACAAATTCGTCGCCGCCCAGACGCGCAAGCAAATCATGGCCACGAATACACAACGCAATACGTTTGGCTACTTCGATAAGAAATTCATCGCCAGCATGGTGGCCTAACGTATCATTGATAATTTTGAACCTATCAAGGTCAATAAATAGAACGGCGAAAAGGTTTTCTGGATGACGTTGCTTATTCGCGATCGCTAGCTCTAAGCGGCTGGTAAACATAACTCGATTAGGTAAATCGGTTAACGCATCGTGATGCGCATCGTGAATCAGTTTGAGCTCAATTTCTTTACGTTCTTCAATTTGTTGCTTCAATACTTGGTTGGCGCGGTCAAGCTCTAGCGTTCTCGCTTTTACGCGTTCTTCTAGCTGTACGTTGTACGCTTGAATATCGTCTGTGCTGCGTTTGCGCTGCATTGCGACGGCAATATGATGAGAAACAAAACGCAGTAGCTCTAGGTCTCTGTTGGTATAGTTTGAGTGCTTACCGTAGGTCTGAACAGCAATAACACCAGACACTTCACCATCAACCACCAAGGGTGAGCCAAGCCAAGAGTTGGCTTTGTTCAGCATATTCTGCGCGACGGTAACGTCTATCTCGCCCTCTTCAGCAAGTTCGAGAATTCTGGGAGGGTTGATAAGTTGCGCTTGGCCTGTGCGGATGACAAATTCTGATAATCCTAACCCCATAGGACGAGGAAATGCTTCGTCTTCTTCGACATCACAAAAATAAGGGAATTCCAACCGCGTGCGATCACTACTGATGGTCGTAATAAAACAGTTAGGAGCGCTGATGAGTCGTGCGAGTATGTCATGAAGACTGGAATAGAAGCCATTCATGTCGCCTTCGAGATTGGCTGCAAGCTCTGAAATCTCGAACAACGCTTGTTGGAGTGATTCAACTTTTTGACGCTCAAGAATTTCTTCTTGTAAATCGTCGTTTATTTTTCTTAGCTGCCTTGTACGCTCTCTGATTGTGCGCTCTGTTAGTTCGCGACTTTTTACACGGTCGACGGTAGTGACAATGTGCTGCGATACAAAGGATAAAACTTCAAGGTCTTCACGGGTATATACCACGCCCTGATCGTAAGTCTGAACGACCATGGCGCCAATAATTTGCGAACCGCGCTTGAGAGGGACGCCCAAAAGTTGTTCAGGGATGGAGCCACAGGGAACGATTTTTTCATTGGTCTGAATTTCCGATTTGCTCATGAAAATCGGTTCGCCAATTTTAATCAAATAGCCTGCAATACCATCGTTGAGTTGTTCTGCTGGTAACTGACGAATGACATCTTCATCATATTCATCAATGAAGTACGCAAAATCAATAACGTTGGTATCGCGTTCGTGGAATGCCACGAAGAAGTTATCGGCAATCATAAAGTCGCCAATAATTTCGTGAATCGCAGAATAAAGTAGGGCGAGGTTGCTCACTGAACTGGCTAGCTCTGAAATGTCGAGTAACGCCTTTTGAACGCGTTCGGCCCGTTTGTATTTATCAGTAAGTTGCTGGAGCTGTGGGATTAGCTCTCTCAGCTCTTCTTCTGATAACTCGTTTTGGAATGGGTCCGTCGACATCAGCTAACCAGTTTTTACAGCGGTGAAACGGTTGTGCCATGACGCAGGCCTGCAACGGTTGTGCAGGCGCAAACTGTCATTAGATACCTTCGATCATGTATTCAATTGCAGCTTTGATATCGTCATCGCTACAGTTGCCACAGGTACCGCGAGGAGGCATGGCGTTGATGCCGTTTATCGCGTTTTGCCACAGTGTATCGAACCCTTTTTCATCAATACGGGGCTGCCAATCAGCTGCGGCTTGTAGTTTAGGCGCACCTAATACACCGGCACCATGACAGTTTACACATGACTTGTTATAGATGTCTTCACCTGACATTGCACCAGCGGGGGCTGCGGCAACCGCACCTGCAATGTGGACTGAACCTACTGGCTTGATACGCTTGATAATCTCATCATCAGTCGTGTCTTTTGCCTGTACTGCGAACACAGTGAGTGCTGCGCCTATGACACTTATCCAGGTTTTTATTTTCACATTTGTCTCCAAGGAAACTCGGTCTTTTAGGGTTATTGGCCAGATTATAACTTTAAATCAACCACCGACAACACTTTAGGGCCAAATTGCAACAAAAAGTCGCTTCTTATTGTCGATAAAATGAACAAAGTGCCGTTAACATCATCACTCTGGCTATTTGAAAGCGAAATGAGTTGAAGCTAAAGGTATCGGCCAGTATTATTACGCCGTTTGCGCCATGATAGATTAACACAAGAAGTCGGACTCGTTACGAGCAAATTCTCGTAGCCGAAATAGAAAACCGTGTTTTTTATGTGTCAGATCAAGTTAGTCGAGTTTAACGCGCACAATTCAAAAAACAGCGCTCCCGTGGTGAAGTGGATATCACGTGTCCCTCCGGAGGATAAGTCGTAGGTTCGATTCCTACCGGGAGCGCCAGCTTTGTTGATACCAACACACTTGCCAATTTTCAAACGACGCGCGTGTGCGTGACCACGACTATTCTTCCTGGAAAATCTCTTCTATCGTCAATGAAAAAAGCCGAGCAATTTTGAAGGCGAGTGGTAAGCTTGGGTCATACTTTCCCTTTTCCAATGCGTTTATCGTTTGACGAGAAACATTAAGTCGCTCCGCTAAATCAGCTTGAGTCCAGTCTCGCTCAGCTCTGAGCACTTTCAGCCGATTCTTCATAATATTGCTCGTCGCCCCATGATGGTCGTCACCGTACCTACCGTTGCCATTAAAATGGACAATAAGGCCAAATGATCCAAGCCGATTTTCGTCAATTGCAAAGCGTGGAGTAGCATCAGTAGAAACATGGCAATCCACGTTATTCCCAGAGTCATAGACATGGATTGTAATTGAATTTTCTTTTGTAGTTCGTCCTGTTGTTTAACCCACGTCAAATGGACCTTCAACACCATGAAGGCACAGAAAAGGTGAACAATGATAACTATGGCAATCAAGATGGGAGCCAAAGGCGCGAAAAAACGCGTCGCGGCAAAACCGCATACTAACGATCCACCCCATAAAACAGACCAAACCAAAACACTTGCTGAGTTTACTTGATTCTGTTTTGCGTAACTATTTTGTGTGCTCATTTCAATATCCCTTTACTAAAAGTCAATTAAGCTTTACATTTGGCGTGGAGGAAGTCAAGTGTGTTTTACAATTAAGCGGCCCAAATATAGTTGACGTATGCTTGGCTTTTTAGCTTTTCTGTGGTGTTTTTTACAAAGGAAATAGCTATTTTACAGAAGAAATAGTAACAGGGTTCTGCTCAACAAAATTGCCGCCACTCATTTTGTCTATTAAATCCTACTCTTCGACAGATACATGTTTAGAAGGGGGATATCTTGCGAATGCATGTTTTCGATTAGAATCAAAATAGTGCATCGATAGCAGAAAATAGACGAAACTCTTACTAAGTGAGTAGAGTGAAATCGGCCGCTCACAGTCTCTTAATTTTGTCGGTGAGCGGCTTACTTATAGCTTTACTCAAGTTCTTGGCAAAGTGTGCCTTTTGGGTGCCAAGAAAGCTATTGCAAGGAACTAAACGCTAGGTTTTTTCACTTTATGGGTAACAGTGCTAATAGAGTAAGATTCTTGTACTCCATTGACACTAACCATCGACTGTTCTCCATAGTTTACTTGTATTTGAGGTGCACCAATGAGCGTATTGTTGTCGCCAGTTGTATTATGAATTCTAAAATTAAGTTCTACAAAATCGGTATGGTCTATCGCTTCAATTTTAACTAGATGGCTATTGCCAAAGCTAACGTCTACTGTATGGCCAAACTCTGTCCATATCGCAATATTTTGATTGCGCGCCTGTGAGATATTTGCGCTTAGCTCAATCAAGGCCCCTTCTATATTTTCCCGATTATTTTCGTCAACATTGTTGGCTAGTGTCATCATAGAAAAGCCAGTTATAGCAAAAGTAAACAATACGCTAAACGCGAGTTTGGATTTAAATGGCATAGTGTGTTTCTCCTTTAATAGTTTTAGACGTTTTATTCCGTCGGAGTGGGTAGTTTGAAACTGACTCGTCAATTCATCTCTATGCTCGGTGACATTACTATAAAGCAAGGAGGCGAAGTCTTCGGCGTATTGATTTTGCCCGTACACTGAACTTGCGTTTTTGTCACACAACACTTCAATTTGAAAACGATTGAGCTTTATTAAATGACTCACCAAAGGGTTCCACCAGAATAGGCTGTCTACCAGTGTCAAATAAAAAAATCGAAAATGATCCTTGGAAATAAAATGCTGCTTTTCGTGCGCAATGATGAGTTCAACATATCTTGGGTTTATGATGTCCGGTGACAAAACGATAATAGGTCTGATAAATCCCAATAAAACTCCCTTTTTGACAAACTTACTGTAATAAATGGGAAAATGATGAGAATCACTCAACGCAATTGAGAATTGAAAGCAAGGAGAGCTCTTTATTTTCTTTTTCCATTTATTATAGTGAGCAAAGTGGTTGAAAAACTTCGCTATTCCCAAGCCTAAAATAATCGCACCGACTGAGTACCAAGTGAATGATGAGAGAGATATATACCGTTCAAATTCGACGCTAACCGGCGCACTATGTTGAGTAAAAGACGATAAGATTAAAGGTTGATATTGTATAGCTTCGCTTAAGAGTGACGTAACAATAGGGTACGGGATTAGCCACGAAAATATCGCGATTGACGTTGCATAATAGTGTAACTTGTTACTGGTACCTATTGAATGTACTGTGAGAATAGTGAACAAGGTCAAACAGATATTGAAAGAGAGATACTGTGTCATTTAACCAAGCTTACTTTTGCGTTTTTGTAGCACCAATTCTAAGTATTCGATATCCTCAATAGTTAGTTCTTCTTCTTGAATGATGTGAGCAACAAGGGGTCTGCTTTTTCCCTTGAAAACTTTGTTGATAAAATTTTTAAGTAGTGGAATTCGTACACTTTTTTGTTCTCTTATTGGTCGATAAAAAATAGTTCTTCCTTCAACCCTTGAACGAGTAATCGAGTGTTTTTTTTCCAATCGATCTACTATCGTTTTGACTGTTGAGTATTTGACTATTCTTCTACTGTTTATCAATTTGTGGATTGATGGCGTACTAGCTTCTCCTAGCTCCCATATTATTTCCATTACTTCGATTTCGAATTCTGACAGTCGCAAAGCAAACATACCTTTATATCTACATTTGTAGAGATCATATCTCTACAAATGTAGTAGTGTCAATGTGAAAAATAAGTTAACTCTTTGATGAATTAGCTTGAACATGGGGTTGTGAAAAAAATATGCAGGTAGAGTTCATTCCTCTGATTTGTTGAGAGAAAAGAGATTGTTTGTACAATCAAAGCGAGTCTTTCGCCAATTCACCAACACAAAGTGTTGTGGGCTACTTAACCCTCAGAACAAATGCTTAATCGAGAAAGTGCCTAGTGCGCCCATGGCTTAACTGAACGCTTAGACTAAAACCACGAGCTAACAATCAGTGCGTCATCACGAATTAGATAAAGGGTTCTGAAAAGTGCCAAAAGCTTTACAAAAAAATATGGTGAACAGTGTTGAATAACAATTGGTTGCAACTGCTACTAAAATGCTTTTGCAAAGTAAGTATCATATTACAGTAGAAGAGGCTCGCATTTGGGGTGAGAATATTAGTGCCCGATGGAATACATCGGGCACTTCAAGCTAATTAAGTATTAACTTATGTAGGGCTTTCATAGTGTTACAAACCAGTTCCTAGTCGCTCAGCCTTGTCTAGCCATCCTTGTATCGTTTTTTCTTTCGCTGAGATGACTGGCCCAAAGTAGTGAGCTGATGTCGTTTTGATTCCAACGAAAGAAAGAATCGTTCGCTTTAGCTGTTTATAAATAGGATTACCTTGAATCCACTTATACCAGAGCGTTGGAGTATCTAAAGTGAAAAGCAATTGAGCTGTTTTTCCTTCCAGTAACTTAGCTGGAAATGGATTACCTTTTTGGTATTGAAAGGCGTACCCAGAGAGTAAAACTCGGTTAAATACGCCTTTCAGCTTTGCGGGCATACTACCCCACCACACAGGAGAAACGATGACGATATGTTGTGCTCTAGATATTTGAGTTTGAAGATGCTTCAAGTCTTCTTCAAGCATTTGTGAAGCGTTGTAGCCAGAATGAAGGTTTGGATCAAACGTCAAATCCGATAATTTAACGTAGATTACATCGTGCTGGTTTTTCGCTGCGTCTGCATAGGCTTCTGCCAATGCGCCGCACAAACTTTTGTTTTTGGGGTTTCCATTGATAACCAATACCTTTTTGCGGCTCATTGTTGCTCCCCCATACCACTTAGATAACTACTGAATAGCTTGAGAAAAATTGCTGGGACAAACCAGAGCATTAATGAGTCGATCCCGAAATCGATGAAGCTAATCAGAATAGCCACAAACACAAAAAGGTTCGATACACTGCGTTTTATCGAACTTGGCACATCCGTGACGATCAAGGTGCCAACTATCAACAAAGTGCTGTATATAGCAATAAAAAACGCGGTCTCATTGGTAAATAGGGCACCGAATAACGCAATATGGAACACATGTGTTACCACAAACTTAAAATGGTCGGTACCCTTCTGTTCTGATCGAAAATACCAACGAGTGGCGGACAATGTGGCCGTTGTTACAATGCCACCGATGATGTCAAAGGCTAAAAAGCCTGCAACGATGAATTGGCTCGTCGTCCATTCTGCTTTTGTTATTAGAGCAAAGGCGATAAAGCCAATGCCAAAAAACAATGCAGAAATTAACCCGAGACCGTTTTCTTCTGCGCTGGCTCCTGGGCCAACAAATTTGTCCCAAATCCCACTGATACCGCTGCGAGGATGGGGGTAATTAGTTCGGTTATATTTGTTCACAGTGGCTATCCTCTATTGCCCTAGCAACAGTTGAGCTGCTGTTTCTAAGGCCCAATCTGATTCTGATTCACGCTGTTCAATCGAATAGAAAGGCACCTCAATAGCAACAGGGATACCTTCACCTTCATACCATTGACCGTTGGGAGTGAGATAAAACTCGTTGGAAAGCCCGATATCAAAACCGTTGGGTAGCTCCCACTCTAAGACGTTTGATAGGATGCCTTGGCTTCGTTCCCCTATAACGGTGACGTGAGGTAATTGACTCATTGTCATCGCGAATACTTCCGCCGCGGAGGCTGTGTCAGCGCTTGTGAGCAGGACGATATCGCCAGTGAAACGTTGTTGTCCCCTAGGTTTTATCATCACGTCTTGAAGAGGAGTTCGGTTATTGCCTTCTCTAGCTTGTTTGCTGTAGCCGTGAAATTCTGTATCCGTGAAGTGGCCGGCCGCGGCAATACTGATCGTGTCTAATCCACCATCATTATTTCGGATATCGATGACAAGACCGCTGACATGTTGCATTGCATCCAGCGCTGCTTCTAGCGATTCTTCAAAATTTTCGACCTCGATGGGTACAGTACCTTGCTCTTCTGTCGAATAACCCACCATGCCACCAATATACAAATACCCAATACCATCTGATTCAAACCAGCGAACTAAACCATTTGCTCTCGATGTTATACTTTCTTCACTTTCTGCGTAGCTAGAAGTGATGTCCCATTGATTTTGCTTATGCGCTAGTACGAATTCGTTAATTTCATCAACAAGCTGCTGTGTAACTAGTTCACTGGGGATAGGAAATGGTAAATCGTTGAGGGCAGCGTATTCCTCGACTAGGCGTACGTTTTGCGTGGGCTTTGTGAACGTTTTTGCATAGTAGCCCGATGGCGATTGTATATAGTTGTGGCTGTCTGCTAGTGGTTCTAATGTACTTTCCATAGCCGAAAATAGCGCTAGTTCATCACTTTGCGTGTTGAGGTCTATTGATGCCTGATAGGCAATGTCTTGCCAATTGACATTGTTTCTCTCGAAATCAACATAGTATTCTTCAAATACTTGGCTAAATATGGCGAAAGTCTCCTCAGCATCAAAGTCTCTCGTCGTGATATCTAGGTCAATACCATTCTGACAAGAGCTCGATAAAGCGTTGGTTTTGGTGTAGACAATCCCCGGGGCAGCCAAATCCTGGTCGCCGAATCCTATATACCATTCAATTTTTTCCGGGGAGTCAGTACTTTTCACTAAAGCTTCGATATCACTGGTTGTTGCATTACCAGCGCTGCCTTCGATGAAGCAAAAGTCAGAGGTGTACTGGAATCGAGTAATACTATCTTCACCTATTCGGATTATTGACCCATAAGCAGGGGCCACCCAAACTCCTTGGTATTTGGGAGCAACATCTGGTGTAGGAGATGTGCTATTCTCGGATTTGTCTGACCCTCCGCAAGCGCTGAGGAAGATCAGTGGTGCAAGTATGGTGGCGATGTTACGGTTTTTCATGAATGTTTCCAAAAAGTATCAACACGATGCTGGTAAAACAAGCTGATCCCACACGCGATGGTGGATAGGGCCAAAGTGTTGTAGTAAATCTGTTAAGCAAGCCGCAGTGCGACTATATTCCGTGGTTACCTGTTCCGTATGACTGATGTGTATTGAAATGTGTAAAACGCCATTCTCATAAAAAAATACCTTTACCTGACAATCATCACTGTTGGGGTCCATCACCAGTTGTTTTAACACCGTTACCACGTCATTTCTTTGGGCTGCGTGGGTTTGCAGCAAAAGAGTTTCAAGCCACATAAGTAATCCTAAAAAGTAACCGTATTAGCTTTATCAACTCTTATGCCAGAATTTTAATTGTTATTAATCAATGATTTATGATTTCCCTTGCTCATCGTTGTTAAATGTAACAAAAAAGAATGTGATATATGACGACCAAATAGTCTATTGTTGTATTTAACAATTGAGTGATTTGTGTACATGAATAAACAACAGCTATTTTTTGATTTTACGTCGGCAATTTGCCGTCATTTACAGCCAAAAGACTCTTTATTCGCAGCTTTTAATGTTCTTAGGCAGCATTTATCAGTCGATCACGCTTTTCTAGAGGCATTTGATTTTGATCTGGGAGTCGTTCATGCCTTGGCTGAAGCGCGTGTAGATGGTGGGAAACAACTTAATCGACAAGTACCTATCGGTCCCGAGCTGAAGTCAATTATGAATGCGCGTAAATCCAGTTTGGAGAAACCTGCTGTTGTTATAATGAATGAGCCTGCCAAAAATAGTATCGCGAGACAGATGCTGGGCTCATTTGGCGGTAGTCTAGATTGCAGTCTAATTGTATTAAATCCGGTTCTAGACGGTGCGGTGGTCGGAGCTATCGTATTGATCAATGAGTCGGGCAAGCCATTTACGCAAGAAGATGCTGACTTGCTGGCGTTGTTAGATAGGCCATGCGCGATTTCAATCATTAACTCACTTAAGCATCAGCAGCTTTTGCTTTTTCAATCCAGCTTAGAGGAGGAAAATCAAGCATTACATATTGAGCTGAGAGCGCACCTAAGCAATACGATTGTTGGTGCGGATTTTGGTCTAGCACCTACGCTTAGCCTGTCAAACAAAGCATCACAGCACGATAGTCCGGTTTTGTTGTTGGGTGAAACCGGCGTAGGAAAAGATGTGTTGGCAAACTACATCCATCGTGTTTCGGCTCGAAACCAAGGGCCATTTATCAGCGTCAATTGCGGTGCCATCCCTGACGCTTTGATGGATAGTGAATTGTTCGGCCACGAAAAAGGCGCGTTTACTGGCGCGGTGGCAATGAAACGTGGAAAATTTGAAAGAGCGAATGGCGGGACAATTTTCTTAGATGAGATTGGTGAGTTACCAATGGCGGCGCAAGTTCGGTTATTAAGAGTATTGCAAAATAGAGAATTAGAGCGGGTAGGTGGGGCTACTACTATTACGCTTGATTTACGGGTTATTGCCGCGACCCATAGAGATATTGAAAAAATGGTAAGAGACGGTGAGTTTAGAGAAGATCTGTACTTTCGACTGAATGTGTTTCCTATTGAAGTGCCACCATTGCGTGACCGCAAGCAAGATATTCCAGCGTTAGTCGACTTTTTTATCAAACGCAAAACGCAGCATCTAAAGTTGGGAAAGCCTCCTACTATAACGCCTGAACTGGTCCAGACGCTTTGTGAATACCATTGGCCTGGAAACGTCAGAGAACTCGAAAATGTGATAGAGCGTGCACTTATTACGTCTGAGCAAGGGCAACTTTCGGTTCCCTTTCTTGATAGCAGCCACCGTGTAAAGGGCGAAGCTTGTTCTACTGAGCCAGACAATACGTCAATTGAACCTTTAGATATCGCCATTGCCAAGCATATTAAGCGAGCATTGAATGCAACAAACGGTCAGGTTCATGGTGAAGGTGGAGCGGCTCAATTGCTTGAAATTAATCCTAATACGCTAAGAAGTCGGATGCGCAAACTTAAAATTCCCTTTTCCTAATGGCAAGTTAGCTGCACAGAAGGTCGCGCCTTAAGTGATACATCGTTAAAACCAACTAACTATGAAAGCAACGGCACGACAGATGACACAAGTCTATGGTTTTAGAAGCACTGGATTAGCCACAAAGACTGCTAGTCGCTTTTGCTCGCTCTGATTGAAAAGACGGGTTCGCAATTCTTCTATTTGCTGATTCAGGTAGTCCGGGTCTTCAGTAACATGGGTTTTTAAGTGTTTAACTTCCTCCAGATAAAGCGTGACACGTGTTTTCCACTCGTTTTGTTTGGCGTAGGTGGATATGAGCCTTTCAGTGGCTTCATGGCCAAACTGTGCGGCAAGAACATTGTATTGGTCGCTCTTTTTAACCTTCAATGTCTGTAAAGTTTGTAGGGCCAAGGTTGGGGCTACCGCAGCTCGTTGGTCATCTGGTAAGCTGGCGTAATGCTGTTCAAGTAATTGAGCCTTTTCATCTGATGTCAACGTCGCATCGTGATAAATATCCATTCTATTCGCTGCATGCTTGTCCCACACCGTATCGTCACCGAATAGTGCCAGACGTTCTTGAAGGTTGAAATGCAACGCTCTGAGATCTGCCAAAGTTTCAATACGATCTCTGAACGCATCTGGGCTATTGATTTCTCCGTGATCGATGTCGGTGAGAGCTAATTTGTATGTAATGTACCGCTTGAACAAGTGGGTTAAGGGCTGGCAGTAATCCAGTGACTGGCAATGCTGGTTGAACGCGGTCCACATCGCGTTTTCACCGTCTTGATATTGCATCAAAAAATGGTCGAAAAGACGGCGTACAGCGCCATTTAACCAATGACTTTCGCTCTGATGTTGCTGCCCGTCAAGCTCAACAACTATCGATGTGTTTTCGGCGTTGTCACTCTGTTTCTTGGCTAACTCAATCGGTTGAGCCGAAGAGGCCAATAGCGTCTTGTTCTTACTCGTTTTCCAAACGATGGTCACAACAATCAGTGAAAAAACACTGATTGCTGTGACGATACTTACGAGACGCACCTTACAACCCTAAGTTTTTTAATCGGTTGGCTTGTTGTCTAAATATCGTAATGGGGTCTGTTTCGAATAAATGATGTATTCCAAAGGTATGGTTTATCTCATCAATGTGATTCATTCGGTAGTTGTCTTTAATTACGTAACCCAAGTGACTACTGCATTGCGACACCAAACCATCACTGGGTTCATTAATTAGCAAGCTAGTTGCAAACATTGGCCCGTCGAGTGGATCAAAAACATTGGTTAGTGGGCGAGTACCACTCCACGAAAAATAGTAAACACCATTAGACGCTACCAAATCGCCACTACCACAATATTGAGCTGGCACGCCTTCTGGGTATTTAGCATTAAACGCCAACGTTCCCTCTGTTGTCAGCACTTCTAGGCCTTCTAACGCGTCCTGCGGTAAATCATCATTTCCAGAAAACCAATCAATAACGGTCGCTAGTGCGTTGGCCGCACCGGCGGCAAGCGTTTCGCTCACTGAGCCTTCTGGTACTTTCTTGCGCACCACATCCGCTACGGGACTGCCCCAGTTTACGCCACCAATACTGGTTACCGATGCGACGAGGTCGGGACGAACACTAGCCACATAGCGGGCGGTTTGTGCCCCTTGACTGTGCGCGAACAAATTGACTTTTTCAGCGCCTGAGAGGGCTAGGATCTGTTCGACTTGGGCCAACAGTTGCTCTCCCCTGAGCTCTGAACTGTTGGCCGCTGAAACTGCGGTTGTATAAACGGTTGCACCGTCTTTACTCAATGCATACGGAATTCGATAGAAGTAATCTATGCCAAGTACAGTATCAAAACCAAAAATGCCATGTACCAACACGATGGGATACTCGGTTTTGGTATATGAACCTGCAAATGATTGAAAACTAAAAGTGAGTAACGCAATAATTGTGAGCTTATAAATGTATTTCACGTCAACTGTCCGGTTGTTAACAAGGTTGTTACAATTTATTAGCATTGCACTGGTAAGAGGTCAAACAAGTTAACGTGAATACTCATCATTTATTGTATAAATAATGAACTAAAGATACTGAGCTTACCGCAATTCTTAATTCCAATTCGCATAAATAAGTGGTTGTTAAGTGATAGTATTCGATCTACGTGGCAAGGTGCTTACATTAAGCGCTCGTTGCGCTAAAGGACCCAAACTAATACCGTCATCGAAATGATGGGCTACGCTCCAAGAGAGCGTGGTTAGACCTTTATCTGTGTATTGACGCTTATTTCAAGTCACTGGCTTCACGATAAAGTTGGGTCTTGATATAAAACCAGTGCACTTTCTGAGAAAATCGCTAGCTAAAATTGCCAACGACCGCGGATGTAGCCATTACTACCTTGTGAAAACTGATTAAAGAATGAGTGTTCCCTTTCGCCATAGAATTGATTAATACCCATAGAAAAAGACCAGGAGTCCGTAGGGCTATAATCTACCGAGACACGCAGGTAACCGTCTTTATCCGTTAGTGAATAAAAGTTAAACAGCTGAATTGTCCAGAACTGTCGCGGGTCGCGGTAAGTTAATCGCGTGGTAAATTGCCATCGATTACTCTCAAACTGACTGTCATTGCGTAACCACGCAGGTTTAAGCGAACGTTCTCGGTAAATTTGCAAACCCCCAGTGACTGATGGCGATAGCGCTTTTTCCAGGCCAACTAACCAACGGCTTTGATTTGGCGACAGCTGACTTACTTGCGTGTGACGCTGGGTATCGTAGTAAGTATATTCAGCGCTAATTAAACCAAGTGGTGACGGGGCCACTAAACTAGCACCAACCGCCCGAAGACGGTGATGAACTGGTAAACCATCGGGGTTGAGACTTTCTGGCGATTTTGAGAAACCCTCATAGGCATAAAGCGCTACATCAATATCGCCGACAGGGGTAAAGTACCGAAAAGCCCATTCATCGCCACTAGGTGTATAAACCGCCAGCGAATCAGACGTTTGACCTAAGGCAATCGGGTCAAAATACGACAAATACTCGCCGTTGATATAGATATCCGATTCAAATTTAGGCGTGTAAACCATATCGAATACGCTTGCGCCCCAATAGTAGCTAATTTTGACGGCATCACTAGGGGATTTTAGGTATCGGTCTTCGCGGCCAATAAAAAAGGATTGAAAGTCTTTGGGGAAAAAGTCATTTAAGAATAAATAATCTCCTACGCCCCAAGTTAACACTTGTCGTCCAGCCTTTATGCCAAAATGTGGAGTTAAATCGGCTTGAATATTGACGTTTCTCGGCTTAATTTGCGTATTACCAGTGACATCGTTGGCGAGCAGTTCCCATTCATTGCTTAGAATTAGTGAATTGAACTCATTTTCCCACTGTAAATTGAACCGTGTTTCTCGCAATGTACTCGATGCATCAATTACATCATCGTTTTGAAACCGATTACCCAATGAGACTTCGATAAAACCCGTGTATAGTGGGGGCTCTTCCCACGTTCCCCAATCCTCATGACTACTGTTTGGGTCCAAAACGGTTTGCGCAACAACCGAAAAAGAGACACCAAAGAGCCAAAAAAGAATAGATAGTCTCATTTACTTGATTAAACGTCTTGGTGGCTGGCGAAGACTTCGTTCTGAAAAAATGGCTTCTGGCAAAGTTAAATCATAGGTGACATTGCGAAACTCCATCAAGGTGTAACCATTTGTTTTCAAATCTGAAATTCGGCTTTTTGTAACGGTTGGGTGACCTTCTATCGTAGAAATTTCAAGCGCGTCGACTTTGCGATAGATATCGTTTTGGTTATCAAAGTAACGAATACTTATGGGTAATAACGTCGTTTTATCTATATCAACTTCATACTTAGCAAACTCAACTGTTTTAGGGCGCTTTGGTACAGCCTGCAATGTCACTACATCATCGTTGTCCTTGAGTATCGAAAACAGATCATCTTCGGTATTGCGACCCGACACATCTTCGTAATAAAAATGGGAGCCAACGAACGATGTCCTTTTATCGCTGGATGCGATTCGTTTTACAAGATCGAGTGCAGGAAGGTACAGCCATCTATCATCGCTTGCATTCGCCGCTTTATGCTTTTCGACCCTGAATACGGTATTTTTAACGTCTGATGGGCGAGAGAAAAATACCAACATTTGCTGATCACCGTTATCTTCGATATCTCGTCTCAACAACGTAAACTGACGCAGTTGCTTACGTCCTTGTCCATCCACAATTAGCATGCGAGCTTGGCTTTTCGCAGTATCACCCGCATAATAGGCCGCCTTTTCTGCTGCGATTACCCATTCGTTTGCTGAATGTTGCTGCGCTGCACTGCTCATACTGATCCCTAACGACGCCGTCAAAAATAGGCGCAATGCCGGTTTAAATTGCTTCATATTTGCCTCCTGTTCTAAAAAGAGAAACCTTGTGATGTATACATAGGCAAGCTGGCAGTAGTAACAAAGTCACAACGGCGGAAATCATCATAATCGCTGCGAGAAAAGCACCGACAGTGACGTAAGGAACGAGGGGCGCAAATAGTAAGGGCGTAAAGCCAATGGCAACCACAGTGGCATTCCTTACAATTGCCCTAGCTGGCTCAGTAAACATATACGCAAGCGTAGTGTTTATATTGTTGCTGGACCTTAAGTGGGATTGAGCCCGCGCGATAAAATGAATCGCAAAATCGATAGATAATCCAAGTGTAAGGGCTGATAGAACCGCTATGGGCATGTCATAGTCTTTGCCGACAAAGCCGATAACACCGTAAATGCCCACAATTGAAATACTCAGTGGAAGCATCGCAAATAGGCCAAGCAACACGGATCTAAACAAGATGATCATCATAAGCAGTACAACAATAAAGGCACCAATAAGGCTATCAGCCATGCCACCAACCATATTGTCTTGCCAAACGACGTTGAGGTAGGCCTTACCTGCCCAAGAGAATTCAAGTTGGTCGGGTAGGGGATTTGCTAAAAGGTAAGCTTCAACCGCGGTCTTAACTTCAGACATAGCGTTGTTGTCACCGCTAGTGAGTTGTAGCCATATCAACCCCTGATCATACTGAGGTGTTACATAGTGCCATATATCATGTGGACGATGTGACGACTGATATTGAAGTAATAACTGCGATGCCGCGTGTGCACTGCGGGGTAATTCGTAGTCTGTCTGTTGGCCACTGGTCATTTCTCTGTTCATCAGCTTGACGATGTCGACAACCGAATTGGATTTGCCGACAATGTGATGTGCATCGAGAAAACGTTGGAGTTGTTCTATTGCCGCTAGTGTTTGCGGTTTGAGTAGGACCTGACGTTTTTCTTTTTCCTTTTCGACATTCTCGGCAAAACTCACCAACCAGGCTTCCTCTATTGAATCACTCAAGAACAAGTAGTCTTCAATTTCAATAAGCAGACTGACCAAATCGATATCAGGGTCAATCTGAGACAACCAAGATGAAAGGGAAGGCGGAGGTGAGGGCGGTGTCAACTGTGACATTGTGGCATTTTGTTGGGTGTTACGCAGAACGAGATAGGCATTGTACGTGCCGCCAAACTTGTCATTTAGCCGTTTATCGGCAATGCGAATTTCATGATTCGGTTTAAACCACTTAACGGGATTATCGTTGACTTCAATTTGGTACAGCCCGATTATCGATACACCCGCTGCGACCAAGCCCAGCCCAAGTGACAGTACTTTGTGATTGATGGCGATGTCCGACAAACTGGCAATAATACGGTTGGTGCGACTCTTTGAGCGATGGTGTTTAGGTAACGAAGCCAGTTTGGATGTCGGCAGATGGGCGATGTAGATTGGTATAACCAAAATCGTAAGTAAAAATGCCAGTATGATACCCAAGCCGATGAAGGCTCCGAATATTTGTACAGGTGGAATAGGCGTGAGAAGCAATGAAAAAAAGCCTGCGGCGGATGTAATTGATGTCAATGCCATTGGTTTGAATAGGCTTGCCATCACGCCCGTTAGTACGTCATTAACGTCGTCTCCAACTCGATAACGGTCAGCAAACTCCGATAAGACATGTACCCCATCTACGACTGCGATTGGCATTAAAAATATCGCGATCATCGACGACATGATATGCACGGAAAATCCCATACTGATCAGCATCGCCATTGTCGTGAGAACAGTGGCAAGTGCGACTAGCATCGGAGCCACAATCAGCGTTACATGCCTAAAAAGAAGCCACATCGCAGCAAAAATCATCAGCCCCGCAAGAGGCGCAGATATCGCCATTTGGATAAACATCTCAGTACCAAATTGGTCTTCAGCAACAGGCAATCCCGTGATATACCACTCAGATGACGACGGTAATGTGGCGATAAACGCGCGGATTGATTCGGCAACCGCATAGCTATATCGCTTGTCTTCAACGGGCACGAATAGGAGTGTCGCATCACTATTCTTTGATACAATCGTGTCTATGAATAACGGTATATCTAGCGTCGCTGTTTCGATTGCTTTTGCGTGTTGCAGGGAGTCTGGCGCATCTTTCATCAACCTCTCAAAATTGATTTCGCCAGGACTGAGATGTGTTACGTGATCAACGGTACTTAGGCCAAGGACATCGTGCTTTACAACGTGGTCAAGTGTCATTAAATGTTGGGTAACGGCGTGAATATCGCTAAGTTTACTTGGCTCAAACAAAGGTGAGTTTGGAACAAAACCGAGTACGATGGCGTCGTTGAGATTAAACGTTTGCTTAACCTGTTGATGGAATAGTCTGTCAGGATGGTCGGCAGCCAACATATTCTCAGGGTCGGTATCAATTACGATGTTAGGTAACTGACTGATGCTTACGACTGTGATTAGCGCTATGACTAGTGAAATCGCTTTTGTGTGGTTGAGAATAAATTTAAGCATACAAATATAAGATAATCCTAATATTAGGATTATCTTATATTTTTAAGGTTATGTTGGCAAGAGTATATTTTTTATCTATATGGCGCGATGAGGTAAATCGATAATAAAAGCGGCCCCGCCAAGGTCTGACTGACCGATACTAATTTGACCTTGATGCAGTTCGACATAGCGCTTGACGATAGCGAGCCCCAAGCCAATTCCTCCAGAATTTCGGTCGCGGCTTTGATCTAATCGGACAAAAGGTTCGAAAAGGGATTGCCAGCTTGATGGTGGAATGCCAGGCCCATCGTCATTGACACTGATTTTTACGTTCTCTTCTTCTAGTTCTAGGGAGATAACGATATCTCGTTTGGCATACCGCACGGCATTTCTAACCAAGTTATCAAGTACACGCACAATGGCATCTTCATCGCAGTCAACTGTTGTATCGAGCGGCAATGCAGTATCAAGACTAAAATTAAACTCACTGTTGGTCATTTGAAATTTAGCCAGAGTATCAGCAATGACTTTGGCCAGCGGAATGGGCCTAATCGCTAACTGAGGCTCTTCTCGATCAAATTTTGCATAAACCAGTAATTCGTCGACCAAACTGTCTAGCTCAACGATGTTTTCGTCCATCGTATCGAGATATTTTTTCCTAGCTTCATCGCAATCGACAGCACTAACCATTTCCATCGCGAAGCGGATGCGAGCAATGGGCGTACGCAACTCGTGAGACACCGCATGCGATAGTTCTTTGTGGGATTTAATCAGTCGCTGAATGCGCGCGGCCATACTGTTAAATCGCTCTGCGAGAGGCTGCAATGGAGCCGTTACTGAAGCGTTGGCACGTGCATCAAATTTGCCTTGTCCAAATAAGTCAGCGGCTTTTGTTAAACTGACAAGCCCTTTGGAAATTGGCCATACCCAGATAAAGACTGCTAGCGCTAGACCAAACAAAAATACGCTGGTGAAAATGGCATCACTTTCAGTCGATGAATGATTGACGATCGGACCAATCACTAGAATCTTACTCGACTCAGCGTAGCGCTGAATAAACCAGCTTTCGCCACTAAAATCGTCGAAGATCGTTACAATGCCGCCTTCGGCAAGGTAAAACTGTTGCGAATCGTCGAGGGGCTTCTCATTCAATGCTTTACCATTGAGTACAACGGACACATCTTGCATGGAAAGTGGATAACCAAACGACGCTGAAATAGCATTTAGATAGGTTTCCTGTTGATCAATAGGTTGTCTTGCCAATTCTCGGTTAAGCAAGAAAAAAGTGCCTTTGTGAAGGTCAAGGTCGGTCGTTAGATTCGACTCTTGTATGTGCTCATCATAGAGTCTATCCAGACTCCAACCCAAGCCGATAATCATTACCGTGACAAAAAGATACAGGCGAAAGAAAAGGTTTTTCATTAACTACAATCTACATCAGCTCAACGTCAACACGAGGGGGTTATTCCCACGCGTCACTTACAAACAAATAGCCTTTTTTCCATACCGTTTTTATTTTTTCTGGCTTGGTTGCATTATCTGCTAGCTTCTTGCGCAAGCGTGACACTAGCATATCGACGGTTCTGTCCATTCCGTCGTAACCAAAGCCTCTTAAATTATTAAGTAAATCATCCCGAGACAGGACCTTATCGGCGTTTTCTGCAAATAGGCATAATAGTGACAGTTCGTTTGTCGTAATATCGATGGCGACGTCATCGAGTGTCACGATTTGTTTTAGACTGTTGATATAGAGTTGGCCAAAACGAAATTCATTTTCATTGAGTTTGCCGTCCTGGCTAGGTGCCGAGTGTTGTGGCGTTCGGCGCAGTAATGCCGTCACCCTTGCAAGTAAAAGTCGGGGCTGTACAGGCTTACAAATATAATCATCTGCACCCACTTCTAGCCCGACAATTTGGTCGATATCATCGGTTCTCGCCGTCAACATAACGACGGGAACTTGGCTTTGGAGTCTGAGTTCTCGACAGATATCCAAGCCATTTTTACCCGGAAGCATTAGATCAAGTATGACCAAATCTGGTTGTTCTTGAAGAATGCGCGAGGTCGCGTTGTCACCCATATTTTCTACACTGACTCTAAAGCCTTGTAATTCAAAGTAATCCTTTACTAGGGTGGCCAAACTGTGATCATCTTCCACGAGGAAAATATGGGCGAGTTGGTTGGTATTGCTCAACGGCGAATCCTCAAGTTTTACAGAGGGGCGAGATTCGCCCCTTTATCAATTAAAAACGATAGGTTACAAACGCCCCGACTAGCGATTCGTAATTTGTATCTTCATCGTAACCATTTTCGATAGAGTCAAAGTTGGTGTACTCAACGAACATACCAAAACTGGTATTCTTCGAATAAACGTACTCGCCTGACAACACTGCACTGTGTGCGTCATCTGCGACAAAGTCATTTAGTACACTATAGCTGTAGGTTCCTGTCAGTGTAATCTTGTCAGTAATGTTTTGCATTGCACCTATAGAAAACTGGTATTCATTTCTGTTATCGCGATTCTCTTCATCCCACAGTTTATAGGCCGCTTCAAACAAGTAGGCGCGATCTTCACTTACCACGTATTTCCCCGTTAAGTTCATACCATAAGCGAATGCTTCGCCGCGGCCATTTTCGCGATAGCCACGCAAGCCACCACTGAGTGCCACGTCCCAACCTAGACCGTTGTCGTAACGGCCGATAATTTTATAGGTTAGGCCGTCGACGCCAACCGTCAGATTATCCGTGATACCGTAACCCGCGTACAATGCGCCATGCCAGTCGTTGCCCTCTGTTGCTTCATGTGCAATAGCTGCGCCTAGCAACACTTCCCCATCGACTAGGGTTAAGGGTCTTAGTACTGGGTTTGAGGGGCTAACATTGTCCGCATAAGACGAAAATGCTGCGAATCCTAAAGCGAGTGTGGCGAGTGTCTTTTTCATAACTTTGCTCCGTGTAAAGTGTGTTCCAAAATTGGATGAGCAAAGTGTATGGGTTCTGGTTGTCTTATTCTTTTGTGTTCTTGTGCAAAAGTGTCGCGAGAATGTAACGTTGTGTATCGTTTTGATTCTCTTTTCTATCGCTTAGAACACCCGCCATATTCGGTTGCGTCGCCTCGCTCTCAAACGCTGCTCTAGTGCACCCATTACCTTAATAGTGGTCGACGCCAATACGGCGCGCTGTTCAAGTCTAGTTAATCTGAACGTGCGACTCGTATCACCAACAAACTTCAATTTTACCGTGCCTGAGGCGGCTTCTGTCCAGCACTGAATGGGTTTGTCACTGTTTTCGTCCCACAAGCAGTATTGACCCAATTCTGGTACTTCCCATATAAGAGCGGCTTCCATCTCACACATGGTTTTTCCCTTGTCTCGCACACAGACTTGTGGGCCAGCTACTAGGCTTGCGACTTGTGTTTTAACCTCATCGGCGGCATTTATCGCGGGCATCCAGCCGACAGCGGCAACTAAGGTTAGAAGCCTTGTCCATGTAATCGAATAGCAACGCAGAGTGTTTAAAACGTCCATATCACTCCTACACCAATGTTGAATCCATTACTTCTTGGTGTGACAAGCGGGCTATCACTGATAGCACTACTTGGAATGGCGATACCTGCAAAACCCATCAGAGACCAATTGTCACCGTAGGGTCTTTCTACATACAATTGCGCGGCTGCTATGTAGGCTGAACCTGCTGAGTATTCTGGTCTCGTGTCTCGTACCTCGCTTGCATCGATGCCGTAATAGTAATTAACGGCACTGGCACTTACGTAAGCGATACTAACAGCAGGAAGCCACAATGTGGTTTCGGTGTAAATTGGATGGGCCATCTCAACAGTAGCCACGGCTCCATCATGTCGTCCCATGACGTCGTGGAGTAACCGAACGCGAAAATCATAGGTGTGATTAGTCGACAGATATTCAAGGCCCGCCTCAAAGGATGCTTTACGCGTAATGATACCGTCTAAGTTATTACTCTCATCACTCTGGTGTTCTTCTGATATTTCGAAAAACCAAGACTCAACGACGATATTGAACTGGTGAGAGTCTGACTCTCGCAAGACATAACCAAAAGTCAGCGGATGGAGCGTATTAGGAGACGCTTCGGCGTAAAACTTGCCATAGTAAACACCACCGCTAAGAAAGGGCGACAGGCCTATGGCGTCGTCATCTTCGGTTAGTCCCTCAATCCAATGACGCGTGTAGTTGACCGTCAGACCAATATCGAACTGCCATTCTAGTGTGGGCTTTTCTTCCTCTCGGGCATCGACTGCCCAACTAAACATGGCCAGCCAGATTAACGCAATGAGTTTGAATTTTTGTAACGCTTTCAAGGCTCTGTCATCCAACGAACTCAACGATTGACGTCGAGTTAAGTCTTATTATTTGTTTTATCGAGATTTTAGCGGTGAATTGCCCGCTAAATCATCTAAAACTGTCGCTTTATTACAAAACGTTACATTTCCTTGGCGGTATCAAGTGTCTAAGTCGAATTTATCAATATTATTGCAAATGTAAATTGTTCGCATTTAAATGTTAGAGCATCGATGGGTTTTTTGTTATTCTTAGGGATTGTGTAATAACATCACACTTTTTGTGGTTATCTAGTTATTTGAATGGAAAAGCCAATGACCCTATGGGATTTACAGGCAAAGCAATCAGCCGAAGTCATCAAATTGGCTGATACTCTCTCTCCTACTGTCTTATCTAGATTGATTGAGATGGGGTTAGACCTAGGCCAACAGGTTCACTGTTTGCGAAGAGGTCCTTTCAACGGGCCTGTTGTTTTAGAGCTAGGCGGCAGTGTATTCGCCTTAGAAAAGAGTTTGGCTCAGGCTATTTTGGTTCGCCATTAAAAAATATAAAAGGCTGTATTCATGCAACGTGTAGTAATGGTTGGAAAGCCCAACTGTGGTAAGAGCTTGTTATTCAATCAACTTACCGGTTTGCGTCAAAAAGTAGCAAATTATCCGGGTGTAACCGTTGAAGTGAAATCGGGTAAATTTGGCAATGATGAGTTAGTTGATTTACCCGGTACTTATTCGCTTACCGCCATTACACGAGACGAAGAAATTGCGGTCAATGAAATATCTCGCTCTATCCAGGATAGCCGCACGGCACTTGTGATGTGCGTCCTCGATGCGACCCGCTTAGAACGCAGCTTAGTCTTGGGTTTACAGGTTCAAAAACTGGCGGCAGAGCATGGTAAAGCTGTGTTATTCGCTCTGAACTTTATTGATGAGATTCATCGATTTGGACAGGATATTGAAATCGACGCTTTGTCTGCCAAACTTGGAAGCCCCGTTGTCGCATTATCCGCGCGCACATTGACGGGTCTACACGAGTTAAAAACAAAGGCAATGGATATGGTCAATCAAGCAGAGCCGACATTGCCATCAAAGATCATCAGCGATTATTCAGATGCCATAAAACATAGTCGTGTAGTGGCCAATGAATTTGGCGTGAAACAAGATGTCGTGCTTAAAAACCAGCATAAAATTGATAGTTTTATGCTCAATAGTGCCTTTGGTAGTGTAATTTTCTTTGCACTTATGTTCGTGCTTTTCCAGAGTATATTTACTCTCGCCGCGCCACTGATGGATGGTACCGAGGCGGCAATCGGCGCCATGGCTGAATGGGTCATTTCCTTCACACCAGAGGGGATTGTGAGTGATTTTATCAATGACGCCTTGTTCGGTGGATTTGGCTCATTTTTGGTTTTCGTGCCTCAAATCATGGTGCTGACTTTTATTTTAGGCCTGCTTGAAGATTCAGGTTATCTCGCACGGGCTGCGCTCGTCTGTCATAGACCGCTGAGTTTCTTTGGTTTATCAGGACGTAGCTTTATCCCCTATTTGTCTGGTCATGCTTGCGCGATTCCCGCCATCATGGCCGCGCGTACCATTGAGTCGCCTCATAAGCGCTTGGTAACCATGCTGACAATTCCTCTGATGTCATGTTCAGCACGACTGCCTGTCTACGCCCTGTTGATTGCCGTTTTGGTACCTGCTGACGGGGTATTTATGGGGCTGTTCAATCTACAAGGCGCCGCGTTTTTTGGGTTGTATTTCTTCGGTATCGTTATGGCCCTAGTGGTTAGCCAGGTGTTAAGTAAACTCTTACCCAAAGATCTAGAACAATCAGATATGCCATTTATACTCGAGCTACCAACCTATCGCCTACCCCATTGGAAGCCACTTTATCAACGAGTGATCACCAGTGGGATGAGCTTTATTCGTCGTGCAGGCCCGATTATTTTTATGGTGTCCGTTGGCATTTGGGTATTGGGCTATTTTCCGCAAGATTCATCACTCGAAGCCTCATACCTAGGTCAAATAGGCCAATTTATTGAGCCGATTTTTGCACCATTGGGGCTGGACTGGCGCTATGGTGTGGCGATATTGATGTCCTTCCTTGCACGAGAGGTCTTTGTTGGTGCTTTGGGTACACTGTTCGGTATGGATGATGCCGAAGAAAATGTCGGAGGCCTCGCCGAACGAGTACAGGCGGATGGCCTGACAGTAGGTGCGGGTCTCGGGTTAGTGTTGTTTTACGTTGTTGCACTGCAATGCGTGGCAACTGTTGCAATGATCAAAGGAGAGACAGGCAGCAACAAGTTAGCTTGGGGTGTGTATGTGGCATATGGGCTACTTGCCTATGGCATTGCAGCCCTTACCTATGCAGTGGTTTAAACGAATTCAGCACTCTGCTTATAGAGCGTAAGTGCTTGGCTTGCATCGTTGTTGTCTTCGCTTAACTGCGCGAGCAATAACATGTCGGCCTGTGTAGGCTTCAACGCTATTGCTTTACTTAGCGCTTTTTGCGCCAATACTGGGTCGGCGCAGTGATAGGCTAAATGGCCTAAGGTTGAATATAGCTCTGCGTTTTCACTATCGGCTTTAATCCACTGTTCTAATTGCCTAAAACTCGGCGATGGATCCGCTAGCTCCAAGTGTTTAAATAGCGGCAGTAAGACGGCATTGGGGCCTTTCTTTTGGCTGTCTAGCAAGATGCGTTGACCGTCAGCGTGCATCCCTTGAGCGAGCAATTGTTCAATATAGGCAAAGATATACACCTCATCATTGCGCTGCTTACGCGGCAATTCGGCCCATGTTTGCTTGAGTTGATTAGCCCCATGACGGCTTGCAACCTCGCTCAATTTTCCTCGTGCAATGCCTTTGGCCCAATTGGCATAGTCATCGCCAAGTTGCTTTTTCCAACTGGCCAGAGACTGAGCAAGTTCAGTCCATTGACCGTCCTCGGCAAGGGCCCTTGCATACGTTTTGACGATGTTAGCAGAAGGCTTGGCTGTATCCATTGATGGTTTGAGCAGTGCGACTGCTTTATCGGCTTGACCTAATTTAAGCTCGGCATTGGCACCGAGAATCACGGCAGTTTCTGCTGCGTCGTCGTACTCTTTTGCTAGCGCTAAGTATTTATTCGCCGAATCGTGTTGTTCTAAGGCAAGGTGAGCTTGTGCGAGTGCCAGATAATTTAAACCGCCAAACTCTGCGCCAACCGTATCTTCCAAAGCCATTACTGCTTGCTTAGGCTGGCCAAGCATTAATGCCTGCAAGCCATGTTCATAACGCTTTTGTAGTCTCTTGGTTTTTCGTGTGCCAAACCAATGCCGCGAACCGGAAAACAAGCGCAGCAATCTTTTTACCAGCATGGCTAGCAATAGATAAGCGGCCACTGCTCCAAAGATCATAATGGTCAAGCTGATGAGGTTCGTTTGAATAACATGCGAGCCAGCTTGAATCAGTACATAACCTTTTTGGTCAACCAAGCTAGGTGCTATAACCAGTAGCGCTAAGCAGGCTACCACAATTAAGGTTAGCCAGATGAGTCGTCTCATAGTGCCTGCACTCCACGATCAATGACACTGTCTACCCTGTCATTGAGTAAATCAGATAGCGGCCGTTGGGCGCTCAGTTCACTGGGCAACGAGCGACTGACATTCATTTCATTGAGGTTTTGTACACTGGACATAAATCCGGATACTTCGGGCGTGGTCAAATCATAGTGTTCCACCAACAATCCCAGCGCTTGCTGCAATGATTGTTTGTACAAGGTGTCTTGGGCTTGGGTCGCTGCTGCTTGAGCTTGAAGTAAATACAACGATAGTTGTTCTTTCGCGAGCCAACGTTGTTGTTCGTTCATGAAAGGCTTGATCGGCGTATCAACGCGCTCGTGGGAAATAAAGTCATCAACAATGTTACGCCAAACAACCGCTAGGTTGTCTCTCCAGTCTGAAACTGACTCAGACATTTGTGCTGCTTGCACATCGGCATTCGGATCGCGAAATTCTAGGTAATCTAGGGGGAGTGAATCGACCTGCCCTAGTAAACCAGATATCGCAAGCGCAATGCTGACGTGGGCCACATCGTTGACCTGCTTGAGACGTTGTATGTCTTGTGCAATGAATGTTCTGACAGGAATAACAGAGGGGTCGCCTAGTTCACTGAGTCTAACATCTGCGTTGTCGAGTAGCATGATTGCGGTGCGTACATCGTGTTCCAACCACAGTTTCCTACCTGCCATCCTGACAAGGTAATCGGCTTCTGCTATCAGCCAATCACTTGGACGTCTTCCATTTATGCCCGCTAGCTTGTCTTGTAAATTTGCGTTTTGTTGTTCTAGTCCGAGCGTTGATTCGTTTAGTCGCGCAATTGCAGTCTGGCGGGTAGCGCTGTCGCTTTCTACGCTGTTGATTTGATTTTGTAGGGATTCATTTTGCGCGTTTAACGTATTGAGTGCAGCTTGCTGTAACGCATTGGTCGATTCAAGTTCGGAAATCGTCGCGAGTTTTTGCTCCAGGTACCAATACCCACCGCCCAAGCCACCAACAGAGAGTAACATTGCCAATATAACGACAAACCATAGCAAGCCGGTTTTGGCTTTTGGCGCATTGGGTGATATCGGTGACGCGGGTTCACTTGACTCGATTACGTCGGCCTCGACTACCATATCTTTACTCTCTGCCATGCGTTACTCCCAGTTCTCCTTGACCCAATGTATCAATGCGGGGTCTGATGCGCCAGTGCAAACCTGCACTGACCTAATACCTTGTTGATTCAATAAAGTGGCAACCCGTTTACTGACGGTCAACCAGGGCAACGTCTGTAAACTCGATAGCCCGTAAGTCTCAATGAGCGACAGTGCCATTTCACCGCTTGTAGCGATGATACCTTTGACCTCAGGCCATTGCCATTTTGCTGATGAATAAACGGGATTTAATTTGACGCGTTCATACACATCAAAAATGTTCACTGTGATATTACGCCCTTGAAGTGTCGACTCAATTAAATCCCTACCACCTATACCTTTGATAATTATAACGGATTGTAGGTTGTCCCGCCGTAATTCTGCTGTGGCTAATATCCCTTCGGAATCATTTTTTTCGGGCACTACGACGGATTTGCAGCACGTTGACAATGCCTGCTGCGTGGCCATACCTACCGCAATGACTGTCGTGGCAATAACTTTGCCATTAGTTACGTGTGATAACGCGTCGGCGGCGAACTTGCTGGTAACGATAATGACAGTGTTGGGTTGCAGCGTCTCAAGGCGCGTACCCAAAGCAGACAATGCACTATTGCGATAAACAATATCAAACGGGGCGACACCAGTAACAAAGATTCCCGCCTGATTAAACGCCGCGAGTGATTGGGCTAATTTAGGTTTAGGACGGGTAACTAAATACATTAATCGTGGAGCGCTGCGAGTAATTCGCCTGCACCTTGTGCAAGCAGCGACTCTGCCACGGTAACCCCTAACGCTTGGGCGTCTTGTGCATCGCTACTAGATTGGGCAAACAACAACGTTGACCCATCTGTTGCCCCAACCATGCCAGTCAGAGTCAGTCTTCCGTCTTTGAGCTCGGCAAAGCTGCCAATTGGCACCTGACAACCACCTTGCAATCGGGCATTGAGCGCGCGCTCGGCGGTAACGCGGGTTGCCGTATCGTTGTGATTAAGTGCACTGATTAAATCAATCAGATCTTGGTCGTCATTGCGACATTCGATGCCAACTGCACCTTGCCCCACTGCGGGAAGTGAAACCTCCGCAGGAATTGGCTGAGTAATTCGGTCCTGCATACCTAAGCGGATGAGGCCCGCAGAAGCCAAAATGATTGCGTCGTATTCACCCGCATCCAATTTTGCTAATCGAGTATTGACGTTACCTCGCAAGTCTTTGATGGTTAAATCGGGGCGACGCTTCCTCAATTGGCACTGTCTGCGCAGACTTGACGTGCCAACGACCGCGCCTTCGGGTAGCTCATCAATACTTAAATATTGGTTGGATACAAATGCATCGTATGGATTTTCTCGCTCGCAAATCACGTGCAAGCCAAAGCCTTCAGGAAAGTCAACAGGTACATCTTTCATTGAATGTACGGCAATGTCGGCACGCCCTTCTAGCATGGCGACTTCTAGTTCTTTGATAAACAATCCTTTACCGCCAATTTTTGCCAATGGCGTATCGAGGATTTTATCGCCCTGTGTGCTCATCGGAACAAGTTCGATCACTAAGTCAGGGTAGTGCGCCAGTAGCGCGTCTCTCACATATTCTGCTTGCCACATCGCCAGTGCACTTTTACGTGTTGCGATGCGAAGTGTGCGATTGAAGCTTGGAAGTGAAGACATAGAAGAACCTTGGACCTGATTAAAAAGCGAGATTGCTTTCTATTCTAGCAAGATTGACGGGCCCGCTACCAGCGGCCCCGTTGATTCTAGGCGAGAATTTTTTGTAACCAATTAGAGATATCTTGGATCTCTTGCCAGCATACGTTGTGCTGCATAGCGTAGGTTTGCCATGTTGCATTAAACCCATTTTCGGTGAGTATTTTGTATGCGGCATTGCCTAAAAATACCGGCACCACTTCATCCTGCTCACCATGGGCCATCATGATGGGAGTGGATTTATTGACGTCGACGGCGCGATCGGCCAAGTTGTCGGGTTCACATAGGTAAGTCGATAGTGCCATGATACCCGCGACTTTGTGACCGTATGTTGTTGCCAAGTGAAGCGCAATCACTCCGCCTTGAGAAAAACCAGCCAGCACAATTTTCTCGTGTGGTATACCTTTGTCGACCTGCTGTTGAATCAGGGCTTCTATTTGCGCGGCTGACTCTTTTACGCCGTCGATATCAGCACGGCTGTTAAAATCGAGTGATTTTATGTCATACCATGCACGCATTCGCATTCCGCCATTAATTGTCACCGGGCGCTCTGGTGCGTGGGGAAAGACGAATCTTACCGCCATGTCTTCAGGCAATTTGAGTTCAGGGGCAATAGGCGCGAAGCCGTGGCCTGAGTCGCCGAGTCCATGCATCCAAATAACGCAGGCTTTCGCAGGCACTGTTGGCTCTACCTCAACGTAGGGCAGAAGGTTGTTAGCCATCTTGTGTATTCCTCAATCATTATCTTGTTTTATTGTTATGTTTCGCAGCGTGATTATTATAATTATCTGTCGCTTGCCATGATGAACAGTGTGGCGTATCAAGTCTGCGTGACTGGCTTCCTGCACTTATTCATTTATTGGTTCCTTCATGAGTATGCTACCATTGCCTTTTTGGTTCATCACCCTAGTTATTACGAATTTTCCCTACTATGAGTCAATTACTTGGAAATTTATTCATTCTTGCCGCGCCATCGGGTGCCGGCAAATCTAGTTTAATCAAAGCGTTACTGTCGAAAAATGCAGATTCCCCCAATGCGATGCAAGTCTCGGTATCTCATACGACTCGTAGCCCTCGTCCGGGTGAAGTTGACGGCGAGCATTATCACTTTGTGAGTAAAGCCGAATTTGAAGACCTGATTGAGCAAGGCGCATTTTTTGAGTGGGCAGAAGTGTTTGGCAATTATTACGGGACATCTCGTATCACAATAGAGCAGACCTTACACAAGGGCATTGACGTGTTCCTCGATATTGATTGGCAGGGTGCGCGCCAAGTTAAAGCGCATATTCCCGACGCCGTGGGCATCTTTATTTTGCCGCCGTCAACGGATGTGTTGCGTCAACGTCTTCAAGGTCGAGGCCAAGATTCAGATGAGGTTATCAATGCGAGAATGGATGAAGCTGTGTCAGAAATGTCGCACTATGACGAGTTTGATTATGTCTTGATCAATGATGATTTTGATACCGCGGTCGCATCACTTGATGGAATCGTTGCCAGTCAGCGATTGCGTGGCACTAAGCAGAGTTTGAGACACAAGGATCTGATTAACGATCTGATTTGCTAGAAAAGTAAACAAAATACTTAAAGATCACGTCGCGCTGTATTATACTACGCGGCCGTTTTATGAATTAAATTTGCTCATCGGAGATACATTACATGGCTCGCGTGACCGTAGAAGACGCTGTCGATAAAATTGGTAA
>CAWUJV010000023.1:0-55003 GCA_963922845.1 uncultured Alteromonas sp.
AAGAAAGCACAGCAACTTGCGGCGCAAGACAACGTCGATAATGAATCAAGTCATCCGCCAGCAGCGGATGTAAAAGCCAAGTCGGCTGCCATTATCGCCAGAGCGAAAGCCAAGAAGGCGCAAGAAGCCGCACAGGCGCAACAAGCAAACTCTCTGTCTGATGACGGCGAGCCATCAAGTGATAACCAAAGTAATGAAAGCGTCACTGATAAAAAGGCGCAGATTGCCGCGGCTGTTGCTCGAGCAAAGGCCAAACAAGCCGCAAAACGAGAGAGTGAAGCTCCAGCTAACGGCTCAACTGAAAACATTGAGCCGACGCAGCCTGATCCGGACGATAAAAAAGCAAAAAAAGCAGTACAACAGGATGACTCTGCTGATACCAGAGAGAACTCTCCTTCATTGGTTCAAGATGAGACGACTGACGAACAAGATAAGAAGGCTAAGATCGCAGCTGCAATTGCTCGTGCCAAAGCAAAAAAAGCCTCTCAAGAGCAAGCGTCGGAGCAAGGGGCAGACAATACACAATTGAAACCTCTTGAAACGAACACTGACACCGAGACAGAGAGCGCTATCGATGAGCAAAACACGAGTGCAATACCAGATTTGGACGATAAGCAGGCAAAAATTGCCGCTGCTGTAGCTCGCGCAAAAGCCAAAAAAGCCGCCAAGTCAGTGGCGGCAGTCGCACCAACACGCCAAGTAATGGATGACGAGAAACAAGCCAAAATCGCAGCTGCCGTAGCCCGTGCCAAAGCAAAGAAAGCGGCAAAGCAAAATCAATCTAGCGAGGATAAGTAGTCGATGTTGTCTACGCTTAAACTGAATAGTTCACCTCACCAAAGAGTGAAACGGGACACGAGCCAAGTCATGAGATTAGTGATTTATGCCATGCTCCCAGGTATTGCCTTGCAAACCTATTTCTTTGGCTATGGCGTACTGATTCAATGCCTGTTGGCAGGGATTACGGCAATCACTGCAGAGGCCGCAGTCCTATTCATCAGAAAGAAAAATATCGAACGAACACTAAGTGATTACAGTGCGCTATTAACAGGTCTACTTGTCGCGGTCAGTATACCGCCTCTATTGCCTTGGTGGATGACGGTCATAGGTGTTGGTTTTGCCATCATAGTAGCCAAGCAGCTTTATGGCGGGCTCGGGTTTAACATGTTTAACCCAGCCATGATAGCGTATGTTGTATTACTGGTATCGTTTCCTGCTGCAATGACAATGTGGGTTCCACCACAATCACTGATTTACCACGACGTAAGTTTTATCGATACACTCTATGTCATTTTCAGCCAATACACTCAATCTGGTTATGATATTCAACAGTTGAGAACCATTGCCGACGGCACAACTATGGCGACGCCGTTAGATGCGGTAAAAACGGGTCTAAGCAATCAACAAACCTATTCAGAAGTATTGTCCAGTTCTCTGTTCAATCAAAATGCGGTGCAGTCCGCTGGAGTGGGTTGGGCGTGGGTTAGTTTGGGTTACCTTATCGGCGGGCTCGCACTGCTTAAACTCAAAATCATCAGCTGGCAGATACCGATGAGCATGATAGGTAGCGTTGCAGTCCTATCTCTGTTGTTTTTTGGCATTGACAGCGACTTGTATGCCTCACCGCTATTCCACTTGGTGAATGGCAGTGTGTTAATTGGTGCATTCTTCATTGCAACAGACCCCGTATCCGCGTCTACTACGCCTCGAGGAAGGTTAGTGTTTGGTGCCTTAATTGGATTTTGGATTGTCATTATCCGAAACTTTGGTGGCTATCCGGATGCGGTCGCGTTTGCTGTGCTTATCATGAATATGGCCGTACCTTTGATTGATTATTATACGCAACCGCGAACCTATGGCCACAAAACGACATCTGCTAGGAGTAAGCAGTGAACATAGATAAATCCATCGTCAGAAATGGCGCATTACTGTGTTTGTTTGCCATCATCACGACTGCACTTATCGCACTCACTCATTTCGGCACAAAAGACCGAATTCAGGCCCAACAGCAACGAAAACTTTTGTCGCTAATTAATGAAGTGTTTCCCGACCATAGACATGACAATGATGTCATACGCACTTGCTTTACCGTAGAATCGCCATTGCTTGGGACCAAGGACGCACATACCGTTTATCGTGCTGAAATGGGCGATAAGGTGACGGGTTTTATTGTCTCTACTACCGCACCTAATGGATACAGTGGGCAAATCAAAATGCTCGTTGGTATCAGTGATACCCTAGAGGTCTTAGGAACAAGAGTGGTCGAGCATAAAGAAACACCGGGATTAGGTGACAAAATCGATTTGAGCGTCAGTGATTGGATTTTGAGCTTTACCAACAAACTATTCAAAGAAGAAGACGCTAATCAGTGGCGCGTTAAAAAAGACGGCGGACAATTCGATCAATTCACGGGTGCCACTATTACTCCTCGAGCGGTAGTCAGTAGCGTAGCGAATACTGCTCGGTTTGTTCGAGACAATATGCAAAGCCTTTTAAATGCGCCCGCAACATGTGCTGCTCAGGAGCAAGCTGATGGTTGATTATCAGTCCTTAACACTAGAAGGGTTATGGAAAAATAACCCTGCATTGGTCCAGCTATTGGGCTTATGTCCACTACTAGCCGTCACCGCGACGGCAATTAATGGCCTCGGCTTGGGTGTAGCAACCATCATTGTACTAATCGGTTCTAATGTTACCGTATCCTTGGTAAGAAACTGGGTACCAAATGAAATTCGAATCCCAGTATTTGTAATGATTATTGCTTCCTTCGTCACTGTCGTTCAACTATTAATGAATGCCTACACCTACGACTTGTACCTCACACTGGGCATATTTATACCGCTAATTGTCACCAACTGCGCCATTATTGGGCGAGCCGAAGCCTTCGCTTCGAAAAATGCGCCCCTCCCTTCTGCCTATGACGGCTTCATTATGGGTATTGGGTTTACTGCTGTTCTTGTGATTTTAGGTGGTATGAGAGAATTATTGGGTTCAGGTACGTTTTTACATGGGGCCGACAGGTTATTCGGCGCATGGGCCAAATCGATGGAACTGCAAGTCTTCTCCACTGATAACCCTTTCCTATTGGCAATTTTGCCACCCGGTGCTTTTCTAGGCATGGGGTTAATCATTGCGCTGAAAAATGTCATTGACGCGCACATCGCCAGTAAACAAGAAAAAACCGTGGAGAAAATCTCTCGAGTAAGGGTAACGGCGGAAAACTAGAGTCTGCCGATTCTACATGTACTTGCCGCGCTGCGAACAAGCCTATGCTTGGGCGGCGCGTTGATGCAAGCATCGTTAACCTTTTGGGTAATTCTAATAGAAAGCAGAACAGAGCGAGGCATTACGGAAGCCTTAACTGACAAAGACACCAAGTGAGTCAAATGAGTAACGTGAACACAGCACTAACGAAAAAAGAAAAAGTGGCCGCTATCATTCAAATTCTTGAGGATCTCTATCCTGAGGTACCCGTGCCACTCGATCATAAAGATCCTTACACGTTGCTGATTGCGGTCTTGCTTTCCGCACAATGCACGGATGAAAGAGTTAATCAAATTACCCCAAAACTGTTTGCTCGTGCTGACACCCCCTTTGATATGGTGCAAATGAGCGTCGAGGAAATTAAAGAAATCATCAAGCCTTGTGGCCTTTCACCGATGAAGTCAAAAGGCATATGGCACCTATCTGACATGATCATTAAGCTGCACGGCGGCGAAGTACCTCAAGACTTCGCCGCACTTGAAGCCATGCCTGGTGTTGGCCATAAAACAGCATCCGTTGTCATGGCACAAGCGTTCAATGTGCCGGCCTTTCCTGTCGATACTCATATTCACCGACTAATGTATCGTTGGGGCTTGTCTAACGGCAAGAGTGTCGAACAGACAGAACGCGATGCGAAACGTTTATTCCCAAGAGAAAAATGGAATGACTTGCACCTACAAATTATTTTTTATGGTCGGGAATACTGCCCTGCTAGAGGGTTTTCGCTAGATAAGTGCATAATCACACGTCAGTTTGGTCGCCGCAGTTTTATCAATGAAGTATTAAAAGCTGAGGCTAAGAAAAAGAAGTAGATAAGCTTAGCGCGTCAGCTTCTATTTTTATAATCGGCGTGGCCAGTTAAGACCTGCTGCAGTCTATTTCGACTGATTGGCAAGGTACGGCCATCAAGTAGCGTGACTTCCCCTTGACGCCCTATTTTTTTGACCGATTCAATGGCATCAAATGCGACCCAATGCGAACGGTGAATCCGAAGCCCCAACGAATTAGGTAGCATCTCTGTCGCTTTGTTAAGCGAAAACAAAATTAGCTGCTTAGTATCATGTGTAACGACTTCTAAATAGTGCAATTGTGCAGACAAGCTTTGTAGGCTAACAAGGTCAGATATTGAGGCGGCTTTCATGAACTCATTGGGTTCTGTGCCATTGGCCTCCTTCGTCTGTCGACGTTGATGCTGTCCGAGTTCGTTATCTGTAGTCGATCGCTTTTGATACTCCAACCCCATCAATATTGGGGTATTAACCAATACCCAAAATATCGTCACGGGCGGTATGACCGCCGACGCTTCATCGAGCAGTTCATACCACATCTTGCTGGGAAGACCTTCACTCAATATATAGATATCAATACCTAGCGCGAGAGGCGCAAACAGTAAACTCCCCACAAGGCCAGAAATGACGACTTGCTGCCATTGATTCAACCCAGAAAAATAGCGAAGGCCAAACAATAGGCTATGAGAGCCAATGATCAAAGAAATAGGAATGATGGATTGGAGCTGCCAAATGAGTAAATTCAATCCGAAAGACTCATCGTCTCCGGTTGTAACAAATGCAAACAACAATCCCGTAGTGATTGCTACAAAGTAAAAATACTTGATTGGGTTTATCTGACCCAAAGGGAACTGTCTATTCATTCAATTGTTACGCCCATTAACCGAAATAGTGGTCCATTCATTCATTTTACTGCCCGTTCATACATTAATGGTATGACATTGAGACGTGTTTGCCGAGTCTTGCCGTAATCACAAACACTCATAACATTGGAGCACTCATGATGAATACACCGAACAAAATACTACCGACCATTCTCGTTGCATGCGGACTCACCATAACAACCAGTGCACAAGCACAAGAATGGTTTGTTAAGCCCTATGTAGGGTTGAGCCAAATGTCAGATACTAGTGGCACGGCACAAAACGTCAACCTTCAATCTGGCACTGCCGATATTGATCTAGATACTGGTTTCGTCGCCGGTTTGAGTGGAGGCTATCGGTATCAACAACTCGCTGTTGAACTAGGATGGGAGTATCGAAGCAATGACTCAACAACGACGATCAGTGAAACCAATACGTATCCGGAGGGTAACTATGCGTCGAGCACCTTCTTTGTAAACGGCCTGTATTACTTTACCGTTAACGATACTTGGCAGCCTTACGTAGGCGCGGGCATAATTTGGGGCCAAGAAATGGATATCGATCTCGAACTAGCCGGCAATGAGCTCTCGTATTCTCAAAGTGGCGACATTGGATATCAACTCATTGGTGGCATCGAGTACAGGTTAAATAAGCAATGGTCAATTCAAACAGAAGTGCGCTATTCCTCACTGTCTGACATCGACCTAACATCAGAGGGTTCACCTGCTACGGGGAGTATTGACGGCCTTGATTACCACCCCCTAACACTACAAGCCGGTATTCGATATCAATTCTGACGTTTACCGCCCTGTCACGCATTATGGCATATCACGCTTGGCCGAAATCGTCATTAGATCCTCGGCCAAGACGATATGACTTGTCGTTACTTGCTCCAGTTGTCGTTTTAATGAGACTCGATGAGGTTGGCTGCGATTCATAAAGTGTGACAATACAATAGTCTTGGCATCGACTGACTCTGCAAGACTCACAATGTCTGAAGGAGCCATATGCAGCCGTTTAGCAATTGGCGATGCACCTTCATTTATTGCTGCATGTAAAATAACTATATCCGCCCCGTGAGAAAATGACGCAAACGCTTTATTGGTGCCATTCATGTCGCCAGAGTAAGTAATAGTGCAGCCCCCGACATTGACCTTCCACGCAACCGCCGCCACTGGGCCGTGTTTCACTGGCAGCGATTGTATAGAAAGATCGCTATCCACGGTCAATACTTCGCTTTTACGTGCAAGAGGCTGGTCGTAAAGGCGTATGGGATACTGTTGTAATGCTGCGTCCAAGTTGTCATCAAGGTATGCAAATGCGCCAGATTGCCCTATCTGCCTCTCAACAAATTCTGTCGTGGATGGCATGAGGCGATTTCCAGCGGGTCCGCCAATCACTAAAGGTTGTTCGCGTTCAGTAAAAAACGCCCCTTTGATGTAAGACGCGAAGTCTGCACTGTGGTCTGTATGGAAATGACTAAACAAAATTGCATTGAGGCTCTCGACCTGGCCAGATGCCCGATCAAACATCACACTGCTTCCTGATCCCGTATCAAGCAACACACGTGACTGTCCTCGATGCCAAATTAAATAAGACGATGATGCTCGAGCATCATTGAGTTCGGGGCCACCGCTACCAAGCACTTGTACTGTGACATCTTGGCAAACTGTCGCGTTAACCGTGAAAGGTAGCCAAGTACAAATCATCGCCAAAGGGAGTAATCGCATAAAAACGTCTCACTGATTTTTATCTACACTATAGACCCAATTAGCGCTTAACTTATTCCAATAAAAAACATTTTTCTGAGACTACAAATGTCATAAGAAACCATTACACTTAGCACTTACTATGCTGCAATACCGTACAGTTTTAATAAGGACAATAACATGAGAATGTTGCACACCATGCTTCGGGTGAAGAATTTGGAACAATCACTGGCGTTTTATGTGGACGTGATGGGGATGACGCTATTAAGACAAAGTGAGAACCAAGAATATCAATATACACTCGCCTTTGTTGGCTACGGTGACGAACAAAGCCAAGCGGTAATTGAGCTCACTTATAACTGGGGTGAGCACGACTATGACATGGGGACAGCCTATGGTCACACTGCTTTTGCTGTTGACGATATCTATGATTTTTGTGAGAAACTGAAAGCGAAAGGTGCCGATGTATACCGTGAACCCGGGCCTGTCAAAGGAGGCGCAACCGTGATCGCGTTTGTACGTGACCCAGATGGCTACGCTATAGAGCTTATTCAAGAAGGATAAATTATGAAACACGGATTGTTAGCCGGTGCTTTTGTTGCCATGTCGGCACTAAGCCAAGCCGCAGAGTTTGACGTTATTGCCCACCGTGGTGCGTCAGGCTATTTACCGGAACACACTCTGGAGGCCGCGTCCCTCGCTCACGCTCAAGGGCCCGCCTTTATTGAACAAGATGTTGTGTTAACCAAAGACGGTATTCCTGTGGTTCTTCACGATATTCATCTAGAAACCGTCACTAATGTAGAGTCGGTATTTCCTGGACGGGCGAGAGAGGACAAACGTTATTACGCGATTGACTTTACGCTTGATGAACTGAAACAACTTTTAGTTCACGAGCGAGCAAATGCCGACGGTACTCAGGTTTTTCCCAACCGTTATCAAGGGACAGCGTCGTTCAATATTGCCACGCTTGAGGAGCACATCGAGCTAATCTCTCAGCTAAATCGCATTACGGGAAAAGACATTGGCTTTTATCCCGAAGTAAAGTCACCAGCGTGGCACAGAAGCGAAGGCCAAGACATCAGTGTTATTGTGTTAGAAACGTTGCGGAAATACGGTTTAGACGACGCTCACGCGAATATCTATGTGCAGTGTTTTGATCACGATGAACTCAAACGCATTCGCAATGATCTTGGAGCGAAGCTCAAGCTAGTACAGTTAATGGGCGAAAATGATTGGGGCGAATCCCCCACTGACTACGATTGGCTGCGAACATCCGAGGGGCTGACATCTATTAAAGACGTCGCTCAGGGTGTTGGACCTTGGTTTCCTCAGCTTGTAGACATGCAGGCTTTTGCAAAAGGAAAGCTTGAGCCCCAACCTTGGTATCTCAATGCCAAACAAATGGGATTAGCGGTTCACCCTTACACGTTCAGAATCGACGCACTGCCGCAAGGAGTGGAGTCCACACAATTGCTAGATGTATTAGTGAAACATTTGAAGGTCGAGGGTTTGTTCACAGATCAGGTTCCCCCAGTGATGGCTTACCTAGAAAAGGACAAGTGATTCATAGGACGATAAGGTAAGTGCCCACAGTTGGGCACTTATTCAGCAACTACGCTTTAGTTAAACGCACCACGACACGTCTATTCTGCGCGCGGCTTCTGCTGTTGGTATTCGGAGAAATATGACGCTTCTCGCCATGCCCTGTGACCGCGATCCGATCCATTGGTACGCCCATTGACTCAAAGTACTCTTTGACGACGTTGGCACGACGAATAGATAGTTGCTCGTTGTTCCAGCGACCACCATAACTATCGGTATAACCGTCGAGTAACACGAGTTCAAGCTCGCTGTCCTCCTTTAAGTAATCACCGATCATCGCGAGACGCTTCTTAGAGTATTTGGTCAATTCGACGCTATTTTTCTCGTAACTCAAAACGGTATAAGCGATATCTTCAAAACTGTAGGGCAACAAGTTAGAGACACATTGAACAAAGTGTCGGTAGCTTGTCGCGAAATTGGCAGCATTCAATCCAACAGCCACCTTGTCGTATTCGTTGTACCAGTCTTGATAGTATATGGTAGGCCAATACCCCTTCTCGAGTTCACTGAGCATTGTCCAAGCGGCTTGCTCAGGTAAATCACCGTCGTATTGGGTCCGAATCGTCATATCTGCAATCGTCTTTCGACTGTGCCCAGGCATCCAACTTGGCGGCATTGAATACACGGCCGCTACATCGAATTTTTTCGGGAGCAATAGCATATCCAACTCAAATTCCATATTGAGTTGTTTAGACGCGACACTAGTGAATAACGCATCACCGTATCCAGGGATGGGATGAGAAAGCGTACAAGCCAGACGGTTTTGTTCCGTTACTTGCCACTCAGAATTTTCTACAGTCGCGGCATATTGCCGCATCGCGCCATGACTCGATAAAGTCACCAAAGCGCACATACCTATTAACAATCGACGCATCAAAAAGCCTCCACTTCAACAGATGTATCGTCCGTTGGCGCGAAAAGTTTAGGGCCTCTCGCGGCGTATTGTGCCAAAAGTCTTGCTCAACGCCAATGTTATTTATCGCCTTCTCAATACAATTGGGTAGTTTTAATGAGATTCACCATTCGATATGCGATAATCCTCTTTTTATCGGCTTTGTCCATTCCAAGTTAAGAGCAACACGCAAAAAGATGTCAGACACTCAACCGTTATTGTCTCGCCGTTTTCGCGGATATTTTCCCGTCGTCATTGACGTGGAAACCGCTGGATTCAATGCAAATCGCGATGCACTTCTAGAAATCGCCGCTGTCACCGTAAAAATGAATGCTGATGGTGATTTAGAACCTCATGAAACCTTCCATGAGCATATTGTTCCTTTTGAAGGGGCGAATCTCGAACAAGCCGCGTTGGATTTCAATGGAATTGATCCTTTCTGTCAGTTACGAGGCGCCATCGAAGAATCAGACGCAATGAAATCACTGTGCAAAGTTATCAGAAAATTGCAAAAGGAAGCAGACTGTCAACGGTCAGTTATCGTGGCGCACAATGCGACATTTGATCAAAGCTTTATAAACGCCGCGATTGAGCGAAGTGGTATCAAACGCACACCATTTCACCCTTTCGTTTCGTTTGATACGACAAGCCTTGCTGGGCTGACGTTGGGACAAACCGTATTGGTGAAAGCCTGTCAGGCCGCAGGTATTGCTTTCGACCAAAAAGAGGCCCATTCAGCGCTTTACGATGCACATAAAACAACAGAACTCTTTTGTTATATGGTCAACCGATACAAAGCACTCGGTGGATGGCCTATCGACACAGAAAATCAATAGTTCGCTGTTTATCTCAACCAACGGGTATCAATTGAAATAAAAAAGCCGCGTTAAACGCGGCTTTTTCACATTTTTAAAAAGGCGACTTATAAGTCTTCTGCTTTCTCAGACAAGTATTTAGCAACACCCTCTGGGCTTGCATCCATACCTGCTTTACCTTCGCTCCAACCCGCAGGACATACTTCACCGTGTTCTTCGTGGAACGCTAACGCGTCAACCATACGTAGCATCTCATCAATGTTACGGCCTAGTGGAAGATCGTTAACGACTTGGTGGCGTACCTGACCTTCAGAGTCAATAAGGAAAGAACCACGGAATGCCACACCATCTTCAGGATGCTCAACGTCATACGCCTGGCAAATTTCATGCTTAACATCTGCAACAAGGGTGTATTTAACTGGACCAATACCGCCTTCGTTTACTGGCGTGTTTCTCCAAGCATTGTGGCTGAATTGAGAATCGATAGACACACCAATAACCTCAACACCACGCTTTTGAAACTCTTCGAATCGTTTGTCGAATGCAATTAGTTCAGAAGGGCATACAAACGTAAAATCGAGTGGGTAGAAGAAGACAACGGCTTTTTTGCCTTTGATTGCTTCGCTAAGTGTGAAGCTGTCTACAATCTCACCGCTGCCAAGAACAGCTGCAGCCGTAAAATCTGGTGCTGGACGACCTACTAATACGCTCATGATTTCTCCATTATTTTCTTTTGTTTTGTGTTTGGTCACCGGACACTGCCCAGTGCTTTCAGATATAGTCATATTGGTTCTGTTTCAGGGATTACAAGTCTGAGCAGATAAAATAATTGCAAAACCATACACTTGCTGTAATTCCGCTCACACACAACAGTTCTAAATAAAAATTATTCGCAATTACCGCTTGAATTGCGAGCAAATAACAATTATTATCATTTGCATTGAATTAACGAGGCGATTGTATGTACGTTTGTATGTGTTTTGGTGTCACAGACAAAGATATTAAACAGGCTGTTGAAGAAAACGGCGTGGGCAATTTGCGTGAGCTTCGTCAACACCTAGAACTGGGTAGCCAATGTGGTAAATGTGTCAGCATGGCCCAGCAAATCATCGATACGACTATCATCGACGAGTCTCTATTTAAAAATGTTGGCTAGCCACTAATCGAGCCAACTCCTACATCCCTGCTTTACTAAACGACGTGATTTTTCCAACGAGTTGATCGTTACGGCTCATGTTTACTGCGAGAGTTTGTCATCTAGGCGCAGCCACCTCCTGCATAATCTACACAAGAATGTGCTGACACCAAACCGTCACGGTATGAATTCTTTATCCCTACGAACTGTGTTCGGCGTCACTTATTGCTTATTTGAAACAAAACAAAAACGTGCCGCAAAGGTCAATACACGCTAGTCAAATGCGTATTTAACCTGTGCATAATAGTATCCACCATTCATTCCCAATGGGGATGTTGGAGGATAACGCGCCCCCGCAACATCGACAAACGGGTTTGTCGATGGACGATTATCAAATAGATTTTGCGCACCGAATGCCAACCGCCATTGCTCTGAAAGCTGATAGGCTAATTCAATATCAACAACGACTTCTTCGCTGCCAATTATGTCCAACCCGGCAGATGCATCAAGATGGTCTTCATAAAATTCAGAAAAATAGCGCACTCTCCATAATGCACTGAAATCACCATATGTCTGAGTTAGCGCTAATACAACACGATAATCGGGCAGGTTTTCCTCCAGCATTCGAATTCGTGAGTCTGTTAGATTAGACACCAATTCTACTTCACCATTGGGCGCTATTCTTGGATAGAGGGTAACGCGGTCGACATTAGTATGAGTCCAATTAAAGGATCCCGACAAGGTATTTTGAATCGTGCCCATCTCAAATTCATAATTCACCACAACATCAATGCCCTGCGTTGTTGTGTCAAAATCATTGGTGAAAAATTTGGCACTTTCAAAAATTTGATTCGACGGAATGCCCTGAGCGATCAACGCACTGACATCGTCTTGTGTGAGTTGAATGGCAGACGTTGTACTGATTCTATCGTGGAGGGTTATATGAAAATAATCGAGCGTAGCAAACAAGCCATCATGCCAATAATACACCAGCCCCAGACTTTTATTCACGGATTCTTCTGGACGTAAAGGTGTGGCGCCAACTTGAATCGAGATTGGGTTAGTCGGTGGCAAGGTCGCTTGATCTTCAAGCCCTCTAGCCGAGAACGCGGTAGTAACATTGATAACGTTACTTTGTCCTACGGTAGGCGCTTTGAAACCAGTGCTGATAGAACTTCGTACCGAGAGCTCATCACTCAGCTCATAGCGGGCCGTGAGTTTGCCCTCAAAGGTTGCGCCAAAGTCATTGAAATGTTCATAACGCAATGCCGCGCCCATTAGGTAAGAGTCATTCAGGTAGGTCTCTACATCAAGATAAACGGCCCAATTTGTACGACTCCAATCTCCTGAAGACTGAGGTGTGTAACCTGGGAATCCATTTGACCCAACACTGAAGCCTTGGCTCAAACCACTATTGGGTTCCAATGCCAAGAAGCCGACTTCATACGAACTCAATTCTCCAGCCTTTTGATGGTAACTTTCTTTACGCCATTCAATACCCGCGGCCACGTGAATAGGTTCCGCCATTATACCGTCAACGAATTTGCGTACGTCCAAATTGATACTGCGCTCAACCTGTCTGGCTCCTCCAGGGCTAAATGAAGTCGGCGAATCAGGCCCCAGTGAAGGGTTGATGGTATTTGAAATGAGGTAATCAATATTGGAATAGCCCAAACTGGCGCTGAGATCATAGGCCCAATCAGTGGAGGTATAACCTTTTATCCCTGTACTAAGAGCCGCATCCTCAACGCGCCCACCGAATCGTGGAGCGAATCCACCAGGCAAAATCTCATTGAACGCAAAGCAATTTTGTCCAAGTGCCGTACTGTTGTCCGCAATGCGTAAATAGTCCGGATCATCCAAAACGTTACCATCGGTAATGAAAATATCAGGACAAGCTATTCCTGAATTTAATCCGTCCAAATCTCCCACTAACAAGCGAGTCTCTCCATCGCCATCTGGTTGCGCTGCAAACACCCCTCTGCGGGTATGAGGATGTCTGAAATAGAACCCCCCTTCTATTTCTCGACGTGCGTAGTTAGAAAATGCATACCACTGGGCACGATCTGTCAGTTCAGTACCAGCATTAATGGCAACTTTAACGTCACCATCGACATCGAGAGTTCCCCAATATTGAGCGGGGTCTTGAACAAAGGTATTCCCCGCATCAATGAGTGCCTGAGCGTCGGCGCGCTGGGCCGCTCGATTCGTTGCGTTGCGCTGGCGAAACTCTGCGCTAATGTTGGTAAAGCCTTCATCACCCAGCGGCAATCCAACATTCGCCTGTAATTGAAAGTCCTCTCCGTCTCCTTGGAAAAATTGCCCTCCCCTTATGGCCACACTGCCGCCAGAATTGGCATCATTGAGCACAAAATTAATGACACCTGCTATTGCATCAGACCCATACTGCGCCGCAGCGCCATCTCGGAGTACTTCGACTTGGCGAATAGCGGATGCAGGTAAAACTGACACATCGGGGCCTTGGGCGCCGTCGGACAGACCGCCCCCCAAAAACGTAATTGCCGCGCTTCTGTGTCGCCGTTTTCCGTTGACTAAAATCAGGGTATGATCCGACGCCATTCCCCTCAGGTTGGCAGGCCTGACTAGGCTCGCCGCATCATTTATAGACTGATCGTTCACGTTGAGCGATGGCACAAGATTACTTAGCATACTAAGTACATCAGTATCGCCTTGTTGAGAAAACTGAGCAGCGCTGATGATATCTATAGGGACCGGCGACGATACGACAGTACGGGGTGAACTACGGCTCCCTACCACTGCGATTTGCTCTATAGCATTGGTCAAAATAGAGTCATCCGCAATGATGTCTTGCTTAACAGCACTAAGCTCTGTAATGGGCTCACGTCTGACTTGCACGCTTATCAGGCCAGTGTCGTCTTTCACTGCAACCAAGGATGAACCTGTTAATAGCGCAACCAAACCGTCGAAATGATCGTATCGACCATTTAGAGGGTTCGCTGAGAAGGTTTCTGCAACATCATAGGGAAACAGTAAGGTGATATTCGCCTGACGGGCAAATAGGGTTAGCGCCTCGTCTGCGCGTAACGCAGGGATGGCGAAATCAGCCTCCTGAGCAAACGCCGAGCTGATTGAACTGACAACAATAAACACCGTTCCAATCCAAAGCCTGTTAATGTTGGATTGAAAACGCGACAACCTTTTCGTCATCGACAAACATACTCCGAAAGCACCGCTAGCGGTATTCTTTTAAACAGGCAACAGAATACGGTGTGAGAGCCCCGAAAAGCGGCTTGCTCACCTAGCTTATTTGTCCTAATAACACGTAAATATACTCTGAACCGCATAGTTTTATTTTTCTTGTTGTCCAGCACAATGCCATCAATCGATTTAGGGATTGCGCAGGACTATCGGTTTCATATAAATAACAAAGCTACATTATAGAAAGTGCAATGACAACTTCGGGACGAGAGATTGGCGCTAAAGCTTGTAAATAAAGCGATTAGCGTAACAAAAAGGAGCCGCTAGGCTCCTTCAGAAAGTAGGATGGTATACTCAGTCACACGCTCATTTTTAATCGAAAAACTACTTTCAAGCGCGTTCAGCAAAGCGTCAATATCACCTACCTTGAAATAACCAGCAACGCGTTTGTTTTTCAATGACTCATCTGTAATTTGAAATCGAACGGGTGTGTAGCGGGTAATTTCGTCAAGCACAGTATCAAGGGTTTCCCCTTTGAACACCAACATACCTTTTTGCCACGCGAGGTCATCGTCCATATATTCATTCGTCACCGATTGACGATCTGAAATATTGGTTTTCACTAGGGCTTTTTCACCGGAGAAAACCAACAAGCCCTCGTCGATGATAGGACTTTGACCGGTTAATATCTTGGTATCCTGGTCAGCCGTTTGCTGCGCTTTGTCTTGCACCAAAACGCGACCTTCAGTGACAACAAGCTCAAATGAGGCATCGTCAACTAGCTCTACATTAAACGCCGTACCGATAGCCGTGACAGTATTGTCTCCGGCGGCCACGACAAAGGGCCGTGTTTTTTCATGAGCAACATCAAAATACGCTTCACCTTTTAAGAGGGAAATGCGTCTCTCGTTGTCCGAATAAGCAATGCTCACCATAGAGTTAGTGTTCAAATGCACAATGGAGCCGTCGGACAAGGTGATATTTTTTTGCTCACCGACCTGCGTTGACGCGCGTTGTGCGGTCACTACCTGAGGCGTCGTTTGCCAATTGCTAGAGAATATTCCGCCAATAGCCAGCATCATAAATGCCACACTCGCCGCCACTTGCCAGCGCGATGCACGGAACGTTCGAGATTGTTTTTGGCTTTCGCTTTCGCCAAGTGGGAACAAACCGCTAAGTTCGTGAAGAACAGACATGTCATCCCACAAACTGGCAACCTCAAACAAGACTTCGCGATTTGCCTTTCCAAGATTTACCCAGTGAGATAAATCCGACTTTTCTTGTTCGCTCAGTCCCCTATCCATTCGACTGACCCAAACACACGCTTGCTCGTGGATGTCCTCACGTGTGCTAAAACTGTGAACATTACTCATGGATTAATTCCATCTTTAGTTTGGGGGTGACTGCTTGGCGTCTCCGCATTGCCCGCCCCCTGCTGTGATAATTGTTTTAAATACCGAGAGCACTGCAACAAGCCTTTGGCAACATGTTTTTCTACTGTGCTCTCGCTTAATCCAAGGAGTTCTGCGATTTCTCGTTGGCTTTTACCGTATACTTTCTTAAGCAGAAATACCCGTTTCACGTCTGCAGATAAGGTATCCGTTGCGCGGCAAAAGTTTAAAAAGCGTTCTTTACTTTCTACGTTTTTCTCAAGCGAATACCCTACCAATTCATGAGGTAACGCATCCATATCATCCAACTGATCACTTCTTACGTTTTCAGCCCGAGTTACGTGGTTGAGTGCCAGATTACGCGCCGTTTTCAGCATGTAAGTGCGCTCATATCGAATTTCTTGCTTGAGATCAGCCTCGTAACTTTTAATAAACGTTTCTTGGACGATATCTTCGATATCTTCCGAAGGCACAATTGCCCCCACCGCTCTCATTAATTTCGAGCGATACTTTAAATAAGTTACAGCAAGTGTCGACTTTCTCGTCATATTCATCCTGACCCAGTCGTATCCATTACTTTACAGCGAATTTATGTTTGTTTTATTACCGCTTGTCTTTGTAAAAGATACAGAAAATGTTCTACCCATCTGTCACTGGTGCATTGCTACTTTAACAAAAAAGGGGGCGAAAATCGCCCCCCGGTGACAAATCACTTAAAAGGTGTATAAGCCTCTTAGGTAGTAGAAGCCACCATTGATCCCAATGGGAGACGTGGTTGGGAACTCTGAACCTGCGATTTCGTTGTCGTACAACACGTTGCGGTCTGGATCTTCATCCAACGCATTTTTTGCACCAACAACCAATTCGAGGTTGTCTGTAACGTGGTAGCCAAGCTCTAGATCCAATGTAAACTCAGAACCAACTTTGTCGATTGGAAGGCCTGAATCTAAATGATCTTCAAAGATACTACCTGTGTAGTTTAAACGGCTTAGGAAACGCCAGTCTCCATTGTTGTGATTAGCCGTCAAACTGTAACGCACTGCTGGCAAGTTATCTTCAATCATGCGGATACGGTCAGCAGAGATAAACTCAGAAGCCTGATCTACCGTTGTTGATGTCCAGTTGTAAGCCAACGAGAACTTAGTATCGCCACCAAACATTTCCATGCCATAGTTTGCTACGATATCAACACCCTCAGTCGTTGTGTCGAAGTCATTTGCAAAATAACTTACTTCAGAGAAACTTGATGCATCACGGATGCCGCGAGCAAGCAGAGCATCGATATCTTCTTGCGTTAGCGCAATACCCGATACGGTACTGATGCGGTCGGTAAGCTCAATATTGTAGTAGTCAGCAGTAATAAACAAACCGTTGTCGAAGTTTGCCACGATACCGAAGCTATAACTTTCTGACTCTTCCGGCTGAAGTGGTTCACCACCGACTTGAGCAGCAATAGGATCGGTTGGCGGTAGCGTTGCACGGTCAATCAAGCGACCATCGGTGCCGAACGCGGTTGTCACGTTGCGCACGTTATTTTGTCCGATTGTCGGTGCTTTAAAGCCGGTTGAGAACGCACCACGTAGCGCAATATTATCGAGCATTTGATAACGGAATGACACTTTGCCTTTGGTGGTGTTACCAAAGTCAGAAAAATCCTCGTAACGAACCGCAGCCGTCAATAAGAAATCTTCAGTTAAGTACATTTCGGCATCAAGGTAGAACGCGATATTGTTACGCGATGATTTACCTTGGCTACGAGCAGATAGACCAGGGAAACCGTTTGAACCTATGCCAAAGCCTTGTGATGCCAATGGACCAATTTCATATGATGCTGGGTCGCCAGCAATACTCTCATAGGATTCGTTGCGGTATTGGAAACCACCGGCTAGGTATAGAGGCTCGTCCAAGCCAATATCAACAGGTTTGGTTAAATCGATATCAAACGTTTGTTCAGACTGGATGTATTTACCTGGGCTGAATTCAAATGGTGTATCTGGACCAAGAGAAGGGTTGATGGTGTTGCTGATGGCGAAATCAATCTCGTTGCGGCCAAGGTTTAAACTAACGTCATAACCCCACTCGTCACCGAATTCGCCTTTGGTACCAAATACAATTGAAGAATCTTTAACCGTACCACCAAAACGCGGTGTGAAACCGCCAGGCAAAATTTCGTTAAATGCAAAACAATCTGGATTGTTTGCTACCAGGTCAATATAACGCTGGTTTTGTAAAACGTTGTCACCAACTACGATGTCAGTAGGACAGTTACCACTGCCATCCGCGGTAAGATCGCCGACAAGTAGCAACTGCTCGCCATCATCGTTTGTACCACCGTCATTTACGCCGCCACGATTATGTGGATTACGGAAATAGAAACCGCCTTCTACTTCCCTTTCAGCGTAGTTACCAAACAAATACGCTTCAGATGTATCGCTCAGCTCTAAGCCTAAATTAGCGAATAGCTTCACATCGTGTTTGATTTCTGGGTTACCCCATATTTGCGCAGGGTCTGCTACAGCGGTATTTCCCGCCGCAATCAGGGCTGCGGCATCATCACGTTGTACACTACGTGACGTATCATCCGCAGTGCGATATTCCGCACTGAAGTTAGCAAAACCATTTTCCGATAGTGGCATACCGATATTTGCCGCTACCTGATACATATCACCATCGCCCTCGTAATAAGAGCCAGTGCGCACCTCTACTGCACCGCCTTCGGTATTATCTTTCAATACAAAGTTAACCACACCAGCGATTGCATCTGAACCGTATTGCGCCGCCGCACCATCTCTTAGGACTTCGACTTGTTTTAACGCAATAGCAGGAATAACTGAAATGTCAGGGCCTTGTGCACCATCGGACAGACCACCACCCAAGAAGGTAATTACGGCTGAACGATGTCGACGCTTACCATTGACCAATACTAGGGTATGGTCAGACGCCATGCCGCGAAGGTTAGCTGGACGTACTAACGTCGATGCATCATTGATAGGTTGGTCGTTTACGTTAAACGATGGCACGATAGTCTGTAACATCGAGACCATATCGGTCGAACCTTGGTTCGCAAACTCTTCTGTTCCGATGATATCGATAGGGACTGAAGAATCAGCAACAGATCGAGGTGCGGCACGGGTACCTACTACCGCAATTTTCTCTACATCTTTCGCTTCGTCTTCAGCTTCTTGAGCGTGTGCTGGTGCGATAGCAACCAGACTCAGTGCAGCAGTTACACCTAATGCACGACGTAATTGTTTGGTCAATAATGACTCTGAAGTTCTCATAATGGTTTCCACGGATTTTGTCGATTTCTACAGTCAAATACAGTGAAAATTTGCGCTGCGAAACCTGTCTAATTTTTATTCACTTCAACACGTACCAACAAGGTTGGCAGTTTTTTTATAGCGCTTAAAACCATTGAAAACAAACAAAAAAAGGCAAAATAAAAATATTTTTTCAGAACGTAGAGGATCGTGATTTCTGGCTTGTCTATATAGATAATTAGGGGAGTTTATGCGTGTGAAAATCGACTCATTTACACGCTGAATTCTGCTAATTGTGAATACAATTGTCTGAAGAGTAGAATCGGCTAATGCCGTATTCAAAAATAAAAAAACCTGCATTGCGCAGGTTTTTTTTATTCTGTCATGTGACTATTCAGCGTTTTGCTCATCGTCACTGTATTTTTCTGCAGTTTCTGTGATTAACGGCTGAAGTTCGCCCTGCTGAAACATTTCCAAAATAATATCGCAGCCACCGATAAGTTCACCGTCTACCCAAAGTTGAGGGAATGTCGGCCAGTTCGCGTACTTGGGTAGTTCAGCGCGGATATCTGGGTTCTGTAAAATATCAACATAGGCGAAAGGTTGACCACAAGACATCAGTGCTTGAGATGCTTGAGAAGAGAAACCACAGCTCGGAAGCTTAGGTGATCCTTTCATATAAAGAAGAATGGGATTTTCAGCAATCTGCTCTTTGATTCTTTCAACCGTATCTTGGTTATCTGTGGTATCCATGGATTCCTCACTTGGGATAATTGATCTTTGCTTGTGGGTTATATGGGTTTGAATGCGCTAAATTCAAGCACACAAACGTGACATTTTTAAACTCTTTTGTTGAATTTTGATCTTAGTTGAGCAAACTGTGCTATACATGTTGAAATATCATAACAAAACGCGCTAAAACCTTATGAAATATAGGGTTAAGGACTCGTAATTTCTACAAATTTTGTGTTGGGTTAATAAAATTAGCCCTTATAATTAAGACTCGTTGTGCGATTCATTAGTGGGTATTGGTTTTATCCCACCGACTCAATTAATGAACACGCAATTTACCAAGACCATAATGGAGACCGACAATGGCTTTTGAATTACCAGCTTTACCGTATGAAAAAAATGCACTTGAGCCACACATTTCTGCAGAAACACTAGACTTCCACCACGGTAAGCACCACGCAACTTACGTCACTAAGTTGAACGGTTTGATCGAAGGTACTGAACTAGAGAGCAAAAGCCTTGAAGAAATCGTCAAGTCGTCTGAAGGCGGTGTATTCAACAACGCTGCACAAATCTGGAACCACACTTTTTATTGGAACAGCCTAAGCCCTAATGGCGGTGGTGAGCCAACAGGCGCGCTAGCCGACGCGATTAACGCGAAGTGGGGTTCTTTCGCTGACTTCCAAGCGGCATTCAACGACAAAGCTGTAAACAACTTTGGTTCTAGCTGGACATGGTTGGTTAAAACTGCTGACGGTGGTCTGGATATCGTCAACACTAGCAACGCAGCAACACCTATCACTGAAGAAGGGGTAACGCCTCTGATCACTGTTGACTTGTGGGAACACGCTTACTACATCGATTACCGCAACGTACGTCCTAAGTACCTAGAAGGTTTCTGGGCATTGGCTAACTGGGCCTTCGCATCAGAGAATTTTGGCGCGTAATTCACGTTAGAACACGATAATCAAAGCCTCGCAACCGCGGGGCTTTTTTACATTTATCGTAAATAACAATATGAATATTGGTAATATTCTATAGTGCTAAAATTCTAAATATATTCGATAAATTACCTCACCCTTTTAGAAATTACGTCTAAGCTTGAAGTAAGCGCTCGTTTTCTTAAAAGGGGTTAACATGGGTATTTTCGAGAAATATCAGCAACGTTACGAGGAGCACAAGGAAGAAGAGTTTACACTTCAAGAATTCCTCGAAATCTGTAAAAAAGAACCACTTTCCTACGCGAATTCGGCTGAGCGGCTGCTTAGTGCTATCGGCGAACCCGAAATGATCGATACTGCATCCGATCCTGCCCTGAGTCGCATTTTTTCCAATCGCGTCATTGCCCGCTATCCAGCCTTCAGCGAATTCTACGGAATGGAAGAATCGATAGAACAAATCGTCTCCTATTTAAAACACGCGGCACAAGGACTAGAAGAGAAAAAACAAATTCTTTATTTGCTCGGTCCTGTCGGTGGCGGTAAATCCTCGCTCGCAGAGCGCTTAAAAGAACTGATGCAACGCGTCCCTATCTATGCACTGAAAGGCTCGCCGGTAAATGATCATCCTTTCTGCTTATTTGATGCGGGCGAAGATGGTCAGATTCTTGAGAAAGAATACGGCATCCCAAAACGCTATCTTAAAACCATTATGTCCCCATGGGTAAGAAAGCGCCTACATGAATACAATGGCGACATCAGCCAATTCAAAGTCGTTAGAGTCTACCCATCAATTCTTGATCAAGTAGGAATTGCGAAAACAGAACCCGGCGACGAGAACAACCAAGATATTTCTTCATTAGTAGGGAAAGTCGATATTCGCCGCTTAGAGCAATATGCACAAAACGACCCCGATGCTTACAGTTATTCTGGCTCGTTGTGTAAAGGTAACCAAGGTTTAATGGAATTTGTCGAAATGTTCAAAGCGCCGATTAAGGTGCTGCATCCTTTGCTTACCGCGACACAAGAAGGAAACTACAATCCAACGGAAGGCTTCTCTGCCCTACCATTCGATGGATTAATTCTTGCCCACTCAAATGAATCTGAGTGGCAAGCATTTCGAAATAATAAAAACAATGAGGCGTTTCTCGACCGTGTCTACATCGTTAAAGTACCTTATTGTTTGAGGGTTTCCGAAGAAATTCGCATTTACAATAAGCTGATTGATAACAGCGAGCTAACCGGTGCACCTTGCGCACCAGATACGCTCGAATGTCTTGCCCAGTTCACGGTCTTATCGCGACTTCAAACACCTGAAAATTCGAGCATCTACTCAAAAATGCGCGTCTACGACGGTGAAAGTTTGAAAGATACGGATCCCAAGGCCAAGTCCTACCAAGAATATCGAGACTACGCAGGTGTCGATGAGGGCATGGATGGGTTATCAACTCGCTTCGCGTTCAAGATTCTATCCAGGGTCTTTAATTTTGATCATCAAGAAGTTGCCGCTAACCCTGTACACCTGTTCTATGTTTTAGAGCGTCAAATTGAGCGGGAACAGTTTCCTCAAGACACCGCTGAGCGATACAAAGAATTTTTAAAAGGGTACCTAATTCCTCGCTATGTTGAGTTTATCGGAAAAGAAATACAGACAGCGTATCTCGAATCTTATTCGGAATACGGCCAAAACCTGTTTGACCGTTACGTAACCTATGCCGATTTCTGGATTCAAGACCAAGAATATCGCGATCCAGAAACAGGTCAGTTATTTGATAGGGAGTCACTAAACGCTGAACTGGAAAAAACGGAAAAGCCGGCAGGGATCAGTAATCCAAAAGATTTTAGAAACGAAATTGTTAACTTTGTTCTGCGTGCTAGGGCGAATAATAGCGGTAAAAACCCAACCTGGACCAGCTACGAAAAGCTACGCACTGTTATTGAGAAAAAGATGTTTTCTAATACTGAAGACTTGTTACCTGTCATTTCCTTCAACACCAAAGGCAGCTCAGAAGACAAGAAGAAACACGACGATTTTGTTAATCGGATGACGGAGAAAGGCTACACCCAAAAACAAGTTCGTTTACTTTGCGAATGGTATTTAAGAGTGAGGAAAGCAAGCTAACGTCCAGCTTTTACAGGGGTGTCTATGGCGCACTTTATAGATCGTCGACTAAACAGCAAAGGAAAAAGCACTGTCAATCGACAGCGCTTTATCCGTCGCTACAAAGAGCAGATCAAGCGAGCGGTATCCGATGCCGTTGGGCAACGTTCAGTCACCGATGTCGAAACCGGCGAAAAGGTCAGCATTCCAACAAGAGATATATCTGAACCGCTTTTCCATACGGGTAAGGGCGGTAAACGGGATGTAGTACACCCCGGCAATGACCAATTTACCGCAGGTGACCGCATTAAACGTCCTCCACAGGGCGCTGGACAAGGTTCTGGAGAGGGTGAAGCCAGTGATAGCGGGGAAGGCCAAGATGATTTTGTATTTTCGATTTCTAGAGACGAATATCTCGATTTGTTGTTCGACGATTTAGCCCTGCCTAATTTACAAGAGAGTCAATTTGCTCAAACCGTGCAATACGAAACCTACCGCGCTGGTTATCAAACCGATGGAGTGCCGAGCAACCTAGATATTGTGCGCTCGCTTAAAGGGTCAGTGGCACGGCGAATTGCCTTAACGGCAGGTGATAAACGCAAACTCGCTGAACTAGAAGAGACGCTGGAAAATCTCAAGAAAGACAAACACGACAATACGTTAGCTATTATTGAACTGGAAAAAGACATAGAGGCGCTGAAGCAAAAAATTGCGGCAGTACCCTTTATTGATACGTTTGACCTGCGATTCAAGAATTTTGACAAGCGCCCTATCCCGACGTCAAAAGCCGTCATGTTTTGTTTAATGGACGTATCTGGGTCAATGGATCAAGCGACGAAAGATATGGCAAAACGATTTTACATCTTGCTGTATCTATTTTTGACCCGTACTTATGAAAATGTAGAGGTTGTTTATATACGCCATCACACTCAGGCCAAAGAGGTAGATGAGCAAGAGTTTTTTTACTCTCAGGAGACCGGGGGCACCATCGTCTCTAGTGCACTCAAGCTGATGGATGAAATTGTGCAAGAGCGCTATACGAGTGGCAATTGGAACATATACGCCGCGCAAGCCTCAGATGGTGACAACTGGGCCGATGATTCACCCCAATGTAGCCAGCTGCTCACATCAAGGTTGCTTCCGTTCACTCGTTATTTCGCTTACATAGAAATAACCGAGCGCCAACATCAAAGTCTATGGCGCGAATACCAAAAAGTCGCCGACGCGAACGACAATTTCGTGTGTACTCATATACAGAGCGTTAACGATATCTATCCCGTGTTCAGGGAGTTGTTCAATAAGAATCGAGACAAAGTGAGGTCGTCCTGATATGCCGGCACAAGCTAAGAAGAAAATAACGCCACTCGACGACGGTCCAGATTGGTCGTTCGAATTGCTTGAAGATTACGAAGCGGAAATCGATAGAGTCGCCAAGGCATTCAAGTTAGACATTTACCCAAACCAAATTGAAGTCATCACCGCAGAGCAAATGATGGATGCCTATGCGAGTATCGGCATGCCCATCAACTATACCCATTGGTCTTTCGGCAAGAAGTTTATTCAAACAGAACAGCAATATCGTCGAGGACAAATGGGGCTCGCCTATGAAATCGTGATTAATTCTAACCCCTGTATCGCCTACTTGATGGAAGAAAACACCATTACTATGCAAGCACTGGTAATGGCTCACGCGTGCTACGGCCATAATTCATTTTTCAAGGGTAATTACTTGTTCCAAACCTGGACTGACGCCAGTTCGATAATTGATTACTTGGTTTTTGCGAAAAACTACATCGCAAAATGCGAACAAAAGTATGGCTATCAAGAAGTTGAGAACGTCCTCGATTCTTGTCATGCGCTGATGAATTACGGTGTGGATAGGTACAAGCGCCCACAGAAAATATCATTGCAAGAGGAACAAAATCGCCAAGCCCAAAGGGAAGCCTACATGCAAAGCCAAGTCAACGAGCTATGGCGGACGCTTCCAGACACAAAAGAAGATGCGAAACCTCAACAACGACGGTTTCCATCCGAGCCACAAGAAAACTTATTGTATTTTATTGAGAAAAACGCGCCTCTACTCGAACCTTGGCAGCGCGAAATAGTTCGAATCGTACGCAAAGTCTCTCAGTATTTTTATCCTCAAAAGCAGACACAGGTGATGAACGAGGGGTGGGCGTGTTTTTGGCATTATCACTTGCTCAACACACTTTATGACGAGGGCAAAGTCACGGAGCGCTTTATGTTGGAGTTTCTTCATAGTCATACCAGTGTCGTGGCGCAACCCGATTACAACAGTCCTTACTATTCTGGTATCAATCCTTATGCACTCGGCTTCAATATGTTTATGGATATCAAGCGAGTTTGCGAGGCCCCAACCGACGAAGACAAATATTATCTGCCCGATGTTGCGGGCAAAGACTGGCTAGAAACCGTTCATTTTGCGATGAAAAATTTCAAAGACGAAAGTTTTATCAGCCAGTTTTTGTCGCCCAAATTGATACGAGATTTTAAACTTTTTGCAGTGGAAGACGACACAGCCAAATCTTACGTTAGCGTCAGCGCGATTCATGACGAACAAGGTTACATCAAAATCCGAGAGAAACTTTCAGCACAATATAACTTAAGTAATCTCGAACCCAACATACAGGTCTACAACGTCAATGTAACCGGTGACCGGTCGCTAACGTTGAGATATGTACCACAAAACGGTATACCGTTGGCCGATTCCAAAGAAGAAGTGATGAGACACCTCCATCGGTTGTGGAAGTTTGACGTAGTGCTCGAACAGGTGGATGAAACGGGCAACCCACAGATAATTGCTAGTTGTCGTAAAGCACACTAGGGAGGGCTCACCCTTCCAGCACGATAGTACAGCGCAGTATTAATGCAGCAAAGAGGCCACTATTCATCACAAACGAAGGCGAGGAAACCACCGTCGTCGGTAAGATGCATTCTCGTCACCTTACCCAAACAATAATCAGAAACGTCTAACCAGAGATGCCACTGGCTTTGTGAGCCATGACTATCCCACGACATAATTCGGTGATCTATCGCTGTAAGCGCCAGCCCATTAGACGCCCACGCCGTATAATACGCGCCCGTCGGTAGCGTCACTAATGCGCCCGTTTCTTGTGTAGTGGGGTCAACACTCATCAGTGTCCACGGTTGTGTTTCAGGGGATGGATTTTTGGTATAGCTAAACTGCCTTGTACCCGGAATAGGCCATAAACTGGGACCAATATATTCATCAATAACCTGAGCGGATTTGTCGAGTCCGAGCAATTGCAGTGTGTGAGGCTCACCCAAAACAAATGCCAGTACATGCGTACTGTCTACCCAGACGTGATAACCAATGGGTTCGACATCGACGAGTTTCTTTTGGGGTTTGCCGTCATTCGAATAAGCAACAAGCCATTGTTTGGACGCAACGTCCACGTCGATAACACTGAAACCCAAGCCGCCCCAAATAGGTGTCGGTGAATATTGAGACGTCGAAGAATCGGTGACACGACGATGAAACTTCCTATCAAGCATATAGGCCATAACGTCGGTTTGCTCTACCTCATCCATGAAGCCCTGAGTGTAGAGTAACTGTGAGTTTTTTTCGTTGAAATGGGGTTGATTGGTGTAGCGGGGATTATCCGTCAGTTTTGTCGCTCTTAAGACTCGGGGTTCCGAGTTTAGACCCGAGAGTTCGAGCAACCACAAATTAGAGGAAGGTAATTGGCCTTTTGCTTGAAAAGACAACAACAGACATAAGCCCACCAGCAACGCCGCATTTTTCATTTCAATCTTCCTGATTGCAAATTAACAGCTTCTACACTAAGGCAATATAGGACTCAAAGACAAGTATGTGGATTGCTCATCAAGTATTTTTTCTTCTCGAAAGTGACTCGCTATCGTTCAAGCTACAATGCAAGGGTCGCATACGCCAAACCCATTGTTCTCCAGCCACCTAAAGGCGTCCGATTCGTTATCAAATCGGCGCAAGGTATGGGTATCCCCCTGCTGCACCATTCGTTCTAATTGATACTCTTTTAGTGCATGAGGGTTGAGTACCTGCGCCGTGTAAACGAGTTGGCGCATCTCACACCATTTCACTAATTGGGTGACAATGGGCTCAATATCAGGCGTGCCCAGTTGCCAATCATCCAGATACACAATGTGTGCCCACGGCCCTGGAGATAGGCTTTTAACTAGCTGTTTGAAACGTCGACTGAAGTCCAGTACGTTACTCGCATTTGAGATACCACTCGCATGTGCGACAACGACACGTCCATCTAAACGCAAGCTAAACTCGCCAAATTTTCCCATCACTTACTCCAACTGAATCTGAAGACCGATAACCGTTAAAATACGCGAAAAGGAATATTCCCATTGCCAACACGGTTCGACGTGTCGTACGAATAAACGAATACTCGATACTCGCCTGCTTTTGATGGTGCCTTAAATCGAATGGATACACCGCCAACCTCATAGTCGATAGTAAGCTCTTCTACCTCGTGAGATTCCGGTGTTTGCTCGAACGCGCCGCCTTGGCTTTTCCGCTCGACTTCTCCAAGTAATATAACTTCACTACGTATAGGGTCGCCGTCTGGGTCAGTAACGTCAACGTGAACGTCGACCCATTGTCGTTGGCTCACAGAGATATTGTCTTTTGCCTGTTGACCATTCAATGTCATTTTTGTCACTAAAGGCGCGCGATTCTCTGGATAAGCATTGTTCCAATAGTGATAAAGCACGTCCGCTCTGGCATTAAGTGCACCGTCAGCATTGATCATACCGTACCATGTTGGTGTTCTTTCCTGCTTCTGCCCCCAAAGAAAAGCGAAATCACCAATTAATCGCCCATCCAAACGTCCTAGCAGCGACGTCTCAATCCGCTTTGACATATATTGCGCTTGCAGTCCTCCAGGCGGTTCGATTTCTCGCCCAGATTGCGTACTTTCAACCTCCCAATGCCCCAATGGCCCATATTCGGTGACCATTAATGGCCCTTTATAATTAAGTTGAGCAATAGCATGGTTGAGATGTAATAAATCGCCGTACACCTGAACCGACGCAAAATCGATAGATGGTGTCAGTGCCAACGCGTGATCCATGTGAGCTTTTATTGCGCCAGCAAAGGTGAAGGTAACAAGGTGATTGGGGTCAACTGCCTTGATGTAGCGAGCTATCCGCTCTATTTGTCGATAAACCTCATCATCAACCAGCGTCAGTTCGCCCTTTTCGTCAAAGAGCAAATTTGGCTCATTGGCAATGACCCATATTAATACCGAAGGATGAGATTTATAGGTGTCGACAACATGTTTAATACGTTGAAACTGTGCTTCCACGGCTTGAGCGTTACGATAATCAAAGCCTTCCAATTGCTTTTTAAGGCCCAAACCAACGGCGACTTTAAGTCCTAAGCGTTGTGCCTGTTCAAGTTCTAACGCTAGATTATCCGGCCGCCACGTTCTAAACGCATTTCCACCAAAATCTTTTAACGCTTGAAATGAGGTAGGTCGTGTTGAATCTAAACCAACACCTTTAATTGTAAAGGCTTGCCCATCAACCAAAAGGTGGAAATTGTCACCAGCTTGCTCAATTTTCACGTTCAGAGGTTTGGCCAAAGCTTGCCAGTTTAATAGGCTCAAACAAACAATCAGGCCATAGAAGAGTGTGTTAACTCGCAACGTTTTCGCACCTTTACCCTTGATTCAAAACCCAAGTATAGGTGCTCGTTGCGCATAACGCTTTTATGAGACTTGTTATTCCCCATTCATAATTTTAGGGGGAACGAATAGCAACGCCACGCCGCCAATCGCCGCCGCAATCCCTGATAACGCAAACGACAATGTCGCACCGTCGCCCTGCATCCAAGTATTTCCCGCGACAAAGCTTCCTGCGGCGCCACCAATGCCAAATGCCACACTAATGTATATCGCTTGCGCACGACTGTGATATTCAGGCGCAAAGAATTGGTGAATGAAATGAACGGATACGGCATGGGTCAGGCCAAAACTCAGTGCATGAATCAGCTGACTTAACATAACAATCACGAGGTGGTCCGCTAGGTACCCAAGAATGAACCAACGCAGCGCAGTTGCGAGCATACTAAAAACAAGTAAGTTCCACACCCCAAATACCGAAATCAATCGACTAGCAGCGAGGAATATACCAACTTCAGCGACAACGCCAAGGGCAATCAACATCCCCGTTTCTTGACCTGAATACGAAAGATCTCGCATGTACAGTGAGAAGAAACCATAGTAACTGCCAAAGCTAAATTGCAACAAAGTGGCAGATACGATAAACGCGATAAAAACCGGACTTCTAACGACATCCCCAAGCCGAGATACAGACTGGTTCGGGCTTCGCTCGATAGGGGGTTGGCGAACCAGCAGGGTTACCAGCCACAAACCAACCAAAACAAACAGCGATACCACAACAGGGGTTTCGGTAGAGAAAAAATCCAGCAACCAGCCGACTAAAACCGTCAGCAAAATAAACCCAATACTGCCCCACAATCTCACCAGGCCATAGCCAATTTCTCTGGCTTTAATGCATTGCATAGTGATGACCTCTAATTGAGGTAACACTGCGGTCCAGAACATCATCATCAAACTGAAACTAAGGGTCATACCCCAGAAACTATCAAACCAAAAAACAGAGCTAAAACTCGCCATAGTAAGAAACGTGCCAAGTCTAAGTACTGCAAGAGTTTTGCCTTTTTTGTCAGCAAGATTGGCCCACATTATTGGCCCAATAATTCTGGCGAGTGTAATAATCGCCAGCAACTCGCCAATTTGTACGGAACTGAATCCTCGGCCATCTAAAAATACGCCGAGATAAGGGACCAGCACGCCGAGTTGACCGAAGTAAAGGAAGTAGGTTAGCCCCAACATGATAATGTTGGTTCGAGAAAAAGCGCGTTCTAACACAAGTTATCGTCTAACAAAGTAGGCACCGACTGACGTCGGTGCTTTAGGCGCTAGTCAATTTGACCGGGAATAACAGGCGTTTCACTTTGAATACCCGCATTTTGTCCCCGATGGCGTAAGCAATGATCCATTAACGTTAATGCCAACATGGCTTCTGCAATCGGTACCGCTCTGATACCAACGCAAGGGTCGTGGCGTCCTTTTGTCACAATATCAATTTCTTCACCTTGCTTGTTGATCGTTTTACCCGGAACCGAAATGCTGGATGTGGGTTTTAACGCCATATGCACAACCAATTCTTGTCCGGTTGAAATCCCGCCCAACACACCACCAGAATGGTTAGTTTCAAAGCCATTGGGTGTCAATGTATCTCTATGCTCACTGCCTTTTTGCTCAATTACATCAAAGCCATCACCAATTTCCACCCCTTTGACGGCGTTAATCCCCATCATCGCATGAGCAATATCAGCGTCTAGTCGGTCAAATACGGGCTCGCCCAATCCAACGGGGACATTGGTTGCGACAACAGACACTTTTGCGCCAATTGAGTCACCTGACTTTTTCAAATCTCGCATGTATTGATCAAGCGCCTCTAATTTTGACGCGTCAGGACAAAAGAACGGATTAGTATTGGTGATACTGTGGTCTACGGTCTCAACAGCAATGGGGCCTAATTGAGACAAATATCCGTGAATTTCAATTCCGTGAACTTGCTTGAGGTATTTCTTAGCAATCCCTCCCGCTGCGACACGAATCGCCGTTTCCCTTGCAGAGGAACGACCACCGCCGCGGTAGTCTCTTGCCCCGTATTTTTGATCGTAGGTGTAGTCAGCATGTCCAGGGCGAAAGCGATCGGCAATATTGGAGTAATCCTGGCTTCTCTGATCTTTATTCTTGATCAGTAGGCCGATACTGGTACCTGTTGTTTTACCTTCAAACACACCAGACAGAATTTGCACTTCGTCATCTTCTCTACGAGCCGTTGTATAGCGAGAGGTTCCTGGCTTACGTCTGTCTAAATCCCCCTGTAAATCGGTTTCATCCAGCGCTAAACCCGGAGGGCATCCGTCAACAACACCACCGATTGCAATACCGTGACTTTCGCCGAAAGTGGTGACTGTGAATAATTTTCCGAAGGTGTTACCTGACATAATGCTACTTGCTACCTCTTTGTGAAAATGCCAACATCGCTTGCTTGCTGACTGCAAAAATACCGTGTCCGCCTGACTCGAACTCTATCCACTCTACGTCTAACCCAGGAAAACGGGTGTCCATATGCACCTCACTGTTCCCCACTTCAACAAACATCCAACCGCCATCGTTTAAGTAACGAGGAGCCTCTGCAATCATGGTCTCAACTAAGTCTAAGCCGTCATCACCCGCGGCAAGCGCAAGTTCAGGTTCGTGATGATATTCGTCAGGCAAGTCGGCCATATCTTCAGCATCGACATACGGAGGGTTAGAGACAATCAAATCATATTGTTGGCCATGCAACTGTGTGAACAAATCAGATTTAATAGGAAACACACGATGGCTGGCATTGTGTTCCTGAATGTTAAAATCAGCAACATCAAGCGCATCTTGACTAATATCGACAGCATCTACCTGCGCATTTTCAAAAGCGTAGGCCAACGCGATAGCAATACAGCCCCCACCCGTGCACATATCCAAAATCGAAGTGGGCTCTGAATTTACCCAAGGTTCAAAACGCTTTTGTATCAACTCAGCGAACGGTGAACGTGGAATCAACACGCGCTCATCAACATAAAAAGGTAGGTCACAAAACCACGCTTCGTGCGTAATATAAGGTAGTGGCATACGAGTTTGAACACGTTTTAATACTAACTCAGCCACTTTTTCACGCTCGCTGTGCGTAAGCTTTGCATTAAATAGCCCATCACCTGTTTGCTGAACGATATGTTGAGGCAGATGCAAGGCCTGCAAAACCAAACTAACTGCTTCATCCCAAGCGTTATCCGTGCCATGGCCAAAATACAATCCCGCATCATTAAAGCGGCTTACAGACCATCGAACAAAGTCCAACATAGTGTGGAGATCATCGATAGCTTCATTTAAATAGATTTTGTCGGTCATAACGCTGGTATTAACTTAAAAACACAAGCGAGCATAATACCCAATGTTGGCGCAAGGCACATGTATTATTTTGTTATCGAATAGAGCTTGATCGCCTTACCTGACCATTTTTCAATCGATTCAACGAAAATCAATACCTTGATAGAACATCAACAGCCAGATTAATGAACAGAAATGCAGTTTGTACAGGATTCAGCAGTCCTTCGTGATAACATCCCCAGACTAGACGGTAAGATGCAAGATAAATGAAAAACAAACCACATCAACTAGACAATCAAAGTACAGATAAAAAGGACGACATGTCGCTCTTTGAAGCTTCTGTCGCGGGTGTCAAACCCCTTGTACAAGATAAAGTTGTGCATGATAAGAAAACAACGCATTTTGCCAATCGCAGTTTGTCAAAAAGTGACAAGCACTTCATTGAAAAGCAGCATGCAGCAAGTTTTGAGTTTTCGGACGTGTTTCAAGCCAAATTGCCAGATGAGGGGCCAATGCGGTACTGCCGCGAAGATAAACCGGCCTACCTGGTAAAACAATTGCGTAGAGGTGATTATTCACCCGAATTGATTTTAGATTTACATGGTTTAACCAAGCAAACCACAAAGCAAGAAGTGGCCGCGATGATTTATACGGCGAGAAAGCAGCGTATTGACTGCGTAGGGATTGTTCATGGGATTGGTGGAGGCGTACTAAAACAAGCCCTGCCCCACTACCTTGTGCAACACCCTCATGTGCTAGCTTTTCATCAAGCACCATTGGAATATGGCGGTCAGGGGGCGTTGTTAGTATTACTCGAACTCGATGAGACTACACCAGAAAAGTACTGATGGACTTGCCAATACCGTTGCGCCCGCTAAGCTTGACTATTCTAGCTGATAGGCGAAAACCTCAACTGGCACCAGAGGGAGTGGAAATACCACAATCAACTCGCTAAACAAACAACCGAGTCATCGCAAAAGCCTAACCTCTGGCAAGCGAACGCCAATATAATCCAATGGTAAGCCCATCACCATTACACAGCATGTAACCGCCCCTACTCAGTCTTTATTTTTCTTCGTCAGCACTGTTGTGCATGAACAGGTACGTGTAATACCCCATCATTACGCAGATGATAAGAATTCCAAGTAGAGATCCCCAAACCACCGGGTCTTTTAACATAGTTAGGAACATAGTGTTCTCCTTAATGGCGTAATTTGTCTTCAACGCCATTATGAAAAACAAGTGCAATGCATTTACTGATCTACATCATGGAATGGAGCGAGGTAGCAAAGGAGAGTTGATACAGATCAAAAAGTTGAAAAAAGTTAAAAAAACCACTTGATAATGATTCTCATTTACATTAAATTTAATCCTGCCTGTTCGGCGCAGGTTTAACGGTCTTGGCTTTGCGTCGATTTTAAAAAGCGGTTATGTGTGGGATGTAACCGCTTTTTCTTTTCCTCGCCAATCAATAAGAGCCGGGGCTAAAACAAACCAAAAAACCAACCTTTCTGAAGGTCCCCTTCACACGACTTTAGTTGTTTTGCGTATCTTAAACTTCGCGCTTTGACTTTCTTCGCTACTTTTTTAAGCCATGGTTTTTTATTGTAACTTTTCTTGCGATAACCACCCCAACCCTCGTGATAATTCAGGTATTGAGCATAGGCATCCCACTTTGACACACCATTTACCTTGTTAGACTTGTAAATAAACCACCCCATAAAATCGATGGCATCTTCAAAGTCATCGCGGTCAGCGCCGGTATTCCCCGTTTCTCTTATGTAGTCGCTCCAGGTCGGCGTCTTCGCTTGAGAATACCCATAGGCAGAACTGACTCGCCCCCAAGGGATCAGCCCAAAGAATACGTAATCTTTAGGCGGTAGAGCGTCATGCTTAAATGAGCTCTCCTGATACATCATTGCCATTGGTACATGTATCGGCGCTCCCCACTTATCTCTCGCATCAGCAGCGGCGTCATACCAGTCTGATTTTTCTTCAAATATTCTGCAGATATTGCTGATATCAGATGGCGGTGTAGTTGAACAACCTGACAAAAAAACAGGTATGACCACAACAAAAAGCAGACCTAATTTACGCATCAGAGTGAACTTTACCGACATATAGTGTCCAACATAGTGTTCTAGTAATGTGTGTTTCCCTGGAACTTCCTTATAGCCTGGTTACCTCAACCAGGCTTTTTTTTTACGCTTGTGGCTCTGAAAAGTAATCTTGAATAAAGGTATCAAAGTCCTTTTCATCAGTATTTTCTACTTCTACTTGTTGACGCAAAGACGATGCCGCTTGCTCTACAAATGTAGCCTCACTGCTATGCAGGTAATCATAGTCTGCGAGTTTTTCCGCATATTGATTGGCCAGCCTGAGCCCAAGATCACCATTGTCCCAATCATTTTCTAGCAATTGGTTCAACCACCGGCCAGATGGGGTTGTATCTGGTGCAAGCACTTTTTGCCACTCGCGTTCACATGCTTGAGAGTGACGGCTAGTGCCATTGGCTTTGTCCAGCACCTTAGCAACTTGTCTAAAGTCTTCGAATAAATCCATTGCCCATTCTTGCATTGCAATACTTTCACCATTTCGGCAAAGCGATAAACCGGGTTTACGGCCTTCCAATACCACGCGAGATAAGTTGTCATCGGATTCTTTGAAACTGATTTCGTTTAATTCTTCGCTAGGTTTGAGCAAACATGTCAGCAAGAAGACATCTAGGAAGTCAAACTGCTCTCGCTCTATCCCGAGAGAAGAAAACGGGTTTACATCTAATGCTCTCACTTCTATGTAGCTCACTCCCCGACGCGCTAAAGCATCGGTTGGTTTCTCCATTGATGCGGTAGGCTGTTTAGGCCTGATGGGTGAGTACAACTCGTTTTCTATCTGCAGAACATTCTTGCTAAGTTGTTGATAATGACCGCCTTCACCAGCAGCATATTGAGCATAGTTTGTAGACGGGGAGAACATCGCTTGTCTCAAGAGTGCAATGTAATTATCCAATTCGTTGTAACAAATTCTCAACGCAGATTGTTCAGAATTGGTATATCCCAAATCACTCATTCTCAATGAAGTAGCGTAAGGCAAATAGTAGGTTCCTTTTCCTACGCGCTCAAAAGGCAGCTTGTGTTCTTTACCCTTGAGAAAAGAACCGCAAAGCGCGGGAGAGGCGCCATATAAAAACGGAATCAACCAACAGAAACGTCGATAGTTGCGAATCAATGAAAAATACGCCGCCGACACATTGTCCTGTGTATGCGCTTGACCTTCCATTTCAGCCCATTGTTGCCAAAAATCATCGGAAAAAGAGAAGTTAAAATGTACGCCAGCAATGGCTTGCATCATACTGCCATAGCGGTTTTTCAGGCCGACACGATACACTTTCTTCATTTTTCCGACGTTTGAATTACCATAATCCGCAATGGGAATACTTGATTCATCGTCTATGAAACAAGGCATGCTCATTGGCCACAAACGTTCGTTTTCTACATTTGCCAGTACATATTTGTGAATATCGGCCAACTGCTGAATAGTCGTTCGACTATCCGCTTCGGGTGGCGTGATAAATTCTAACAATGACTCAGAAAAATCAGTGGTGATGGAGTCATGGGTCAATGCTGACCCCAAGGCTTCAGGGTGCGGAGTCTGGGCCAAAGAACCGTCTTCATTGATCCGCAAGGCTTCTCGTTCTACGCCTCGACGAATTTGTGTTAGGGCAGATAAAAAGCCGGCGCTGTCGAGCGCAGCAACGCGCTCTGCAAAGTTTTTTTGATTCGCTGCCAAAGTGTGATTCCGTTTAGTATAAGGGGCCATTCCTACATGGGAACAACCCTATTTTTTTCAAGTCTGCAACTGTGTCCGTATTTCAACCGTTCCTATTTAGAGCTGCATCAGCTTCCCGGTTGACTATAGCACCATTTCAACAATTGGAAGGTCTAGCGCTTCTAGTTGCTCTAAAATAGCAGTTTTATCTCCTACAACGATAATCTGCATGGTATTTACGTCTAGTTCTTTTTTCGCGACAGTGTTTAGCGTATCGAGCGTTACCGAATTAATAATCGTCGACTGCTCATCGCGGTATGTTTTGTCGAGGTCATAGTTATACAAATGACGCAAGAACGATGCCTTACTACTGGGTGTTTCATAATCCAGCGCATCACTGAGCGTATACGCGTTGCGCATAAATGCCAGTTCATCTGCCGTCATACCGTTTTCACGAAAATGATTTATTTCATTAAACATTTCTCGAATACCGGCTTCGGTGCTCACCCCAGTTAAGTCGGCACTCACTTCAAACCACCCTAGTGTTTTCCCCCCCAGAAAGGCCGAACTCGCGCCATAGGTGTAGCCTTTATCCTCTCTCAGGTTTAGATTAATTCGACTATTAAACGCACCGCCCAACGGGAAATTCATCAAACGACTGTAGAAAAACTCTCCCGTCGCATCGTAAGGCCTAGCGCGGCGAATAATCGACACCACGGACTGTACCGCGCCCGGATTGTCTATTAGATAGATTTTCTGCTCAGAATATTTCGGGAAAGGATTATATTCTGGAATGGCATAAGGTTTGGAAGACCACTTCGACAGAAAACTCAATGCGTCTACGATTTGAGTCTGCGTAAGGTCGCTGACTACAATCACACTCGCCCTTGAGGCGTTTATATAGGTGTCGTAATACTGTTTGACATCTTCTATTGTCATTGCTTCGAGCGAGGATAAGGTACCAGCATCGGGCCAGCCAATGCGGTTATCTTGGCCATATAGCAAACGAGACTTGGCTTTTTGCGCAAGTGCAGAAGGATTTTTAGCATCCTGTTGCAAACCTTGCATTGTTCTTGCCTTTAAGCGTTCGAATTCCGCTTTGTCAAATTTGGGGTTGAATAGTTTTTCCTCTAATAAGGCAAGTGTCTCTGGTAGATGCTTGCTTAAACTCGATACATAAATTTGCGTGTATCGACCTGAAGCGCCAAAGTGAATAGAGCTCCCAAGCTTAGCGAGGGCATTAGCCATCTCTTCGGCGGAGCGCAGCCCTGTTGATTCATTCATCATGGCGGATGTCATGCTGGCGACCCCCGCGTTTTCAAGAGGTTCGACAAGCGAGCCACCCTCGAGAGCGAAAGATAAGGTTACGGTTGGTGTTTCATTGCTGGTTATACCCAATACATCAATGTCAAAGGCCAGCTTGTCCTGCCAAAACTCAGGCACTTTAACCACAGGTGCTGGGCCAGACGCGGGTTGGATACTGCGGTCAAACGTATCGGTTGTATTGGAGAGCTCAGCCACGTCAACTTCCACGGTAGCAATGTCGATATCGCGGGTCGGCGTCATAAAATTTGGCTCTCTCAGCGCCAATTGCAACTGACCACGGGGAATCAAACTCAATTTTACTGCGGGTTTGTTTTTGATGTACTTACGGTACACGCGCATGACATCGTCTTTGGTTACATTGCCGTACCGATTTAGGTCCGCCTCCACTAGATCAGGTTGACCATAGAAGGTTTCATTGGCCGCTAGTGTCGAAACCTTACCCGCCACACTTTGCAGTCCAAACACGGTTGACGCTTCGATAGACGCCTTTGTACGCAGTAAATCGTCTTCTACCACACCCCGTTGTTCAAACTCTTTCAATGTATCATTGATCACGTCCTGCAAGACATTGAGGTCTTGCACGGTTTGCGGATTGGCCAAGGCGAGCAATTGGAACTCGCAAGCCAATTCGCGACAAGGGTGAGACACGATAGCTTGTACCGCCACGCCCTGCTTCACTAAATTCTTATAAAACAAAGATGTTTTGCCTCCACCCAAAATATCCGCCAGTACATCTAACGGTGCTTCATCAGGGTGTCGTCCGTAAACGGTGGGCAAAGTAATTTGCAGAAGTGGTAAGTGAACATCATCTTCTAACGTAATGTATCGGTCTTGCGATAACGAAACCGGCGATTTAGGTGTATTTTCAACCGCAGGCCCTGCTGCAATCGGTCCAAAGTACTGTTCGACCCACGCTTTAGACTGAGCGATATCAATATCACCACCAATGGTTAAAACCGCGTTGTTGGGACCATACCAACGTTCAAAGAACGCCTTGAGGTCATTGACCGAAACCCGGTCGAGGTCCTCGACATAGCCAATAGTCGACCAGGAATAAGGGTGATTTAGCGGATACAGTGCCTCCCCAATCCGCTCACTTCTCAAACCATACGGTTGATTGTCAACGCGCTGTGCCCGTTCGTTTTTCACTGTTTCGCGCTGCACTTCAAACTTTTCTTGAGTAACGGCCTCCAATAGAAAGCCCATACGGTCAGCTTCCAACCACAACACTTTTTCTAGTTGGTTGGCCGGTACGGTCTGGTAATAATTGGTTCGATCCATGTTTGTGGTGCCATTGAGGTCACCGCCCGATTCCGTGATTATTTTAAAGTGCTGCTCGTCAGCAACGTGTTTGGAACCTTGAAACATCATATGCTCGAAAAAATGCGCAAAACCAGATTTACCGACTTCTTCTCGCGCAGAACCCACGTGATATGTCACATCGACATGAACCAAAGGATCCGATGTATCTTGGTGCAAGATCACTGTGAGCCCATTCGATAACTTGTACTTAATGTGTGGGATGTAGCGACCAACCGTCTGCTCAGAAACCGCATCGATTTGTTCTTTTGGCAATTGGTTACAACTTTGAAGCGTGATTCCACCGAGCACAACCAGTGCTGCGGATAACATCGAAATACGCATGATTAACCTCTTTTGTGTTATTTCGCCCGATAAATACACAGTCTGAGGGCGAATCTGACGAGCATCCCATCAGACTACCAAATTCACACTAAGAATACCGCCATGTTTTGGCTCACTTTGTGTCATTTTGTTGCTAATTGGTCGCAAATTTGTGGTGTTGCGTACAAACTGTGCAACCAGAATTAATTTCTCGTACTAGTCTTAGAAAAAATCATAAGTATCGAATACACTTAGGTCTAGGGACAGGAGAGTTTTATGAATACACCAATTGTGCTTGATGTCGAGTTTGGCATATCTCAACTCAGTGGCAACAAGGGCCTTTTACTCACACTTTTAAGAAAGTTTGTCGATGAATACCGCCAAACTCAGCAAAAACTCAGCGCTTTAATCGAAGCCAACGCGTGGGAAGACGCCAGGGTACTGGTCCATACGTTAAAAGGCGTTGCTGGTAATTTGGGTTGCGTTGCACTTCATGCCAGTTGCAAAGCCCTTGAAGGTGATATTAAAGAGCAACAGCGTTTGCCAGCGAACTTTCCACACTTTGTCGACATATTAAATGAAACGATTGCAACCATTGACGCGTTGAGCTCTGAGCAACAATTATCCGATGCCGCAGCGAGCGTCCCGCAAGTGCAACCACAGCAGCAAGACAGTGAGGCGAGTAAAACGGCGATTTTGTCCGCACTACAGGCTAATGAATTTATTCCTCCCGAGAAACTTGACGAATGGCTGAACCAAATTAGCGATGACGCTGGGGCGAAAAGCGCGATTCAAGAGGCCGTCGATGAACTGGACTACGGTATTGCGATTGATCTCGTCAACCAATTACCATGACGCGAGCGCCTATCCTCTGTTTTGATCACGACGCATTTGTGATCGTAGACAAACCGGCCGGCGTGCCAATGCATGATACCGACGAAGGGATCGTTACTCTAACCAAGCACATGACAGGCTATAACACATTATTGCCCTGTCATCGTTTAGATACGCCGACCTCTGGATTACTTATCCTTGCTAAATCATCACAAAGCGCTGCAGTATTTGGCGATTTGTTTGAAAAAAAACAAATCCAGAAAAACTACATCGCCATCACCAAGGGCAAGCCAAAGAAAAAACAAGGCACGATCGCTGGCGATATGAAAAATCGCAGACGTGGACAGCACCAACTACTCAAATCAATGGATAATCCTGCTGTTACGCAATTTTTTTCGATAGGTTTGACACCAGGATTGCGCGCAGCCATGGTGCGTCCACTGACAGGAAAAACCCATCAAATAAGAGTCGCGATGAAAAGTAATGGTTGTGCCATCCTCGGCGATGAGCACTATGGTGGCGAATCAGCGGATCGCCTTTACTTACATGCTTATCAGCTTTCGTTTGTTTATGACGACGCCCCTATCACTGTGCGCCAAATACCCGACCAAGGCGATCACTTCACATCGCCCGATTTTCAGCGATGGCTTGGTCAAAACGGCAACCCAGACGACTTTTGTTGGCCAAACGTAAAAGGGTCAAGTAATGCTACCTAACGCCTCGCCGCCGTTATTTATTGTTGGAAGTGGTGCGATTGGCAGCTTACTCGCATCTGGGTTCTCAAGTGCGAATTTCGATTATCAGTGGATTATGCGAGAAGACAAGCTCCCCACATCAGTCGTCGAAGCGCCAAATAACAACATAGTGAAACTATCGACCTCTTGTTGGCAGCAACAAAACAAATTCTGTAACGATGCCGTTATATTCCTGCCGCTCAAAGCGCATCAGATACATAGTGCACTCACACGTTTAAAGCCCTGGCTGTCGCCCCATACCAAAATAGTCCTGCTACACAATGGCATGGGTGGCGCAGAAACGGCGTTGGATATCCTAGGCGCCGCACAACCTGTATTTTTGGCCACAACGAGTCATGGCGCATTGCGGGTCTGTGACACAACCGTCAGGCACACGGGAACAGGTAATACAACGGTGGGCTTGTCTTGGCTCTCTTCGGCAGCCGATTGCAGTGACAATATCGCGTCGTTGCTTTCATTGGCGTTCACACCAACGGAGTCGAACTCAAATGTAAAAATGGCGTTGTGGCAGAAGCTCGTCATCAATGCGGCAATTAACCCCTTGACCGCCATTCACCAAATCAAAAATGGCGGCCTAAACGCCCCCGATTATCGAACGACGCTAGCCGCAATTTGCAGAGAAGTCTGTGAGGTTGCACAAAGTGAGGGAATTACGCTCGACGCAGACACTGCGATCGCCTCAGTACACAGCGTTGTAACAGCAACAGCTGAGAATTACTCGAGCATGAATCGAGATTTAGCGGCGAAGCGGCAAACCGAAATCGAAGCGATTACGGGTTATATTGTGCAAAGAGGAAACAAAAAAGGCATCGATGTTACCACCAATGCCTCTCTATTAGACAAGATACAAAGCCTATCTGATTATTCTTGATCCTGCGGCTTCATGTGCGGGAACAAGATAACATCTTTGATTGTTGAACTGTCGGTAAACAACATCGCTAGTCTATCGATACCGATGCCCTCGCCGGCTGTTGGCGGCAGACCATACTCTAATGCGCGAATATAGTCTTCATCAAAGTGCATGGCTTCGTCATCACCCGCATCTTTTTCTTCAACCTGCTTGCGGAAGCGAGCCGCTTGATCTTCGGCGTCGTTGAGCTCGCTGAACCCATTGGCTAACTCACGGCCACCGACAAAGAACTCAAAACGATCGGTGATAAATGGATTCTCATCGTTACGTCTTGCAAGCGGTGACACTTCCCATGGATATTCCGTGATGAAGGTAGGTTGCTCAAGTTTCTCTTCAGCTGTCGCTTCAAAAATCTCACAGAGGTATTTACCCGCGCCCCAGATACCGTCTACTTCTGGCTCTTTGATATGAAGCTGTTTCGCCATCGCCTTCAACTCGTCAAGGTGAGCTTCAGGATCGCGAATCGCCGTTTCATTGGCCTCAGGCCAATACTTCAGGATAGCTTCGCCCATGCTCAAGCGGTCAAATGGTTTACCAAAATCATAGTGAATTTCTTGCTGTACGTTACCCTCAGCATCTTTCACAGTATTAACAATTTCAGTTGTACCAAGAATGTCCTCAGCCAAAGTGCGCAACATATCTTCGGTCAGGTTCATCAAGTCGTTATAATCGGCATATGCTTGATAGAATTCCAGCATTGTGAACTCTGGATTGTGGCGTGTTGACAATCCTTCATTTCTGAAGTTTCGGTTAATTTCGAACACCCGCTCGAAACCACCTACAACCAAACGCTTCAGATACAATTCAGGTGCGATACGCAAATACATATCGATATCGAGCGCATTGTGATGCGTCACAAACGGACGAGCAGTCGCACCACCAGGAATAACCTGCAACATCGGCGTTTCTACTTCAATAAAGTCGCGCTGGCTTAGATAGTTGCGAATGCCGTTGACAATTTTACTGCGCACGACAAACGTTTCACGCGTCTTCTCACTGGTGATCAAGTCAACATAGCGCTGACGATACTTGGTTTCTTGGTCCGCTAGGCCATGGAATTTTTCAGGTAATGGGCGCAAAGATTTGGTCAACAGTTCGTACTGTTCCATATTCACGTATAAATCGCCTTTACCCGATTTGTGCAGTGCACCTGATACGCCGATAATGTCGCCTATATCCAGCGCGCCATATTGCGCTTTTAGCGCTTTCTGCGTGTCTTTGTCAGCATAGGCCTGAATTCGCCCCGTCATATCTTGCAACAACAAGAAAGGACCGCGTTTGGCCATAATACGCCCAGCGATACTGACCTTGTTGTCTTGTTCAACTAGGGTATCTTTTTCAAGTTCACCATACTGTGCTTGTAATTCTTGCGCGTAGTTTTCACGGCGAAAACTATTTGGAAAGCCGTTCGCGCGGCAGTTTTCACGAATCGCATTCAGCTTAGCACGTCGCTCAGCGATTAATTTGTTTTCATCCAGTTGTTGGTCAGTCATAAACCTTTCACTTTTGTTGATTGCCTACAGACCTGATTTCAGGCTGGCTTCAATAAATCTATCTAAATCACCGTCTAAAACAGATTGCGTATTTCTGTTTTCAACACCAGTACGCAAATCTTTAATTCTCGAGTCGTCGAGTACATAGGAGCGAATCTGGCTGCCCCATCCGATATCAGATTTGCTGTCTTCGAGGGCCTGTTTTTCAGCATTTTGTTTTTGCAACTCAAACTCATAAAGTTTCGCTTTGAGCTGCTTCATCGCTTGGTCTTTGTTTTTATGTTGTGACCTATCATTTTGACATTGCACGACGATGCCAGTCGGTTCGTGCGTAATACGCACTGCCGAATCTGTACGGTTTACGTGCTGTCCACCAGCGCCTGATGCGCGATATGTATCGATTCGCAAATCAGCAGGATTGATGTCGATATCGATATTGTCGTCGATTTCAGGGTAGACAAACGCCGATGAGAAAGAGGTATGGCGTCTGTTACCAGAGTCAAAGGGAGACTTACGCACTAAACGGTGCACCCCTGTTTCCGTTCTCAGCCAACCAAACGCATATTCGCCCTCAAAACGGATGGTCGCACTTTTAATGCCTGCGACCTCGCCCTCAGAGACTTCGATCAGTTCGGTTTTAAACCCATGAGCTTCACCCCAACGAAGGTACATACGCAGCAGCATATTTGCCCAATCCTGAGCTTCAGTACCGCCAGAACCCGATTGTATATCGATATAACAATCACAGGTGTCATTGGGACCTGAAAACATTCGGCGAAACTCTAGTTGCTCGAGTTGTGCCGTCAAGTCATTTAATTCACTCTGGGCATCATCAAATGTCTCTTGATCTTCTGCCTCAACGGCAAGCTCAAGCAAACCCTCGACGTCTTCCGCACCCGCTTCGAGCTTCTCGATAGTCTCAACGACTTGCTCTAGTGCGACTTTTTCTTTGCCAAGTGCCTGAGCGCGTTCTGGTTCATTCCAAACCTCAGGACTTTCTAATTCTCGATTAACTTCTTCTAAGCGCTCTTTTTTGACATCAAAGTCAAAGATACCCCCTAAGCGATGCTGTGCGCTCTCGAATATCAGCTATCGCATTTTGCACGGGATTAATTTCAAACATAGTGCTTTTTACTTATATCTCGACAAGAGGCGGGATAGTAACGAATTTAGGGCAATTTTGATAGATGAATGTGGGATAAATAGTCACTGTTTATCATATAGCTGGCGCAATCAGTGAAATACTGGGAGACGACTTGTGCATCTCCCGTAGCGACGGTTAACTAGGCGTTAATTTTTCCAGTCAACGCTACCAAATCGGCGCCGAGTTTTTTCAATTGCTTTATTGTCGTTTCATCATTCACGGCACCATCGTCTCCTACTAAGCCACCTACTTTGGCGACCGAGCGTTGATTAGGCATAACAATAACACCGAGGTTCTCAAGTAACATGCGCAACGTCACTAATACACGCATACCACCTAAACCACCAGGAGACGCGGCCATAATGCCTGCCACTTTACCCTTGTACGCGGCTAGAATCGCTTCTTCACCTTGCTTTCTGCTGGCCCAGTCAATCGCATTTTTTAACACGGCAGGATAACTGCTGTTGTACTCGGGAGAAGCAATAAGAAAGCCGTCGTGACTCATCAACAGTTCTTTGAACGCTTGCGCTTGTTCAGGAATGCCATTTTTCGCTTCCTCGTCTTCGTTAAAGATAGGCATCTCAAAATCAGCTAAATTGACTAAGGTCACCTCGGCGCCCGCGTCTTTTGCCCCCTGAGCGGCAACGGTTACGATAGCTTGGTTAAAGGATCCTTCGCGGGTACTGCCTGAAAAAGCAAGAATTTTAGTCATTTATTTGTCCTATTGTTCTGATTGACTACGCTAAATAGCTCACTGTCGTCTACGCTTTATTATCAACGGTTTACCAACCCTAGCTCAAGGTTTTCCAGCATAAATCAAACTGATAAGTGGAAACCAAGGTCTACAGGATATAACGATAATGTTTTCAAAATGGTTTAACAACGCAGGCAACCAGCAAACCAGTGTATTAGAGCAATGTATTGATGCGGTAGTGAGTATAGACGAAAACAACCGCGTGACATTTTTTAATGCAGCAGCTGAACGTTTGTGGGGGTATTCAGCCAATGAAGTGATTGGCAACAATGTAAAGATGTTAGTGCCTAGGTCAATTCAGCCCAATCACGATGAATACGTCAATCGCAACCGCAGGACGGGCCAAGATAAAATCGTGGGTACGTCCCGCGATATAGAACTGGAAACAAAGAGCGGCAAGAAGATTTGGTGTAATTTATCGTTGTCTCGCGTCCGTGTAGGCGACAAGATTAGCTACACAGCCTTTGTAAAAGATATCTCTGCCGAGAAAGAAAATGCCGAGCGAATTGACCAAACGCTCGAACAATGCATCGATGCAGTCATTACTATAGACGAGCACAACAACGTCATTTTTTTCAATCGTGCTGCCGAGCAGTTATGGGCGATATCAAGAGATAAAGTGTTAGGTAACAACGTCAAAATGCTGGTCCCCAAGGGCATTCAAAGCCAGCACGATAGTTTTGTTAATGCCAATCGCACCACGGGCAATGACAAGATTGTGGGCACGTCCCGGGATATTCAACTTGAGACGTTTGATGGCCGAGTGTTATGGGCCAATTTGTCATTATCCAAAGTGCAACTTGCAGATAAAATCATGTACACCGCATTTGTGAAAGACATCAATGACGTCAAGATCCAACAACAAGAATTTGCCATGCTCAGTCTTGTCGCCAATGAAACGGATAACTCCGTTATCATCACCGATGCCGCCGGTAAAATCGAATACGTCAATCCTGGGTTTAGCCGGCTAACGGGCTACACCATTGAAGAAGTGCGCGGGCAAATCCCGGGCAAGGTCCTTCAGGGCAAGCATACCGATCCACAAACCGTGGCGAGAATCAGCGAGAATCTAAAACAACGTCGCCCGTTTTATGACGAAATTTTAAATTACGACAAACAAGGTAATGCGTATTGGATAAGCCTTGCCATTAACCCGGTATTCGATAGTCACGGCAGTGTCGTTAAGTTTATCTCTATTCAAGCCAATATTGACCAAACCAAACGCAAGGCACTGGAAAATGACATTCGCCTTCATGCTATTGGCGAAAGTAATGCCGTAATGGAATTTTCACCCAGCGGCAATCTAACCTTGGCAAATCCAATGACATTATCGTGTTGTCATTGTGAGTCGTTTGAGGAACTTCAAAAGTACGTCAATAGTCTGAGCAGTTATCTCACTAAGGAACAATGGGACACCCTAAACCAAGGAAGTAGCTTAAGAACGGAACTCTCTGTTGAGGTTGCCAATAATCTCCAAGTGAGATTTGACGTCGCCCTTTCTCCCGTTGTCGATTCAGAAGGCCAACTCGATAAGATTTTATTGTATGGCTCTGATGCGTCGGAACGAAATGCCGTGATTTCTAAGACTCACGGTGCCATGTCGCAGGTACTCGATCGCATAAGCAGCATCATTCAAACGATCAATGGTATTTCTGATCAAACTAACTTACTGGCACTCAATGCAGCGATTGAATCGGCCCGTGCTGGCGAGGCTGGCCGTGGATTCGCTGTGGTAGCCGAAGAAGTGCGAAATTTGGCATTACGAACAACTGAGTCAGCGGGTGAAATCAGTGCTTTGATTGACGAGACCAAAGATCACGTAGACCAACTATCGAGCTATATGAGCGAAAACTAAAATACTGTACAAACATACAGCAATAGACTAGAGTAAATATTCACCTACACAAAGAGGATGGATTATGATTGGTTACGTGACACTTGGAACAAACGATCTTGCAGCTGGCGCCGCCTTTTATGACGCCTTACTTGGCGAGCTCAATGCAACGCGCTTTATGGAAGACGATACCTTCATTGCATGGGCAACCGCCCCTGATCAACCCGCCGTTTCGATTACAAGGCCATTTGATGGGCAGGCAGCATCAGTAGGAAATGGTGTAATGGTGGCATTGCAAGTCGACAGCAAAGAAAAAGTGGACAATTTGTACGCCAAAGCGATGTCACTTGGCGCCACAGATGAAGGCGAGCCCGGGCCAAGAGGTGACAACTTTTATGCTGCATACTTTCGCGATTTAGACGGTAACAAACTCAATTTCTTTTATTTTGAACAATAGTCGATTGTTAAACGCTACTTAAAAGAAAGCCCGCTACTGCGGGCTTTCTCTTTACATCTTGTCGAGGGTATCAATACCCAACAAATCAAGGCCTAATTTCAGCCCGTTGGCTGTCAGTGATGCCAGTGCTAAACGGCTTGCTCGGCTTGCTGGCGGTACGTCATCTTTCAAAATCGGGCATGCCTCGTAGAACGACATAAACGCACTTGCCAGTTCATACAAGTATGCGCAAAGCACATGTGGTGTACCGTCACGAGACACGGCTCCCACCACTTCTTCGAATTGAAGCAACTGTACAGCTAACGTGTGCTCTTGACCCGCCTCAATGATGATATTACTGGACAAGGTTTTTACATCAACGTCCGCTTTTCTAAAAATACTTTGAATTCGCGTGTAAGCGTATTGCAAATACGGGGCAGTATTTCCCTCAAAACTCAGCATACTATCCCAACTGAACATGTAGTCAGTTGTTCTGTTTTTACTCAAGTCAGCATACTTAACCGCACCAATACCGACTTTTTTAGCGACCTCTACTCGCTCTTCATCGGTTAAATCCGTACTACGCTGCGCAATCAAGGCTCCCGCTCTTTCAACAGCTTCATCTAACAACTCCACAAGTTTCACTGTGCCGCCAGAGCGTGTCTTAAATGGCTTACCATCGCTCCCTAGCATCATCCCAAACGGGCAATGTTCGTAGGTTTGGTTTTCTTCGATAAAGCCGGCTTTGCGCGCTACGATTTCGGTTTGCTTAAAGTGGAGAGCCTGTCTCGCGTCAGTCAAAATAAGCGTTCGGTCCGCGCCTAGCACTTTGTTTCTGTACCGGATTGCCGCCAAGTCGGTAGTAGCATACAAGTAACCACCTCCTGACTTTTGTACGATATAAACTGCAGGATTGCCTTCTTTGTCCGCCAACTCAGGAATAAAGACAACTTGGGCACCTTGGTCTTCTACAGCCAGACCAGATGCTTGTAAATCGGCAATAACGCTAGCAAGGTCGTCGTTATATGCTGACTCACCCTTGATATCGTCTCGCGTCAAACTGACATTGAGCTTACTGTACACCTCTTCGCTATGTGCAATTGATACGTCAATAAATTGATGCCACAGCGTCATACACTGCGCGTCACCACCTTGAAGTTTGACGACGTATTCGCGGGCGCGATCAGCAAACCCATCTTCTTCGTCAAAACGCACTTTGGCTTCCCGATAGAAATCTTCGAGATCTGACAATGCGGTTTCTGCCACCGCATTCTCTGCCAATTTGTCATTTAGGTGCGCGAGCAACATGCCAAACTGTGTTCCCCAATCGCCCATATGGTTTTGTCGAATAACGTTGTGACCTAAAAACTCCAGTGTTTTTACTACCGCATCACCAATAATGGTCGTTCTTAGGTGCCCTACGTGCATTTCTTTCGCGAGGTTGGGTGATGAGTAATCCACCACCACGGTGTTGGGCACGTCTTTAGTGATGCCCAAGCGGTTATCACTTAACGCTACTGCACATTGATTCGCTAACCATTCATCGCTCAAATGAATGTTGATAAAGCCCGGCCCCGCCACCTCTAACTTGGCTGCGATGTCGTCTAAATTGACTACCGATAGAATGTTATCAGCAATATCTCTGGGCTTTTGTTTAAGTTGTTTCGCCAGTGCCATGGCGCCGTTGAATTGGTATTCACCGAATTCAGGTCGTGCACTGCGTGACACAGGAACTGGCGCGTTTGTCACGCCCATCTCTTCTAGTGCTTGAGAAAATCGACTTACTAATAGAGAGTGTATATTCATAATAATGCTGTCTTAATGTTCACGCGTTTTGGTAAATTCAATATCAGGGTATCGCTCTTGCGCTAGCTGCAAGTTAACCATGGTAGGCGCTATGTAAGTAAGATTATCGCCACCATCTAGCGCCAAGTTTACATCGGCTTTTCGTCGGAATTCGTCGAGTTTTTTGTCATCGCCATACACCCATCGAGCTGTTGCAACATTGACGTGCTCGTACAAAGCATCAACGTTGTATTCAGCTTTAAGACGCGCAACAACCACATCGAACTGCAATACACCAACTGCCCCTACAATCAAATCATTGTTAGCAAGAGGTCTAAATACCTGAACCGCCCCTTCTTCGGACAGCTGAATTAAGCCTTTGAGCAATTGTTTTTGTTTTAACGGATCTTTCAAGCGAATTCGTTTAAACAATTCAGGCGCAAAGTTTGGAATACCTGAGAAACGGAATGCATCGCCCGACGTAAACGTATCACCGATACGAATGGTGCCGTGATTGTGCAACCCTATAATATCACCCGCATACGCTTCTTCTAACAGAGCTCGGTCGCCCGCGAGAAAGGTTAGTGCATCTGAGATACGGATATCCTTGCCGATACGAGAATGGCGCATCTTCATGCCTTTTTCGTATTTACCGGACACAATTCGACAAAATGCAATGCGATCTCGGTGTTTAGGATCCATATTGGCTTGAATCTTAAAAACAAACCCGCTGAATCCTTTGTCTTCGGCTTCTATTCTGCCATTTTCGGTCTCGCGCCCCTGTGGAGCAGGCGCCCACTCGACTAGACCATCAAGCATGTGATCGACACCAAAGTTACCCAATGCGGTGCCGAAGAAAACCGGTGTCAGTTCGCCTTCTAAAAACATTTCATGGTCAAATTCATTTGACGCGCCCATAACTAGTTCCAGCTCATCACGCAACTGTTCCACCAGACCACTGCCAATCGCTTCATCAAGCTCAGGGTTATCAAGACCTTTGATTATTCTAACGTCCTGAATATGATGCCCTTGGCCCGTTTGGTACAAAATAGTCTCGTCTCGATGAAGGTGATACACCCCCTTGAATTCCTTACCACAGCCGATTGGCCAGGTAATTGGCGCACACATGATATTCAGTTCGGTTTCGACTTCGTCGAGCAATTCCATTGGATCGCGAATATCTCGGTCCAATTTATTCATGAACGTTACAATTGGCGTGTCACGTAAACGCGTGACTTCCATTAATTTGCGGGTTCTATCCTCGACACCTTTTGCGGCGTCGATAACCATCAAACAGGAGTCTACCGCGGTCAAAGTTCGATAAGTATCTTCAGAGAAGTCTTCGTGTCCAGGCGTATCAAGCAAATTGACGAGGTTATCACCGTATGGAAACTGCATGACTGAGGTTGTCACTGAGATACCCCGTTCTTTTTCCATCTCCATCCAGTCAGACTTAGCGTGTTGACCTGACTTTTTGCCCTTTACAGTGCCCGCTGTCTGCAACGCGTTTCCGTAAAGAAGCACCTTTTCAGTAATCGTCGTTTTACCGGCATCCGGGTGCGAAATGATAGCAAAGGTGCGCCTTTTGTTAATTTCGCCAGAAAAAATGCTACCACTCATAAAACAATAAACCCTCAAATTCGCCGAAAAATGATAACTAGTATAAATGACCCTTTGCCAAACGGTGACAAAAGGCGCGGTATTCTATCGAAATTCTGCGAGGCTTTCCATTCATTGACGGCAATGAATGGAAAGGAGAGAAAAGTGTTCTATCTGAAATGAAAAGACGTAATACGGGTGTTACCTGACACTACTTGTTGAAGTGTTGATGCCTGAATGTCGGCGTCTTATACACTCGTCACAATCCGTTTCTTGTTTACCCAAGCGTTTAATTCGTTCGGCAACGCAACTTATTTTCTAAAACTGCGTGCGAGCAGTAGAAAAATCGCAGTAAAAAGTACCAATCTTGTCGATGGTGCAGGCACATCGTTAGAGCCCGAACTTGGCGGCGGTGGCGAGGCAAAAAAGGAATCGCCGTCTCGTACAGCCCAACCAGCTAATCCAGCAGCTGTCCCATGGATTTGTTGCTCACCCGTGGCAATACCAGAGTGAGTTCTAAAATTAAACGCCCAGCCCGCATTTAAAAATGGATTGTCTCTTTCCTGAGCCCAATACGTTAGGTTTAAATTGGTAAAACTAAATAGCTCACCAGTCGCGCCGTCAACAAAACTGGTATTCACTGAATCTGAACCGGGTTGAGGCCCTACTCCGGCGCTACTAAAATACGAAACATTGCCAAGGTTTTGGTAAAACATATAACCAAGTTCGCTCAGCTGACTGCTGTTGTTAAACCCTCTATCTGAAGCGCCATTAAATGAGAAGCTCCAATCATAAACGGCGCCTCCCGAGCGCGGTTTAATTGATGGCAGTCGCCAATCACTATAGCCTCTAAATTCTAAATTTGCGGCCCAAGTACTCACTGCATTATGATTTCCAAAACCATCTAAATCATAACCGCTGGTTTGCATATAGTTTGCATCTTGTAGCCAGGTAACATCTAGTACGTCATCATAAATCATACCCCCGCCTCGATTGATTAAAGCGGCGTTGACAGAAATACTGACCATCATAAGCAGTGAAATGCTTACGAAGAGAATGTATTGACTCGTTCTGTTTGTTCTAGCGTTAATAAAGGGGGTAATTGAATACATAGCTGCATCCCTTCTGTTGTTGAGTGAAATTCCTATCAACCCCGTTATCAATTACTACGCCAAAAAGTAAAACTTTATAAATATCATAACGTTAAATAAATAAGGCTACGTATAATTATAAAAGCCGCCAACAAGTGCATAAAAAACAAACAGTTTTGACAGCACACTGGTTGAAACCTGTCTATTCCCGTAAAAAAACACAGCTAGTACATTTGGATTAGAGAAAGTTCAGCACTCAGTTAAGGCATTATTAAATCTAGAAAAAAAAGAGTTTCACCTTAAAATCAACTTGTCGAAAGCGTATAGAAATCCGACACAAATCGTGGTTTAAAGAGAATAAGTTGAGGTCAATGCACAGCGATTATTGAAATGCGCTCAGTTTTATCATGAGCGCGGATTGAGAATGGACGGCACATTTCGAATAAATGTTTTGCATGTGGTTTCTCACCGTTTGGTAAGTGATACCTAAATCATCTGCAATCTTAGATAACGTTGTCTTTCGATATACTTGCCCGAGAACCTCTACTTCCCTGTCAGTAAGAGAGAATGCACGTTGGATATCATGCCATTTTATTGCATTTTGCAATTTAATACTGATAACGCAGCAACTTTTACCAAACGTATTCAGTTCATTCGATTCGCTCAAAGGAGAAAAGCCAATTAACACATCTTGATTTGTATGGCTTGAAAGTACTATGGAGTGTTGTGCGGTTAACCCATCAATATTGATACCGGCATGAGCATGAATAAGGTTATTGAGTTTATCAGCGTATTCGTCGTTCAAGCATACAAGCTTGCCTCCCTCTTCAGTCAACTCCGGTACCTCCTCGAATACCGTTTCAGTGAAGCGATTTGCGAGTAGAATATTCGCACCTTGATCGCATACGATTATCCCTTTTTGGGATTGGTCTAATATCGATTTATTCATCGAAGCATAGTCTTTATAGAGCTCAAGCTCTCTGAATAAATGCATGGAGCGATGAAGATGAGGCGTTAACAGCGAAACGAGATTGATATCTTGCTGAGTATATTGAGGGTCTGCAAACCCTCGATTTATCGCAAATAACGCCTCAAAGTCAGCATCTCGGTTCATTACGCCAGCGATCGCTTGGCCTGAGTCCATTGGAACCAAGATACTTTGATAAAATTCACTGTTTTCACAACGCGACAAGTCGAAATGTTGGTTGAGAAACCTTGCTTCGCCTTCAACCAAGCCTTTGGTAACTTGATAGTAAGGGTCTTGTTCATAGCGTGAAAAGAATTTGTTGATAATGTCTGGTGAGACTGCAAACTTCATCGAAAATTCTGATAAAAGTACTGTTTGTTTTTCGATATCAGTAAAATACCAAAATACCTTGTTCGAGTAGGTATAGTCCATTATCCGATTAAAAACGCTTGCCCAATCGTTTTTCGCAGGGGCTTGATATATGGTTTCAATCAATTCGGAAAATTCAGCGTGACTAATATTGATTTCAGGTATCGACACACAGTCCTCTCTAAGCCCATCTAGACTATTTGAACGTATTCAGGAGTATCATCAACTCAGTTTGAGAGCAAACATTGAGTTTTTTAAACACATTCTGCAAATGCACCCTTTGCGTGTTGTAACTCGTGCCATTTTGTTCAGCAAACACCTTGAGTGAAATACCTTTGTATAGGTGCTCCAATAGCGACAATTCTTTCTCAGTTAGGCGATAACAGCGTTTAATCGTTTGCCAAGGCATTCGTTGAATGAGTTCAATCATAGCTAAGCATCTCAACGCTTGCTCTCGATATTGGATGGGAGACACCGTAATCACGGCTAGAGGTACGTTTTCATGCTCAATAACAATACGACTATGAGAACTAATATGCTGAAAAGCGAGATTTGAGCACTGGTCGATGGCTGCTGCGAATTGGGCCTGATAAACAGAGTGGTGAATCCGAAATCCGGCTGAGTCCAGACTAAAAAGTGGTGAATCATCAATTATTCGCTCTGCAACCGAATTGTATTTAACAACGTTCATATCAGTATCCAGAACCAACATCGCATTGTTAGATTGTTCGATAATGCCATCACTTATCGAAACGTAGTCCTTGTACATTTTGAGCTCTTTGTACATCCGCATTGCGTTGCGGAAATGTGGAATAATCAGATGCACCAAATTCATGTCTTTCTCGGAAAATGGCTGTTCATCAACTCCCCGATGAACGGCAAAATAAGATTCGTGAATGCCATCGCGGCATAAAATCCCACCGATCGCATAGTGACACTCTAGAGGCTTGAAAATTGACTGATAGTATTCCGTTTCGACATACTCGTTAATATCGATTAGATCGTTTAGATAAAGAGCGTCACCTTCACACATATCCTTTATTGCATCGAAAAAGGGATCTTCGAAAGGTCTCGATTGATAGTCTAGGTAAGCTTCTTGTGGGTAAATTTTCTTAGCGCTAAACTCGAGTAACGCAGGTAATGGCTCGCCCAATTTAGCAAGCATACAAAACGCTTTGTTAGCGTTAGTGTAGTTCGCAAAATTGTTCAATACTCTTTCCCAATTGGCCGATGAAACGGCGTAATAGATATCACCAATGAGTTCGGACAGTTGGCTTGCGGATATATTTAGTGGGTAGCGACTACTCAAAATAAAACATCCTTGTTAATAACGTCATCACCGCTACTTTTGGCTATGACTTGCGACTCAATAGCAATAGGATGACCTGGTCTTTATGATACATTGTTTTAGCTATGGGTTTGCCCCAGCTAGAATTCGCTCTCGCAGTGGTGTAATCATCAACAAAAGTCAATGTTGACGCCGATCAGCTTAAAGCAATCTGCTCATATCAATAGGCTCTGATTAACAATGTAAGCGTTTCCCAAAAATGTCAACTGACAATCAATGCCATCGCTAGAAAGAACGTTTTTACTGACGACTGTGAGGTTGAAGAGACTATACGACTAACTCTTGATATTGAGACACATTATGATCGCGTCTTCCTTACCATTGTTCGAGTCGTAGTACCCTTTTCGAATTTCTATCGATTTGAACCCAGATTTTTTATACAAGTCGATCGCGACGTGATTACTGGCCCTGACTTCAAGCCATAGCATTGCGATGTTAGTTGCGCTTGCTTGAGCGATAACCTCGTTTAACAAAGCCTGCCCGATGCCTTTGCCTCTGACGACTTGATCGACCGCAATGTCCATCAGGGTCATTTCATCTACAACCGTCAGCAGAATCGCAAACCCCAATACTGAATCTGTATTTTCAGACTCAGCTATCGCCACAATCGCGTTATAGGGTTTGGTAAAGCAGTCCTCAAAAGCACTAAACGTCCAAGGTTTAACATGCGCTTGTGTGTGAATGTCGTAGGCGCGAGCAGAGACAGACGTTCCACCGACAAGAGGGGCAATATGCATAACTACAATTGACTCATCGCCGCCCACAAGCGTTGTTTGTGTTCGGCGGTTAGCGGCAAGGTAAAAGATAACTGTGCCTTAGTCGCACTCACATCACTGGAGTCAATCCAGCGCGTCTGCTCAACTTCTTTTCCAATAACTGACTCCAATGCAAGAAACACATCGTTGAAAACGGTGGAGTCATTTTTTTTCTCAATTAACGGAGTGCCGACAGGTTGACTGGTAGTCAATGCTTCTGGTTTGGTCGCTTCAGTAGATGATGGCGACTCGCCCAGCGCGGCACGCAAATTTGCCAATCCTTGAGCGGCCGTGACCGTTTTAGGTCGTGGCGGCTCAACCGCGGGTTGATCTTGTGTGTTTTGACGACTCGCAGATGCACTGTTTTTGTCTTGCCAAACGGTGATACCCATTTGCTGAAGCGATGCAATTTGTGTTTGAGAAAGTGTCATGATGCGTTTTTTGAAATGTGATAACGAAGAATGTTACCTCAAAAGAAAGCGTTTTGGCAGGGGTGGAGGGACTCGAACCCCCAACCATCGGTTTTGGAGACCGCTG
>CAWUJV010000024.1:0-54635 GCA_963922845.1 uncultured Alteromonas sp.
ACGATTAGGCGTAGTTAATGGATAACAAAAAAGCAGGCAAAAGCCTGCTTTTTTGTGTGAGACAACGAAAAGTAAACACGCCTTATTCGTATCGGTAGGTAAGGCCAAGGCTTACTCGCCGGTCGGTCAGAACGCCGAGCCCAACGTTTAAATCCCCATCTCGATCGGTATATTGAAAACTGAGATTAGTAGAAAGTGAGCGTCCAAGATCTCTCGTGAACGTGATACTTCCTAACCAACTTTTGTTGTCTCCATTTAGCAATGTTTCCGAGCGCTGGCTAACGTCCGTATACGTTACTTGACTGCTTAAGCTAGTTCGACGCCCGAGCTGATATGACGCTTGAAGTCCGATGCTATATGTTCTTTGTTGGCGACTTATCTCTACAGACTCATTGCGTGCGTGCTGTGCTGACAAAGAGACGTTAGTTCGGCGACCCTGAAAACCTAGTTGAGCATTCAGAGACTTTCGAAGTACCACTTCGTCGTTGATATCCGTACTAACGGTTGAAAACTGGATAAAGTCCTCACCAGCTTGCAATTGATACTCTAGAGAGCTTGGTTGGAAGCACGCACTTAAATCCACAATGCCGTCGCTGCAGACAAAGACACCAAGATTTTCAGGGTTAGACACCAATCTTGAAAAACTCGTTACCTCTTCACTATAACTAATTTGGCTGCGAAGGCGTTTGCGATTGTAAGTGAGGGACGCTCTGCCTGCGTCACCATAAAATCGTTTACCGTATTCCCCTGAAAACGCCGTGCGTGGAGAAAATGCCCAATTAACTTGAACGCCAATAAAGGTATCGCCATCGTTACTCTCGATGGCTGACTCACTCGTATTGACGGTTAAGGTCACAAATCGGTTGTCACTCTGACGATACGTTAGGCCTGCACCATAACTGTTAAACTCTCGACCTTGAGAGAACACGTTATCGGTATCAGAAATCTGATTGGCTTCGTGTCTAATCGTCGCGTTCAACGCGATATTTTCAAATACGAGCCAATCAAATACGCCAAGTCCGCTACGCGTTATGAAGTCACCCTGATTCAGTTGAGTTCGCTGCGTTTTTTGATATGTACCATCAACTTGCCAAAAAAAGTAATTAGCATCGTCAGGGTTTCTAATAGACCCCTGTGCTGACAGTGACTCATTGTTTAGGTTTGAATTTGGTAAAAACTCGGACTCTTCAGCTCTTGTATCTGAATATCTCAGCGTCCCTTGAGCCTGAAACCAAGGTGTATTAGGTATCCTCAATGTGGCGGCATAGTTGTTGTTTCTTGATTTAGCGAGTTCGGCCCCGTTAAGTAAGAAATCATTAATCAGTGCGCCATTGTTTGACACGTTTTGATAATTTAAACCGCCGTTTGCCGAAAGTGTCAATACTTCGCCAATAGGGGACCAAATGGCAGAGTATTGATACTCACCAAAGTTGTCAGTCCGATCGGTTTCATCAAATTTTCTATCCAGATAACTATATTTACCCGTCAACCTACCTTGAAACGTTCTCGTTCGGTATTCTGCGTTGACTTGCGGAATAACCTGAAACGTATCAACATCCTCGACGGTATTATTTGGGTTATTCTGGCTATCCAAATTTTGTGTAACAATGTCAGTACTAACCGATGCGGTAACGCGCAGTTCATTTGCCATAGCAGATGAATTTAACAGAACAATACCAAGACAAACTGCCTTGCAAATTCCGGATAGCCTATGTGCTTTATCGTTATTATTCGTTTCTTTCAGCGTAGTAGTAACCATAATACCCTGTTCCGTCGGCATCATTATTGACTGATTTATTTACGACAAAGCCAATTGCCATATCGGGATTTAAACGCTCAACCGCATGTTTGATATCAGAAAGTTTGGATTTGCCTTCTTCAGTCACAACAACCGCTTGTCCAGCGAAGTTCGCGAGAATTGCTGATTCATTAATACCAATCAGTGGTGGCGTATCAAAGATGACAATACGGTCTGAATACCGGTTAGCAAATTCATCTACGGTTTCATGCATTTTTTGGCTTGCCAACATTTCAGTTGATAAGTGATGTGACCGTCCCGCTGGAATAATTTTCAACTTATCAATGTTTGTTGGATAAATTACATCCGCTACATCTTCAACATCGCCGACAAGATATTCCATCAGGCCTGGGCGTTTTTCCAGCTGTAATGTATTTAACACGTTTGGCTTAAGTACATCTGCATCGACGAGTAAAACGGTTTTATCCTGTTCCGCGGCAATACTGAGTGCAAGATTGGACGCGGTAAAGGTTTTTCCTTCCGACGGACGTCCGCTTGTTACCATTATGATATTACTGTTGTTGAGAGTTTTAGATATCGCCCCAAAGGCGTTAGCGAGTAGTTTTCGTTTTATCTCTCTATATTCTTCGTTTATTTGACTGCGCTTTGAACGAATAGATACGTGGCCCTTTTCCTCTAGTTCATCCAAATTCAACTCGTAAGGAACCTTGTTATCCTTAATTTCGGGCTTGTCTTCACGAACAGATGTTGCTGACTCAACTGTGTCCGAGGACTCGGCGTCAATGCTTGGCTCGGCTAGTTTTTCAGGAGGAGCCGAAGCCGCAGCCTCTTGCTGTTCAGCTTGCTCCTCTAACTGTTTTCTTTTGGCTTCTTTTTGACGCTGGAGTGCCTTTTCTATTGTATTGCTCATTTAAATAAACCTCTCAAGCAAACTGATATTGAACAACTCCGCTGCGACCAATACGGCGTACATAGCAACAATACAACCAGAAGAGAGCACAAAGACGAAGACACGACCACGATTCTTCTTTTTTATATCGGCTAAGTGTAAATGACTGACCGCTCCCCAAACAGGGTAGGGCGTAATGGTTGACAGTTGCTTCGCCCGCACCAAGACAGGTGTTAACTGACTAACCAAGAATGCGATGCCTATACCTGCACCGAAACCTATCACCAAAAACGCACTATAGAACAAGATGCGCTTTGGTCCAGAAGGTTTGGTTGGCAGCAACGGAGGCTCAATAATTCTAAATTGTAGATCTTCAGATGAAACATCAGCTCGGCGAGACAGATCAGCAGACTCTCTCCTGGACAGCAACTCCTCGTATTTGCGCTTTGTGATACCGTAGTCTCGATTCAATGCCTGAGACTCAGCCTCAACTTGAGGGACAAGATCTATTTTCGCTTCAAGCTCTGCAATTTTACCTTCGATGTCTTCTTCCTGGACTTTAAGAGAGGCAACTTCCCCTCCCAATCGACTGATCTCAAGGGTTATTTCTTGGTTTAGCGAGCTCATCGGTGCAGAGTTATCATCGGTAGATTCGCTAAGGAACGCATCGATTTCGCGCTGTCGAGCCGTCTCCAGGTTGTCGAGTACACTCTTTGTTTCGATAACATCAGGGTGTAGATCGGTAAACCTCAATTTAAGTTGATCGAGTTGCTCTTCGAGCGATTTTATCCTGTCGTCATAACGAGTTCGCAATGCCGGTGCGTCATCACCCTCAACAACACCACTGGAGTTGGCAGGAGAACGTTTAGTTATTTGTGAGCGCAGTGATTCTACTTGTTGTTCCGTCTGCTTTATTTGCAGCTGTGTTCTTTCAAGTTCACTATTTAAAGACTGTAGATTGGCATAGAAACTACCTTGGACAGGCAAAATGTCACTGTATTGGCGTTTAAAGTCTGCCAGCCGTTGCTCCGCTTCGGCAAGTCTAGATTCGTATTCAGCAATCTGGTCATTAATAAAGCGTTCAGCGGTGTCCGTATCTCGTCGGTTATTCCCCAAGGAACCTTCGACGAACAAATCCAATGTTTCCTGAACAACGGTCTGAGCAAGGGCCGCTTCTTTGTTTTCGTAACTAATACGATAAATATTGTCGCGACCGGTAGACCGAAGTTTAATCGAGTTAGTTAGTCCTCGTACTAAACCGTCAAACTCTTCTTCACTGTTGGTTGTGATGTCTAAGTCAGACTCTCTGGCGATAATTTCGACGTTACTTCTACTTAACAGCGTTTTCGCCATCATTTCGATTTCTTGTTGTGGGTCGGTTTGAATCGCCAATCCTCTCAACAAAGGTTGTAAGACCGAACGTGTATCGACATAGACTTGAGCATTAGACTCGTAAACGTCTGGCAACGTAGAAACGTAAAAAAATCCGACTGGGCAGATCAGCCAAGAACAAATAATAACGTAGCGTTTTTTGATCCAGATACCGCGAATGTAGTCGAGTACTTGGAGCAGCGTTTGCTGAAAATCCTGCATGTTTTAATTCTTTTTATTATCTAACGGTCTAGAACCAAGCTTCTGGAATGATAACGATATCGCCAGGTAACATGTCGATGTTCTTCGAAATGTCGCCTTTTCTTACCAAGTCGTCGATTCTCAAGTCGTAAGAAACCTTTTGACCATTCTCTACTCGAACCAGTTTTGCGCTATTACCGCTTGCAAATTCGGTCAGGCCACCGACTGCAATCATGAGGTCAAGCAATGTCATGTGTTCGGTATAGTTAATTGCACTTGGGTTGAGCGCTTCACCGATGACACGGACTTGTTCACTTAACGGTCCAACGAAGTTGTTGACACTGACCGTAACGCGAGGGTTGTTGATGTATTTTGACAGCGCTTCTTCTATCTCTCTTGCTAGCATGGTTGGCGTTCTGCCCGCTACATCTAAATCTTCAACCAGAGAGGTGGTTACTTTGCCATCGGGTCTGACCAAAAACGAACCTGAAATTTCAGGGTTCCGCCAGACAAATATTGTCAGGTTGTCTCCGGGTCCTATTAGGTATTGATAATCGTTAACGTCTGTTGTTAGGGAAGCTCTTGTCGTGGCTTCAGGTAGTGTGTTGACACTACATCCGCCCGCTAACAGACCTAAAAGCGTTGCCGCTAAAACCCTAGTGCGCACATTCTTCATGAGACTCAGTCCTGTAATCTACTAACCAAAACTTTGATTTCTAAGTTATAACATTATCCAAAGTATTTCGCTATTTAACGCCATAAGCGGGAAATAGTCTATCTCAAATGTTTTTTTTATCATATGATATTTTAGCGTTGAAAATAATCATCCGTAATGGACTAGAAAACTCGGTATGGCAGTTGCAAAAAATAGACAAAATAAACGCTCTAATGCGTTAGTAGTAACAGAAGCACTACTCGTTTCTTATGTGGGGTATATCACCAGCTTTATTTTGGTACAGCTTGGTGTTTTTGAGCAGCCGAATATCGAACAGCTTTCTATTAACATTTTGCTGCTGACACTGGCTGTGCTGGTTTGCAGCTTATCTGTAGGTCTGTATGAAGCTAAGCTCAGAGAAACGTTTCGCGGAATAATCAGACGGATATTCGTCAGTTTGGGAATCAGCTACTTTGTTGTCGAGGTGGTTACTAGTGCGCTTTTCTCAGAATTGAGTATGCACACTTATTATTTACCCGTAGCGATTTCTCTCAACATTGTGTCTTTGGTGTTCTTCCGTTATTTCACTAACAAGCTCGGCCTTCTTGGACTGGGTAAGGTTCGTCTTGTTGTGCTGGGGGCGGGTGAGCGCGCCTCCATCATCGAAAAACGAATGCGTCGAGACGTAGACCGATTGGGGTTCGAATTGCTTGGTTTCGTTCCGATTCCCGGAGACAATCGTGAGGAAGGTATCCGCAAGGAAAAGGTAATTCACGTCAAGGTTGATGAAAATTTCAGAAATTTCATAACCGAAAATGAAGTAGAAGAAATAGTCATTGCGTGCGACCAACGACGCGGTACATTGCCGATTGACGTCCTGTTTGATTGTCGATTACGTGGCATCGAGATCACTGACTTGTTAGATTTCATGGAACGTGAAACAGGGCAAATAGCCGTGAATTTGATGTACCCAAGTTGGGTTATTTATTCAAACGGTTTTCACTCTCAAAACTATTTGCGCGACGCATTGGACTACTCAATTAACGCGTTTCTTGCCTTTTTCGTTTTATTCTTTGCGTGGCCGTTCATGATGATTACGGGTATTTTGATTTGGCTGGATGACGGGCGTAGGACGGGTGTCTCCGTCTTTTACAAGCAAGAGCGCGTTGGTCTTAATGGCAAGCTATTCAAAATAATTAAATTTCGCAGTATGCGTCCAGATGCGGAAAAAGACGGTGCGAAGTGGGCCTCTAAAAATGATGATCGCGTTACGCGAATTGGTCATTTCATTCGCAAATACCGTATCGATGAACTTCCCCAGTTACTCAACGTATTTCGAGGAGAAATGTCGTTTATTGGGCCACGCCCCGAGCGTCCTGAATTCGTCGAAAAGCTCATCAAAGAAGTGCCTTACTACAATCAGCGCCATAACGTAAAACCTGGCCTAGCAGGTTGGGCGCAACTGAATTACCCATATGGCGCGAGTGTGGAGGATTCAATGGAAAAACTAAAATTTGACCTCTACTATGTCAAACACCAAAGCTTATTGTTGGATATTCTCATCCTAATCCGAACCGTTGAGGTCGTTCTGTTTGGAAAGGGCCGATAGAATGAAATTAGACAATCGACTCAATGCAATGACAGTTGATGTGGAAGACTATTTCCAAGTTTCTGCCTTTGAAGGGGTAATCGAGAAAAAGGATTGGGATTCAATCAGTCTACGAGTAGGCGACAACACGCATAGACTACTGGATTTGTTTGCAGAAAAGGGCGTGAAATCGACGTTTTTTACGCTAGCGTGGGTTGCCCAGCGTTGTCCTGACGTAATTAAAAGAATTGTTGACGAAGGGCATGAAATTGCCAGCCATGGACTCGCCCACAGGCGTGCGACGACAATGTCGAGAGCCGAGTTTGAAGCAGATGTCAGCGAAAGCACGAAGATTCTTCAGGATATCAGTGGGCAAGCTATTTTAGGGTATAGGGCGCCTAGTTTTTCAGTTAATGATACCAATACTTGGGTATATGAAGTCCTTGTGGCAAATGGCTTCAAATATTCCTCCAGTACGTATCCAATCCAACACGATTTGTATGGCGTGCCTAAGTGGCCCAGATTTAAACACGAACGCCCAGAAGGCATCATTGAAATACCTATTCCGACTATCAAGAAAAGTGACCAGAACGTTGGTATTGGTGGCGGCGGATATTTTCGTCTTTACCCCTATTGGTTGTCAAAAAAACGTATACAACGTTATATGGCAAACGAGAGTGCGCCATACAGTTTCTATTTCCACCCTTGGGAAATAGACAACGACCAACCTAAAGTTAAACAAGCCAACTGGAAATCTAAGTTCAGACATTATGTCAATCTATCGAGAATGGAAGGCAAACTCGTTTCTCTGATTGACGATTATAATTGGGTGTCCATGCGCGACGCGTACGGTATTAAGTAAAGCAGTTGCAAGGACGCTTCACGCCATGTCAATTTCGATGAAAAAATTAGTAAGTATTGTTGGACTCCTCGCGTTGTGGGCGTTGTTTACTTACGAAGGCATTACGTCAGCTATCGCAATCTGGTGGGGTAATGAGATTTTTAATCATGGCTTTCTTATTGTTCCGGGGAGTTTTTACCTACTTTATCTAGACAGAAAACATTTACTTTCTACACCTTGGGAAACATCACTCTTGCCCCTGCCATTTATCGCAGGTGCTTGTTTTTTGTATATTGTAGGTATTGCTGGTGATATTCAGCTTTTCATGCATGTTGCTACGTTCTCGTTATTGCCGTTGTTAGTTTGGACGGTTATCGGCAATACCGCGGCAATGAAAGTATGGTTTCCTTTGGTGTTCATGCTTTTCAGCGTCCCTGTTGGTGAAGAACTCATTCCATACCTCCAAGAAATCGCGGCTGATGGTTCAGTTGCGCTTCTTCAGTTGGTAGGTATACCGCTTTATAGAAATGGGCTCTACATAGAGATTCCCCAAGGGCGCTTCCTAGTCGCGGAAGCCTGCTCAGGAGTGAGTTTTTTTATTGCGAGTTTTGTTATAGGCAGCGTTTATGCCTACCTCAATTTTAGAACGACTTTCAAAAAAGCCAGTTTTGTTGTCATCTCGCTGATTTTACCTATCGCGGCAAATATTGTCAGAATATTTGGTATCATCATCATCGGTTATCTCTCAGATATGGAGCATGCCGTAGGGGCTGACCATCTCATTTATGGATGGTTCTTCTTTGCGTTCGTCATTATTTGTTTGTTGGGGTTAGGGGAATTACTTCGCGACGATATGAGCGATGATTCTAAATTTAATTCGACTCATCACTGGCGATTTAGGATGGGAGGATTTTTCGCGGCATATAGCATCTTGGCGCTAAGCCTAGGTTGGCTATGGATATTGAAGATTCAATCTGAACAGCAACTAGATATCGTGGTGTCGCCATCTCTTATTGAACCGAATAAAACGTGTGAGACGTCTAATATTGGCCTATCTCCTCAACTTGCTTCGCCAGATACACTTGAGCAGGTTGGTGTAGAATTAGGTGATATTTGCTCGGGTACAATGTACAAAGCCTGGTTTTCTGGACGAAATAATGAACTTGTTAGCGGGCTTAATCGCGCCTACGATCATGAGAAATGGAACCTGTTGAATATCGAGACGCAGCCCGTCTATTTTGAGGAGTTGAAGGTTACCTTGCAGTTTTCGACATTGACTTCCCCTTTAGGACAGCAGCAACGTTTTAGTCAATGGTATGAAGTGAATGGCAAGGTATTTACGTCTTCAATTAAAGCGAAGCTCTATCAGATTTATTTGAGATTAATCGGCGAGAGTGTGTCTGGTTATTTTGTCGTTTTTGCAGTGGATCAAAATAGCGATATAAATGAGGTAGAGAGAGCGTTGCGTAATGCGCAGCGTAATTGACGAAAAGAAATTGGGGACTGAAAAATGAAGCATTGGTTCGGTCTTGTTTGCTTTCTTATTGTATATGGCTCCTTTTATCCTTTCTCTTTTTCCAGTGGAGCGCCATCAGACGCTCACTTACTCGCCTTACTCGATTTCAACGTCTTTAGGGCGGGTCTGGCAGATGCAGTATCAAACATCGTATTATTTATTCCCTATGGCTATCTAATTGCGAGCGTTTTAAAAGCGTCTTCTGCCAAACACGCAATACTAAAAACCTTATTGCCCACATTTGCTTTTGCCTACGCTGTGCAAATTGGCCAGCTCTGGGTTGATGGTCGACTTCCTTGGGGAGGAGACGCCATACTTAATGTACTTGGTTACATGATTGGTTTGGTGTTGTACCTTTACTTTTCACGTCATTTTTCCATTCGCTTCAAAGTTGAAACGCCTATACAAAAAGTGGTGACTTTTGCCATTGCCACTCTCGTGCTGATAAAGCTTGCCCCTTTTGTCCCTTCCTTGGATATGGAGCAATTAAAACAGAGCATTAAGCAGATTCTGCTGCGCCCGCAGGTTGATCTGTTCTGGGTTTTCGAGAATGTTGTTTCTTGGTTGTTGGTATTTTATCTGTCAAAACAATTTGTTTTTAAAGACTTACCACTTCGAGCTTACGCAAAGCTGGTGATAGCCATTTTATGCTTCAAGTTTTTCTTGGTGAGCAACAACCTTAATTTAGACGCGTTACTGGGTGGCTTGCTTGCATTAGCGATTTGGTGGCGTATTGGTCGCTTACTTAATACTCAAGCTCTTTTGATTTTAACGGGATGTGCGATTCTAGGGAACGGTCTTTACCCATTCGAATTCAGCACGTCAGCCAGTCCCTTTAATTGGCTTCCTTTTTCAGGTTCGTTAGCGGGCAATGTTCTCCTTAATATTTTGGCGGTGTCAAAGAAGTTGGCATTCTATGTCTGCTTTATCGTCTTGCTTATGCAAACGAAAGCCAATAAATACGCCGTTTTTTGTATACCCGCTAGCTTAGTAGCCGTGAGTGAAATACTGCAAGTTTTTGTTCCAGGTTCTGTCCCCGAGAGTACCGATGTTGTAATGGTTTGTTTCTTGGTCTTCGTTTTACGACGTTATTTAGGCAGGTTGACCGTGGCGGAACATGCTGGATACACACCCAACGGCTGCAGTGAAAACGAGGTTGCCTCAAACTCCGATGCGCATGTAACAAGGCGAAAACACACTGATGGGCACCATTATATTGCTGGACTCGATGGCTTAAGAGCAATAGCAGCGATGAGTGTTTTTGTCGTTCATTTCCAGCAATTTTCAGATTTTCAGTACAGCTTAGGCTGGCTTGACTTCACTTTGTTGATGGTCAATGGCAATACTGGTGTCGCGCTGTTTTTTGTTTTGAGTGGTTTTTTACTGTCTCAACCATTTTGGCGAGCTTACCAACGTCGAACGTCGGTCGCACTTAAACCTTATTTCACAAATCGACTGGCAAGAATAGTCCCGATTTACTATTTACTGTTTTTCTTTCTCATTGCAATCAAAGGCTTTGCAGGACCAGAGGTCAACTTCAACAATATCCTTTCTCATTTATTCTTTGTCCACAATTTCAAAGACCAGCAAGTGATGAGTTTGAATCCGCCTTTTTGGACGCTTGCGGTCGAAATGCAGTTTTATCTGTTGTTGCCTCTTTTGTTTGTTCTTTTGGGCAAGCTAAGAAGAATAAGTGGTTTTTGGATTGTTTTGGGATTGGTTGCGCTCATTTATGCGATTTATAGGTTCGGCGTAGTTTGGTTAGGTCACAATGTGTCGTGGCCGATTTCATTCCCTCTGATATGGCCCTTTGGTGTATTTGCTCAGAGCGTAGATAGTCCCGCGGTGACTTATTCTACACTGGCCCATCTTCCACATTTTTTGATGGGAGTGGCAACGAGTTACTTGTTTTTGTCTAACAAGAATTTCTCAAAGAAGAGACTAGCCGATATCATCGTCATTATTTCGAGCATAAGCGTTGTAGCGGTATTGTCGACAAATTTAGATAGCTTTTTGACTTTGGATTTTGGACGATACAACTTTCCTTTTATTCCAATGATGTTGTGTTTGATTGTCTTTTTTGTGCCTGTGTCGGGCGTGTGTCGTCAACTATTGGAATTGAGAACCATTCGCTGGCTTGGTCGTATTTCGTACGGCCTTTATATCTTTCACTATCCCGCCCAAAAAGCAATGCTCAAGGCTATGAACTACCTTGATATTTCGATGCAATCAAATCAGTGGCTCTTTTTTACTGCGTCTTTATTGATTACCGTATTGGCGGCCTACGTGTCTTATGAGGTTATTGAGAAGCCCGTGATGCGTTATTTCAAACCGTCAGTGGAAAACGCTGTAACGTTATCTGCGTCTCCAGCACAGACTCAATCTTCTCGTGTCATTCGTTCCGCTACCATCAGCCGTCACCATATAAGTATCGCAGTAATGTCGATTGTTGTTGTCGGCACAGTTGTCTGGATGGTATTGAGCTTTAGCGGCAATCAACAAACCTTTGTAAGGCAAGCAAACTGGGCGGGTAATAAAACACAGATCGTGTTTGATCACCACGCTCACACGACGTATTCAGATGGCAGTTTATCCCTCGGTGAGCTTGTTGAGTTGGCTTATCTCAACGGGTGTGAAGCAATGTCTGTAACTGATCACTCCAATGTTCAATCGTCACTCACCCAAGAAAAACTGATCGAAATAGAGGAATTGAGGAACCAATACCCCGGCATGTTAATTTTCTCTGGCATAGAGTTGGGAATGCCTTCATATATGGGAAGAGAACATGTTAGTGTGATTGCTTCTCCCGATGTTGAGCGAACGTTGCTGCCTACGCTTATGCGCGTGCTGGCATCGTCGAGTGATGTAGAGAAGAACGAGCGAGATCAGTTACTCATTAATTCAATGTTGTCGTCTGGTGAATACAACGACCAATTTTTTGCTATCTACAATCATCCGAGTCGCAAAGATAAAAACGCTCAGGAAAATATAGATGACATCACTCGCTGGAATAAGAACGGCCGATTTATCGGCTCTATTGCCGGCGCTCCCGGTCACCAAAATCAAAAATTCTTTGGTTCTTATCGAGAAATATTTAGTGCAACTACAGGATGGGACCCAGTTGTTACTGATGTTGGTGGAACGTGGGACAAACTTTTATCCAAGGGCATCAAACTTTGGGGGGCTATTGCCTCGTCTGACTTTCATAATGAGCGAATGGACTATCCACCTTGTTCTTTTTCGAGAATTCATGTCACGGTGGATACAGAAGATTACGGTGGCGTGTTACGAGGCCTTAAACAGGGTACATTCTGGGCAGACCATGGGCATTTATTAGATAAGTATGCGATGTATGCCGAAGTAGGAAAAGAAAATTTGACTGTTTTCCCTGGTGGTGAGATGGTTTTGTCAGAGAAAGACAGTTTTACCTTAGTCAACGTCGAGTTGGCTCGAGGAAAAGCGCATTATGATAGTTTTTTGCGCGTTGACCTAATTACTAATTGCTTGGATGGCGACACTGAAATGCAGCAATTCTATTTGGCACCTGAAGATGCCAAACATCAAGTGCTTGTCCCATTTGGTGAAAGTGTCGAGCAGTGTTTTATTCGAAGTCGCGTTATCAAAGAGAGTATAGATGAGAGGGTGTTGGGAGCTTATTCCAATCCCATTTTTGTAAAACGACAAAACCACACAGTTAAGTACTAGTAGAGCTGGCGATGAATTCTAAAAAAATCCTGTTATTGACTGAAAATTTTCCACCGATTGAAGGGGGGAGTGGCAGATGGTTTTGGGAACTATATACGAGATTAACTGAACACCACGTTACCATTTTAACTCATGATATCGATGGAGGACGGCAGTTTGACAATGGGCATGATTTGAATCTAATACGATTTCCGATGTCTTGCCCAGAGTGGGGATTCAAGAGTATTAAGGGACTTAAGTTCTATTGGTCACTATTTCGCAAAGTTAAATCGCTCATTAAAAGCCATAATATCGATGAGATCCATTGCGGCCGGGTGATTCCGGAAGGCGTCGTTGCGTGGTTGGTGAAGAAAGTGACGGGCGTGCCATTTGTTTGCTTTGTTCACGGAGAGGATGTTGAAACCGCGGCGACCAGCAGAGAGCAGTCGCTAATGGTTAAACATGTTTGCAAAAATAGTGAATACTTGATTTGTAATAGTGAGAATTCGGCAAACCTAGTTGAATCACTGGGTTTTGCGGCAAGAGACAAGTGTGTTGTGCTCAACCCAGGGGTCGATACTCAAAAGTTTCGTCCCGCACCACCTGACGCTGACTTTAGAGAAAACCTTGGTTGGGATGACAAAATTGTATTGTTAACGGTCGGGCGTTTACAGAAAAGAAAAGGGCAAGACTATCTTATTCAAGCTTTGCCAAAGTTATTGAATACGTTTCCTAACCTCCACTACGCCATTGTTGGACGAGGGGAGTGTGAAGACCTGTTGAGAGCCCTTGTGGTTGAATATGATTTGATTGACCATGTTTCTATTCATACCGACCTTGATGATGAGCAACTGATTAAATGTTACCAACAATGTGACGTGTTTATTTTGCCCAATCGAACAATCGGCAACGATATCGAGGGGTTTGGTATGGTGCTTGTTGAGGCGCAAGCTTGCGGCAAACCTGTTGTGGCCGGTGATTCCGGAGGGACGAGAGAAACAATGGAAGTTGGTGTGACCGGTGAAATCATCGATTGCAGCTCACCAGACCGTTTGGCGACGCAGTTAACACGGGTGTTAGACAATGATGCCTTAAACAGTTTTGGCGCAAGCGGACTCAATCACGTTAATGCAACGTTAGATTGGAAAGCCCACGTCATCAAAGCCCAACAGTTATTCTCAAAGTGACGGTTACATCTCGCGTTGTTAATAGCGCGATGTTTGCCTCTTCGGCCAAAATTCTTGGAAAGGTCATAGGTCTGATTAGCACCATGGTGCTAGCTAGAATTTTAGTACCAGAGGACTTTGGTAACATCGCTATCATTAGCATAGCATTGTATTTTTTTGATGTACTATCTCACGTTGCGAGTGAGCAATACATTGTTCAAAAGAAAACCGTTAGTCGCCAACAATTGCATACTGCTTGGACACTAAACCTAATATTTAAGACTGTGATCGCAGTGTTTATCTGGTTGTGTGCTTCACCTATTGCGTCCTTCTTTGACCGCCAATATTTGGCAAGTGCGATTGAACTTAGCGCACTCGTTTTACCGTTAGAGGCATTGCGCTCTCCTGTATATACGTTGCTCAAACGGCAACTTAGATTCGAACCCTTGTTCTGGACAAGCTTGTTAGAAAAACTGTTCAGCTTCCCAGTTCTTATTGCTTTGGCCATTGCTCTCAAAAGTTACTGGGCATTTGTCATTACTGACATAGCGGTTGGCGTGTTTGGGGTACTACTCTCTTTCTTTGTCGCTAAAAAATTGCCTCGGTTTTCTTTATGCGACTGGCAGAGCCAATGGCATTTTTCAAAGTGGATGGTGTCAAAAAGCATTATTGGCTACACCCGCTCTCAGATTGATACGGTAGTCGTTTCCAAAGCAGTAAGCGATAGTCTAGTAGGTAACTATCACATGGCTCGAGAAATTGTCATGATGCCAGCGCACTATATTTTAGCACCCGCTATTGAGCCTTTATTATCTGCGTTTAAAAATGACAAGGCGAATCTGCCGGCGCTTCTCAATAACGTCGCCTTTTGTCTTATTGTGACAGCGTTGGTTGTTACACCTATAGGCCTTTTTGTATCTATCTTTTCTCATCAAATCGTATATTTGATGTTGGGACCAGGTTGGCAAGTCGCGGGCGATTTATTACCCGTGTTATCTATTCTCTTTGTTTATTGGAGTGTTCTTCAGGTCGTTGAGACTTCTCTTGTCGCACAAGGACGCCTACGACTGTTGTTTTGGGCTGACGTCGTGTCACTTTTAATCATTGGGTTGGCATTATTTGTTGTTTTAGATAAGTCACCGGATTTGACGTCTATTGCTCTGGTAAGGGCTATATCTGGGGCGCTCGCGACCTTGATACTAATGGTTGTGGCATTCAGCGCTAAACCCAAAGAAATGGTTTCAATAAGCCTTGTGAGTTTAGGGCTGGCGGTAATATTTTACGCTATTGCTCATTTTGCCTCGTCGCTAACTAGATTCAATTATCAAAATGAGAGCTACTTTCACGCATTGCTTGATCTAATAATCGGAGGCGTATTAGTCGGTGTTGTTTACATGGCGGTTATCGGTATTGTTCTTTTTTTCAGCAATCATTACCACGCTCAGCGATTTAAACAACTGATAAATCAGAGGTTCAAGCGAGGAGCATAAACAATTAATCGACAACTTGGTTTGCGGTTACCGTAGCCGTCGCGCCATCTCGAGACGTAATTCGTTTATTTACGGTGTTGCCTTCAATAATCACCCCGTGGGTTGACGTAAATCGATATTCGATTGCGTTCGGATAACCACTGTATAGCAAAATCGTGTTATCCCTAATCACGGTACCCGGACTATTTTCCAATACAATGCCAGTGTCGGCAAAGGGGTGATCCCGGTTAGTATGGATAATTAGATTGCCCTCAACGACGCCTCTTTGATGTTGCCTTGTCGTGTTACCTAAGCCAAAGCCAATACCGCGATCACTATTTAAAATGGTATTGTTTCGCACAATTGTGTCACTGCTGTCATTCCAAAAGTGAATTGCATGCTCAGCAATATGCCTTTTGGGGCTAGCGATATTTTTAAATGTATTGTTCTGGATTAACCAATGGCGAGAGCGGTGTGCGTCGATGCCGCCAATGTAAAATTGTGGACCCACATCACCAGTGTATTCGAATAAACACCCTTCTATAATGCCATAGTCAGAGTACAGCCCTTTAGGCTTTATGGCGCCACTAACTTTTAAAAGCTGCTCGTAAGCGTCTTGTAACACGCAGTTGCTCAAGTGAAAGTAATCAGCATTTTTTTCTGCGCGCACCTGAATCAAGTGGTTAGCGGTACTGCGAATGGTAAGGCCGGATATTGATATATGGCTTGCCGATACATCGAAAAGTACCTCGGTGACGGTGCTTTTCTTCATACCATTGCCACTAACGATCGTTTTTGACGGTCCTCCTTCTCCAACAATTGCCAAATGATCTCGGTTCAGTTCCAGTCGTCGGTTCAATCGATAATTACCCGGTTTCAAAATAATCCGTGCTATCGAAGGAGTGATGGTTGCACGGTGAATGGCATCGTAAAGTTCGTCGACATTTCTAACATGAAGATCGTTCGATTTTACGCTCGTGTGACAGAAATATAGGATTATAATGATAAGACGAATTTTCACTTCTCAAACTCTACGGTGTTCACAACACTTTAAAATTGGTGCAGTATACTGCCATCATTTCATTTTCATAACTTACAGATGTTACGCTGGGTTTCAACGTTATCTTTTATTTTTGGCTTGGTCCTGATGGGGATCAACGTATATGGTTTGGGCAAATCATTGCGCCCGGAAGGTTTAGTGCCTGATGTGCTGAGGTTTGCGCAAGAGGATTTAGCGCTTACGCAAGACGAATTTTTTGCATCTGCAAAGAAAATGAATGATGAGACCAATGAGGAATATGCACTCCGGCTAACCAATGTGATCTCTGACGGTATGGCGCACGTCCACTGGGAACGCTATAACCCGAGTACGTTCCATCAAAAAGTTCCGATATGGGAAAACTACATCTTGTTTTTTATGGGAACCTTTTCAGGTATTCCAGAGTTCGAGCGCTATCATTTTACTATTCCTGAAAAGAGTATAGAGCGAGGGGTAGGGTTGTGCGGTGATGCGTCAATGTTACTCTCTGAACTGCTGATTCGCGAAGGGATTAGCAATAAAATTGTGACTGTACCTGGACATGTCATGGTCGAGACCTCCATCGGGGGAAAGGAAACGTTACTCGATCCTGACTTTGGTGTGGTGTTAAGACATGATGTGACCACTTATCTAGCATCGCCAGAACAATTGGAGTTGGAATACAATTTAAGTGGGTTTATCGGCAATGGTGAGAAAGTGGTCAGTAAAGGGATGAGAACTGGTGAAGTCGAATATTGGAATGGCTCACGGCACTTTGTGACAAAAAAATATTACTTTGAACGCGTGAGTTATCTACTCAAGTGGCTGATACCGGTTGTTTTATTACTGATTCCCATAGTGTTGCGTCGCAAGGTTAAAAAACAATTATCCATGTAGCCAATAGTAAAAAAGGGGCGTTAGCCCCTTCGATCAATCTCTAACAGCTATAATAACAAGCAATCCATTTTTCAATGTAGGTTTCAACACTAAAATTGTTTTGGACTCTGTGCATTGCATTGGTCGCCAATTGATTTCTCAAGTCTGCATCAGAAAGTAAACGCACCACACTGTCTGCGAGTTCTTGGCTGGATTTTGGTTCAACGAGTAGGCCAGAGTTTTCATGCTCTATCGCTTCGGGAATTCCATTAACATTTGTCGACACAATGGCTTTTTTCATCGCCATGGCTTCTAAAATAGAAACGGGGAACGCTTCTTCATATGACGCACAGACTAATATATCTAAACTTTTCACTATTGGTCTAACGTCAGAAATTTGCCCATGAAACGTCACATCGTCGCTAACACCAAGATCACCAGCTAATTGTTTTAAGAGTGGCTCTCTAGGAGCTTGCATGATATCACCGCCCACAATGTGATATTCAGCTTTGATACCAGCTGCATTTACTAGAGCGATCATTTCGAGAAACTCTTTGTGTCCTTTGCGTTCTTGTAAATTTGCCACAATGCCCACTTTGGGGCAGGTGTTGCTAACGTCACTTGGTGCAAAAAGTTGCGTGTTCACGCCGTTGTGAATGACGTTTAACTGACTTGCGCTACTGCATTGATTTAAGATTTCATCGTGATTTTTTAAGAGGTCGGTACTACAAAACACAATTTTCTTTGGTGGGTATCTCAACGCCCATTGTGCAAAGTCCTGTGAAAATGGGAAATGCGCATGAAAAACAACGGGTATGTTGAGTTTTTCGGCGGTGCCCGATAATGCTCGAGTAGAGAGCAAGTCTGCAGTGTGGATGACGTCAGGTGCAATTCGCTTCAAAAGCTTACGCCATTGCAGTATGTTTTTTAAGGTTTTTAACGGAGAAGATAGACTTGGTTGAATAGCATCATAGTTAACACAATTCGCGCCAGCAGCAGTTGCCTTAGCAACGAATTCTCCGTCTTCCGGCGTCGCCAGAAAACAAGAGAAATCTGATTTTGGGAGATTTTCAATAAGACTTAAGCTCATTCTTTCAGCACCGCCGAGCTCTCCTACAGAATGAACAAACAGAATTTTTTTCATGGTTATAATCTTCTCAATTTAGATGGTTATCATACAGTTGAATCTGCGCTTGTTTCAACTTACAAAACCTAGTATTTTGGCTTTGTCATAAGGCACATGAGAGAAAATTAAATGGCTCCTTTAGTCAGTATAATTCTACCTACATATAATCGAGCCCATTTTTTAGCACAAGCGTTTAGCTCCATTACTGCACAAACATTCAAAAATTTTGAAGTGCTTGTTGTTGATGATGGTAGTAGCGACAACACAAAGGAAGTAGTTGAAGAACTCGCTAAGACGCTCGAACAACCAGTCCGATATTTATTTCAAGAGAATCAAGGGCCGGGTGTTGCTCGACAAAACGGTATCAATAGTGCGAAGGGTGACATCTTGGCGTTTTTCGACAGCGACGACGAATGGCTACCCGAGCACTTGTCTGAAGGACTCGATATACTTGCACAGTTCACGGAATGTGACTGGGTTTATTTTGCTTGTCGACGGGTGAATAAAGCGACGCAAGCAACGCTTCTTGAATCGACGTTTTATAGCGGAGCTCAGCCAAACAAATTATTCTCTATTGCGCGGGAGAGAAAACCGAGTATTTATCAGCTGGACAATGATAACGCGTCCATCCTACAGCTCCAAGACGGCATAGATAGTGGCCTACAAAACTCGGTGGTGCGCAAACGGGTATTTGAGCATGTGTCTATCCCGCCATTTCGCATTGGAGAGGACAGGTTGCTCATATTAATGGTGCTTAAACAGAACTTTGGCATGTTTTTTAAGGACAAAGTCACGGTTTTGTACAATGTTCACGATGGCAATACATCCGACACTGCGTCAGGTGATGACAGGTTTGAGCGCCGAATTGTAGCTATGGAGCGTTTGCTCAATAGTTATGAAGGTACCGCTGATTATGTTGGCTTGAACTCTGCGGAGCACGAGGCACTAAATCAACGATTAGCGGACGATTACTTTTGGAAACTCGGCTACTCGCTCTATTGGGCGTCTGGAGATAAAAAGCGTGCCAGAGCGTGCTACTTAAAAGCGTTGAAGTTGATTCGATACAAAAATATGAAAATGCTAAAGTCTTATGTGTTGAGCTTCTTGAAGTGAAATAGTGCGCTGTAACACTCTATATGACACGACGGGCATGTAACAAGTAGCGTAGATAATTCGATAAAGCAGTGAGCTAATTTTGTTAAAAAATAATTATATACAGTACATTGACGGCTTACGCGCTATTGCCGTGACACTAGTTTTTATCTTTCATCTCTCGCCTGAGTTTTTACCGGGCGGCTTTATCGGTGTAGATGTGTTCTTTGTTTTATCTGGATATTTGATTTCCGGTATCATTATAGAACGCCACAATACTGAACAATTCTATCGACACTTTATCATCGGTAGGGTAAGGAGACTTGTTCCAGCCTACATTCTGGTTGTCGCGGTTACGTCTTTGGTGGCTTGGTTTATTTTATTGCCCAACGAGTTAGTGACCTACGTCAAAAGTCTGTTAGCAGCGTCAACATTTACCTCAAACGTGTTCTTTTATTTGAATTCCGACTATTTTGCCGGAAGCTCAGAGTTTTTCCCTTTACTGCACACTTGGTCATTGTCAGTTGAATGGCAGTTTTATTTGTTTTTTCCGTTCGTGCTCATATTCATGCTCCGAGTAAGAAAAAAACAGATGCTTGTCTCTCTCATCGTTCTACTTGCGCTAACTGCGCTTGTGGCTTATCTCGCGACCCAGCACAACCCGAGTCTCGCATTTTACAATACGCCTTTTCGCGCTTCTGAATTCTTGATTGGGACTATTGTGTATGTGTTTTTTAAAGACCAAAAAGACCTGAGCACACTCAACAATAAATGGCTAAGTGGGATAGGCTGGTTAGCTATTATTGTGTTGGTTTTTATTTCATTTTGGTTAAGCAAAGCAAACCTTTTTCCCGGTATTTATGCAACAGTCGTTGCGGCTGTCACGGGGATTGTTTTGGTTATTGGTAACATGACCCCCTCGACTAGTTCTTGGAAAGGCTTACTTACACTGAAACCTGTCGCTTATATAGGGAATATCTCGTATTCGTTTTACCTTTGGCATTGGCCAATAATTACGTTCTATAAATTGTATCTGCAAGCCGAATTTACGGTTTATGACTATGTGTTGATTACACTTGTTACCTTGATTCTCTCCGATTTGTCCTGGCGCTACGTTGAGTGTAAATTCAGAACGAATCAGCCGAAAAACACAAAACGGGTCGGTTGGGCATTTATCGTTTCGTGTATGGCTAGTGGCGTATTTCTTGCGATGACGCTTTATACCAAAGGATTTAATGAGCGACTGAGTCCAGCGCAGTTGGCTATTCTCAATGTACAGCGATGGGCGGACTTTCCAGGAGAGTGTTACGCCACACAGCGAGAAGACCGCTATTTTCATTGTTTAATTGGCTCGCAAGAAGAAGAACCTAAACTGCTGATATTTGGAGACTCTCATGCTCAAGTATTAGTCTGGTCTTTACATAACACATTGAAGGAAAAGGGGCTGTCAGCAGTTATCGTAGCAAAAGGTGGCTGTCCGCCATTTTTGCCGGGTGTGCCGACGGTCACTAATATAGAAAAGGACATTTGTGAAACTACACAAACTGTCGCGATGGATATTGTCACGGAGCAAAGCGAACAATTTGATACTGTTATTCTCGCAGGCAGATGGGTTGGATACGAAAATGCCGATCTTTACGGTTATGATATCCAAACAAAAGCTAAGACTACCGAAAGTTTTGCGCAAAGGTTCTCAGCCACATTAACTTTGTTAAAAGATTTACAGTATCGTGTGGTCTTGATAGACAGCGTACCTGAGCCAGGATTTCCAGTTCCCGAGTGGCTAGTACGGGCACAGTTGCTGGGACGTCAAATTGAGGGGTTCAATGCCCCAGAGCACTCAATTGAGACGTATGTTAGCGTTCAAGATATAGAGCTAGTTAGCCCTGAATCGCTGTTATGTCGCGATGGGCGCTGCAATTTGCAAGTTGAAGGAGACGTGTTGTATTTTGATTCCAACCATCTGACAACAACTGGCGCGGACAAACTCATTGAAAAGGTGTTTATCCACGCGCGTTGATGACCTTAGTCGTCGTAAAGCTCGTCAGATATAATACGTTCATAATCCGACTTCATTGCGTCAGTCCAATCGCTAGTGTTTTTCAACGAGTATCGTTGCTCCGCAGAATTGTAAATTTTTGCCGCTAGGTCGTTGTGCTTAACGCCCAAGAAGCGTTGAATTTTATCTAAACTGCCATCAAATTCTTCTAGCTTAATCTTTAACTGATTTTCTTGCGGGACAGACATAAGGTTTGTTTTGATCATGTTGTTCCAATACGTCCAATACCAGCAGTTTCTCGCAAATGAGCTCATTGCGACCCATTCTTGTTCACTCATCTCGCCGCATAAATGAGCTTGAGGGCGATAATCTGAGAAAAAATGACGATACAAGCTAAACGTTTCTTTTGGGTACCCACCTATTGCTAGCTCTTTGTCATCAAACCAGCCTCTCGACCAAGTTGAGTTTACCGCAGCACTCGGTTCTCGAATTAGCCAGATAAACTTGGCATCTGGAAAGATCTTGCGAATTAGTGGCACTAAGTTAACGAGTTTTTGATCTGACTCACCATATAATTCGAAGCCCGTATAAGTATATGATTCGAAGAGTCGTCGAAGTTCTTCTAAGGCTTTTGGTTCGTCGATTTCCCCGTGTAAAAGCTGGGTCGAAAGCCGAATAAGTTGAATTTTTGGCTCGTGCTGGCAATCGATCTCTGGGTGTTTACTTAACACCTCTGCGATCGTTGTGCTACCTGCACGTCCCGTACTCAAAACAAAAAACGGGGCTCTGGGCATTGACGAAAGTGGCGTGCTGAACGCCGAAATTTCTTCTTTTGATAACCGCTTACCATTAACGCCACCAAACATTTGCTCTTTTGTTAGACGTTCATATTGCTCAGAATCACGGCTACCCACGATTCGTTGACCATGTCCCACGACGATTGCGTGCGCTGGTACGTCTTTGGTTACGGTTGTACCCATACCAATTATAGCGCCACGGCCTATTGTAACCCCAGGGAGAATATTAACGTTCATTCCTATCCATACACCTTCTTCAATAACAACAGGTGCGTCATTGTAGCTGCTATCATAAGGTATAGCGGTCGCATCGTTAAACTTGTGATTGGAGCTATAAATAGTCAGGTTTCTTGAAATATGGGTATGGTCACCAATCGATACTCCACCACGAGTATTAATATAGGCATTGCCTCCGATATGAACATTGTTACCTAATTGCAGTCCTTCGGGATTGGTTACGCGTATTTCGCCATTTAACTTAATCCCATTGCCCGAATTTTGTAGTTCGCCCAATAAGTTATCATGCGCGTTGTCCACCTGTGCTTTTTTAAGTTTAGTGTAGAGGTGGGGGTCATCCTCTAGCAGTCTGTTTAAGCTATAGCTCAATAGTTTTGCCAAAAAAGAATCAATTTTGGTGAGCTTTAAAACGTTCCTTAATGCCTGCATTTTGTATCCAAATGTCAATCTTGAGTGGCGTCGCCACTGTTAAGTTTCTAGTCTAATTTGCTGGTTTTAACTTGTTCAATACGGGAGTTAACAGCCTTGAAATTAGCGCTGACAAGTATTCCCATTCTTGTGAATAGCGTTTTAAAATACGATCTGCTATCAAAAGACAAATACCCAGTCCGACCATAAAAACGCCTGAGTAAACTGCAGCTTTTAATACCAGATGGATTTCAATTTTGTCCGCGATAAATTCGGCACCGTAATGGTTGGTGATTGCAAATACGGCGAACAAAAGAAAATAGCCGATACACCTTATCATCGGTGACAAGCCGAAATAGCGCCATGCGACAATGAGATAGTAAGCAATGGCTAAACCTAATTCGAAGGCGACAAAATTCGTAATAAAATCATGAATATTTTCAAAACCAACTATGAATACTCCACTGTAAACAATAGCGCTTCTGATTAGGTCAACGAAGAACAATTGCTTGGTCATTCCGAAAATAACAAGCAGTCTGTTTGCTTCGTTAGTTAGCACGAATGCTGGAATAAGAAGAGCAAAAAGTCCAAGAATATAGTGATACTCTAGCCATTGAGTGCCGAGCAAGAACAAAGTCACTGCTTGTGACTGAGCATAGAGAATGGTGCTAAAAGGAACACTGGCGATTAAGAGAAGTAAAGATGACCCTAGTGCTCTTTTTAAAAACAATGGCTTGTCATGCTTTACTGCTCTGATTTCCACAAGAAACGGCCAACTCAATGGAAGCAATATGTGTGAACTGGGTATGAAGGCAACGTATTTCATGGTGTGGTACGAACCGAGCACAGCTTGACCAAATTGAGAGCTAACGATAAACGTATCGAGTTGAGTTCTGGCATATCCTGCAATCGCCTGAGGAATCATCCAAACGGAAAAATCGAGTTGGGCTTTAACGTTAGTCAACTGGAATCGGGGACGATAGCTGCTGATAATGTAGGACCCGGTAACCACAATAAACGCATTGATAGCTTGCCCGACAACCAAAGCCCAATAACTTTGGAATATTATTGCTGTGCTCACTGCACCAATAACAGAGACTACTTTGGCAATTAACCCAACTTGAACCTGCTTACCATATGACTGATTTCGACTCAGATAAAACAGCCCAGGGTTTTTCAACGAATTGATCCAAAATATAGCGGCGAAAGCTAATAATACGTTGTGTACCCTTGCGTCGTCATAAAACGACACGATAAGTGGCGATGATAACACCAAGACTACAGCGAGTAATGATTTGAGTAATAGGTTTAGCGTCCATGTTGTATTCACTTTTTGGTCATCGATGGCATCTTCTTTGAGTAAGTAACTTGATGCGCCGGTCTCTGACAACACATCAAGTAATCCCATGACAAGAGTCGCTATTGCGATGATACCAAAGTCTTCCGGCGCCAAAATTCTTGCCAAAATTAGCGTGCTGACCAAGCCTATTAGCTTGTCGGAGAGGTTTTTTACTAGTAACAAAATGCTACTTAGTACCCCTTTTTTTAAATCATTTGCCATGTTGGTTTGGTGCGGTCATTGTTCATTGTAAAAAAGTACGCTTTAAGATTCATTTTTGTATGCAAACTCAAGCCAAACTTTCGTCTTTGCTCTAGCTTTATCTGCGGGCAGTACAGGTTTAAATCCAAGCTCGTTTTTTATCTTTGTTGCACTTACTAACTGTTTGGTGCTTGCTTCAATAAAAATTGGTTCAGAACCCTCAGTGTTAGATTGATAGATCACGGGACTGGTGTCTCTGAACGCATTTTCTATCGAGGGCACAAGACTGAGCAATTTTCTGGGCAGGTAGCCCATTTTAGGTAGATCGTGAATCAGTTTTAAAAATTGTTTGAACTGACTGGATTTCAATAATTGCTTGAATTCTGATGGTGGTTTTGGACTTGAGCCCGAATAAGACGTGTCTTCATTGCCTTCTTTGACAAGCAATGAGTGCTTGCTGATAGTCGCAAAGTCTTGATAAAACTCCTGATATGTCGTGTTGTCATCATCATTAATAAAGTAGTGTTGGCCATTGGCCTTTGACGAATTGATACCAATGGCACACAAAATTGCAGCTATGAGATTGTCAATATAAACGGCATTAATCGGGCTATTGGCGGAAGCTCCCGACATGCTCAACCCGTTTTCCATCAATTGGAACCCTGCGCCGACTCTAAATAGAGGGCTATATGGACCGTATACATTCGTTGGTCTCAGGATTATCGACGCAAGGCCTTTTGCGGCAAACTCTTTGACTAATTTTTCAGCTTCTTTCTTGGTCCTCGGATATAGATCCTTAGATTCAGTATATCCAACGGTCTCATCAATCAAATCACCAGCTTGTTCAATGTCGGCCACGGCTAGACTACTAATATGAACAAATCGGTCAATTTTTTGTGCTAACGCGCTATTGAGAAGGTTTTGTGTCCCTCCAACAGTCACTTTCTCTACCAGTGCGTCATCGCCATAGGCGGTTCCTACGGCGCAATGTACGACAATATCGCAGCCTTCCATTGCTTTACTTACACTGTATTCGTCGGTGATATCGAGCTGGACAAGATCAACGTCTAACCGTGATAGTCTACTTGCGTTATTGGGATTATTCACTGCTGCTTTGATCTTACAATCATACTTTAGCTTTAGTACCTCAGCGAGGCGACATCCAATAAAGCCACTTGCTCCCGTGATGAAAACACGTTTCCCAGCAAGATCGAGGTCGTCAAATTGCTCATCCACGCTCACCCAAGGTTGAATGTTGGGCGTCTGTTGTGAGTAGCATTCATCGATGATTCTCATCGCAGGTAATACCGAGTGCCCGCTTAAAATAGGAGTGGCGTTGTTAAATATAGCCTGCTTAAAATCGTCAAACTCTGCTTTAAACGTCTCGAACCACTCCGGCTCCCTCGACATTCGTTGTCTTGCCTTGTAGCTTAAATTTGCAGTCGTATTTGTTTTGACGATATCGACATCGAATCGGCTCCCTACGCTAAGCTCGGCGGTGCCATCGGTAAAATGAAGTAACAACTCGCCACCAATATTACGCAAACGAGATAAGTTGAGCGTAACAGGAAGTAATCTTTCATCAATTTGTATCTGCATTCTGAGTGAACAATCAGCATCGATGCCGCCGAGTGCATCATCCGTATACTCAATGAGCGTTAATTCAGGACCGAGTAATTCAGTTAACCAGTCCAGTGCATGAGGGCCCAAGTCCATTAAAACACCGCCGCCGGCTAGTTCCTTTTTCATATTTCCAAGGGAGGTTGCACTCCAGCTATAGACTGCCCCCCAGTTAAACTCAACAGAGTTAAGGGAACCAAGCTCTCTTGTTTCAATTAACTGTTTCAGTACGGTGACACTTGGATATAGGCGTCTGTAAAGTCCTACCGATAATACACACTTATTGGCGTCGGCTATCTCAACTAACGATTTAGACTGCGAATAGTTAAGTGCTATAGGCTTTTCAACGAGCACGTGCTTATGATTTTTTAGAAAAAACTCTGATATTTGATAATGTAGGCTAACTGGAGTAGCCACTACCGCAGCGTCAATAGACGACAAGGGCACATCATTATAGTCGTGATAGGTTTGCGCTATCTGATATTTTGCAGATAACTCGGCCAGCATATCTTCATTTCTGTCAACCAGCGCAACGACTTCAAACTCACTATCGCCAGCTAAAATTGGCAAATGCCACTCTTGTGTTATGGCGCCACAACCTATGATAACTATTCTACATGTATTCACGACTTTCCTTCCTATTAAGCAATCACGCCAGTTTTTAGTTGTTCTTTATATTGAGCAGAGTATCCAAGCGTGGCGTATAAGTCCCAATACATTTGATATTTTTGTTGGTTGCTTTCAAAACCAGTTAAATGCTTAATTAAAATCTTTAGACGCAGCTTTAAGGTTTTGGATATCGTCCATCGTGGGTATCCCATAAACGTTGCGACTTTGACTGGTATGTTGTTACTGCCGATTTGCATTTCAATGGTACTTTTTCCGCCTTTAAACGCTCTGTTGTTAAGCCATTTTTGAGTTAACTGCCACGGGCGGACTATGTGGTCCACTCGACACTTCTCTGAGAAGTAGGCGGTAAAACCTGCATTTTGAGCTCGTTTTAAAAAATCGGTCTCGCTGCCAGTAACGTAGTTTTTGTTATCACTTGCAGGACCTATAGTCTCATTGAATATAATACCAGACTCAAATATGCGAGCTCTTACTGCCATATTCGGTCCGAACAAGCGAGTCGCATCAATTTGTCCCGTGTGATAGTCATCCGACGTTAACGCATAGGCCATCTCCACTGGGATTGCACTTGTTAAACCATCTGGTGGCGTTTCCATCCAGTAGGGCGAAATAACGCCTCCGAAGATATCGTGTTCACTTTGTTCCCTGAAAACAGTTTCATAAGCGACCAACCAGTGGCTATCGACGATGATGTCATCGTCCACCACGAGTACAGCGTCACCTGTTACTTTTTTGAGCCCTGAATTGAGCGCAATATTTTTTCCGGGGCGTGGTTCGTTTAACACTGTTATAGGAAGCCGGTCCTGATACGATTCTAAAATGGCTTGAGAGTCATCCGTACATGCATTGCACACCGCTACGATATCAATATCACTGCTAGGAGGCGTAACGGCTTGCAATATGCTTTCCATCATCAAAGGGAGTGTCAGTGCTCCGTTGTGCGTAGCAAATAAGATTGTAATTTTCATAGTGTTTTGACTTCAGGTGCTTTCTTTATATATATGTTGTAGGCACACATAGAGAACAGAATTAGCCAATAGAGTATTTCTGCTCTGTGCCGGTCTAAAAAGGTCATGGCAACTAAGTACGTTATTAGTGCCCCTTCGATTGCTATGATTAAATAATAATCTTGTGCAGATTTTCGCTCTAGTAACCCTGTCTTACACTTTTTGAGCGCACTAAAACAGCTCACAACCATAGTGATAAGGACGATGAGTCCGATGAACCCTACTTCTGCTAACGTTGAAAACCAAGACGAGTGCACGGACTTAAATCCACCCGTTGCCCGCAGTTTCCTTCCAACATGGGTATTGGCATCAATGTACTGGGTGGCGTAAAAATTGAAGCCAAATATACCCGTACCAAAGGGATGGTCCAACGCAAGCTTGTACGCTGCTTCCCAGTATAGGATGCGTGTGCTGCCTGTTTCCCCTTCTTTGTTTACGCCGGCTGATTCTTCCTTAAGACTCGAAAAACGTTCCAGGAAGGTATCATCGACCACAACACTCACACCTGCAAGCCCAACAAAACACAAAAAAAGTACTGTGGCCTTTTGATTTCTTGTTTTGATTCGACTCTTGTATAAGTGGTACATAAAATAAGCGCCACCAAGCACTACACCTAAAACAGCACCACGGCTGTTAATGAGAACCAGTGCATTACAAGTGAACGCGAGTGACACCAGAGCAAGAAACTTCATTTTCCAATTGGGAGAGCGCCATAAGTAATAAATCCCAAATATAACAGCTGGCGCCAGCGCTGCGGCAACACCATTTGAATCTGGAGAGTCAACTGTACCAATTCCTTCTACTCGATCACCGCTATTCCGCCCAACTTGATAGGTATAGAAGCTGAGATACCAGACGCCGAATACGTATCCGATTAAAATGGTATGCAAGTCTCGTATCGAACTAACGAGTTTATAGGCCAATGATATGATGACGACAAGCTTCAGGAAAAAAACAAAGAAAATATCATGTCTAATTGGTAATACTGCATAAGCGTATGCAATCAGGTGCAGTAATAGAAATAGGTAAACCCATTTTGTCTGTGGCACGGCTAGGAGTTTGTTTTCGGATGTTTTTTTCCAGTTTATAAGCACGAGTAATGCCATCAGTATAACGCTGTAATATGAATAGCTTAACTCAGGTACAGATGAGCCCCACCAACGTTTCGAGGGGTTGAAAAAGTAAATCGCTTGATAAACGACAAAGACAAAAACGGGATAGCGAGCGAGGGCTAAATAGTAACCACCAAATTGACTACCCCAGAACATTAACTGGCTTAACATACGCTTTTCCAGATTTTGCTATATTGTGCCTGCATGGTAGCGACCGAAAACATGCTATCGAACCGCTCTTTGCATTGAAGTCGATAATGTTCGAAATCCGCGCTCAACATAGAAGAGCAAGCTTGCGAAAACGCGTCTTCGTTGTCATTTTCACAGACTAACCCATTGTAGTTGTGCTTTATCACCTCAGCGTTTCCACCTGCATCAGTGACGACACAGGGTTTTCCAAGAGACATCGCCTCTAATAGTGTCATTGATGTTCCCTCGCTGAGGGATGACAGTAAAAAAACGTCAAATGCGTCAATAAACGCTTTGGGGTCAGAACGGTAACCGGTAAAAATTACTCTGTCTCGCAATCGGTGTTGTTCAACCAATGTCTCTAAGGTAGACCGCATATCGCCGTCACCAACAATGACTAAGTAGGTGTTTTCATTGTTTCTCGCCACCTTGGCAAAAGCGTTGATCATCATCGTTTGGTTTTTTATTGGATCCAGTCTTGCAACAGTGCCAAAGATAAATGCGTCACTGGGCAAACCCAATTGTTTGATCGTGTCCTGCCTAGACGCGTCAACTTTCAACGGCTCAATACCGTTATACACAACGTCAATGGCTTTCTCAGGGATAAATTCGAAATTCACTAGCGCTCGCTTTGTCGCGCTAGAAATCGCTGTGACATGATCAGTTAGCTTCATCAATAAAGGGTTAACGATACCTCGTTTCCAGCTGCTTGAGTCGGGGTAAAACCGCCCGTGCTCAGTAAAAATCACTTTGGTTTTTGTAAACGCCGCAGCGAGTGCACCGTAGACCCAAGGGGTATATTGATGGCAATGAACAATATCGATCTGTTGTGCTTTAATGTGCTGCCTTATTGCCCTAATTAAGCTAGTGTCAAAACCTGGCTTTCGGGCTTGGCCACAGATTGGCACCCCTTTGTCTTTTAACTCTTCTCCCCATGGTCCGATAGGAGATTCAATACAATAAATCGACATCTCAATACTATCGTCAGTATTACCTTCGATAAGATTTTTGATCACCATTTCAGTGCCGCCAATCCTCATGTCATAAGTGATATGTAGGATTCTCATTACATACCTTGGCGTTTATTCAATACGTAACGGTCATACCACATTTGGTACATTAGCATGCTCCACAACACTATACCGTGTTGATGCTTACCACTTTGGTGTTCTTCCCATACTTGTTGTACGCGGGAAGCATCAAAAATATCCTTTAGCCCGTTTTGGGCACCTAGAATGGTCGCTTCAGTGAGGTCTTTCAATTCAGTGCGAAACCAAGTGTCAATGGGGGTACTAAATCCCATTTTTTTCCTGTGAAGTAGCGAATCGGGAATAAAAGGCTCAAAAACTTTCTTCAACAGATACTTTTTGGTTCCCTGTTTGAACTTTCGCTCGGAAGGCAAGGTCGCCGCAAATTCGGTTACTTGATAATCGAGAATAGGCGCGCGTACTTCAAGAGAGTTCGCCATACTCATTCGATCCACTTTAACGAGAATGCCACCTGTCATATAGGTTTTGATATCCGTGTATAAAATCTTACTCAAATGGTCTGGTCCATCGGCCTTTTCATACATTTCAAGGGTATACTGACTAGGATGATAATCGCTCAATGAGTGCTTGGTGTTGTCCGTGGCAAGCGAATTCCACATTTCATCCGTCATCATACTGTTGGTAATATAGAACCCCATCGCCGGCTCGTACGACAAGCTGGTCAAAAGAGACTTGGCTTTTTTACCCACTTTACCCGGCACAAATCCTGCAAACTTTGCTAATCCAGGAAAGAGTGAGTGACGAATGACTTTAGGAAATTTGTTTCTCAGGCGGTTTTCTACGTCGTCAACGGAGTACTTTTCATACCCGGCGAACATTTCATCACCGCCATCGCCAGCTAGCGCGACAGTGACTGCTTTTCGTGCGAGCTCAGAAACGTAATACGTTGGCACGAGAGACGGATCAGCAAAGGGCTCATCAAAAAAGCCTACAATATGCTCAAGGTCTTGCGCGACGTTCTGTTTTACCGTGAATTCGTGATGTTCGGTTTGATATTTCTCTGCTATTTCTCGCGCAAAATCAGCCTCATTGAACTTCTCATCATCAAAACCGATTGTGCATGTTTTTACCGGAGCATCGCTAGTTTCAGCCATCATTGCAACGACGCCAGAACTATCAACACCACCACTTAAAAATGCGCCAAGTGGCACGTCGCTTATCATACGTTGACGTGTGACCTTTTCGAGCAGTGATTTTAACTGTTCGGCATGGTCTTGTTCAGTGCCTTGATTGACTTGCTTGAAACTAACATCCCAGTACTCGTGAATACTAAACCCATTGCTATCTAGTTTGAGATAATGTGCAGGAGGCAACTTATGAATATGAGTGAAGATGCTTTTTGGATCGGGAATATACTGGTACGCAAAAAAGTCATGGACGGCATCTAAACGGATATCTTTTGGAATATCATTTAGTGTCAAGATGGCTTTTATTTCTGAAGCGAATGCGAAACGACCATTGTGACTGAAGTAGTAAAGGGGTTTTTTGCCCAGTCTGTCACGTGCGATAAACAAAGACTGCGCCGCTTTATCCCATATTGCGAACGCAAACATACCATTGAGTTTGTCTAGGCATTGCTCTCCATACTTTTGATAAAGCGCAAGGATAACTTCTGTATCAGTGTGGCTATTAAATGTCTGCCCCTCTTGCTCAAGCTCCTCGCGTAATTCAAGGAAATTATAGATCTCACCGTTAAACACAATGACTAAGTTGTCATCCTGTGAATACATGGGTTGATTACCCGCTTCGGAGAGATCGAGGATACTTAAGCGCCTATGACAAAGACCAATTTTATCATCGATGTAAGTACCACCAGCATCTGGACCGCGATGCAGGATGGCTTGCCCCATTGCTTCAAGTGTTTTTTCGTCACCCTCATGGGCATTGAACAAACTAAAACCCGCGATACCACACATCTCTTATTCCCTACAAACTAATAAAGGGGCGAATTCTCGACCCCAAACTCACTGATAAGCCAAGTGGTAATTTTGGCCATATACTTTCGACGACTTGTCTTATTTTTCCTTTTTCGCCTTGTGGCGTATCGTTTTTTTGTACTTCATTGTTATTGTCGATACTTTGCCAGTCTAACAACTGGGGTAGGGCGCCCCATTGTTTCTTAAATTTGTATGTGCCTTCATTAAATGTTGAACGGCCAAAATCAAACGTCGCGACATTGTTGTCTGCGCAGTGTTCGAGTAGAGACCAATACAATAACATGTTTGGTGCCAGTCGGTTAAACTCTCTGACGGTCGAGGCCCAAGGGATACAGGCGTTATGCATATTTTTTAACACGATACCGGCGCCTGCGGGTTTGTCATCTTTGTAAACCACACTCAGTACAGCATTGTCGCCGTAATTAGCGATAATATGTTCGAACCATTTGCGATGGTGGGCTGGCGAACCAAGATCTCGCATGTTGGTACTGTAAACGAAATAAAAGTCTTCTAGCGCTTGTGTGTCTGCGGCAATGCGCACTGATAAACCATTTTTCTCGGCTTTCCGAATCTGGCTGCGCAATTTAGACTTGAATGAGCTCATTAACGCTTCACTAGTCTCTGGTAAAGACAACAGCATTCTTACTTTTTGACCTTCCATGTCACTTTCTTCAACGGGCGTCGTGGTGGTGGCTCGGACTTCAAATTGTTGGCTACCACTAGACTTTGCTTTGTTGATTAAAAATGTTTGAAGCGCTTGTAAAATTTCTGGAGAGTCTGCTAACCCATATCCTAAATCGCAGTAAGGGAGTGCACACAAATGACGCTTTTGAAAGAGACTCTTAAATAAAATGGCTGGGAACACGCCAACCACATTATTCTGTTGGTCAAATGCGATAGCACCGCACATTTTCTGTCGATATGCGCCTTCGACGGATGCCGACCAATCCATTCTGTGGTAGGGAGTGCTATCTGCGTGTTGTTCAACATAGTTGTTCCACTCTCCACGATGCGATTGTTCAGCTTCTATTATTTGCAATGCCCCTGCGTCCATATAATTAGATTGCCTCTTTAAGTCCACTGATTGACGAGAAGCCTTGCTCGAGCAGCTTTTTGGCCTCAGAAATCGTGCAGAACCTGACGTTAGCTTTTGATTGAAGGTGAGCGACAGAGCGTCCCATGCGCTCGCATATGCGCTCGAACGCGTTATCTATATTCAGCAAACCTGTCGCGCCATCGATCAGGCTTGAGCTATGGAGATACATGTGAATCACGCTGTGTTGGTTTTTGAGACAACTATCAATCAACGCATTCATATTTTTGGTTTCGGTGAGTTCAGGACTCAAATAAATTTTCTTGAGTAGACCGAGTCGCCAAAGTAAACCTATTGAGCGTGTCCACGCGATAGCAGGCTTGGCTAACGTGGAGTGAACCATGTCTGCGGCATCGAAGTGCTTGACGTTGTACCCTGCACTGACGGGTATTTCGATAATCTCTCTTTGGGTTCCTACAGACAGAGAGTCATCGTAGCTTGGCCAATAAGGACTCAAAGGTGACCCCTCGCAACTGAAATACTCGTTTTTGTAAAACGGGTATACGCTGGAATCCACGTCAAAACCTCTTGATACCAGAAGTTGCAAAGTATCACCGCTGATACCCCATCGCCCGCTTCTAAAAGAGCGGGGACGCACGCCAAGCGACTGGCATATTACCTCGGATAATGCATCAAGTTTTTGCGCAACCTGTTCTTTTGGGAGATTGATGACATGAGATTCTGCTTCCGTTGTTTTTCCGAAAAAAGGTGGGTTGCACCACGGATGGAGATGGGCTCCAACCTCGGCTTTGCGCGAAGCAATAATATCTTTAAACACCTCTTGACTGTAGTTATCTTGCGCGATTGCGTAATCCACAAAATATGTCGGCCGGATCCCCAGTTTTTCACATTGCTGTTGGAAAGCAGGAATATGTTTGATGTTTTGTACAGAACAGTTTTCTTGCGGGAAGTCATTTTCCCACAGCCATTCTTCTTCTGTATCAATCGTCAAAACAAACAGCACGTCCGGCTTATGCATTATTCTTATTACCTTTATTTCAATCGACTGAACAGTTCATAGTACTCATCAGCCATGCGCTGAGCAGAGAAGTGTTTTTCGACAAATTGTTTAGCGTTAGCCGCTAGCTTTGACGCGTAATCTCGGTCGTCCAACAGAGTTTCCCAGTCTTCTTGTAACTGTTTGGCATCATGTAAATTAGCCAATAGTCCCGAATCTTGATGCGTAATTAACTGATCGATTCCAGCAATGTCATAGGCTGAAACCGGAATTTCCATCGCACAGGCTTCCATAAGGCAGCGAGGAATACCTTCCAGCGTTGAGGTCATGACAAAAAGGTCAAAGTCCCGCAACAGTTGCAACCTGTCATTTCTAAACCCTAAAAACTCAATTGCTGTTCGACTGTGCAATGTTGACGCGTAATCTTCCAATGATGGTCTGTCTTCACCATCACCGAGTAATACTAGCTTTATATCTTGTCGTTTTCGGTAGAGGCTGTCAAAACAGTCTAGTATTGCCGTTATATTCTTTCTACTTATCATTTGACCGACGAAGCCAATGACTTTTTTATCACCAGCAAGTCGTTCGGACTTGGTCAACCGGACGGCTTCTACTTCAGACAAATCAACGCCATTTTGTATGTACTCGAGTTTTTGCTCGTTGATGTTAAATTTTCTGACGTCTGCCATCAGTTGTTTCGATAGGGGCACTACTTTGTCGGCAAATCGCATGGATTGGCACCCTAACCAAATAAACGCACGTAATTTGAAATCTGCAGCGTTTTCAAAACCGTGAGGAGTCACAACGCAAGGTACACCCGCCTTTCTTGCTGCCCACACTCCAATGATATCTGACTTGTACCCATGCGTGTGAATAGCGTCAAACCCTTCAGATTTTAGCAAAGCGGCAAGTTGGTTAACCACGCCAATATCAAATCTACCTTTCATTGGTAGCTGGTGGGTTTTTCCTATGGGCTTAAACTGCCTGACGAGTTCAAGGTCTTCAGTTCCCGGCTCAAGCGTCACGGCGAGTTCACTGGTCACGTCATCTGGCATGTGTTTTGACAGCGCTAAAACCCAACGTTCCGCACCGTAAAACCCCGTGGAACAAATGAATTGTAAAATTTTCATACTACCTACTTATGTGAACTCGTTTTTACTGTGCTACTAATGCCAAGCAATGTACCAATCGCTCTGGCTGGAAAATACATCAAATAAAACAATATACAGCTAAACCAACCAGCTGACTTGCCTGCAAGCAACTTCAATCGAACGGTATAGGCCGCGATTGGTAACAGCCCCAAAAAGAGGCTTACCGCGCCTAGTATTGGCAAAAACGCCATCAGCACAAGTCCGAGCAGCCAAGCACCTACGACGGCGAAGGGAATAATAAAGCTAGGAATTTCTCTCATCGGGATACGTCTTCCTGAGAGAGAGGCGAGATTGGACTGGCCACGCCATATCTCTTTCTTGAACATGGGGATGTATTCTTTGTCCTCACCTAAATGAATATATTCCGCTCTAGACGTGTAAAACATATTTCCCAGTTGATTAACTTTGTCCGTGAAATAGTAGTCTTCACAAGTTAGAAGGTGCTCAGGGAATTGGCCTGCTTTAAAAAAGGTATCTCTTGCCAAAAACAAGTTTCTACCAGGCAGGAAGGACGCAAATGAGTCTAGTTCGGCGTTACTCAATGCCGTTCTTATACGCTCCAGTGGTGGAGCGTTGTTTGCATTTACTTGCATTGCACTCGCTAATACGATGTTGTCACCTTCACTTTGAATAGTGGCAATCATTTCCCTGACCCAGTTTTCAGACAATCGAACGTCTGCGTCAAGAAAGGCGAAGTATTGCCCCTTTGCCTGAGCAGCACCGACATTTCGAGAGTGTGAAATGCTTGGACCGTCAGGATTGAATATGACGTGTAGGTCAACTTGATCGGATAGGGCTCTGAGCGTTTGTGAGGCAGATTCATTTTGGCTAACCACCAATACCTCAATGGATTCCATAGGATAGTCTTGGGCAACAATGCTCTCAATGGTTTCAATGAGCATGGCCTCGCGTCCTTTGTGAGGTATGATAAAAGTAACTATTTTACTCATCGTCCCGGGCGCCCCAAAATAAATTGTAGTTGAGGGAAACGCTTGGCTAACTGTTGACGCTCTCTGGTAAATGAAAAGTTTGATATAACCTGCATTAATCCTGACTTTACAGTGGGACGTACCATATAAGATTCAATGTGATAGTTGCTGTCCAACACCATAGGTTTTGGGGTCGATTGATAACCCAAATACGAATAATTTTGCATCATTAAGCAAAGCACTCTCGTCGTCGTCGCTTCACCTGTCGCGTTTAGCCGTGTGTTTATGGCCGCAAGTAACTCTTGAGCTTTATCCGTCATTAGCCCGCATTTGTTTTTTTCTTCGTATTGAGCTGCAAAATTTAACACACATACTTTTCTAAGGTCTTGCCCCGTCCAAGTCTCGTTCGGGAACTCCAAAATGTCAGGTTTATCTAAGTAGGGATACTCATTGCGAGCCATCCATCGGGCATAATGCAGTAATGACTTAACGGCGTGAGCATATGCGCCATCGTTCTGAAGAAGACGCTCCTTTATCGCGATAAAACGGCAGGTAGCTTGCAAAAATACGGTGTAAAACCACGTAGCCTCTACATTGTCCAATTGACGGTCGACAAAGCTATCCAGTGGAGACACCGTATTGAAAATAATATGAGCACATTTGTCGATATTGGACTGGCAACTCGTCAGCTCGTATTTATCCATCAATGCTTGAAGGTAGTTGCCCGTTCCCCGATCTAAAGGGTAGGCGCCAGTTTTGAAGTTTTTTAATCCCTCTGCGCCGCTGTTTTTTATGCCCAATAGCCACCCAAACACAGTGCCATCAGATTCATAATAGTGTTCTATCCAGTCACATATTGATAGCAATGCACGCTTTGATGTGATGCTGCCCGTCAAGTAATAATGAAGAAGCAAGCCCGTCGTATAACAATGCTGGCCGCCGGGTCCACCGCCGCCGGCATGTCCTTCATAAATATTTGAAGGTTGGTTCTTAGAGTAGGTCCTGTGAGTCGCCGTAAAGGCCTGAACATAATGATCTGTGTGCCAAAACAGGCCTCCTGCATATTCAGGCTTGTCCTTAGACGTGTGGTAGACATCGATATCTGCGACGTGTTTTGCCAGTGAATCAGATAACGTTAACCACTCAGTGTTTTGTGTCAGAACCCACTGGTAGAGCATACCTGCTATTGGATCATATTGGTTGTTATAATGGGATACGAAATATTCGGTGTCAGGGTCTTGCGCCTTTTCATGATCGGCGTAAAGCTCGCCAAAATGACGCCAGCCGTACTCATCGATTTCGTCTCGTTTTGCTTTAAAGCCACACTTTTCGTCTAAACCTTTTTGTATAAGTTCATGAAGGCCCTCTCGTTTCTGGCTTTCATCAAAAAAAGGAATACACTGGGTTTGCGCCGTGTAATGAACACCAAGAAAACTTTTCGCTATCGTGACGTCTGCGGGTAAAAGTTCAAGGGAGCGTGTCTTTTGTTCTCCGGGCTGTAATTCGATGGCAGCGGCTGATTGGGTGCCCAAAAGCGACAATGAAAAGTCGCGTTTGTTAACACGTAAACAAGACGGGTGATTTTGCCAAAATTCGCTGATTTCCAGGCACCATGCACTACGACCGTGAGCTATTACGATACTGGGCTGACATTGGCCTTCATGCTCGGTCGCAATGCCATTTATTGCTACGCTGTAACCCTTAAAGAGGGTCGTGACTTCCCCCAGTTTATCTACGTGATTTGGGCTATCCCAATGGGGCTTACCACTGGACGCTTGAAAGACTTCAATGTGCTCATCTTGTAGGGTTCGGGACTGTGATTCATCTGACAACTCAACACTAATGGTTGCATTACTCTCGCCGCATAAATTAAAGGCGTCTATCTCAATTGAATTGTCGTCACCCAAGTCCCATTGGCCACCGGGGTGTGTTGCAGGGTTCGTATTTGTTATTGTTATCGTACCGCGCAGCGCACCGTTGTGTAGCCACAAGGTTAAATCGCTCTGAATGGTCAACTGGTGACAAAATGCACCACCAATCGTCGCACTCTGACTAAACTTCACTGCACTTGCACCTCGGGTGCAACTGACGAGCTTGTATTGACATTCTGTTACTTCAAAGGAGAGTTCTTCATTATTAATACAAATCGACGGTACCAAATTGGTATCATGTAGTTGAACCGAGAAAAAGCGAGTTTTGTCAAAGTCAACTTGTCCGTTGTTCGTAGTAACAGTTAGCGTCGTCGGTGACTCGTTGAGCGGAGACGATATTTGTGTTGGTGCGGCCGGTATCAACGACAGTGATACGGGGATGTCTATCCCTTCATCAAGCGTGGCGAAGCCTTCAACCCACAACCATTTGATAGAGCCGTCTTGCCAAAGCGAGCGGGCTTCGATGATATAGTGTTCGATTAAGCCAAACGGCGTAAGCAACCCAATCGTATCTGTTGACCACCATTGACCACGAACACAAGGCACCCCAATCTTGAAAAAAGTAGGGCTAGGGCTAGACGTTTGTTGGTCGTTTCTTATGTAAAATGCTGGAGTGGTCATGTTGTTATTGTTTTATTCTTCCATGAGCGCGTTCTTGCCTAATACTCTAACTGAGAAACGTTTATCTGCCAATTGTTGTTGGACAGTTTAAGGCATTTTGTAATAGTTATTTTGACGAATTCATTCAAGCCTCGTAACATCTAACCCATTGTCTTTGAATTGCACTATCTTAGGGAAAAAGACTTGAAAATTTGTGTATTGGCGCAGAGGGTGCCATATCCGCCAAATAAAGGCGAAAAGCTCAGAACGTATTATCAAATCAAAAGATTGAGAGAGCTTGGTCATGACATTCAGGTTTTATCTTTCTCAGAGACACCAGAAGATACGAACAACGCTACGGAACTCGCTAAAGACCTCGGTGTACATGTTGAAGTAGTCAATTTGTCTTCAAAAATCAAGCGTTATATTTGGGCACTCCTTACGAATAACCCGATAAGTGTCGGCGCCTTCAATGCGACGGGTATGATGAACAAATTGCGTGAGGCTATAGAGGATAAAGGGGCTGATGCGCTGCTGTTGAGTGCGTCTAGTCTCGTCAGCTATGTCAAACGTCTGTATCCGAATCAGAATTGGCCTTGCAAAATTGCCGTGGATTTTATGGATGTTGACTCAGACAAATGGCGTCAATATGCTCGCTCCAGTAGCTGGCCGATGCGTTTAGTCTACGACCGAGAGGCAAAAGGTATCGCTAAACTGGAACGATATGCCAATCACTTGTTTGATGATTGTTTCCTTATTGCCAAAGAGGAAGTCAAATTATTCGCCGAGACCGTAACTGATACAAGACCTGTCTCAGTTTTAGGTAACGGAATGGCATTCGATGCATTTTTCCCCGCACAGGAGCCGCCTGATTTGTCGGCGCCACATTTTCTATTCTCAGGCGTAATGGATTACAAGCCAAATGTGGACGCGGTATTGTGGTTTTACGAAAAGTGTTGGGCTTCGATTCGGCAACGTTTACCCAACGCAACATTTGTTATCGCCGGTATGAACCCCTCTCCAGACGTCATTGCCTTAAAACAAGACACGTCTGTTCACGTGACCGGGTTTGTCGACGATATTTTACCGTATTTTCATCAGGCGAGTGTTTTTGTCGCACCGTTTAGATTGGCGAGAGGTGTACAGAATAAAGTGTTGCAAGCCGCTGCCTGCAATATTCCATTGGTTTCTACACCAATGGGCGCAGAGGGAATCACATTCGCTGATGAATCCACAATGGCCCTAGCGACGGAGCCCGATGCCTTTGCAAAGTGCTGTGTTGAAGCCATTACACAACGTGAACAAGCTGAGTCGAAATCTCAAAAAGCATTTGATGCCCTTCGCAGCGACTATGGATGGGTAAAACAATTACAACCGTTAGAAGAGGCAATGAGTCGCTATGCGTAGTGTAATCAAAACGCTTGTCTTCGCACTTTGTGCAGTTGTAATGCTGCCATTCACCGTAGCGTTTTTTGTGATGGCGTTGGTTTTGAATAAAGACTCGCTTATCGCGGGCTTTTCTCAGTGTTTATCGCTTTTGCCGGGTAAAATAGGTGTGTTTTTGCGCACGGGGTTTCTCAGGTTCGCGTTAAAACAGTGTTCTCCAGATGCTGTTGTGTCATTTCTGGTCATATTTTCGCAACAAGATACTGAATTAATGCCCGGCTGTTACGTTGGGCCACAATGTAATATCGGACGCTGTAAAATTGGTAGAAACACGTTGCTCGGTAGTGGTGTGCATATTATGAGTGGCAAAGGGCAACACAATATTGATGACCCAAGCAAGCCGATAAAGGACCAAGGTGGCACTTTTACTAAAGTGGAAATAGGCGAAAACTGTTGGATTGGCAATGGTGCCTTGGTGATGGCCAATGTTGGAAGCAACAGCGTGGTGGCTGCGGGAGCCGTGGTAATCCAAGATGTGCCGGAAAACACAATTGTTGGTGGCAACCCCGCCAAAATTCTTAAACATCGCTAGTTCGAATCGTCAGGGTAATATTCGTTTTTTTATGCCAAGTAGCCGGCCTTTGAGCGTTTTTAAATACGACTGGGTGTTAAAAAACGATACTGACTGATTCGCCAGTGTTTTTTTGTATTGGCTTTCGCCTCCCATAAAATCATAGTGGTTAAAACCGCGAGAAGCGTAATGAGTCATTAGATGTAAATGTAGTGTGTATCCGGGCTTGATGTGGCTAGTCGCGATGCCGTGGTCGATACCTGAACAATAGAAAAATACCGTTTTATCTAGTAATAAGTTAAGGCTATAGCCTAATACATGGTCACCAGCGCATATTTTAACAATTTCCATATGTTGCTGATCGGCATTATTTAAAGCAAGTAATGTTGATACAAAGCTTGGGTTGTTAAATCCACTGCCTTGGGCTGACTTTCCCCACCTTTGTATGTGTAACTCAGCGAGCTGGTCGAAATAGTCTTGATATTCTTCATTGGTCTGCGCGGTTGTTACCGCTAATTCACCATATTTTTCTGTTATTTTTTTCTGACTGCGTTTGAGTTTGCTCCTACTGTTTGGAGACAAATCAGGGTAGTAAGCGTCTAAAGATGATTTTCCTGAAATAGTGGCGATATACCCATAACACTCTTCGGACTCAATGTGGTCTGGACGAGCATTGAGGATCGCCTGTAATCCCGGGGTAATCATTGATGCGTAAAAGGTGTCATAGCCGCGCATGCTCAACGTTTCTAATAAACTTTCTATGTATTCTTGATGATAGCGCTTCGGGCCAATAAGCGAATTATACTCTATCCAGACTTGGTCGTCTTGCTGAGCGCCAGTTTGATTCAGTAGCGCGACTTTGAAGGAAACGCCATACTTGCGTTTATATTGCGTGCCAATTAGCGAAAAACAAACAGGCTTTTCGTCGCGATATTGGACGTATGCGCTGAGTGGCGTAGATATGGCTCCAAACCAGCTCTCGAGCCACCACTTAGAGAGAAAAGGAGTAGTTGGAAGACAGTCAGAGGCTGTCAAAATATTTGACAACCTCGTCCAATCTATATTGTCTATCCACTCAAATTTGTTCACAGAGTAGGGTGTACTGTCGTTACTTTAACTGTTCGAACAGCTTTTTATCTTCTGATGAGAGCGTGCTCTGATCAATTTTAGACAAAACTGATTTTGCTCGAGCCTCGTCATTATTTGACGCGTAAGCATTGGCCAAAAGTAACTGGGTTTGCGGCGAGTTAGCTTTTTCTGCGTGTGCAATTACCTTCTCAAACTCTCCTAACCTAGACAGCACTCTAAACAGGGTATCTAGGTACTCTGTACTATCTGGCGCCAATTCAACGGCTTGTTCTGCATAGGTAGATGCGTCAGTATCCCGATTGACTAAATACAAGGTCCAAGCGTAGTTATTGAACACAACAGGATTTTTGACGCCAGATAAGACAACAGAGTCGAACAACGAAATGGCGCGATCATTGTCTTTGCCGATCAGAGATTCGGCCAGCAAGATTCTTATTGCATTGTCATTCTGAAACTCCTTAAGGTGGCTTTCTAATAACGCCTTGGAGTCCTTCCCACGAAGAGTATTAACACTATAAAGTAACTTTAGAGTATGGGATGCTTTTGATGCTTGATAGGATTCAGACAAGTAGGCAGCACTAGAATCGAGTTGCTGATTTCTATACGCTAAAAATCCTTTGAGATAGGATATTACACTGGCAGGTATAGTTGCTTCTCTGCTCAAACTGTCAATCTTACGCTTCGCTTTATCTGTCTCGCCGACCCGAATATAAAGGGTTGCTAGTTTGGCATCAATAGATGCTTTTTGCTCACGGGGAATCGCCGAGTTGATAGGTTTCTCGTAAAGAGCAATTGCTTTTTTCAGCATGTTGTTTTGCTCAAAAAATGTTGCTATTGCTTGAACTGGGCGTGAACTAGCCGGAAAAGCCCTTTTCCAGTCTTCATACACACGCTCGGCGTCTCTGAGTTTATTTTGATTGGCGGCGTTGTAGAACAATATTTCCCAGTATTGATTTATCTGTTGACCGACTTCAGCATCGACTTCATTTATCGTCGCATCTGATAGTGGGTAGTGCCCATTTGCCGTTAAAAAGCCCGCTTTTAGCAATTGATAAGGCGTCTTTTGGGTGGAGGAATCTATGGCACTATTTATGAAACCAAATAACTTATCTTGGTATTCACTGTTTGACACGATGCGCTCAAATGCTGCGTAGAGTTTAAGCGCAACAAGATCTGTTGGATCATGTTTGAGAATCGTTTCTAGATTGTCCAATGCACCATCATGGTTTTTCGCAAGAACATTCGACTGAGCAGCAAACAAATGTGAGCTTCTGTTATTAGGGTCAATCTCCAACGCTGTTTGATAAGTTGCTAAAGCCGCATCTCTATCACCCATTGCTGCTTGAATTGCCCCTTTGTAGTTTAATACATCTAATTTGTTCTCAGCTTTTTCAAGCCAGTTGTTAACAAATTCGAGGGCTTGAGGAAATTGTTTACTATTGAGAAGCATTGACAAACGAATTAGGTTGTAGCCGTCATCGAGTTCATCGCCCGGCGCATTAAGGACTTCAGATTCGCCATTTTTTATGAGGTTGACTAGCCCGTCTAACACAACACTTGTGCTAGATGTATTCTGTATTAAGTTAGTTTGAATTTTTTGCCAATCACTCGATTCAGGGGCATGTCCAATCAGTTGGCCAATAGATGCGAGGTCGACAGCAGAATAGTTCCCGTGACTTGCTAATTGTGCAAGTGCTTCGTCTTCAATACCCAATTTTACTTGAGTCGCAGTCAGCATTGTTTTAGCGACGTTGTTTGAAGGGTCAAGTTGAGCGGCTTGTTGAAAGCTACTTAAAGCCGATTCGTAATTTTTTAAATGAAACTCCAACAGACCTTTAGTCACTGAAACACTCGGCGATGCCATTCCGTAGGTTTGTGCGAGAGACACTGAATTTAGTGCTTCATTAAAATCCGATTTGTTTAAAAAGATTAAGCTCTTAAGATAATTAGCAACCGGATTTTTTTCAAAACGTCTTAACGTTTTTGAAATGAGCTTATCGGCTTCTGCATAGTTGCCCGTGATAATATATGCTTGGGCAAATGGTAAGTAGATGTTGACGGTATCAGGATAGCGTTCAGCGTAACGAGAATACGCATCGACCACGCCTTTAGTGTTGCCAGCTCGTCGCATAACGTCGGCGATGATAAGCAATTCTTCATCAAATCTGATGTCCTCTAACAGGTCATCGGGTACCATCGACGCTAATTCACCGGTACTCCACAGTTGTATCGCTTTTACCGACGGATACTCGGCTAGACTTACATTGTCAGTTGGGCCACTGTTGTTGATGGCATTGGACCAAAGGGACACAAGTTCACAAACCTTACACTGGTCGTTGTTTGACGTGAGAGCAGTATATTCGGTATCAAAGTTAAGTAAGCTGATATGCGCATTCAGCTGTTCCGCTAAGCTCTTATCTTCAGAGGAAAGATTTTGAAATGTGATGCGTTCTAGTTCTTTTCCTGAACCTATGATATCGCCGCGTTTTAGATAAATTTCCGCTAGGAGCAATCGTAAGGCGTCTGAAGATTGCTCGGTAATGGCTTGTTTCGCAAGGATTTCAGCTTGAGCAATTTGACCATTCGTCAATGCAGTTTGTATTTCTAATAAAAATTCTTGCTCGGTCTTTTTTGCACACCCTGTGACAAGCAGAGTGGTGATAGCCAAAGAGCTGATTAAACTTTTTTTCATAGTGGTTATTTTAATTGAAAGTTTAGCGTTTCACGGTACCTAGAAAAGGCTTGAGATACAAGGTTTGTGGCGAAATTTCATGGAGAAAGCAGACATAAAAAAACCGGATGCATTTTCTGCATCCGGTTTTCGAGCTAACTTACTATGTTGTTTTTATTTCTTTGAACGGCGACGTGCAGAGAAACCAAGACCTAGTAGAGCGAACGCAGTAATAGCAAGCGTTGCTGGCGCTGGTACTAGAGTAGCTTGAACAGTTGAAGACTGAGTGATGTTCAACTGGTAAGCACCTGCAGTCAATGTTGCAAAGCCTGAAGTGAACTGAACGTCGTTACCAGAAAGCTGGAACAAATCACCAAGTCCAGGTGCGTCAACAGCGATGTCTTGGAATGTTCTACCAGACTGACCAGCGATTGCTACACTGAAACCATTGCTGTCTACCAAGTCAATACCAAACGTTGCTTTAGATGAAGCAGTTGCAAGTTGAGTGTTATCGTTGGTGATGTCTGGCGAGATTGCTGCATCTACAAAGTAATCCATCAACGCAGAGAAGCGGATGTTAATAGTTTGCGCAACGTCAAACATGATAGTGTTCACGATGCTGTTTGCAATGTTACTGTTTGCACCAGCAATGACGTTGTTGCCAGATGCGATTGATGCGTCGGCATAAGTAAAGCCTGAAGCGCCTTGACCTAACGCGTTACCTTCAACAACGGCGTCTGAAGCTGCGAAGTGGAATGCATCGCTTGCAACTAGAGTTCCATCATCAAGCGTCTGGCCGTTATCAGTTAGACCTAAAACACCACAAGAAGGACCTTCACACACCATCGCTGTGTCAGAATCTGCAGCAGGTGTACCTTGTGAATCTAGAGAAGAATCGATGCTACCGTTGAAGTTAGTGAACGCACTTGTTTCACGTGTTCCACCAAGTAGGTTGATGAAGTCACCTGGGTTTACTGCGTCAACAGTGCCGTCGCTATCAGCGTCGATTTCAACGAACAAGTTGTTTAGTTCTAGGAATGCTGTTGCTTTAACACCAGCGTGTGCATTAGATGCTGTTGCGATAACACCTGCAACAGCTGCGTATTTGAATAAGCTTGATAATTTCATTGTAAGACTCCGTTAAGTTAGCTACGACTATAACAAAGCATTCTCCGTGCCAACTTTTAAGTTGTTGTATTTTATGTGTTTTTTATATTGGCGTGCTAGGCTGTGTAAAATTCTTTGACAGAAGTTTGTATTTATTTGGAGAAATAATGTTCAACGGATCAAGTGAATTTTTCAAATCGAGTATCTCTAGAGGTAGAGATACGTCTTTTGTTGTTAAAAATGCGTTTGAAAGCGTCGACATTCTATATTGAACAAAATTCATCGAAGCGTATGTTTTCATAAGCTCAGTGTAGCATTCTACTGCCCGCTTTTCCTCTTCAGGGTTGTCACGATCAAAAGAGATGGACAGGACACATTCCATTGTGGAATCGTTCAACAAGGTAACGGATATCGGCGCTTCCAGGTTGTACTTTTGACACAAGTTTGTCATTAGCTCGGTGATACTATTGAAATAGGCGCCAGATATTTTTGCACAAGGTGCTCCCCACAGAAGCCCCACATTATCCTTTGCTGGCTTAAGTGCTTGCGGTTTTAGTTTGTGTAGGTTGCGCCAATAGATACTTTTAACAAAATGATCTGTCGGTACGCCTTGTTTAATATTACACAATTCGACTAATCCCGGCAGCATCAGTACTTTGGCTGCTATTTTCCTATGTACTGAAGTCGAAGATAACAGTGCTTTTTCCAGTTTACTCTTGAAGCGTTCGACAAACTTGGCAAGTCGTTTAACGAGGGTTAATTTGAAGGGCGATAAGTAAATTGCCCTCAAACCTAATTTTTTAATAGCACTATTCAAATCTTTCTGATGAGCTCTGACCTGATGGCGTGTACCGTAAAAAGCGCCTGAAAGTGTCCAATCGTCTAAGCCTAAAGACGCCATCAATTGACTAAGTTCATCATTTTCGTATGAGGTAATGATAGTCGGGCACTCTACTGCTAGTAATTGCAAGGTCTTCATGTTGTTGCCGATGTGGGCTGCACTATGCAAGGTACCTTGCGATTTTAGTCCGGCACACATATCAATTACCGTTTGAACTTGTGCTTGTTTAAAAGGAATAAAAAACGGAACAAAGCAAGCCGGTTTGGCCAGCAACTTTATTGTCATGTTTACGACTATCGCAATGTTGTTTTGTACGATAATTCCAGATAAATCAGGCCCGATACAATAACTTCGAACCGTGTTTTCACCTAAAATTTCAACCGCTGTACCATTTGTGGACGTAATGTATGAATGTGCTGGTTGTTCCTCTCCATGAGGGACGATAATCTCTGCATTTAAGATATTTTTTGCATGCTCTGCCAGCGGTGTGTGACCGAAGCCTCTCTCGAGGTAGTTGCCGATGATACTCGCTTGAGGCGGTGCCCCTGTTGTATCGTGAATATGGGTGTCACCGTTTTTGCCAAGATAGTGAGATATGTCCGTTTGTGTCACACCAGGTTCGACTTTTATCTGACCTGTATCAGGGTCGTAATGAGATATGAGCTTAAATTGGCTGAGATCAAGAATGACACTCGATTCATAAGGTTCAAACCCACCATAACCTAGATTCAAACCTGCACTGACGATATGTAAAGAGAAGCGCATTTTTTTGGCAAGGTCTACTATGGCTAACACCTGCTGATACCGATTTTGACTGCTATCAGTTGTAGGTTGCGGTGTTATCTTAATCGAGGGCACATTGAGAGGCGTGTAAGTTACATTGTCTTCAAAGTTGCCCGAAAGACTAATTTGTTCATGCTTTACACCAATTTGGCCCAATGCCTCGATTATTTTGGGCGTATTATCTGTAAGAGGTCCTACACTTGACATTGCTTACCTTCTCGACGGGCATCAGTGAACCCGATTAATCGAGTCGTTGATATCCTTAAGCATCGCCCTAAAACTTGGATTAAGATTTTCAAACAAAAGGGCTTGGTTAATGTAGTAAGGAGCTCGGCGGCCATGGTAATCGACTACTGGCCCTATTTGCGTAAACTTTATCCCGATGAAACTCATGCTTCTTGCAAGGCGTGGCTCCATCATCACATAGGCGTGTTTTATGCCTTGCTCTAGCGCGAGTGCGGCTGCAGCAAAATACAAGCCTACGGCAATAAAGGGAAAGCAACGCAGTTCCGTTTCGGAATAGGTGCTTTGGTTAATCACACCGACGGCGGCGCCGTCGAAATTATCCATCTGACGTCGTCTAAACTCTTTTGGAACCGCAAGACGAGAGACTTCACATATGTCTTTTCGATCGTATTTAGCAGGGTTTAGCACATCATTTGTTATCGAATCTAGACAATATTTTTCGATAGGAAGTTGTTCATTGGGTTGTGTCGGACGAACAATCCTTACTGTGCCCGCATAGTGGGTTGAACTCACGTGCTTGATCAAGCAATGCATGGAAAAGGGGTCGAATTCGTCCATCTCCATCTTGTCTTCATTCTCAGCCTCAAACTTAAGCTCCTCGCAGTAAACGTTATGGCGAATCTTAAATACCTCTTGCTTGAGCGCTTCGTCTTGTGCGACTAAAGGAGACAGATAGGTAGCAAAGTGGGTCGAAATGTAATTCGCCTCACGAAGCTTACTGTAACCGGATATAAGTTTCCCTAGCTTATTGTTTTTACCAACAAGTTCCGAAACTTTTTCGAGGATTTTTTTACTGCGTTGGTCGCTCATGCACGTCCTTTACAGACCCATAGATATTAGCAAAGTCTAGCAGAGGTTTAGTGAAAAAAGGAACTAAATTCACAGATTTAATTGATTTAAATTCGTCCCGATTTAAAAAAATCAGTTATCAGTAAGTCTATGTTTTATATCAGCTAAGTAAGCATAGAAAGCACGCCGCGTATTCTCTAACGCTACCTGTGAAGGGAACGTGAGGTAGGGCGTTAATGAACCTTTGGTCTGAAAATCGACAGGAAAAAACGCTACATTCTTGGCAATGGGCTTGAGCATCTTGTCCAATCGCTTAATGTGTGATGCTGAACTGACTACCCATACGTTTCTGTCTTCTAACCATTTACGTGCGGATTTAATTTCCTCCGCTGTTGTTGTACCTTCTCGTGTGGCGATAAGGTATTCGGCGTTAATATTCAAAGACCGAAACAGCGCCATGGCTTTGTCTGAAAAGTTAACATCTTCGTCATAAAGAAAATAACCACCAGTAATCAAAATAGGGCTTCCCGTTTGAAAATGAAGTCTGGCTGCTTCGACATTTCTCTGTAAAGAACATTCAGACCACCTGGCAATTTCACTCACGTCGCCTTCAGTACTGTAATAACACGCCAGAACAAAAATGACATCGGGCTTTTCTTTTTGGCGCTGACTTCCTACGGGCTTCTCAAGAGGGTACAGTAGTAGGTCACTGAAGTAAGGTTGCGAACACAACAAAATCCACACGATTGCAAAACACTTGAGGTTGCGTGATGCACGAATCCATCGATATTTTGTTGCAACCACAGAGAGTGCTATACACACTAGGCTGAGGTTAAGTGGCGAGATGAGTTGAAGTACGATAGCTTTTATAACGTCCAAGTTCTGCTGAGCTCTACTAGGAAAAAATGTTATGGATAAAAATGTTAAGCGAATCTTTTTGAAGTTACGAGTGATTTTGTTGCTCTTTAGTGTGATTTCGTCGGTTTCTGCAGAACAACATTTCACTGACGTCGTTAAAAACGTCACTCAATCAGTCGTTGCAATAGGCATTTACACGCCACTTGAGCAAAATGGAAACAAAGTTCTGGGAACGGGTTTTGTCGTTGATGACGGTAAAAAAGTCATTACTAATTACCATGTCGTCTCACAACTTTTGGATCCGACTATTGTGCAACACTACGTGGTCATTCACGGGAGTGGTCGAGATGTCAAGGCAATAAAAGCCACAGTAGAAAAAATCGACCCAGTACATGATTTAGCACTGCTGACATTTGATGATGCGCTAGCGGCGCTTAAGCTAGCTGATAGTAAATTATTGGTGCCAGGGCAAGACGTTGCTTTTACGGGGTTTCCTCTTGGGGCGGCGATCGGTTTATATCCCGCAACTCACAAAGGAATCGTGTCGGCTATTACGCCAGATGCTATCCCCGCGCAAAATGCAGATCAACTGACTGTGTCAATGCTAAAAAGACTAAAAGAGCCCGAATTGGTGTATCAACTTGACGCAATTGCTTATCCAGGTAATTCAGGTAGTCCGGTTTACGATCCAAAAAATGGTTCAATTGTAGGCGTGATTAACAAAGTGTTCGTGAGTCAAGGAAAGGAGTCGGCATTGTCGACGCCTACCGGCATTTCTTACGCAATTCCGGTCAAGCATGTTCATGCTCTTTTGCGCAAAAAATAGCGATGTTGATGACTTATCAGTACATTCAACATAGCGTTGAATAGCGGTAAACCAAATTGACATTGATCGCCGTCGGTCGTAAAAAAGTCAACGTTTAGTTATGTAATTTGTTATGATTTTACCAAGGTTGGTGTTCACGAGCGAAATGCGACCTCAATGGAAGCCGTTATTGGTGTCCAAAAATTTTACACGGAATCGTTTTGTTTAAAAAAATCATTTTAATTTCAATGGTTTAATTTATGGAATGAAACTTGCTTTCTAAGTGGTAGTGCAGAATTAATAGTTGAGTCTAGAAAATGGATAAATTGGATAGTGGTGCGAAAGCGCATAGTCGTCGACGTTTTATCAAACGCTCAGCCGCGGGTTTGGCGATAAGTTCATTGCCTGCGCAATCGGTTTGGGGCGCATGTAACGCATCCGGTATTTCGGGTGGGTCTCGAGTGGTAAATATGACGTGCTCTGTGCCAACTAGTTCTGGTGGCTGGTCGCCAGGCACATGGGATAAATTCCTAAAAGACGATGTCTCGGGCCAATTCCCTTCAAACGCAACGACGAAATTCGACAATGTATTCGGCAGCGGAGTGGCTATGTGCCAAGAAGAGTACGACGCTTACTTGGAGGCACTCAACACGCTTTATGAAACGACTGTTCTGACGATGGGTGATGGGTCGATTATCGAGTCGCATTCTTTCAGTATCGCGGATGCGTTTGACGGTACTGTAACCGGTAAATCAGTCAAAGATTTTGCTGCACTATATCTTAACGCTTATTTCGGGATGAACAGCTTCGATACAACGCTTTATCCCACTGCACATGACTACGTTGCAGCAATGTGGGCTGCATTAGCGGTAAATCACGGTGTGAAAAGCTTTGGCGGTACGTATATGCTGAACTCCGAACAAGGTATGATTGTAGCGACATACACCGAGGAAAGCTCGGCGCCAGGCAATTATGGATTGTTAAATGTGACACAAAACTGTCCGCCATAAGTCAACCAAATGAATCAGTTTAAAGGGGATGTTTATCCCCTTTTTTATTGGAAATAAATGTGCTTCCCATAATGATTAAACCGTTCAGCGATGGGTCATCCATTGCGGTTTTTGACCCAAACTCAAACGATACTTTACTTGTAAAGGCTCCCGTAGCAGCGATTAAGCACCTCGCGGACGAGACTGGGCATATTCCACTTGAAGCGCTTGAGCATTTAGCTCAAGATAACGACCAAGTTTCTGAGTTGCTTAGCAAATTAGTTTTTTAACCTTTGGTCGCATATGGATAAAGTTTTCCTTGATACGGGGATGTATCACTACAGCTTATCAAATGTATCGTCCGATACGGTTGACCAACTGCGCACACTATACGATGGTCAGGTTTTCAATCGTGCCCAACGCTTCGTTGATTTCCAACTCGATTTTGTTCCCACGTCTTTTGTTCGTAGATTGATAAAACCACAAGTTGCATTGCATCTGGGTGACTATCAGATTTTTAATCCTACTCTTAAATCTAAAGTGTTAGCTTCTCTCGAGTGGGGTTTAAACTGGTGTGTAGCATCCTACGACTTAAATCGTTTAATTGTACACGCATCGGTCATTGTCAAAGATGGAAAAGCCATTATTTTTCCCGCCGCTCAAGGTTCGGGGAAGAGCACACTTTCTTGTCTAATGGCCTCTCAAGGCTGGCGATTGTATTCTGATGAAATGGCTATCATTGATTTAGATAGCTTTACGGTGTTGCCAAATTTTAGGCCAGCTTGTTTAAAAAATGAGGCGATAAATGTCGTGCGAGAATTCAACTCGACATGTGCAATGGGCCCTTTAATTGATGGGACGCAAAAAGGTACTATCGCCCATACACGGTTCCACACGTATGCCGATTACTGCCAGTTTGAGCCGGCAAAGATCGTTGGTGTAGTGTCTGTTAAATACAAGAAAGGCGAGGGAATTAGCCAGTCGCCACTCACTGGAGCACAGTGTATGGCACAACTTATCCAGAATAGTTTCAATTATGGGTTAATAGGTCAGCCCGCGTTTGAGGCGGCGTTTGATGTGGCGAATAAATCGACTAGCCTTGCTGTTAGATACAGTGATATTGACCAGATGACCACGCTATTGGATACATTGGTTCAATGAAATACTCTAAAGAGAGCGTCGTAGACCATCTAAATTCCTTGTCGGAAGAGGATGTGTTAGACGTGCTTAGAAGCAGTGACTTGTTGGCGACACTTGGCCCTTCATGTAAAGCGATCAGCAATGCTCGCGTTGATTTTCATCTGAATGCCGCGCTGGTTTATGCAAAAAGGCAACACGCACAGGTATTGGCGGAGGCTGAAGATCTCGACGCTATCTTAAGTACAATTGGCGTGTCACCTGTGTTTTTGAAAGGCGCTGCCTATTGCTTAGCTGATGACAGGAATAGCAATGGGCGGCTCATGTCCGATATCGATATATTGGTGCCAAAAAACAAACTAAGTGATGTTGAAAACGCATTGAAGCGAGAAGGTTGGCAAGAAAAAGCCGTTAGCGACTATGATGATCAATACTATCGTCAATGGAGCCACGAGCTTCCTCCTTTCTTCCATCCTGAAAGAGGCACTACGCTCGACATACATCACACGTTAATCCCGCCAATCTCGGGAAAATGTATTTCAGATAGTTTGCTTTGGAAGCATACTGAGGTTAACGGCGGCCTTTATACGCTCGACTTAGAAATGCGGCTTGTTCATTGTATCGTTCATTTTTTGGTGAATGAAGATTTTAACAAAGCTTCGCGGGACGTTTGGGATTTATTCTGCCTAGTCCATCAAGCGTCAGACGCAGGAAAGTTGGCTGCAGTTGAGGCTATAATGCGGGAAAGCCAACTGCAGCGAGAATTTGCCTTGGCGGTAAATCTGGTTGGTCTTAACGAAGGTATGCGCCCCATGAGGATGGGCCAGAAGTTAACGTTAGGCTGGCTAAGGAAGCTCAGTTTGCCGGCGATACAACGCAAGCAGTCAATGCGCTATCAATTTTCGATTTTTGCATTGTATGTGAGAGGGCATTTGGTGAAAATGCCACTTCGCGTTTTGTTGCCACACACCTTACACAAACTACGACGTGCTATTGTGATGCTCGTGATGGGAAAACACCACTATGATTAAGTTGGAATACAATTTATGAAAATACTCGTAACCGGCGCAGCTGGCTTTATTGGAGCAGCGGTTAGTCATTACTTACTGTCACGTGGCGATGAAGTCGTTGGAATTGACAATGTAAACGATTATTACGACGTGTCATTGAAACATGCTCGCGTAAAAACGATTACTGACAAGTACTCTGCGTCACAATTCAAGTTTATCGAGTTGGGTGTGGAAGACCGTGATGGAATGGCTCGATTGTTTGAGACTGAAAAGTTTGAACGCGTAGTTCATCTTGCCGCACAGGCGGGTGTGAGGTACTCGATAGAAAACCCTAATGCTTATGTCGACGCCAATCTCGTCGGCTTTATGAACGTGTTGGAAGGGTGTCGCTATAATAACGTAGAGCATCTCGTTTATGCATCGTCGAGTTCGGTTTATGGAGCGAACGAGACTATGCCTTTTTCCGAGCAGCACAATGTTGACCATCCGGTGAGCCTTTATGCGGCAAGTAAAAAAGCCAATGAGCTGATGGCCCATACTTACAGTCATTTGTATCAACTACCTACCACAGGGTTGCGCTTCTTTACCGTTTATGGGCCGTGGGGCCGTCCAGATATGGCACCGTTTAAGTTTACGAAAGCAATTTTGGCTGGTGATCCTATCAAAGTCTATAACTACGGTAATCACCGAAGAGATTTCACTTATATTGACGATATCGTTGAAGGGGTCATTCGCACGTTAGACCGTGTGCCTCAAGGAAATGTCGATTGGAGTGGAGCTAACCCAGACCCATCGTCAAGCAAAGGTCCATACCGTGTTTACAACATTGGCGCTCAAACGCCAGTACATTTGCTCACGTTTATCGAAACGTTAGAGAAGGCCTTAGGTATTGAAGCCGAAAAAGAGCTATTACCTATGCAGCCAGGCGATGTACCTGACACCTATGCTGACGTATCTGCTTTGATCAAGGATACCGGATATAAGCCAAGCGTTTCGGTGGAAACCGGGGTCGGTAATTTTGTCAATTGGTATCGAGACTTCTACCAAGTTTAATGAAATAGCCCACATAACGTGGGCTTTTTTAATTGATATCAAATTGCGTTTGGGGTGAGGTTAACCTAGCGAGTTTGCTCGGTAAATATTGTTTGACCGTGTCATAGCCTTTGTCAAACAGCCACATTTTTTCATCGTCATCCATTTGAAAATCAACCGCTGACGCGTTCCCGGTATTCACCACAAGTGTATTGTACCAATAGCTTTGATGCACATATTCTCGAGATAGCGCAGTCATAAAAGTCCGTATTAACAAACCGATGTATTGTGGCAGCATAAACCTACGACTCGTGTCCAATGGCTTTTCTCTCAATTCGCTGCGCAATCTAAAACATACGGAAGGCGTGCCATCGCCTTGCCAATCTGCGAAGAGAGCGTCCTCCGATAAAATAGCGCCATCGACAAGTAGGTGAGAACGATAGACTTCAAAACTGAATATAAGTGGAATCGACATTGAGTACCTTACTGCTTTGGATACTTTCATGTCTGGACTTTTTTCTTTGTTAAAAATGACGGGGCCGCCACCATTGACGTCTGTAGCGACGATGTGAAGGTCCTTGGGCAAGTCGGCAAACGTCATGCCGTCCATTTGCTGATCCATCCAACGTTCAAACTTCAAACCAGATGACAACCCACCATGTCGAAGCAGTCTTATGATGGAATAGTCTTTAAATTGTCGAAAGTCGGTATTCACCGCCAGGTTCAGCATGTCTTTGATACTTTCGCCTTTGGCATAAAGTGCCGCCACAATGGAGCCACCAGACACACCAACAAGCGTTGTAAATTCGATACTTAGCTCATCTAGTGCTTTTAGAATACCTACATGGGCGGGCAGTCTAGTGCCGCCCCCGGAAAATATAGG
>CAWUJV010000025.1:0-54021 GCA_963922845.1 uncultured Alteromonas sp.
AGTTTTTATGTGTTTCTCTTTTGTTTTGTGATTATTCACAACCCTCTTGGAGTCCTCCTCCACTACTCCATTTGCCAGCGTTCAGTCGCTGGCTTTTTTTTGTTCAAGCGACTAAACTTGACCATATGGTCAAGAAATATAATGTAAATCCCGTTTTTTCAAGGTTTGCCGCCGCCGCATTCTGTTTGGTTGTGTGGCAGGGATCCTGCGCAACATGGGAAGCCAAAGTACATATGCGTCATGATAAAAGAGAGGTACGTGACGATAGACAACAATATCGGATACAGTTAAGAACGACGTTTGATCTAGGCGAATATTGGACGCTACACGGTTACGCTGCAACAGGAGATCGATTCAATAACAGTTACAACACCTTTGGTGATGACCACACATTTGCGCTACGCAGAATGTACACACGTTATAAACGACAGAACGCTCGCTTCGAATTAGGTGTTATACCAACCTACAAACAGGACGTATCTTCAACGGGTTTATCAAAGTACGGTTGGATAAAAGGGTTCAGGTACACACAGACTGTGGCCAACCGCCATACTGTCGAATGGGTAGCAGGCGAGCTTGAACTCGAAAGTGCAAACCACGCCCTCTCTTTGCCCAGTTCCCTAAACTATGCAGAACTAGAAGTATCATCGCAGTGGAATGATTGGTTAAGTAGTGAACTGAGCTTTGAACACATGACCGATGATCCTTTCTTGCGAGGTGAAATTCAAATCACGCATGGCAATACAACAAACCTGCTGGAATACATCAATAAAATAGGATCTAGCGAAGTCAAAGTGGTTGTCGGCCAAAGAGGTACTATCTCACTTGGAAACTATCCTATTAGTTATTTTATGCATTACAGTTATGTCGATCCTGAACTAGGGCCTAGAGCAGAGCTGACTGAGGATTTTTTGGGTACGGGTAACGCACTATCGCTAGAGAACAAGGGCAAACTTAAAGACATTGGCGCGCAGTGGTTTTCTCGACTTGATTGGGTAGATGGCAATTATCGCTGGCTCATTGGCTTTTCGGCGTCCTTTAAATAAAAAAGCCCACCAAAGAGGTGGGCAAACAGCAAGAACGCGTACACACTTTTCAGAGTGCATAGTTATTACGCCCCAATATCAAAGTTGGATTACTCTTTTTGCTGTTCTTTTTCATGGGCCAATAAAAGGAGTTCAGCCGCAGCCTTTGCGTCAGATAATGCTCTGTGATGACGTGCCATTTTGATTTCAAAGTGTTTTGTCAGCGCCGCCAACGAATAGGATTGTAATCCAGGGTAGACCCGCCGCATTTCTCTTACTGTGCAAAGCTTTGGCAACCGGAAAGACTGGTCTAGCCTAGCAAATTCTTGTTTTATAAAACCGTAATCAAAATTGACGTTATGCGCGACAAAAATACACCCTTCGAGAAAGGTCTTCAATGATTGAGCAATGTCAGAAAAAAACGGCGCGTCATTGACCATATCATTGCTGATACCGGTAAGCCGAGTGATCGATTGGGGTATATGTCTTTGTGGATTGATTAAGGTTTGCCATGTGTCAACCTCTACACCGTCCACCAGTTTAACAATACCGATTTCCGTTATACGGTGATATTGCGATCCACCACCGGTGGTCTCGATATCAACCACCGCATATGCTTGTACGGGGTCTCGTTGCCAATCGACTTGGCAAATCCCAACATCAAATCCGCAATCACGCATTTTTCTGATGGTGTGTAACTGGTTGCGACGGATTTGATCACCAGACGATTTAATTTCCTCAAATCTGACCTTTCCGTTCTCTATTATCATGAGGTCAGGATAACCATCTTTGAGTCGTTTAAAATCCTTTGCGACGGCTAGCATAAGCCCACGTATGGCCTTGATATCACTGTGTTGCAGCAATGTTTTTAACGGATCTAAAATGCCGGAATACCACATGAAGACACTGTTTACTTTACCGTATGCTGTGGCCGCCACTGCCGCGAGGTGGCTATACATAGCATCGCCCGACGTAAAGCTGTTCAAGCGTTGCTCGATTTCATTCTGGAACCGCGTGTAAAAATCGTTGTTTCTCAAGCTCATTGGACGACGGTCGAATTGGGATACCACGCCATCTTTGTCAAACAATAAGTCCCAAAACAACAAGCCAAACAAACTTCGCCATAAGTGGTTTTCTGTTTTTTGTGCCGTGATTTTTTGACGTTGGTAGTAGGCAATCACCCCCATTTCAACACTTTGAATATAGTTGACGTCGAGGGTCAATTTTCGGCTGGCGTCACGCAACATATCGGTAACCAAGCTGGTGCGTTTCTTGTTGTACTTTCGCTCATAAAAATCCTCGGCAAATAACAATAATGTATCACTTTCGGGATCTTCAATAATCGCCTCTAAACGCTCTTTTACTTCGTCTTTATACCCTAACTTAAAAGACTCTCTCACCCACTTTTCGGTCGCTGCATCACTGTTTGAATGCGCCAAAACCTCGAGCGCAGATTCAGCATCTTCGTCTAACAAAGCCAGCCCTAAACGGTGCAAATATTTGTCTTTTAACGCTACCGCTGACGCATCGTCTACCACAGGTAACTCAGAGAGAGATAGGTTTGGCCGTTGTTTCGCTTTCAACTGGGTCAATCCGACAGCATAGAAAAAAGCACCTTGTGCATTGGCACTGTCACTGAATCTAGCTTGGTCATTCACAGCGTCTCGTCGCGTGCGCATGACACCCAAATCACGCATCGAAAACTGGCTGAGTTTTCCACTGAGGTGACCAAAATACAAAAACATCAGATAATCCAGTACAGGCCAACCATTGAAAACAACATAGTCTTTATCTACTGCCGTTGTTCGCCAGCCCTGATTAGTAATGCAATGTTTTAGTCGTACTGCGATATCGTCTTTCTTTTTGCTTTTTAGGCCTTTGATAGATTCATATTGCTCAAGAACCGTCAGCAAATCTGGTTTGGGTAGAACAGCAAGCACTGTCTCAGTATTTGCATCTTCTAGATGACCAAACCACCCCTGCGCTTTCAGCTCAATAAGCAATGTAAATGGATGGGGAATTTCTTCGTAATCGAACGACTTCACACTGCATATTGCATGCTTGCGATAAGCGGCTCGAACGATAATACATTGTTGATCTTCTGAAAGACGTCGGAACGCTTCGATATACTCAATATCTTGTTGACGCAGTAAACCTGCACTCGCCCCATCAAAAAATGAGAGGAATTCATTGAAGTGCGTCAGATAATAACGAGGCGGTAGCGTTTTTTTCATATTGACCTGAGATAGAGTTGACTTGGGAGCCTGTTGATCTCTCAACAAGTGTACATTTATACAGTTATTTATCAACGACAATTTTTTGTTTCGATACCCATTCAAAATAGTCTCGAAGCTTTTCATCACCTAATATCAAGTCAATCGTACAAAGGTGCTTACCTAGGTGCATTTCTGAATAAAACGAATGAATGCCGTTGTGACACGTGCGGCATATATCAACACCTTGCCTCAGGGTTTCTTTCGAAAACCGCTTTCGAAAATGCGGCCGCCGGTGTAATTTTTTGGGGATCAGGTGATGAAACGTCAAATGGGTATAGCGATGACAGCACGGACAATAACCCAGCTTTGACTTCACGGCATACCTCTCTCGTTGACCTATTGCTACTTCATGATACGTATAAGGTTGCGGACTTGGATTGATAATGGCCCAAAAGGCCATGATCTACCACGGATAATTTGACGACAAAAAACGAGACAATGACACCATGAGCTTAACTCACAGTGCTGAATTTGAATGTCCTTACTGTATGGTCATTAACGATATTGATATAGACGAAGTGTATGACATCGACCAAACCCAGATTGTGGATTGCCAGATTTGTTGCCAGCCAATTGAAATCACTATCCGCCGAGATGAGGATGCGTTTGTTATCGACGCGCGACAAGAAAACGAATAAGCGATCTTGAATCTATCTTGACACGTAATCACCACTCATTCATTTATAAGGTTGAAGTATGTCATTAAAGACGTTCACACAGAACGATATTGCCCAGATGAATAAGCGCTTCAGAACGAATTTCATTAATGCTCTTAGTGGAGTGAAAAGCGCAAATTTAGTCGGCACAACGGGTCCCAATGGCGATAATCTTGCCATCATCAGCTCCGTGTTTCACTTAGGTGCGGATCCCGCTTTGATGGGCATGATCATGCGTCCGCACACGGTCCAACGAGACACACTGGCCAACATCAAAGACAATGGAATGTTCACCATTAATCACGTCAATCAAAGCATCATCGCTCAAGCACATCAAACGTCGGCGCGATATCCAGAATCCGTTAGCGAATTTGACGCCGTTGGTTTAACCCCATTTTTTTCTGACACAATCACAAGCCCATATGTCGCTGAAAGTGCGGTTAAAATAGGCCTAGAGACTGCACAGATTGTTTCGATTGATATCAACAACACCGAAATGGTCGTGGGACGAATTAAAGAAGTCATTGTGAAAGAGGAAGCCGTTATTGAGGACGGGCACATTGACCTCAACCTATTGCAAAGCGCAGGCATTACTGGGCTGGACCATTATCAGGCCATTTCGTCTTTAGCTCGATACGCGTACGCAAAGCCCGACACGCCAACAACGACGCTCTCGACACCAACTGAAAGCCATGATTGAGATCAAGTTTTAATAATGTTTCATTTGGAAAATCCAAATAGGACATGTATAAGTATTAATAGTGAAAGTAAAAAAACCTGCCCTTGGGCAGGTTTTTGCGTTTTTAGGGCACCAATTAAAAAAGAATCATTTTCGTTTACAACAATAATGGAGTGAACTATGAAGACCGTAAATCGCCGTGATTTTCTTAAGCTGTCAGGCACAAGCTTAATCGGTATGACCTTAGGTGGCGTTGCACTGCGCGCGAATGCACAAGAAGTGCTCTCTGCCGACGACCCAACAGCCAAAGCGTTACAATACACACCAGCCTCTACAGTGGAAGGTTCAAAATGTAACAACTGTATGTACATTCAAGGTGCAGATGGCGAAGCAAACCGTCCTTGCGCTATTTTCCCTGGCAAAGTGGTTAACGCCAATGGCTGGTGCAGTGCTTGGGTAAAAAAACCAGGCTAACCCAGTCCATAATTCCAAGTATCCATAAAAAAGCCCCGTTGAATGGGGCTTTTTTTGTCAGTGATGACAGCTAATTTAGAGGACGAGTAAGAACTTGCTTTTGCTCTAACCCAGCACTGTCTTTGGCATAAGGTGGCATAGGCATAAATTGAATCTGAGCTTCAATTTCAGCACCTAAAGCCAATACATCATTGTCACGCCACTGACCGCTAACTAAGCTCACACCCACCGGCAAACCATCAATTAGCGCCATTGGCTGTGTTAAATGGGGATAACCCGCTATAGCGGCATACGAACCGATACCAATAAAGCCAGCGGGGGCATTGTCTCCATAAACTAGATCGATCAAAAACGCTGGATTGTTGCTAGGTGCGATCAAGTAATCGACCCCATTATTTGATAAAAGCGCGTCAATACCTTCGTCTCTTGTCGCCTTGCGCACATTAGCCAAAGCGGATTCGTACTTTTCATCGACGGCACCATTCGTAGCCTGAGCTTTGTCAAAAATACTCTGGTCGAACAAACCTAACTCGCGTGGTGTGGCTTTATTAAACTCAATAAGTGCGGCGAGATCTCGATGCTTCACTGTATTTGGCGTCGTAGAGAGGTAATGGTTTAAGTCGGTTTTAAATTCTGCCAACAGAACGTGATAAGCATCGCCGCCAAAATTTGAGGCGGGTTCAAACGTCTCAATCTCGACTAACTCAGCACCAGCGCGTTTAAGCTTCGCCAATACCGCATCAAATGCGGCGATAATCTCTGGATTGCTGCCTTGGGCATATCGTGCAACCCCTATTTTAGCGCCTTTTAATGACGATTGAGTTTGCGCCGACACATCAGTGCGTTTTTCGCTTAACGTCGCTTTGTCTTGCTTATCAACACTCGCCATTATTTGCGTCATTAGAGCAGCGTCTTCAACATAGCGAACCATAGGTCCAGCTGTATCTTGAGTGTGAGAAATGGGTACGATATGTGTACGTGAAAGCAGGCCCACTGTAGGTTTGAAACCCACTAGCCCATTCATAGAACTCGGGCAGATAATCGATCCATTGGTCTCGGTCCCCACTGCAAGAGAAGCCAATCTCGCCGCCATTGCAGCACCTGAGCCAGATGACGATCCACAAGCGGTACGCGACATATCATAGGGGTTTCGAGTTAGTCCCCCAACGGCGCTCCATCCGCTGGTTGACGATTCAGAGCGGAAATTAGCCCACTGAGAAAGATTGGTTTTACCCAAAATGATAGCGCCAGCAGCACGCAAATTAGCGGCTATAGGCGCATCGCGGTTCGTCATATTGTCAAGTAATGCCATCGAACCTGCGGTCGTAGGAAGCTCTATTGTTTCGATATTATCTTTTAACAGTACGGGGATCCCATGTAACGGACCGAGGAGTTGCCCTTGTTTAGCCAGTTCGTCCATCTTCTCGGCCTCAGCCAATGCAGTAGGATTGAGCGACAGTATACTGTTTATGGTGGGGCCCGATTTATCAATCGCTTCGATTCGTGCCAAGTAGCCTTTTACCAAATCCACGCTGCTAAGTTCACCGCGAGCAATCGCCTCGGCTTGGGCCTTCGCACTTTTATCAAGCCATGTGCTACTGTCAGAAGTAGGGTCTGTCGAGGCGCATCCTGCGAGCAGCGTTAATATGACAAGTATGTTGAGTGTTTGTTTTATTACCGACATATTTTGATCCTGCAAAGTTTATTGTTAGTCCCGTAGCCATTGTTTTGGATCAATGGTTCTGCGACATTGTAGTTATACATCACGGCCTTGTATCAAATACCAGCTTACCCTTAAGCAAGGAGAATAAAAATGATTGATGGCAGATTGGGATTATTAACACTGTGCATACTACTGCCACTGATGAGTATCAGTGTTATCGCAGACGACTCGCTCAAATCAATACCTGAGCCTCAGGTAGCTACGACTAAACACAAAGCGCGGATAAATGGTCAAACAATAAACTACACCGTGACCACAAGTGATACCCATCTGATGGATGAGCACAATCAGCCCAAAGCCAGCATTTTTAGTATTGCCTACACCCGTACCAATGTTAAGGCCCCAAACCAAAGGCCGCTTATTTTTGTCTTCAACGGTGGACCTGGGTCCTCAAGTGTATGGTTACACATGGGCCTATTTGGTCCTAAACGCGTCGTGTTACCAAGTGACGCGCAACGCGTTGGAGCTCCACCATATCCCATTGAAGACAATGGGCAAAGCCTACTCGACGTTGCCGATCTGGTATTCATCGATCCAGTGGGCACCGGCTATTCGGTGCCTCTGGGTGACTATGAGGGCAAACACTTTTGGGGGGTGAAAGAAGACGCCGACACACTGGCAGAGTTTGTGCGGGTTTATATAACACAGCATCAACGTTGGAATTCTCCCAAATACCTTGCAGGTGAAAGCTACGGAACGACGCGAGCAGCGGCCATGGTTAAATCTCTGCAAGAGGGCTGGGGCAGTATTGACCTAAATGGTGTCTTTCTCATTTCCAGCATCCTAGATTTTCAAACTGGCGACTTTACGGCAGGCAATGACTTACCATATGTGACCTTTTTACCGACGTTTGCCGCAACGGCGTGGTATCACGATGCGATCGTAAACAAGGCACAATACGCGAGCTTATCCTCTTTTCTTGATCAAGTTCGACAGTTCGCTTTGACTGACTACGCAACCGTATTGCTGAAAGGCGCACTGGCGAGTGATGATGAGTATCAAGCTGTTGTCGAGCAGCTTCACGCCTTTACTGGGTTGCGTAAACAATACATTCAACAGACTGACTTGCGTATCAACGAATTCCACTTTATGAAGGAGTTACTCAGAGACAGGGGGCAAGTTGTTGGGAGACTAGACAGTCGATACCTCGGAGAAGATGCCAGTGTCGTCACGGACCGATTTGAAGCGGACCCATCCGCCTATGCCATTGATGGAGCCTACACTGTCGCTATTCAATCCTATCTAGCGAGCGACTTAAATTCACTTCGCCCGCAAAAATACCAAGTGCTCTCGGGTGAAGTCTTTAGCAATTGGAATTGGCTTTATGAAGGGTCTCCACGCTCTCAAGGTTTTCTGGCAACGACACCTAATTTGGCTAAGGCAATGCGACAAAACAAAGACTTTCGCATCTTTGTTGCTAATGGATACTATGATTTAGCCACACCATTTTTTGCCACCGAATACTCGATGAATCACCACGGTATCGATAAAGAGCGCCTCACTATGACTTACTACCCCGCGGGACACATGATGTATGTCCATGAGCCTTCCATGAATCAATTGCTCAAAGATATGCGAACGTTCATTGAACAGTAATCGTTTCTCAAGATCAGTTTTCGGCTAGTCCAGCGCCTTGGCGCTGGCCTCATGCAACAAGTTAGTCAGATGGAACCGATCGAGCAATAGTTGATAGCGGCCATCGGCAATCATATTGGCCAACACTCGATTGAAATCTGCACGCAATTCGTCATCAAAAATAGCCGCGCGATAGGCAGTGGGTCTGAACAGTGGATGGACGATCACATCCAACTGAAGACTAGGAGGGAGTTGCCGTTGCAAATAATGAAAAATATTGCGGTCCATAATCAGCACATCGACATGTTCCAACAACAATAGACTCACCTGCCTACTCTGCTCTGCTAACTCTAGATAATGCGGGTGGTGATTCACCACGTCGGCGTAAGCTTTTCCCAGCACACGGTTTGCAGTTTGAAAGGCCGCTACCGAATGTCCATTCAAGTCTTCAAATTGCGTGATGTTCAATTTGTCTTTGGCTAAGGAAATCGCTGCATTTTGATAGACGACGTAGGGATCGCTTAGCTTTGTATTATCAATCGCATGGGAGAAGTTCATCGTAAGCACAATGGTTTTGTTATCTTCGTTAAACAATCGCTGTGCTCGCCCAAATGGCACATAGATAGGCGTAATTGAATGGCCAAGTTCAGAGAAAATGGTTTTGGCGAGTTCTAATTCAAATCCCGTATTGCCATCAGCGATAACGTAAGGCGGCTTACTCCACCCAACGACAACGTCGTAAGACTTGCCCTGGGCAAAGCCAGCAATCAAAATCAAAATTAGAGCAACGAAGCGAGTCATACCAAAACACCAGAGTTGTTATTGTGATCCTAGCATGGGGGTATGGCAAAACAAAGACAGCTATTTTGGTTTGATGTACACTGCCACCAGCAAAATCCGGAGTACTTAAAATGGCGTGGCTACAACTAAAAATCAATACCAATGCAGAGAACGCGGAAGCAATTGGCAACATGCTCAGTGCCAACGGCGCGCAAGCCGTCACTTTTGTCGACGCTAAAGACACGCCTATGTACGAACCGAAACCCGGTGAAGTGATGCTTTGGCCTGACACACAAGTCGTTGGCTTATTCGACGCCAACCACGATGTAGCTGGCGTAGTAAAGCGTTTGAGTAACGCAAAAGTCCTGGGAGCTGACTTTCCACACAAAATAGATCCATTGGAAGATAAAGATTGGGAACGAGAGTGGATGGACAACTTTCATCCCATGCAATTCGGTGAGCGTTTGTGGATTTGTCCAAGTTGGCGGGACGTCCCCGATCCAACTGCGGTTAATGTAATGCTGGATCCAGGCCTAGCGTTTGGAACGGGAACGCATCCGACTACCGCTTTGTGTCTGCGGTGGCTTGACAGTTTAGATCTTACTGACAAGGTGGTTGTCGATTTTGGATGCGGTTCAGGTATTTTAGCATTGGCTGCAATTAAGCTTGGCGCTAAACGTGTCGTTGGCATTGATATCGATCCACAGGCTTTACTTGCGTCGAAAGAGAACGCAAGACGCAATGGTGTAGAGGACAAACTAGAAGTTTACCTCCCAGAGGACCAACCCGAACTCGAAGCCGATGTTGTCATGGCAAATATTTTGTCAGGGCCGCTACTGGAACTACAAAATATCATCGTTGGCTACTGCAAAATTGATGGAAAGCTCGTGCTATCGGGTATTTTGGCAGAGCAAATTGAAAAAATTGAATCCGCATATGGTGATCAGATCACCCTTGAGCCCAGCGCAGTCGATGGAGAATGGGCTCGCGTGTCAGGGCAGAGATTTGCTTAGCAAATAAAGGCTTAGCGCTAAATCCTTGGTATACATATGTTTACAGGTATGTAAACGCTATCCCAGCGATATGAGAAAAGCCTTTCTGTCAACCCCCTTTTTTTAACTTTTGTTTGATTTTTAGCCTTTTCAAGGCTGGTAAAAATGCGTAAACTTAGCGCCCCGTTTTAGGTAGGTGGTCATTTTCTGTGCAGTTATTGGTTGTTTAGTATGCAAATTGGTCCTTATAAACTCGACAACAATTTGATATTAGCGCCGATGGCAGGTGTCACGGACAGGCCATTCCGCCAACTATGTAAGCGAATGGGTGCGGGCTTGGTCGTTTCAGAAATGTTATCGAGCAACCCTAGGGTTTGGAATACCGCTAAGTCTATGCAACGCATGGATCACAATGGTGAAGAAGGTATCAGGTCGGTGCAAATCGCTGGTTCTGATCCTGAACTCATGGCGCAGGCAGCACAGTTTAACGTTGCTAACGGCGCGCAAATCATTGATATCAACATGGGTTGCCCGGCGAAGAAGGTAAATAAGAAACTGGCAGGGTCGGCGTTGTTACAGTACCCGGATCTTGTTGAATCAATCGTTAAAGCAGTAGTTGATGCGGTTGATGTGCCAGTAACCCTAAAAATTCGCACAGGATGGAACGAAGACAATCGCAATGGTGTGCACATCGCCACTATTGCTCAGGATAATGGCATACAGTCGCTAGCAGTTCACGGTCGAACGCGAGCTTGTATGTTTAAAGGTGAAGCAGAATACGACACGATTCGTGCGATTAAAGCGGCTGTGTCGATTCCCGTTGTAGCAAACGGCGATATCACTTCACCTAAAAAGGCCAAAGCGGTTCTTGAGCACACTGGTGCTGATGCCGTAATGGTGGGTCGCGGCGCGCAGGGTAATCCTTGGATTTTCAGAGAGATTCAACATTACTTGCAAACGGGCGACATCCTCGAAAAGCCCTCTGTAGAGGAGCAACGCGAGGTACTCGTGGAACACGTGGCCAACGTTCAGGCTTTCTACGGCGATATTTCTGGTGTCAGAATCGCTCGCAAACACGTTGGCTGGTATATCGCGGAACACGATAAGGAACGTCAATTTCGCAAAACATTTAATGCTATTGATGATGCCGAAGGGCAGATTGATGTACTAAATGCTTATTTTCAATCGTTGCAAGATGAAACTACACGACAGGTTTCACCTGCAGCTTAATGATGACTAACTTATAGAGCAAGAAAGTAATATGTTCGATCAAAATGTGACTTCTCCTTTTACAACGACAGTAACTACGCCTTCACAAACACAAGCTCAAAAGCCTTTACGTGATTCAGTAAAGCAAGCGGTAAACAAATACCTTAAGCAGCTAGATAACGCGAACATCGACAACTTATATGAGTTGGTGCTAGCAGAAGTTGAAGCACCGTTGCTAGAAGAAGTTATGACTTATACGCGCGGCAACCAAACAAGAGCCGCCATCATGATGGGCATCAACCGCGGTACGCTTCGCAAGAAATTGAAGCAGTACGGCATGAACTAAGATTCAAGGGCTAACGCCCGACTCCAAAGAGCACCAACCGGTGCTCTTTTTGTTTCTCTGACTAAGAAAGAAAGTAAGACACACAATGCACACACAAAAACCAATCAAACGCGCGCTTCTTAGCGTTTCTGACAAAACAGGAATCGTCGACTTCGCCAAGCAATTGCATCAACATGGTGTTGAATTGTTATCGACAGGCGGGACGGCCAAACTACTAGCTGAACAAGGCTTACCTGTCATTGAAGTTTCCGATCATACGGGTCACCCTGAAATTATGGATGGCCGCGTTAAAACACTTCACCCCAAAATCCACGGTGGCATCCTTGGACGCCGCGGTCAGGATGAGACTGTGATGGCAGAAAACGCCATCTCTCCGATTGATTTGGTAGTGGTTAATCTGTATCCCTTTGCTGCAACCGTAGCGAATGAAGACTGCACATTAGAAGATGCTATCGAGAATATCGATATCGGCGGCCCAACAATGGTTCGCGCAGCAGCGAAGAACCACAATGATGTCACTATCGTTGTCAACGCGAATGACTACGGTCTTGTGTTGGCTGAAATGGCACAAAACGACGGGTCGTTAACCTATCAAACGCGATTCGATCTCGCCATTAAAGCGTTCGAGCACACAGCCGAATACGACGGCATGATTGCAAATTACTTCGGTGCGCGACTGAATCAAAGTGAAGAAGATTCCAGTCAGTTCCCTCGTACTTTCAACATGCAACTCACCAAGAAACAAGACATGCGCTATGGTGAGAACAGCCACCAAGATGCAGCATTCTACGTTGAAAACGATATCCAAGAAGCGTCAGTTGCTACCGCGACGCAATTACAAGGTAAGGCGCTATCGTTCAACAATATTGCAGATACTGACGCAGCACTTGAGTGTGTGAAAGAGTTTGACCAACCCGCATGTGTCATCGTTAAGCACGCCAACCCATGTGGCGTTGCAATTGGAGCAAACTTGCTTGAAGCATACGACCGTGCGTACAAGACAGACCCCACGTCGGCGTTTGGCGGTATTATCGCATTTAACCAAGAGTTAGACGGTGCGACAGCGACAGCGATCATTGAGCGTCAGTTTGTCGAGGTCATTATCGCGCCTAAGGTGAGCGAAGAGGCGAAAGCCGCCGTCGAAGCCAAGCAAAATGTTCGCTTACTAGAATGTGGTGACTGGCACGGTCAACTTACAGAAGGATATGATTTCAAACGCGTCAACGGTGGATTACTGGTACAAGACCGTGACTTTGGTATGGTCGATATGGACGATCTTAAAGTGGTCTCTAAACGCCAGCCTACCGAAGATGAATTAAAAGACCTTATGTTCTGTTGGAAGGTTGCTAAATACGTTAAGTCAAACGCTATCGTGTATTGCAAAGACGGCATGACGATTGGTGTTGGTGCAGGTCAAATGAGCCGCGTATACTCAGCGAAGATTGCAGGTATAAAAGCGGCCGACGAAAACCTAGAAGTAGCGGGCTCGGTTATGGCTTCAGATGCGTTTTTCCCATTTCGCGACGGGATAGACGCCGCAGCAGCGGCAGGCATCAAAGCGGTCATCCAACCTGGAGGCTCGATGCGTGATGAAGAAGTAATCGCAGCGGCAGATGAACACGGAATTGCAATGGTATTCACCGGCATGAGACATTTCCGTCACTAATCAAGCAGGCCGGGTGGGATAAGCACCCGGCCAAATACGTTGAATGCCAATCGCTGGGATATCAGGTTGTTATAAGCTAGGGTAAACCAACCCTACAACACATTGTCAAAGACAACCAAAGGATACCGATATGAATAACCGTCGTTTACTCACATCATTAGCACTGTCGATCAGCTTAGCTATGCCTGGAATAACCATGGCAGATACATTGCAAGATGTATTGAAAAGCGATCTGCGCTCCGCCCAAGCAAAAAGCCGTGACGAATATCGTCACCCACAGCAAACGCTGCGCTTTTTTGGGATTGAACCAACTATGACGGTAGTCGAAGTCTCACCGGGCGGCGGCTGGTACACGGACATATTGGCGCCTTTAGTGAAAAAAGACGGCAAGCTGATTGCGGCGCATTTCTACATCGATAGTGAAACGGGAAACTACTTTAAAAACTCGAGAAAAAAATTCGAGGAAAAAGTGAAAAGTCACGTCCCGTATCAAGCTATTGAAGTCTCCTCTTTTCATCCAACTAAAGCGGCACAAGTTGCACCAGAAGGCACAGCAGATGCTGTCTTGACGTTTCGCAATATCCACAACTGGTATATGCGACATGGACAAAAAGGGTTAGACAATGCATTTGCAGGTTTCTTTTCTGCATTAAAATCTGGCGGCGTATTGGGTGTGGTTGAACATCGCCTACCCGAGTCAGCGACAAATGATTTGCAAAAAGAAACGGGTTACATGAAACAATCAGTCGTGATCGCTGCAGCAGAAAAAGCAGGCTTCAAACTAGCCGCATCTTCTGAAATTAACGCTAACCCGTTAGATACAGCTGATCATCCACGTGGTGTTTGGACACTCCCCCCTCGTTTGGCATTAGACGACAAAGATAGAGCTAAGTATCTCGCTATTGGCGAGAGTGATCGAATGACACTTAAATTTATAAAACCATAACTTTTCGGAAACGGGTAATGAACGTATTAGTCATCGGCGGCGGCGGCCGCGAACATGCGCTAGCTTGGAAAGCGGCGCAATCTAACAATGTAGACAAGGTTTTTGTTGCACCGGGTAATGCCGGTACGGCAAAAGAAGTGAATCTGGAAAACGTCGATATCGGCGTTGAAGATATCGCAGGTTTAGTAGCGTTTGCTAAAGCACAAGCTATTGAACTCACCATTGTTGGACCTGAAGCACCACTAGTCGAAGGTGTGGTTGATGCGTTCCAAGCAGAAGGTTTGAATATTTTTGGGCCTTCTCAAGCAGCCTCGCAACTGGAAGGGTCAAAAGCCTTTACCAAAGACTTTTTGGCTCGACATGCCATTCCCACAGCGGAATACCAAAACTTTACAGAGATTGATCCTGCCATCGCTTATGTCAAAGAAAAAGGAGCACCTATCGTTGTTAAAGCCGATGGGTTAGCTGCAGGGAAGGGAGTTATCGTCGCGATGACTGAAGCGGAAGCAGAAGAAGCAATTCGCGATATGTTAGCCGGTAATGCCTTTGGTGACGCAGGTAGCCGGGTGGTTATCGAGGAATTCTTAGACGGTGAAGAAGCGTCGTTCATCGTAATGGTTGATGGTAAGAATGTGCTTCCCTTTGCCACCAGCCAAGACCACAAGCGAGTTGGTGATGGTGATACTGGCCCCAATACCGGCGGTATGGGTGCATACTCTCCTGCACCAGTGGTTACCCCTGAAATTCATCAACGAGTGATGGATGAAGTCATTATGCCGACCGTTGAAGGCATGGCAAAAGAAGATACGCCTTACACAGGCTTTCTCTATGCAGGTCTAATGATCATGGCCGATGGCACGCCTAAAGTTATTGAGTACAACTGCCGATTTGGCGATCCTGAAACTCAGCCAATTATGCTGCGCCTGGAGTCAGATTTGGTAGCGTTGTGCTTAGCTGCGTGTGACGGCAAACTCGATACGGCAGATATTCAGTTTACTGAACAAGCCTCAGTTGGCATTGTGCTAGCCGCAGGTGGCTACCCTGGAAGCTACGATAAAGGTTTACCGATTGCTGGATTGGACAAGGCAGCTGAGATGGAAGGTAAAGTGTTCCACGCGGGTACTCGCCTTGACGGTGACAACACAGTAACCAATGGCGGTCGCGTATTGTGTGCGACGGCACTGGGCAATACGGTCACTGAAGCGCAGGAAAAAGCCTACGAGCTGACTAAAGCGATTGAATGGGACGGCGTTTTCTATCGCAATGATATCGCCTACCGAGCCATTGCCAGAGAGCAATAATAGTCGTTAGCGGATACGGGCGAGCAATACTCGTCCGTATCATGCCTTACCAACTATTTTGTAGGTCCGCTAAGGTTAACTGACTTTTACACATCCAACTATCGATAGCGATTGCAATATTATCCACATCAAACAGCGCATTGTGTGGGTGCCCTTCTATCTTTACCCCAACAAACTCTGCCAATTGACCTGAAGAAACGCCTTCGGGTACTACGCCTTTTTGACGTAAATACTGATATAGATTTAACTGCGGACCAGAGAGAAGGTTTGTGTCTAGATGCTGCAATCGACAGTTTTCCGCAATCACCTCATTGTCTCTGCCCCAAGCCACCAGCGGTAAGGTAGGTGACTCTGCAAACTGAGAAAAACTGTGAAGCGCAGAACTAAGATCGACGGCATAGCAATCAATATGGGATTGGGTGATTCCCGTCAACTCGATAATATAGTCGCTTAGCGTAGGATTGATTCGCGGTTTAATTAGCGTATTAAATTGCTCAATGACATCGAGCCCTTTGCTGTGTAACTCGACTTTGAGTGCGGCGACTTGCAGCAGTTCGCGGTGCTCACCTTCTCCCTGCCAATGGCGAGCGACAGAGCCTTCCCAAGCAGTGAATTCCGTATCGTATAACACACATCGAACCGTCTGAGTTTTGATAATCGTCGATCCTCGGTTACTCTCTTGTTTAGGGCGCGTTGATGCATTGGCAACGCACCTAGTATAACCACAAGGTGAATTAATGAGCAAAACCCTTCGTCAACGTGTCCATCGCATTCTCTCGCCTCACACCGAAAGTGGTCAGAGTCATCGATTTTTCGAATACATACTAATGGCGCTTATCGTCACCAATGTCTGCGCGGTTATGCTGGAAACCGTTAACGATATTGGCGAAAAATGGCGCGGAGAGCTGTTTCTGTTCGAAGCCGTTTCCGTAGCGATATTTACGATCGAATACGTTTTACGAATTTGGACTAGCGTCGAGCACCCCTCTCATGAGGGCTCAAGTTGGTCGAAACGCCTTCGATACATGCTCTCCCCGATGGCAATCGTTGACTTACTCGCCATCGTGCCGTTTTACCTAAGCATGTTTATCGCAATCGACTTGCGTACATTACGTCTGCTTCGGTTGACTAGACTCATTAAGCTTGGACGCTACTCTCATTCGATGCAGAACCTTATCAATGTCTTTCGCAAAGAAATTCGCGTATTGGCTGCTGCGCTGTCGGTACTGATGATCATTATGATTATTGCCGCAACCGGTATTCATTTCATTGAGAAAGACGTTCAACCTGAGCATTTCGGCAGTATTCCTGCGTCATTGTGGTGGGCATTGGTCACGCTTACCACCGTTGGTTATGGAGACGTGGTACCGGTGACGATACTGGGAAAGATATTCGGCGGTTTTATCATAATTCTCGGCGTTGGCGTTTTCGCATTACCAGCCGGTATTTTGGCCTCAAGCTTTACGGCCCAAATGCACAGTAAGCGATCAACGTTCCGACGACAGGTTCTCAAAGCCTTAGCTGACGGAAACCTCACCCAATCTGAGATGGATAAATTACATCGGCTGAAGGACACACTTGACCTAGATGATGAGGATTTACAACAAGTTATACGGTTATTCAACCAGCAAAGTACTCCACAACATTGCCCGCATTGCGGCGGTAAACTTCACAATGAGGATTCGACCCTGCCCCTTGATTAATTTGCTGACACAGCTTATAACTAAAGCTCATTTCTGACCAAGAGTACTCCATGTCTGTCAAACACCCCATCATTGCGATAACCGGTTCATCAGGAGCGGGGACGACTACTACCACTAATGCGATTAGGCATATCTTTCGCAATCTCAGTGTGAATGCGGCAGTAGTTGGCGGTGATAGTTTCCATCGATTTACGCGACCAGAGATGGAAGTAGAAATCCGTAAAGCCCAAGAACAAGGCAGGCATATCAGCTATTTTGGTCCCAAAGCTAACGATTTTGAGCTCTTGGAAAACCTCTTTAGCGAATATAGCTCAACGGGCAAAGGAAAGTTTAGACAGTATTTGCACACGTTTGACGAAGCTGTACCGTTCAATCAAATGCCTGGGACGTTTACTCCTTGGCAAGACTTACCCGAAAATACAGATTTGCTGTTCTACGAAGGTTTACACGGTGGCGTCAAAACCGATGACAATGACGTCGCTCAACACGTTGACCTTTTGGTTGGCATGGTGCCTATTGTTAATCTAGAGTGGATTCAAAAAATTGTCAGAGATACCACCGACAGGGGTCATTCCCGAGAAGCGGTGATGAGCAGTATTGTTCGCGGGCTTGACGATTATTTTCACTATATCACCCCGCAGTTCTCGCGCACGCACGTTAATTTTCAACGCGTGCCTACCGTCGATACGTCTAATCCGTTTAGTGCCCGTGAAATCCCGACTCAAGACGAAAGTTTCGTCGTTGTTCGGTTCCGAAGAGAAATGAAAAACGTCGACTATCCTTATCTATTAAAAATGATCGATGGTGCGTTTATGTCGCGCATCAATACACTTGTCGTTCCCGGTGGAAAAATGGGCTTGGCAATGGAGCTTATCCTAACGCCTCTGATTGAAGAGTTGCTAGAGAAAAAACGTCGAGCCGGTCATCAAATGGACTGGGTAACGTCAGAAAAATAATCCTCTTTTTGATATTGCTATCGCCATGGAAACTCCCTTTTCATTGATCGCGCCTTGTGCCGATTTTGAAACCAGCTATCGCGCCTACATAGATGAATTGGCGGACGAAGAGCGCTACCCGTTTCCACTCGACTTCGATCACACTGACTTTAGTGCCATGCTGGAGAAAATAGAGCAATTTCGCCTTGGCATTGAGCTGCCAGAAGGCTATGTACCCAGCACGACGTATTGGCTAGTAAAGGAACAATGTATCGTGGGCGTGTCCAATCTGAGGCACAGATTGAATGACAATATTCGCTACGCCGGCGGTCATATCGGTTTGGGTATCAGACCCTCGTGGCGTCGCTCAGGGGCAGGTAAGGCGCTGTTAAATATGACGCTGCTGCGGGCAAAAGCAATGGGTATCGGTCCTATTCATATCCATTGCTACGCCGATAACCGTCCATCAAAGGCGCTCATAAAAGCCTGCGGTGGCGTGCTTGATTCGTCTGACGACCTCGACAACGGGCATCAATTACTGCGATATCTGGTACATCAGCCAGCGTAAATCAACCAGAGTATGCGTTGTGCCAGTCTGTCCACACAGGCTGTAGTCCTTGTTTTGAAATCGCCTCTGCGACCTCTTCGGGTGATCTCATATCATCAATATCAAATTGTGACAGCGCACTACTTTTATCAGCGTATCCGCCGGGTTGTGTCGACGATCCCGCGCTCATGCTTGTCACCCCTAAAGCCATCAAATTGTCTCTCAATGTCGATGATTCCCGAGTAGATAGGCTTATTTCTAATTCTGGATCGAACAGACGAAACGCGCAAATAAGCTGTACTAACTGTTTATCACTGACGAGCGCATCACTAGCAAAACCACCTTCACAAGGCCGCAATCGAGGAAATGCCATAGAGTATCGGCTTCTCCAGTGGTGTTTTCTTAAATAGGCCAAATGTTGGCCAGCGATAGCACTATCGGTTCGCCAATCTGATAAACCCAACAACACGCCCAAGCCAATTTTATCCATATTCCCCATCGCTATTCGCTCGGGTGCATGCAAGCGCCATGAAAAGTCCTGTTTGCGGCCTCGGGTATGATATTTAGCATAACAACGGGCAGAATAAGTCTCTTGGTAAACCAACACACCATCTACCCCCCAGGTTTTGAGCCGCTGGTAATCTGACGTCGAAAGCGGCTGAACTTCGAACATTAAGTGATTGAAATAACGCTTAATCACTGGCACTACCTGCTCAAAATACGCCATCCCGACTTTCGTTTCATGCTCTCCCGTAACAACCAATATACTGTCGAAGCCCCATTCCTTTATCGCGATGCATTCGCGCTCTACCTCTTCAATCGAAAGTGTTTTTCTTTTGATGCGGTTGGACATAGAAAAACCACAATAGCTGCACTCATTGGCACATAAGTTAGACAAATATAAAGGCACAAACAGAGACATGGTGTTGCCAAATCGCTGCCGCGTCAGTTGAAACGCCCGCTGAGCCATCGGTTCAATGTATGCCTCGGCGGCAGGGGATAGCAAGCATGCCAAATCTTGTGTATTAAGCGCCGACTTCAATAAGACCCGCTCTACGTCCTGAGGGCGCGTAGCATTCAGTGACAAAGTCAAATCAGACACTGCCAGCTGATTGAGTTCATTTTCAAATGTCATAGTGTATCGAGAAAGCCTGTGATGGGACTGGAAGCGCGTGCTTGCCACTGACGGTGAGCGAGACCCGATTCAAATGCCAAACGTCCGGCTTCAACACTTAGCTTGAAAGCCGTTGCCATGGTGACAGGATCATTGGCTGTCGCAATTGCAGTATTAACCAGTACTGCGTCAGCGCCTAACTCCATCGCCTCAGCCGCATGGCTAGGCGCGCCAATCCCCGCATCGATAACCACTGGAACACGCGCTTGCCCAATAATAATGCGAAGAAAATCACGGGTTGCCAAACCTTGATTCGAGCCAATCGGTGCGCCCAGAGGCATGACAGCTGCACAACCGACTTCTTCAAGTCGTTTGCACAATACGGGGTCCGCACCGCAATACGGCAATACAATAAAGCCGTCCTTGACCAATTGCTCAGCGGCCTCAAGGGTCTCCACGGGATCGGGCAACAGGTAGCGTTGGTCGGGGTGAATTTCAAGTTTGACCCAGTTGGTTGAAAGTGCCTCTCTTGCCAACTGCGCTGCAAAGACGGCCTCCTTTGCCGTTCTCGCTCCAGATGTATTGGGCAGTAATTGCACGCCCAGTTTGCGGATTGGCGAGAGAATGGGATCTTGAGCTTGGTTACCTTCGAGCCGTTTCAAAGCCATGGTAATCATTGATGTACCACTGGCGGCAAGCGCGTCGTGCATTTGCGCCGGGTTTGCAAATTTTCCGGTTCCTGAGAACAGTCGAGATTCGAATGATTGACCTGCAATTTGTAACATATTAGCCTCCTGCAACAACACTGAACACGTCGATTTCATCGCCGTCGGATAGTTGGGTTTTCGTCCATAGGGTTGTTGCGACGACTCGCTGATTTAGCGCAACGGCAACCCCAGCTAATGTCAAACCTTTGCCGACTAACAGAGCTTCAATCGTAATGTCTTTCACGACTTCCTCATCACGTTGGTTAAACCGTATTTTCATTGTAGAACTCCACATACAGGGCAGTTTGGTACGGTGGGCACATCGAAACATCGCCATTGGCCTGACAGACCGTTAAATATTTGAATTTGTCCCCATTTGATATCGCCAATTTGAGTGATCAATTTGAGCGTATCTAGCGCCTGCATGAGTCCCATCATGGCGACGATAGGCCCCAAAATTCCTTGTTCCAAACAATTAGACGAGGCGTATTTGGATTCGTCGTGTAGACACTGATAACAACCACTATGGTGGGCTGGATGCAGCGCAATATAATGGCCGTCAAACACGCTCGCCGCCCCGCTCAGTAATGGCGTGTTTGTGATGTGGCATTGTTTGTTTATTAAGTGACGGGAGGCTAAGTTGTCAGTGCAGTCAAGAACAACATCGTGGCTGGCCAATAGCGAAGCCACGTTGTCTGCGTTAACTCGCTTCTCATGGGGAACGATACTAACGTGTTGATTTAGCGCAGACATCTCTCGACATGCAACACCAACTTTAGCACTGCCAATATCTGTTGGTCGAAACAGGGTTTGGCGCGATAAGTTCCCCAATGACACAATATCGTCATCAATGATGGTAATCTTACCCACACCAGCGCCGACAAGGTAAGGCAATACAATGTTGCCTAAACCACCAATGCCAACAATAGCGACGCAGGCCTTACCAATCTTCGCTTGTCCCTGCTCATCGACACCGGGTAATAAGAGTTGTCTTGCATACCTTTGATAGTGATTGGTATCAGCCATTTAACATCTCCAAAAGACCACGAGTGGTGGCGACAGGATCCGACGCTTCGGTAATCGCCGTCACCATTGCGATGCCATTGACACCTTTTGCTTTTACACTTGGCACTCTTTGTTGATTGATACCACCAATCGCCACTGTTGGTATGTCACCCACTAATTGTTGATACAACGCTAACTTATCCAAACCCTGTGGCTTGGAAGGCATATCTTTAGTTGTGGTGGGAAAGATATGTCCCAGCGCAATGTAGGAAGGCTTAAGCGGTAAAATGCGAAGTAATTCGACATACCCATGTGTCGATATACCGAGGCGAAGTCCCGCCTCCTGTATGCGTTGCAAATTCGCTTCAGCAAGATCATCTTGTCCCAAGTGAATGCCGTAAGCGCCGTGCCGAATAGCGGCTTCCCAATGATCATTAATGAAAACTTGTGCCTGATACCGGCGTCCCAAACCGATGGCGTCAACAATTTGCTGTTCTACGTCAACGCTCATGGGTTGTTTGATTCTCAGTTGTAACGTCGTTACGCCTAGCGCCAGTAATCTTGCTATCCAGTCCACTGAATCTACGACGGGGTACAAGCCAATATTGGACTTTTCAAGCGATGGGAAGCCCTCCATCGATGACCTGATAGGCCTCGCCACATTTGACGTAACGGGGAAATCACCGCGTCTGGTAGGCCATCCAAGGTGGTCAATAGGCCCACTACCTTGGCCCACACCGGCCGCCTGCTTGAGTCCTTGATAAACGTAAGCCTTTGCAACACAAGTTGCATCAGCTTCATCAAACCCCATGGCCAACGCAGTCGCAAGGGCGCTACTCAAGCAACATCCCGTACCATGTCCGTGAACAGTATCGATTCTATCTGTCGTCAATCGCCAGTGTTCTTGGTGCGTATAGAGCCTATCCTCGACCTCTACCGCCCAATGTCTGTGACCACCTTTGACGAGCACCGCTTTGCATCCTAGTTCAAACAAAACGGCCACCGCACAATCAATATCTTGATCACATCGGATTGCGATATTGGTCAATGCTGAAAGTTCGCTAATGTTTGGCGTTACCACATCAGTATAAGGTGCAAGATAAGCCAGTTGCTGCGCGCCAAACGGCGATAGGACACCACCGACACTTGCACTCAATACTGGATCCCACACCACGGGTACCCCACACCCTTGGCCTCTAAGGTTAGCAAGTTGCTGAGCAATAAAGACTAGTTGTTCTTCATTTGCCAACATACCAATTTTTATCGCAGCCGGCGGCATATCCTTAATCAAGGCTAACCACTGATCGGCGATGTCGGCAGCACTCAACGCACCGACACCATGAAGTTTAATCGAGTTTTGCGCTGTCACAGCGGTAACCAATGAACAGGCGTGCCCGCCTAAGTCATGAATAGTCAGCGTATCTGCCTGAATCCCTGCTCCACCACTGCTGTCAGAGCCGGCGATTGTCCATACGATTGGCTTTTTAAGATTAATCATTCTTGAGTGAGTCCGCCGTATGATAAAGCTCGCCACCTTTCGAGCGAAAGGCGTCAGACATGACCTTGTAACCCGCCTGAATCTCTGCCGATTGACCATCCATATCTACTGTTTTTATCGTGATTGTATTGTCATTGGCAAAGTCTCTCACTTCTTGTGAAATTTTCATTGAGCAGAATTTAGGGCCGCACATTGAACAAAAGTGCGCCACTTTTCCGGACTCTTGAGGAAGAGTTTCGTCGTGATACTGTCGCGCCGTTTCAGGATCAAGCGCTAGATTGAATTGATCTTCCCATCGGAATTCAAATCTTGCTTTAGACATGGCGTTATCGCGAATTTGTGCACCGGGATGTCCTTTGGCTAGGTCGGCGGCGTGAGCGGCAATCTTATAGGTAATAAGGCCCTGTTTTACATCTTCTTTATTGGGCAACCCCAGATGTTCTTTTGGCGTGACATAGCACAGCATTGCACACCCATACCAACCAATAAGGGCAGCGCCAATGCCAGATGTGAAGTGGTCGTAACCGGGTGCAATATCCGTCGTCAATGGGCCCAATGTATAAAACGGTGCTTCGTCACAATGCTCTAGTTGCTCATCCATATTTTCCTTAATCATATGCATAGGGACGTGACCAGGGCCCTCGATCATCACCTGTACGTCGTATTCCCATGCGATTCGGCAAAGTTCGCCTAGCGTTCGCAACTCACTAAATTGTGCTTCGTCATTTGCATCAGCGACGGAGCCAGGCCGCAAACCATCGCCCAGCGATAAAGCCACATCATAGGCAGCACAAATTTGGCAAATGTCGCGAAAGTGCTGATAAAGGAAGTTTTCTTTGTGGTGACTTAAACACCACTTAGCCATAATGGAGCCACCACGTGACACGATTCCCGTGACTCGTTTAGCTGTCATTGGTACATACCGCAGTAGCACGCCCGCATGAACAGTAAAGTAATCAACCCCTTGCTCAGCTTGCTCTAGCAGGGTGTCTTTGACGACGTCCCACGTCAAATCTTCAGCCACACCATTCACTTTCTCTAGTGCTTGATAAAGTGGTACTGTGCCAATGGGTACTGGACTGTTGCGTATAATCCATTCACGTGTTTCATGGATATTACGTCCCGTTGACAGGTCCATTACCGTATCGGCGCCCCACCGGGTCGACCAGACTAGTTTTTCAACCTCTTCTTCGATCGAGGACGTAACGGCAGAATTACCAATATTGGCATTCACTTTCACCAAGAAGTTTCGCCCAATGATCATTGGCTCTGATTCTGGGTGATTAATATTGCAAGGTATAATCGCGCGCCCGGCTGCTACTTCTTGGCGTACAAATTCACCATCAATTTGTTGGGGTAAATTGGCACCGAAATTCTCACCCTCGTGTTGCTGAGTGATCATGGCTTCTTTGACTTCTGCTCGCCCCATATTTTCGCGAATGGCAATAAACTCCATTTCGGGTGTCACTATGCCCTTTCGCGCATAATGAAGCTGCGTGACATTACTTCCCTCTTTAGCCCTCAGTGCTGTTCGCCTCAAATCAAAACGCAGTTCATCCAAGGTATCGTCGGCTTGCCTTTGCTTAGCGTAATCTGATGACAATTCTTTAACTGGTATGGTATCGCAGCGATTTTCTATCCATTGTTGTCGAATTGCTGGTAAGCCTGCTTTGACATTGATTTTGGCATTGTCGTCGCCATAGGGACCGCTGGAATCGTAAACGGGGATAGGTTCATTGGGTTCAAAAATCGGCGCTTCTTGAGAGCCACCGACTAAGGAATCAGATAACTGAATTTGACGGAATGGGACGTGAACGCCACGTTGCTGACCCGACACATAAATACGAGTTGAATTGGGAAACGACTGACCTTGAAGTCCAGCAAGATATGATTCTGCGAGGTTACGCTTTTGACGTCTATTTTGTGACATAGCATTTTGCCTTCTATTGAGAATAAAAATGCTTGCCAGGAGTGTTGTATACAAAAAGAACACAGCATCACCGATGCCTGTGAAGTCACAGGTCGGTTGATAGCCACGTTGCCTTGTTCCCTTCGCAGGTATTAGCCTGATCAGGTTCAACGGATCCCGCGAATGCGGTCTCAGCTTGCCAATACATTGGCGAAGCACTCCGACAAGTTAAATAAGGGTGTCATTGTAACGGTCGATTGCCCCACCACACTAGGCAGGCATCTATGGCCAATGATTCACGGAAATAGAGTAGATAAAGTCATTGAAAAACGGAAGCGGTTTTTAAAAAAAAGAATTCGTGAAACGAAAAAACATGTCACTTTTATGACTATCTATCCTAGTCAGCCAAAAGTAAACGAAAACGCGCACCTATACTTATTCGAACCGTTCACATCTTTCATTTTAGCTTCTTCTTTTAAAAAATAACTTTATTTGTCAGCCATTAAGCCACTGTTTTTATTGAACATAGTTAAAATAAGAATGAATATCCATAAGTCCTTCCTCCGTTGTTCGTGCAAACGTAGTCTATTGGTCATGTTACGGCGCTTGGTACGTGTGTAAACGCACTTACCATTAATAAAAAGCGACGCGCATTGATGATCTTTTTATCCAGTCCGGGGGCGACTAAAAAAGGGCCAATCATCAAATCGTACTCAGCGCCGTAACGGTTTTCCAATTAGTGAACAACAATAATGACGAACAGCAGTGGAGCAATTTTGGACACACGGATTTCAGCTTTAAGTGCGAGCTTAGCCTTGGCTTTCTCTTCGGCGCAGGCCAATGACCTGATAATCGCGGGCATCATTGATGGACCGCTATCTGGCGGACTTCCAAAAGCAATAGAGTTGTATGTTCAAAATGACATTAATGATCTATCCGTCTATGGCATAGGTAGTGCCAATAACGGAGCCGGGTCCGATGGTATTGAATTCACACTGCCTTCTGAACCAGCTAGTGCAGGAAGCTATATTTATGTCGCTTCTGAAGAAGAAGGGTTTAACGCCTTTTTCGGTTTCGCGCCACATTTCACGACACCCGCGATGGCAATAAATGGCGACGATGCCATAGAACTATATCAAGGTGAGACAGTGATTGATGTTTATGGCGATATCAACGTCGACGGTAGCGACCAAAATTGGGAATATACTGATGGTTGGGCATATAGAAACAACGCTCAATCTGCAAACAACGGCAATTTTAGCGCCACCAATTGGACCTTTAGTGGCAAAGATGCATTAGACGGTAGCGAGACAAATGGAACAGCTCCCACGCCATTTCCGGCAGGAACACACAGTGGCAGCAATACCGATAACCCTGCGCAACCCGACACAACGGTTGCGGTGTCAATCGGTCAATGCGCTGATGACGCCACATTAATCAGCCATATTCAAGGTATGGAAGACGTGTCCGCTGAAATCGGTAATCAGCATATTATCGAGGCAGTCGTCACAGCCGCTCGTGCTGATGGCTTCTTTGTTCAAGAAGAACTCGATGATCAAGACACCAGCCAAGTAACCTCAGAAGGCGTGTTCGTCAAAGCTAATCATGTACCCGTACTGGGTCATCTGGTTCGACTATCGGGTACGATTGCTGAAAATTTTGGTATGACAACGGTAGAGCTTGATGACACTGTGGAGCCTATTGACTGCGGACAAGCTGAGTCACTTCCCAATATACCTGTGACCTTGCCTTTGACTCAGAATTTAGAATCACTCGAGGGCATGTTAGTCTCGATCAGCGATGCAACGGTGACCAGTACTGCCGACCTTTGGCGTTATGGCGATTTGGTCGTCAGTAATACCGTTAAACGCACGCCTTCTGATGTGGCGGCGCCACTAACAGATGACTATATCAACGCCGTAAATGCTGCAGAGAGCGATCTACTGGTTATAGAAGATAACAGTACGAGTCGTTTCCCCGATACACTGAGCTTTTATCCGCAATTTAGTTATGCTGATGCCATTCGAATTGGCGATCGCGTGTCAGCTCAAGGGCCACTCAACTTTGGATTTGGCCGTTACAGAATTAACCCCACAACACCCATTAGCGTCGTCTCAACACGAGGTGATGTACCAGAGTTGGCTGAGGGTAATCTCACTGTCGCCACGTTTAACGTATTGAATTATTTCAATGGTCAACGAGACTCTGAAGGCAATGTAGCCTTCGATTTCGACGGGAATCGCGGGGCAGAATCTCAAGCGGCCTTTACATTGCAACAAGCAAGGATAGTGGAAGCCCTCACGTCGATGAATGCTGATGTCGTTGGTTTAATGGAAATTGAAAACGACGGTTTTGATGACGACAGTGCGATCAACGCTTTGCTCAATGCCGTCAATAGCCGCCAGAACAGTCAAAACCAATATGCGTTTGTCTCGGCTTCGGGCCAAGATACCATCGGGTCAGACGCCATCACAGTCGGCTTGTTTTACAAGCTAAGCGTTGTGACGCCCACCGGCGATGCGTTGATTATACCGATGCCAACGCAACAAGTGAGCGAAGACAGAACGCAAGGCATGCGTCCATCATTAGTCCAAGCCTTTGAACATGAAGCAACAGGCCAGACGTTTGCAGTGTCGGTTAACCACTTCAAGTCTAAGGGGAGTGGTTGTGCTGAAGATAACGCAGACAACACCAGTGAAACGGACCAGATTCAAGGGCGCTGTAACGCCTTGCGCGTATCTGCTGCGGTATCACTCTCAGAGGCGTTGGCCAACGCCGCACTTCCAGAGCGATTAATTGTGCTCGGCGACCTCAATGCATACAGTGCAGAAGATCCCATAGCGGTTCTCACATCTTATACGCCTGAAAATCGCGGCTACGTTATAAAGACTGCGATAAATACCAATATGAACAATGGTGAATCTGTTGACGTGAGCCGAGGGTTTGGCTTGCACAATTTGGCCGATGTTTATGACCAAAACGGTTTTTCTTATTGGTTCTCAGGTTCACAGCAAGTCGGCAGTCTAGACCATTTATTGGTATCTGACGCCTTAATGGCCGAAGCAGTTGACGCGGCTCATTGGAATATTAATTCGGTAGAAGCTTATCAATTACAGTACGACCAAGCACTGCAATACTACCCCGATAGTGACGGATACCAATTTACCGATATTGGCCCGTTTAGAAGTTCAGATCACGATCCGCTGATTGTCAGTTTTGCCTTATCAGTGGCCAATTCAGCGCCGGCGCAGGATGACACAACCTCGTCGCCGACACCCAGTACACCAACTTCGCCGAGCAGCAGCGCTGGCGGCGGTTCAACAGGTTTGTTGGCCGGTGTACTGGCACTAGTGTGTGTGTATCGTCGCCTATTTAAGCGGTAGGCGGCGACAAGTGCAGGGGTAAAGGATTACCCACTCATAGCTGCGAAGTTTGCAGCGTTAAAAAAGCGCTCTTTGAGCGCTTTTTTTTCGTCCAACGCACGCTGACTCAGCCACTGAAGTAAAGAACTACCCAAAAAAGTACGTGCATTCTCCCTTTTGGACTCGTTGACTGCGTTACGTCCATTCCCGTTGACACACGTAGCACTTCTTAGCAGTGCCTTGCCACCTGGCCCGTAGACTCCCGCTGAGCGATCTTTTATTCAGCGGATTGGTATAAGGCTATCGCCCGCAAAACTTTGTAACAAACTGCTTGAGCAGCAACGAAAATTGCACTTTAGTCTTGTTCGAGGAGGCGCTATAGTGAGAGAAAAATCACGGGACTACCTATGGGCCAGGAAACATCAAAAATACTTGTTGTCGATGATGATATGCGTTTGCGCAGCTTGTTAGAACGCTACCTCGTAGAACAGGGCTTCCAAGTGCGAAGTGCCGCAAATGCAGAACAAATGGACCGCTTACTGGAGCGAGAAAACTTTCATTTGATGGTATTAGATCTGATGTTACCGGGCGAAGATGGTTTGTCAATTTGTCGCCGTTTGCGACAAAAAAATAATGATATGCCAATCATTATGCTAACCGCCAAAGGCGATGAAGTGGACCGTATCATTGGTTTAGAGATGGGTGCAGATGACTACCTACCCAAACCGTTTAACCCAAGAGAGTTACTTGCTCGCGCCAAAGCAGTCTTAAGACGAAAGATCATTGAAGCGCCAGGGGCGCCTTCGATGGAAGAACAAGTCGTCGAATTTGGTGAATACAAATTAAATCTGGCCACTCGGGAAATGTCTGCAAATGGCGAAGCCATGTCATTGACCAGTGGTGAATTTGCGGTTTTGAAATCGCTTGTGACTCACCCAAGAGAGCCGTTATCTCGGGATAAACTCATGAATTTAGCTCGTGGTCGTGATTACAGCGCACTGGAACGCAGTATCGATGTCCAGGTATCGCGATTACGCCGCATGCTGGAAGTCGATCCAGCAAACCCAAGATACATACAAACGGTTTGGGGTCTTGGATACGTCTTTGTACCTGACGGCGAAAAGCAAGGCTAATTTCTCGCATTCGCTATGACCAAAATACTTCCGCGAAGCGCCTTTGGGCAGACCGTATTGCTCATCGGCGTTCTGTTACTTATCAATCAAGTCGTATCGTACTTGTCAGTAACGTATTACTTTATTCGGCCAAGTTACCAGCAAATTAATAGCTTGCTTGCTACTCAAGTTCAGTCGCTTATGTCACAAGAGATATTACAAGCGTCTGATACTGACAAAGACAAACTGTTTCAGAAAACGGGGATTGCTATTGTCCCTGCGGCTAAAGCGGCACAAGTCGGACTGGCCGACGCCACCTATTACGAATTCATATCCACACAAGTCACCGAGCAACTCCAAATTGCTGTTGATGTGAGAATAAGTCCGGCAAATACCAAACGCAAAGGCTCTCCCTACTTAGTTTGGATAAATCTGAGTAGCCACCCTGATCAGTGGATCACCATTCCTATATCTGGTCTCACTGAAGCCAGTATTTCTCCACTCACCATGTATCTTATGGTGATTGGCATCCTGAGCGTCGCAGGCGGCTGGTTGTTTGTTAGGCACCTCAATAAACCGCTAATAGCGTTGCAAAAGGCGGCACTTAAAGTGGGGCGTGGACAGCATCCACCGCCACTTACCCTTGAGGGCAGCAGTGAAATGATCGCGGTTACGCGGGCATTTAACCGGATGAACCAAGGCATTCATCAATTGGAAAAAGACCGCACTCTGATGACGGCAGGGATATCGCATGACCTTAGAACACCATTAACGCGTATACGGCTGGCCACAGAGATGCTGCCCGATGAACAAGATTGGATAAAAGACGGTATCGTAAACGATATCGAAGACATGAATGCCATCATCGACCAGTTTATCGATTATGCTCGCCAAGACAGAAAGGAGCAGTTGGAGCCTACTCAGCTTAACGATCTCATTCGCGATTTAGCACATTCGCGCCAAGTCGAAGAAACCCACGAGATCGTATTAAAACTCAATACACTCCCCGTCGCTGAACTGCGCACTATTGCGATTAAACGCGTATTAGATAACTTGGTTGAAAATGCGTTTCGCTACGGTAGTAATAAAATAGAAATCACGACTCAATATGATGCCAAACATAAGAAGATCATTTGCGCGGTAAGAGATTTCGGTCCGGGGATCCCCGACGCCGAACTCGGTGATGTGTTTATGCCATTTACACAAGGTGATAAAGCGCGGGGCAGTGTAGGTTCTGGCCTTGGGTTAGCCATCACGCAAAAAATCATCGGCATGCACGCGGGCGAGATCAGTTTAACGAATCACGCCGAAGGCGGCTTAATAGCCCAATTTAGTTTACCTCTGAGCAGTCAGTAATGCGGATCAAAAAAGCCACCGGTGAAGGTGGCTTTTCATTACCTAAACGCGCAGCTTAACTACCCGGTCCAGCTTGTTTAATTGCGTCACTAACGTCGTATTTTTCAAAATTCGCTTTGAACTCTGAAACTAGCTTATCAACGTAAGTATTATATAAAGCTTGGTCACGCCAAGTATTTGCGGGTTCTAGCAACTCAGGATCGACACCTGGTACGCTGACAGGCACATCCAAATTGAGACCTTCAATGTGTTTGGTTTCTACATTGGCAAGCTCACCACTGACAATTGCATCAATCACTGCACGAGTCGTCGGAATATCAAAGCGCTTACCCGTTCCATATGGCCCACCGGTCCAACCGGTGTTTACCAGATAGACTTTGGCGTTGAATTCGCGAACGCGCTTCATCAGCAACTCGGCATATACGCCGGCTGGACGAGGGAAGAAAGGTGCACCAAAGCAAGTCGAGAAAGTAGATTCGATGTCAGACGTTGACCCTATTTCAGTCGACCCAACTTTTGCCGTGTAACCGCTCAAGAAGTGATACGCCGCCGCTTCGTCGGACAAAACGGAAACAGGGGGAAGGACACCACTGACATCGCACGTTAAAAACACGACGGATTTAGGTTCACCGGCTTTATTATCAATAATGCGCTTTTCGATGTGTTCTAGCGGATAAGCTGCGCGCGAATTCTGCGTTAGCGATACATCTGTGTAGTCGGGCGTTCGGTTACCATCTAGTACGACATTCTCTAAGATAGTGCCAAATTTGATGGCATTCCAAATGACAGGTTCGTTCTTCTGCGATAAATCAATGCACTTGGCGTAACAGCCTCCCTCGAGATTGAACACTGAACCTGGCGCCCAGCCATGCTCATCGTCACCAATCAAAAATCGCTTAGGGTCAGCAGACAATGTCGTTTTTCCCGTCCCAGACAATCCAAAGAACAAGGTCACATCACCCGCCTCTCCAACATTGGCAGAACAGTGCATTGGCAATACGGATTTCGCTGGTAGCAAGAAGTTTTGTACCGAAAACATCGCTTTTTTCATTTCACCTGCGTAACGCATGCCAGCAATCAGCACTTTGCGCTCCGCAAAATTAATAATGACGCAACCATCGCTATTGGTACCATCTCGTTCGGGTACGCAGGTAAAGCTTGGCACATTGAGAATTTGCCATGCAGGCACGTTAGCCGCGTTCCACGTTTCGGGGCAAATAAACAAATTACGGGCAAAAACGGTTTGCCATGCCGTCTCGGTTCTTACTGCAATAGGTAAGGCATGACGAACATCAGAGCCAACTTGTAAATGAGACAAAAAGTGAGGTAACCCATTAATGTGGTCTTCAACTCGATTCCACAGCGCCGAGAATTGGTCGGGATCAAATGGGCGGTTTACTTTACCCCAATCAATATCCGCTTCACTCGACGGCTCTTTAACGATAAAACGATCATTGGGAGAGCGTCCAGTTCGCTTGCCAGTTTCGACAACCAGCGCGCCATTGTCGGCTAGTTTACCTTCGCCGCGCTGGATCGCGATATCAATTAATTCTGCAGTGGTTAAATCCACTAGGGGGGCATGCGTGGCTGGTGGGATAGCGGCAACCGTCATCTGTAATCCTTAATGAAATAATTCAAGTTAACTTACATTTTTAAAAACACCCTTGAATCATATATAAAATAAGGCATACAACAACATCAAAGTTAAAAATAATCGGTATTTTTTTGATCAACTTACAAAATATACGATCATTTTAAATAAGTATTCACGTTCTATTCACGCAGAACAAAAATTAAACACTGTTTTGAAAGGAAATATTGCGCAGCAGAAAATGTAGTTTAATTTGTAGATTTACAAATTATTGAAAAAGTGGACTGGAAAGCGAGGTTGCTATGCTAGAAAGAAACGGTGTGAAACGAGTCATTTCACACCGCTATTCGTTTTATTGTGCGTTGTCTGAATGGCCAAAATGACCGCTGTGAATGGCTTCCACATCGATGGCATCAAATCGATACTCAGCATGGCAATACTGGCAATTCATTTTGATATCACCGTCTTCAGCAACAATATCTAGCAGTTCTTGTTTTTCAACGTTGCGCAAAGCCATCGCCGACTTTTCTCTTGAACAGGTACATTTAAACAAAACTGGCGACGCGGGAAATAGCTCCACTTCCTCTTGGTGATACAAACGGAATAACACATCTTCCACAGGCAAGCTCAACACTTCTTCTACAGACATGGTTTCAGTTAAGGTCGCAAGGTGTTCGAAGTCGGTATTTTCAGTCGTAGCCTCGGCAGAGGTCGGCAGTACTTGTAGCAAGAAACCTGCAGCCTTGGCGGTCTCGGCAGAAGGAATATCTTGAAACATGACGACTTTGGTTGCCAATTGTTCCGACTGGGAGAAATAGTCCTCTAAACACTCAGCCAGCGTTGGTTTATCCAGCGATACCATCCCCTGATATCGCTCCCCTTCGTCAGGCGTAATAGTGATGATAAGTACGCCTTCCGAGACTAATTCACCGAAGGTTTCAGGTAACGTTGGAAGGCTCTCATCCCACCTTGCCACACCTCTCATGGTCAAATCGTGAGTGGCATTGATCACCGCATAATTCATGGCACCTTTCGCTTGAATCTGCACGCTGATTTCGCCAGTAAACTTGATCGTCGCTGCTAACAAACACGTAGCGGTGGCTAAATCAGACAACAGCGACTGAAGTGGTTTAGGGTAGGTGTTGCTTTTCAATATTGTCTGTAGGCTGTCGTCAAGCCTTACGAGCTCACCGCGCACATTGGCGTCGTTAAAAACGTAGCGGTGAAGTTGGTCTAATGTGGTCATTGTTTCGTTTCCAATTAATCTTGGTGCTTAATCTTAATAATCTGTCTGCGTTGCTTTTTGTCTGGTCGACTGTCCGGTTTCGGACTGTGAAATGCCTGAACTTTTCTAGCCGCTTGATTTTCAAGTCGTTTTGCTTCGCTTTCTGCTGTTTCTTTATACAAGGTTTGAGCGATAGCCGCTCCTTGCCGTTTGTCGCACAATTCAACAACTTCAACGTCTTTGGTATCCCAGCCAGACGGAATGCGAATCATCGCCCCGATCTCAACCACTTTCCCTGGTTTAGTCCTTTGCCCGTTGTAGTGGACTTTACCGGATTGAACCATATCGCGGGCGATAGAGCGTGTTTTGAAAAATCTGGCCGCCCATAGCCATTTATCTAGACGAACCCCTTGTTGTGGTTTATCTTGTTTAACTTTACTCATGTAATAATTTTGTAACTCGCTCGCATTAGTGTTGAGCCCCCCACCTTGCCTAGGCTATGATGAGCTGGCGCTTGTGCGGTTAACCTTACGTTCATATTTATTGCAGTACCATCAATGGCAGCATGACTCTCGATAAAATCAATTCACAATCGCTGATACTCTTTGTTTCTCAGCATCAAAAACGAATCAACTTAGCGATCGTCATCGTTTTGAGCCTGTATCTTATTGCCTTCGCGGCACAAACGATTTGGCGAATTATACCTCAACCTACGCTCTCTGCGAATGCCAGCAAACCCATAACAACGTCATCGAACAAACGGTCGTCAAACAATGGGGTCAACATTGCTCGATTACAACAGTTAAATCTATTTGGTGAAGTAGATAAACAAGTAGAGATCGCTGCCCCACAAGAAGTCACCGACGCGCCGGAAACCAAACTAAACCTTGTTTTATCAGGCGTAGTGTCAAGTAACACGCCCAAAGATGGGGTGGCAATTATTGAAAATCGAGGTAAACAGGCCACCTATGGGGTAGGTGAAAAAATCGACGGCACTAATGCTTTTCTCGATCAGGTTCAATTTGACCGCGTCATCATTAAGAATGGCGTGAGGTTTGAAACCCTAATGCTTGATGGTCTCGATTTAAAAGAAGCCAATAGACAACGTCAAGCGCGAGTCCAAAATCGCCCCAAAGTGACACAACCGCGACAAAATACCGGGCCAACGAATACTCAACGCTTGAGTAGAGAAGCGGTGGAAGCCACCAGCAAGTTGCGCAGTCAGCCGGCTAATTTTTTAGAGTTTATCTCTGTTTCACCACATACCGCCGACGGTCAATTAGTGGGTTATCAAGTAAAACCAGGAAAAGATAAAACATTATTCCAATCTGCCGGTCTTAAGAATGGTGATGTGGTGACACAAATCAACGGGCTTGACCTTACAGACCCGCAACAAATGCGCGAAGCGATGCAAGAATTACAGAATGCCCAGACCCTCGAGTTAACCCTAACGCGAGATGGCGAGTACAATACCATTTTTCTGGAAATGCCCGAACCAGAAGCGGATTAAAAAGAAATAGGAAACGATCTATGAGGCGAGTAGGCCCCAACATTTTGTCCAGAGTATGCACCGCGGCTTGCGCGGCGTTATTGTGCGTATCTGCGACGGCTGCCGAATACATGCCAAATTTCAAGGATACGGACATCAACGAGTTTATCAACACCGTTGGTAAAAACCTCAAAAAGACCATTATTGTCGATCCTAACGTGCGCGGAAAAATCAGTGTTCGTAGCTACGACTTGATGACCGAAGACCAGTACTATCAGTTCTTCTTAAACGTCTTACAGGTTTATGATTACGCGGTTATCGATATGCCAAATGGCATTTTAAAAGTCGTTAAATCAAAAGACGCCAAAACGTCCAATATTCCGGTTATCAACGGTGCCACACTTAACGGTGATGAAATGGTCACACGCGTTGTTCCCGTATACAGTGTACCTGTGCGAGAACTTGCACCAATCCTTCGTCAATTAAACGATCAAGCAGGCGGCGGTAATGTCGTTAGTCACGACCCATCAAACGTAATGATGTTGACGGGTCGCGCAGCTGTCGTAAACAAAATGGTTGAGATCATCAAGCTTGTCGACCGTGCGGGTGATGAAGAAGTTGATATTGTAAAACTCAAATACGCCTCCGCATCAGAAATGGTGCGTATTATCGAAAGTATCAACAAGTCGCAAGGCAAAGCCAATTCTACGGCTAAATCTGCACCACGTGTGGTCGCAGATGATAGGACTAACTCGGTGATCGTTTCAGGTGACAACAAAGCGCGCCAACGTATTATCAATTTGGTCGAGCGTATGGACCAAGAACTTGAAAGTAGCGGTAATACACGGGTTATCTTCTTAAACTACGCGAAAGCCGAAGACTTAGTAAAAGTACTTCAAGGTGTCAGCGCCAGTATTAAAGCGGAAGAGCAAAGCGCAGCCAGCGCGTCAAGGCGCTCATCGTCTAATCGTGATGTGAGCATTGACGCTCACGAGGACTCTAACTCGCTAGTCATTACCGCCGAGCCTGATATGATGCGCTCGCTTGAAGCCGTCATTCGACAACTTGACGTTCGCCGTGCACAAGTACAAGTAGAAGCGATTATTGTTGAGGTCTTCGAAGGCGACGGCACCACGCTTGGCGTACAATGGGTATCAGAAAGCGGTGGTGGTACTCAGTTCACCAACGGCGTTATTCCAGTGGGCTCGCTGGGCGTGGCACTGAGACAAGCAGAAGACCGTGAAGTCACCGTCACGACCAATAACAACAATGATGGTAATGCTGTTCAAACCACAGATACAATTGAAGGCGACCTTACGGGTCTGGCGAATCTATTGGGTGGTGCGAATGGCATGATAGCCGGCATCATCGAAGACGGTTGGGGCGCGGTTGTACAAGCCGTTAGCACAGACACAAATTCAAACATTTTGGCAACGCCACATTTGACTACTATGGACAACGAAGAAGCCTTCTTTATCGTTGGCCAAGAAGTCCCCGTAATCACGGGTACCACAACGGGCGCCAACAATAGCAACCCTTTCCAAACGGTTGAACGTCAGGACGTGGGTATCAAGCTTAAAGTGACGCCCCAAATCAACGAAGGTACGGCAGTACAACTCAAAATTGAACAGGAAGTGTCCAGTGTAAGCGGTGCCACATCGGTGGATATCTCCATTAACACCCGTGAAATCCAAACCACAGTTATCGTCGACGACGGCGGTACTATTGTGTTGGGTGGCTTGATAGACGAAGACGTGCAAGAAAGTGTGTCAAAAGTGCCTTTGTTGGGTGATATTCCTATCATTGGTAACTTGTTCAAATCGACATCTACCAGCAAGCGCAAGCGTAACTTAATGGTATTTTTACGTCCGACAATCGTCCGTGATGGTGTAACGATGAACGAAATTAGTCATCGCAAGTACAACTTTATTCGCGCACAACAGCTGAAGCGTCAAGCCGATGGTATCCCTCTGATGCCTAATACAAAAGGGCCTTCAATTCCGGCATGGGATGACGCCCTCGCGCTACCTCCGTCTTTCGAAGAATACATCTTGGAACAAGATAAAAAAGAGGAAGATAATTAATCATGGCAGAGCTAGACGCATCTCAAACCATGATGGATAGCGAAGCAACTGACGGGGCGCTTACCGACGTAGCGCCCGACGTTGTTGATGATGAGCAAGAGGAAGGTATTCGCCAATTAAGCTTCAGCTTCGCCAAGCGAAATCGCGTGCTGATAGAAGCGAATACTGACCCTGCCACACTTTACTTTACCCATGAAACTCCCTTTGAAGTATTCGCAGAAGCGAGACGTTTTTGGGGTGCACCGTTTGTTCCAAAAGAAATACCCGATGACGAATTTGAGTCATTGCTAACCCATGCTTTTCAGCGGGACTCATCTGCGGCTAAGCAACTGATGGAAGACTTGGGTAACGAAAGTGATTTATTTTCACTTGCCGAGGAATTGCCTGATACAGAAGATTTGCTCGATAGCGAAGACGATGCGCCGATCATCAAGCTTATTAACGCGATGTTGGGCGAGGCGATAAAAGAGGGCGCGTCTGATATACACATTGAAACGTTCGAAAACCAATTGGTTGTCCGCTTCAGGGTCGACGGCGTATTACGCGAAATTTTGCGCCCCAATCGCAAGCTTTCATCCATGTTGGTGTCGCGTATCAAAGTAATGGCCAAGCTCGATATCGCGGAGAAGCGAGTACCGCAAGATGGCCGTATCACACTTCGTATTGCAGGTCGCGCGGTAGACGTGCGGGTATCGACCATGCCATCTAGTCATGGTGAGCGCGTAGTGCTTCGTTTGCTTGATAAAAATAATGCTCGCTTGAACCTCGTTGATTTAGGAATGACGGCAGCTAACCGAGAGCACTTCTCAGAGCTTATTCGCAAACCCCACGGTATTATCTTGGTCACGGGTCCCACGGGTTCAGGTAAAAGTACAACCTTGTACGCAGGCCTGAGTGAAATAAATTCCAAAGACCGCAACATTCTGACTGTGGAAGACCCAATCGAATTCGATTTGCAAGGCATCGGTCAAACGCAAGTAAACCCTCGTGTTGATATGACGTTTGCACGTGGTCTGCGCGCTATCTTGCGTCAAGACCCCGACGTGGTCATGGTCGGGGAGATTCGCGATATTGAAACCGCTCAAATCGCAGTACAAGCGAGTTTAACCGGTCACTTAGTCTTATCAACTCTGCATACCAATACCGCAGCGGGTGCTATTACTCGTCTTGAGGACATGGGTATCGAGGCCTTCTTGTTGTCGTCAAGTTTACTCGCGGTGCTGTCTCAACGCTTGGTAAGAACACTTTGCCCAGACTGTAAGCAACCTCATACTCCAACAGATTCTGAGCTGGCTATTTTAGGCGTTTTGGCGGCGGATGCGCCAACGATCTATTCACCTAAAGGCTGTGCTGCGTGTAACCAAACAGGGTATCGCGGCCGAACCGGTATACACGAGTTGCTTATCGTTGACGAAAACGTTCGCAATATCATGCACGAAGGCAAGGGCGAGCAAGCGATTGAAAAATACGTGCGCCAAACGACTCCAAGTATTCGAGAAGACGGTTGTAATAAAGTACTCGCTGGTATCACCTCTTTAGAAGAAGTGCTTCGCGTTACTAGAGAGGATTAGTATGGCGGCGTTTTCTTACAAGGCCATTAACGCCAAGGGAAAAAATGTCAGTGGCGTGCTGGAAGGGGATAACCCTAGACAGATAAGACAACAGCTGCGGGAGAAGGGCTTAGTTCCAATCGAAGTGGAGCAAGTTGCCGAAAAGGAAAAGAAAACTAATGCAGGGCTGAGCCTTTTCAAACCCCGTATTTCGACAGCTGACCTTGCGCTACTTACGCGCCAACTAGCTACGCTTATCGAGTCAGCCCTTCCTATCGAAGAAGCCCTGCTAGCAGTGGCTGAACAAACCGAAAAACCCCGTCATAAAAATATGATGATGGCAGTGCGTAGTAAAGTTGTCGAAGGACATGGCTTAGCCGACGCAATGAGCGAGTTTCCGAACGTTTTCGATACCTTATATCGCGCCATGGTTGCTGCAGGTGAAAAGTCTGGACATCTCGACACCGTGCTAAACCGCTTAGCTGATTACACAGAGCGACGCCAACACGTCAAAAGTCAAATTGTACAAGCCATGATTTATCCCATCATGATGCTCATTGTCGCGGTTGGGATAGTGTCCTTATTGCTGGCGTTTGTTGTGCCTAAAATTATTGGTCAGTTTGATAACATGGGGCAGGAACTTCCAACTGTTACTCGGGTTCTAATTGGTATGAGTGATGGTACGCGCGATTACGGCCTATTCGTGTTAATTGCGGTAGTGCTGGGGGTCATTGGCTATCAGCGAATGCTACAAAAAGACAGTTTCCGTTTAGCGTCAGATCGTCGTCGTTTAAAGATGCCGGTCATGGGTAACGTTGTAAAAGGACTAAATACGTCGCGTTTTGCCTCAACACTCAGTATCCTCACCGCCAGCGCGGTGCCTGTTTTAGAGGGCATGCGAATCGCTGGCAACGTACTGGATAACAAATATATCCAGGGACTAGTAAAGGATGCAGCGCAGCGTGTACAAGAGGGTGCAAGTTTACGATCGGCACTTGAGCAAACCAAAGTGTTTCCTCCTATGATGATGCACATGATTGCATCGGGTGAAAAAAGTGGCGAGCTGCAGAGTATGCTCGCTCGAGCCGCGGACAATCAGGATAGAGAGTTCGAGGCGCAGGTTAATATCGCCCTGAGTATTATGGGGCCGGTATTAATACTGGCGATGGCAGGTATCGTATTTTTTATCGTAATCGCAATATTGCTGCCGATCATTTCAATGAATTCGATGATTTAAAGAGAGTAATCAACATGAAACAGAATGGATTTAGTTTAATCGAGGTGATGGTTGTCGTGCTAATTATCGGCATTATGACTGCGATAGTTGCGCCTAATATCCTTGGTAGCCAGGACGAAGCTGAGCGCAAGAAGGCTGCGATTGATATCCGCAATCTAGAAAATGCCGTCACTATGTACAAGGTGAGAAACAAGGTCTTCCCGACAACAGAACAAGGCCTTGAAGCATTAGTTACCGCACCGACTATTGAGCCTATCCCGCGCAATTTCCCTGAAAATGGCTTCATTAACAGCTTGCCGAATGACCCGTGGGGTAATCCCTATGCACTGATTAGCCCAGGAGAACTTGGTGCTATCGATATCTTCTCTAATGGTCCTGATCGCGAACCCGGTACCGAAGACGATATCGGTAACTGGAATATCAACGAGATCCTAAATTAATCGTCAACGAGCATTAATTCCGGTGGCTACAGGACGCAATCAAACCGGCTTTACCTTACTCGAGGTAATGCTGGTTTTATTAATTATTGGCATCACCACTAGCGTTGTGGTTTACAACGCATTTGGTGTAGACCAAGGTGACCGCCTGAGGGAAGAGGTCAACCGCGTTCGCGTCGTGCTCAATATGGCGAGTGATTACGCCATATTAAATCAACAGCAAATGGGTCTGAGAATTGACGAGCCCGAAAACCGGTATGTTTTCATGATTTTAGATGAAAACGACGAGTGGCAAGAAATTCCCAGTGAGCAGCTCTATGCGCCCTATGATTTTCCACAAGAGTTTTCTTTGGCATTAACCCTTGAAGATTTGCCATGGCAAACGGAAGATCAATTTTTTGATCGCAATTTATTTGATGAAACCTTAAGCGTATCAGAAGAGGGAGTCGAAATTGGTGAAGACGACTTACCGCCGCCCCCACCTCAGATTTTGATTATGTCTAGCGGCGAAATTACGCCTTTTAGTCTGCTGTTTAACTATGAGCCCGACTTTGGCGATGATACGCCCACTTACTTTGCGCTTAACAATCAAGACGTCCCCCCGTTTGAATTATTGGGTCCTTTGGAGCAACCACCACTATGAATGGAATCGGTCGCGTTAAAGGACTCACCTTGATAGAAGTCATGGTGGCACTGGCGATTTTCGCCTTGTCGGGCGTCGCCATCATGCGTGCTGCAACTGAGCACCTTAATGCCATTGGTCAAATCGAAGATATCACCATTGCGACATGGGTCGCTAACAATCGACTCAATCAAATGATGATCAATCCAACATGGCCGCCCAAAAACAATGCCAAAGGCAGTGTGGTTATGTCAGATCGCACTTGGTATTGGCAGCAAGCGGTAACGGCGACCAATGATGCCGAACTCAAAGCGGTCACAATTAGGGTCGGGTTAGACGAGTCTTATGCCAGCACGGTAACGGATGTCACCACATTTCTTGCCAAGCCAACACAAGGAACGGGCGGATGAAGCAGCGGGGCTTTACGCTAATTGAAGTGTTGGTAGCCTTGACTATCTTTACCATTATAGGATTGGCATCAACCAGCTTGCTAACCAGCGTGATTGATAGCAGTGATTTATCGGTGGAACGCTTCGACAAGCTGCAACAACTCCAGCGTGCAATGTTGACCATCGAGCGTGATGTTCAACAAGCAATGCTACGTCCCGTACGTATCGAGGGCGAGCAAAACGAGGTGGTCATGCGTGGCGGCGAACTCGATGATAGCGAGGCCAGCGGTCTTGCGTTTGTGCGAGGTGGCTGGCACAACCCTCGGAACATGCTTCCCCGATCGACGTTACAACCAGTGGCGTATCGCTTAGTCGATGAAAAGCTTGAGCGGGTATTCAGTCATTATCCGGACAACCCTATAGGATTTGAGCCTAAAGTCCGTGTTTTACTCGACAATGTTTCTGACTTTAAAGTGGAGTTTATCGCACCTGATCAGGGCGAAAACACGCCGTCAGATGAACTTGACTGGTCTCCTAACTACACGGGTAGCGTCTTGCCGCGAGCTATTGCTATTACTATTGTCAGCGATGATTTTGGTGAAATTCGTCGCGAGTTTTCCTACGCTGGGGTGTCCCAGTCATGATGACAGCATCTAAGCAAAAAGGCGTAGCACTGGTACTGGTATTGTTGATCTTTGCCTTTGTGACCATATTAGCGACAGAGATGGGAACTCGACTACAGCTTCAAGTCCAGCGAGCCATCAATATTAAAGACAATAATCAGGCCTACTGGTACGCGATTGGTGCGGAAGAGTTTGCGCGAAAGTCTATTGGTGTACTGATGGATGAAACGTCTGACAAAATTCATCTCGATCAACCGTGGTCACAAGAATTTGTCTACCCCGTCGAAGGCGGAGGCATCAGTGCCACACTGACCGATATGCGTGCTTGTTTTAACCTCAATGCCCTTGCACAAGGCTCGGAAGATGAACTTCAGCGCCAAAGTGTAACGCCAACAATGGAAGCCTTTCACCGCATGTTGAGTGAAACCGGGTTGGAAATCGACAGTTTTGTTATCGACACTGTCAGGGACAGCTTGGCCGACTGGATGGACAGCGATGATCGCATGCGTTCCTACGGCGCTGAAGACAGTGAATACGAAAGCCGTGAATACCCTTATTTAGCTGCGAACGGCCTCATGGCTGCGCAATCTGAAATTCGCATGATTAATGGCGTCGACCCCGCTTGGCTGGAAGCAATATTACCGCTAATTTGCGTATTGCCTGACGATGACAGCCTGCAAATCAATGTCAACACCCTTACAGAAGAACAAGGGGCGCTACTGGCCGGTTTAACTGGGTTGTCTCAAGGCGATGCAACAAGCCTTATCGCTAGTCGACCCAGTAATGGTTGGGACGATGCTGCTGATTTTCTCGCCGAACCAGATATCGCCGCCCTATCCCTTGCATCGCCACAAGCCGATTGGTTCACAGTGACAACAGAATATTTTATGTTAACGACAAAAACTCGATACAATAAAGCCACATTTACGATGTCTACGGTATTTGAGGTCAGCGAAAATGGCGCGGTTGGTGTCGTTCGCAGAGAGTTTGCAGGAGTAAAGTGATGGAACAGTTAATAATCAGGTTAGGCTCCCATGCCGACGAAGCTGTTCATTGGTTAGTGTGGTCAACCAACGAAAAAGAGATTATCGCTTCCGGTGAACTGGAAAACGCGGCGCATTTATCGACCTTGTCCGAACGAGCAGGTCAACGCTCAGTTATCGCACTTGCACCGACCAGCGATGTATTACTAAAGTGGGTCACCTTGCCACCGAAAGCCGGTCGCAAAGTCATTAATGCCATCCCATTTATGCTTGAGGATGAGCTCGCTGCGGACATCAGTGAACAGTTTTTTGCAATGGGTCCCAAGAAGGGCGATCAACAAGCTGTCGCAATTGTAGACAGAAGCAAGCTCGCCCAGTGGCAATCCTGGCTCGACGATGCGAACCTTTTTTGTGAGACATTAATTCCAGATGTCCTTGCCGTTCCGGCTCCCGAAGAAGGCGCCGCCATATTACAAATGGGCCACGCAGTACTGATTCGCCAAGGTGAATTTGATGGCTTTCAAGGTGAAATAGACTGGGCGCTGCTGGCCCTAGGTCATGCAATTCGTCAGAGTGAATCGCCCGTCACTATCATCAATTACAGTGATCTCGATTTACATGAATTGACCAACTGCGATATTGAAACGCCCCCCGCCGAGTTACCAATGAACGTTTTGGCACTTGAAGCACTTGAAACCAAATTCAACTTGTTACAAGGCGAGTTCAAGGTAAAGAAAAAGCGGACAGGACAATTTCAGCAATGGCGTGTCGCAGCCGTACTTGCCGGACTTGCATTAACAACAGCTTTGGTGGACAAAGGCGTGACGCTGTATCAATTGAAGTCTCAGAATGCAGCGATAAAGCAACAAATTGATCAAGCCGTTAAATCTGGGTTTCCCAATTTGGGCACGTATCGAGACTTGCGCAGAAAACTCAAGAGCGAGTTAGAAAAGTTGGGACAAGGCGGATCTGATACCTCATTATTGGTCGTGCTTGACCAACTCGCCCCCGCTTTCAGTCAAACCAAAGTTAAACCCCAATCACTGCGTTTTGACAGTGCTCGTTCAGAGATAAGAATGCAGGCCGTAAGTAATGGTTTTGAAGCACTAGAAGCCTTCAAAAGGCAAGTAGAATCGGCTGGATTTGAAGTTGAGCAGGGCGCCATAAACAACAAAGACAATCAGATGATTGGCAATCTTACTATCAGGAGTGGGTCGTGAACGCATTGAAGCAAAAATTCAACACACTCAATGAGCGTGAGCAGAAGCTCGTAATACTTGCAGGTATTGCTATTGTTATTGGCTTGTTTTACTTCATTATCTGGTCCCCGCTTGCCAATGGCGTTGAGTTTCAGAAACAACAGCTTAAAAATCAACAAGTGCTGCTGACTTATGTTCAAGATAGTGCTCAACGAGCCAGACAATTAAGAGCATCTAGTGGCAACAGTCGAGGGTTTAGAGGCTCTCTACCCCAAGCCGTCAATACGACAACCAATCGCCACAATATCGTGATATCGCGTATGCAGCCCAAAGGCGATGAAATGCAAGTGTGGATAGACCAAGCGACGTTTTCGGATCTGATTGCTTGGCTAGGCGCATTGGAAGGTATGGGTGTGGTTATTCAACAAGCCGACATCACCGAGGGTAATGCGTCGGGCTACATTAGAGTTAGACGTTTAGAATTAGGAAAATCATGAAGTTAAAACTGGGCTGGATTGCCGCAGGCCTACTGGCATTTCTCTTTTTTTTGGTAGCCTACTTACCCGCCAACCAAGTTGTTGGGCGATTAACCTTACCTAACAATACGTCATTTACCAATGTATCCGGCACTGTCTGGACGGGGTCCGCAGGGCAGGCCGTTGTCAACGGTATCCCAGTGAAACATCTAGAATGGTCTATCAACCCTTGGGCGTTGCTGATAGGTCAACTGAGCTTGGATGTGAAAGCGGGCAACGTAAGAAACACTGATGATATCGCGTTCTCTGGGCCACTCAGCATTAGTCTGTTTAACACTAAACACATACAAGCCAGTCAGTTTGTTTTGTACGTACCCGCGTCATACGTTGTGGCCAATGTATCACTGCCGTTTCCCGTGCAAGCGGGTGGCAGACTCAAACTGAATATACAAACACTGGATGTGACGCCGTTGTGCATGGCATTAAACGGCAAGGGCGATTGGTTAAATGCCTCTGTTTCAGGTACACAGGGGCCAATAGAATTGGGCAATTACGAAGCGACCTTGTCCTGCAATGACGAAAATATCGCGATAACAGTAGAACAACCTAACTTGTTGGGATTGAGTCTATCTGCAATGATCAATCCCACCGATTTCAACATAGATGTTGAGGGGCAGTTCAAAGTAGACCCCTCCTTACCGCAAGAGGTCCACATTGCTAGTCAACTGTTTGGGCAACCAAACCCCCAAGGTTACACCGAGTTCAAACTATAATTGATAGAGCCTAGGAAATGAAAACTTGGCCATGGTAAGGGTGATAGCGAGTTCGTAAACACTCTGACGCGTGGCCAGGTTCTTAGTGAGCAACCCTATTGCACCTCCCTTCTGTTTTACGTTTTCGGTAGAAAATAACCTGTCCATCACGTCACCAAGCTCTTCACCGGCCAAAAGAGATTCATAGACTGAATTGGGTAGTGGTAGTCCGGCACTTCGGCCAATAGACCAATCTTTGCCATTGCTAATCGCCACATACGCGAAGGTAAAAGCGCCATCTTGATTTTTTTCTACGCCACCTTCTATCGCGATATACCAATCAGCTTGGTGGCTCGCAATACAGGCTTTGACGCGATTAATCGCACCGGCTCTTGTTTCGACGCCTGTCATAGGCTGATCGGCGACACCACTTGGCACGTTAACACTGACAACGTCAAGCGAAGCACAATTTAGCACGTTAGATAGCGCGTTTTTCGATGCGCCAACTTTAACAGGGTTCAAAGACCCGACTACACACTTCATTTCACACTCGCTTTACTGGGTTAGCCAAAATATCGTTAATCATAGTGCGATAGTCTTCGATCGCATCGAACTCATCTATCTGACGCAGCGGCTTTTTACTATCAGGGTTTTTTACGCACAACAAATGGCCAATACCAAAAGTTTGCGCCGATTGTAAAATCGGCACGCTGTCGTCAACGAAAAGGGTTCGCTTTGGATCAAAGTTAAGACGCTTATGAAGCTTTTGCCACAAGGCTTGTGACTCTTTAGTGACGCCAAATTCATGAGTAGAAATCAGCGTACTAATATGCTCATCAAGTTGAGTATGCTCAATCTTCAACGATAAACTATCGGGATGGGCATTGGTCACCAGAACCAGTTCTCGACCCGAGTCACGTAACGCATCTAAAAACGGGATAGTGTCCTGACGCATGGCGATTAAGTGTTCTATTTCGCGCTTCGCCGCGACTATGTCCATGTCGAGTTCTTGAGCCCAATAGTCCAAACAGTACCACTCAATTTGGCCCATAATGCGCTGGTAATGAGCCATCATATCGGCTTTGCACTCGTCTAGCGATGTACCCGATCGCTCTGATAACTTTTGTGGAATTAACTCCATCCAGAAGTAATTATCAAAGTGCAAATCTAGCAGCGTGCCGTCCATATCGAGTAGGACAGTATCAATTTCACTCCAAGGCAGAAATGGCAAGCGCTTTTCCTCATAATAAAGTAAGCTTAGTGAGTAAGTATATGATAACGAAAGTTGTAGCTGATAAACATGAGTAAAATCGATCCTGCCAAACCCCTTCCTCAAATTCATCATCGTGAAATTGTTGCACAGAGCGGTATATTCAGAGTAGAGCGTGTTGATTTGGAATTCTCTAATGGCGCGACTCGTCAATTTGAGCGTATGGCAGGCCACAATCGCGGCGCAGTCATGATAGTGCCAATGATCGACGACGACACTATGGTGTTGATTCGCGAATACGCAGCAGGCACTCACTCTTATCAACTCGGCTTTCCCAAGGGCCTTATAGACCCCGGAGAAACCGCAGTTGAAGCCGCTAATCGCGAATTAAAAGAAGAAGCGGGCTACGGCGCTAAACAATTGTATCCCATTCATAACGTCAGCATGGCACCGACGTTTTTCAACAGCAACATGACCATTGTGCTTGCGAAAGACTTGTATCCTGAAACCCTTCCTGGCGATGAACCAGAACCCCTCGAAGTTATCAACTGGCCATTAGCCAAAGCCGATGAGCTACTCGCCCGAGATGACTTTGTCGAAGCTCGCTGTATTGCGGCGTTATTTCTTGCCCAAAAATGGCTCAAGGAACAATAAACTATGCCCGAAGATGCTCATGAAGACCTACTAAAACTAGCAAAAGAGATTGCCGTTGAAGCGGGACAAGCTGTCCTAGAAGTCTATGACCAAGGTGATTACGACAGTTACCAAAAAGACGATGATTCGCCGGTAACCAGTGCGGACTATTTAGCCAACGATATCATTACTAAACGGTTGCAAGCGGCAACGCCGCATATACCTATTATGTCCGAAGAAACCACCAGTGCGAGCCTAGAAGAGCGCAGTAAGTGGGAAAGATACTGGCTAATCGATCCGATAGATGGCACCCAAGAATTTATCGCGCGCAGTGGCGACTTTGCCGTCAACATAGCATTGATTGAAAACAATGAGCCCGCGATAGGAGTCATATTTTGGCCGCCAGGACAAAGCCTGTATTACGCATCCAAAGGACAAGGTGCGTTTAAGGAATGCCCAGATGAACATCGTCAAATTCATGTACGCAAGTTAGATGACCCAGAGCATAGTAAGGTGATGATCGCTATCAGTCGAAGACAATCCCGCGACAAAGTTATGTCTAGAATGAGTCAACAACGGGTATATCAAACGTTACCATTGGGAAGTTGTTCACTTAAAGCGTGTTTTATCGCTGAAGGCAAAGCTGATGTGTTTATGCGATTGGGCGTGACAGGCGAATGGGACACAGGCGCATCACAGTGTATTGTCAGCGAAGCGGGAGGTACTATCTTAGCCGCTAATTTTGAGCCGTTGACCTACAACCAACGTACATCATTAGAGAATCCAGATTTTGTTGTGCTTGGTGACCCAAGGGTGCCGTGGCAACATATTGTGCAATATGAGAGGAATAATTAATGTTCAAGCGCGTTATCTTCACGCTGGCAAGTGTGGCATCAATTCAAGCTTTTGGTGCATGGGATATTGCTCCTGACGAGTCTTCGTTACACTTCTTAACGACCAAGAACGCCCAGATAACAGAAGTGCATTCGTTTGAAACCTTGTCAGGCACCTTGTCTGAAGACGGAAAACTAACCGTTTCTGTTGATTTAGCGTCAGTAAACACGCTTATCCCAATTCGCAATACGCGTATGCAAGAGATGCTCTTTAATGTCGCGCAATTTCCTACTGCGACATTTAGTGCCGACATCGACAAGACGCTGCTTAACATTCCAGTTGGCAAGCAGATTCAGGCAACCGTTACTGGGATGCTGAAACTCCACGGGGTTGAAGCACCAGCTGAATTTGCGGTAAACCTTACGCGGTCGACTAAAGGCAAGTTTGTTGTCAGCACGACTAAGCCTGGGTTAATTCGAGCTAACACGTTTAAGCTAGAACAAGGTGTAGAGGCACTGCGAAACATTGCAGGACTCAACAGCATCACATTAACTGTGCCCGTTACATTTAGTGTCACCTTTGAACACTGAGGGTATGTAAGAAAACGAGCACAAAAAAAGAGGCTAACGCCTCTTTTTTTTATGGCTGCGTAGCCACTATCGGCTCTAACGCTTCGATAATGCCTTGCGCCAATGGCATCAAAAAGATGGTGCCTTCTTCTATTCGTTCAAGCGGTACACCTAATATTCTATTTTGACCAAATTCATAGTTAGTAGGCGATTCATAGCGAACGGTCTGCCGCCAAAATAAGTCATCGTTGCGGTTATAGCCGTCAATTTGCACGATCATTTCCGGCTTTACTTTGAGTCGAGAGGACGATACGCCACCACCGCCAATCGACAATTGACTGCTTTGGGTGTAGTACACAGTGACAAACACATTGAGATAAGCGCCTTCATACCAAGGATAGGCGTATTCAATATGACTGAGTTCATTGTCGTCGCCGTAATGCAAATTGACTTCTGAAGTGGGTAACACCAAAGGAAGCGAGGATTTTTGAGCGATACCATCAATCAAAACCTGCTCAAAACCGTCAAGTTGGTCAAACAAGATTCGACTTTGTTCCGGATCGAACACATCCAGTACCTCTTGGATGCCCTTCGCTATTCGTGTGATGTCTCTAAAATCGCTATCTGACTCGCTATCAGATTCGTTTAGTGGTGCTAGGTCAACTGTCAATGTACGAACCGTCACTTCACCATTGTAATTATGGGTAAGCGGCTTATTCGCACAGCCTAAAACCGAAAATCCTGCGAGAAGGACAAACATAGCTCTCATGCTCGTTAGGCTTAGATGTCCGAATGTGGTGTTAAATAAATGCATAGTCGTCTCGAATAAATCCTATGGGCTCAGTGCTACTCACGTTAGAGGTAGACAAGGCGATATCAGATACGTTCATCTTAACGTGCGCACCTTAATCCACGATGAATAATTGAGATCTACTGATAGTCTTCAGCAGAACGAACCGACACCGTTTCATGCAATTCAGAGTAAACGATAACGGCTTCCCCTGTTTTCAGCTTTGATAGGACTTGTTCGACCTTGGTCGCAAAATCGATTTCAACATCACCGTAATCCGTACCTTCTTCCAATACGTGTGCTTCGGCAATGTTTCGTATCACTTCGTCAGATAGCTCTGATAGAGGAATGATCATGACTTTGCCATTGGTAAGTATTCACTAACAAAATCGCGTACTCGTTCGTGCAACCACACTTTAGGATTGAATATACTGCCGTACATAAAGCCAACGTGACCGCCCGTTTCACTGAGTTCTAGGGTGACATTACGCGCTAGATCCTGTTCGCTGGGTACGACTGAAGGGTTCATAAAAGGATCGTCAATCGAATGCAATATTAAGGTTGGACAATGAATCGCACTCAAAAAAGTATAAGCACTGCACTTTTCATAATAATCAAGCGCGTCATCAAACCCGTGTAAAGGGGCCGTAACCAAGTCGTCGAACTGGCGAAAATTGGCAATGTGATCCACATCCTTTTCAGAAAGTTGGATAAGCGAGCGGTAGTCCATTTTCGCCATTTTCTTGCGTAAAGTTCGTTTCATACTGGCCAAAAGATACTTTTGATAGACACGAGAAAAACCCTGCTCGATACTTTTTGCACACTCGGCCAGCTTTAGAGGCGCAGAAATAGAAATCGCAGCGGTTAACCAGTGTTGACTTGGATTTTCACCCAACAGTTTCAACAGCATATTCCCGCCAAGTGAAAACCCCATACCGACTTTGGGTAACCCAGGGAAACGCGCTTCAAGCAAGGACAGTACAAAACAAGCGTCTTGAGTATCACCAGAATGATAGGCTCTTGGGGTGTTGTTTGGCTCGCCGCTACAACTCCTGAAATGCATCAGGACGACTTGCCACCCATCGCGACTTAGTTGCGCCATCATATCGTTGGCATAATGCGATTTTATGCTGCCCTCTAAACCATGAAACATTACGACCATACCGGTCGTTTTTTTAGGTGAAGGCCCCCAGGCTAAATCTACAAAGTCGTTGTCCGGCAAGGAAACACGCTCCATCTTGTAATCAAGCGGGAGGCGCTTTTGAATAAAACGAGGCCAAATCGTCTGAACATGACGATTCTTCGCCCAAAGGGGCGCGGTAAACGCACTTTTCAAGATTTTCCCGTGCGCTAAATTTTCCTTACTCATTGACGACTTCTTTCTGCCTAAAATTGTTGAATGATAAAGTAAAACGACGATTTTACACTAGTATCAAGTGTATAAATATCCAAAAAAGCCTCATATTTGTCGCTATCGTGAGGCGATAATCGCCCATATTCAGCAATTAAGTTATATTGCTGTTTACGCTCCATAGCCAGCTCTTCAGCTTTTAAGCGCTCGTAATGCTCACAGTGTTCACCCTCATCCGGTTTAGCTGCAATTCTTACTTTTCGGTGTGCAGTAATCTGCTTGTCACTATTTGCTATTGCCGCAATCAGGTGCCCTAGTGACGCCCTATCCAGTGGCAAATCTCTCGCTTTTAAAAAACACACGAAAAGGAGCACATTGACATTTACCCCCGCGTTGTCTTGTAACAACAAGCAAGCATCACTTACGCCTCGCTGAGCATATAGCGATAAACTAAATTGCCAAAAATCTTCAGCCAATGGATTAGTCACTGCCGTGCTCTTCCCGCATAGACTCAATAGTTTCCTGCGCGTCCAGCCATTCCATTTCGGTCTCTTCTAATGCTTGTTTTAACTGAGTTTGTTCGTCGAGCAACCCCATTAAGATACGTTTATTCTCTTCATTATAAAGGGCCGTATCACTGAGTTTTTGCTCAACATCGGATAGTTGATGAGTGAGCTTATCCATTGCTTTCTCTAGTTTATCCGCGGCTTTTTTAAAAGGCGCAATAGCTTGTCGCAACTCTGCCTGCCGTCTTTTTTCCGCCTTTTTATCTACACTCGGTTTATTCTCTGTAATAGGTTTTGCATCGACTTGCTGCTTTAATATCCAGTCTCGATAGTCATCGAGATCACCGTTAAATACGTCAACCGTGCCGCTATCGACCAAATAAAAATCTTCACACACTGCACTGAGTAAAAACCTGTCATGGCTGACCAACACCATCGCACCTTCGAATCCCTGTAACGCCAAATTAAGTGCATGGCGCATCTCAAGATCTAAGTGGTTTGTCGGTTCATCGAGTAGCAGTAGGTTGGGTTTTTGATAGACCAGCATCGCCAACACTAATCGGGCTTTTTCCCCGCCTGACATAGGCGCGACTTTGGCTAAAGCCGCATCACCATTGAAACCAAAGCCCCCCAGATAATCTCGCAATGCTTGTTCTGTTGCATGCTTATCCAATCGCTGAATGTGTAACAGTGGTGTCGCATCGGCATCGAGTGTTTCCAATTGATGCTGGGCAAAGTATCCCACCTTCAACCCGCTGGCCGTGTTGAACAATCCAGACTGCGGGCCATGCACTTGAGCAAGTAGCTTGATCAAGGTCGACTTACCTTGCCCATTGCGCCCTAACAACCCTATTCGACTGCCCGGCACTAAATTTAGCTTAACGTTTTCAAGGACGGTTTTATCACCGTATCCCAATTGTATTGATTCCATATATACCAGTGGATTTGGCAATGAATCAGGTGGCGCAAATTCAAAACTAAATTGGCTGCTAGCGTGTGCCGGCAATAGCGTTTCCATTTTTTCTAATTGCTTAATTCGGCTTTGTGCTTGTTTGGCTTTAGACGCTTTTGCTTTAAATCGATTGACGAAGGACTCTAAATGCGCCCGCTTTTCTTGTTGCTTGCGATACTCGATATCTTGCAATCTGGCGCGCTCTGCACGCTGTTTTTCGTAACTTGAATAGTTACCCGTGTACGCCACTAATTTCTGATGTTCCACACTAATAATGCCAACCACACAATTGTCGATAAACGCTTTGTCGTGAGAGATGAGAATCAAGGTTCCCGCATAACGACCAAGCCATTTTTCAAGCCAAATGACGGCGTCCAAGTCTAAGTGGTTGGTGGGCTCGTCCAGTAATAATAAGTCAGAAGGACAGAGTAGTGCTTGTGCTAGGTTGAGTCTCATTCGCCAACCACCGGAAAAATCGCTGACGGGCAGTGCAAGCTGTGCAGTGGCGAATCCCAACCCCGCCAGTATGGTCGCAGCACGAGCTTCGACATCATACGCACCTGCTTGCTCCAGTTGCCCATGAATTCGCCCTATCGCTTCGCCGTCTTGCCGTTCTTCAGCAACCACAAGTTGTTGCTGAAGTGCTCTTAGGTGTTTATCGCCATCGATAACGTAATCTAAAGCCGTCCGAGATACCGATGGTGTCTCCTGGGCGACACTGACGACTCGCCAATGACTGGGGATTGAAGCATCGCCGTGATCTAGCGATAACTCATTGCGCAACAAAGCAAACAAACTCGACTTACCACAGCCATTACTGCCAATCAGGGCTACCTTTTGGCCGGGATTGATTTGGGCAGAGGTGGTATCGAGCAGTACGCGATTTCCGCGCATCAAAGTCATTTCGGATAATTGAATCATGAATAGTTTCGTTCACTTTGGGAGACGGGGTTATAGCCGGGATCTGCAATTGTCATTTGCGACAGGTCTTTTACCATACGGCATACTAGGCTGCAACTTAGGACAATATTCAAATGGTCTATATACCCAGTTTCACGGTATAATAGTTATAAGGTTCGCAGTAAATTAATGGTTATGCAAAAGAGACAAAGACGCCGATTCATCGCCGGCGCGACCTGCCCAAAATGTCAGGCAAAAGATACAATCATGTTGTTTTTTGAAAATAATGTCGAAAAAATCGCATGTGTAGAGTGCGACTACACAGAGTCGCAAGCAGAAGAGCAAGTCCAATCTGTTACACGTCAAAACGAAGGTGTTATTGGCGTGTTTAAACCCTAAGTACTAAGAGTAAACCCACCACACTCTGGCGTAGGCGTAAATCATCGGTATGGCGATGAGCACCGTAACAGACATTAATATGGTGTATTGTTTTCGGGCGCTCTGCTCAACCTCTTGAAAGACATAAGGCTTGGGTTCAACCCCACCAACTCCTTGCGCAGCCTGTCTCGCCTCTTGATGGATGTTTGCACAAAAAGGCTTCCACGCGAAGTCATCGTAATACGCTATCGCGGACCAAAACGCCGTATATGCCAAACAAAGGGTCGAGATCAATTGTGGATGGGAAAAGGTAACTGCCTTGTACCCAATCAAGAAGATCAAAAT
>CAWUJV010000026.1:0-53811 GCA_963922845.1 uncultured Alteromonas sp.
AAAATAAATAACAACAATTATCATTCGCAACAAAATCACACTAAAGCAATGATTTATATATATAAATAATCAAACATTAATAGAAAAATCCGCTTAAAAACAGATAAAAAGAATTCAAAAAACGATGAAGTTTAAATAAAAATGCAATTAAAATGACACAAATAAAGTGAGGTAGATATTTTTATTAAAAATAATAAACACGCTTAATTGGACCAACCAGTTTCTACAGCCCTTAAATTTATTGACCTGTCATTTTAATGACATTGAAACGTAAGAAAAATCTACAATTACTGCAAATTATTTATCACTAATCTGTAAAACAAGCTTCCCACACTATTCGCGCCTCCGGTTCTATGAAACGCAGCATTGAGGCTTGCTTAAATAAATCATCGAATAAAACATAATTTAAAAATTAGGAATTAGTGATGTCTATCATGGTTAAGAATTCTTTTAAAATGTCAGCAATGGCAGTGGCATTGCTCTTCGCACTTACAGGCTGTGACGGAGACGACGGTGAAGTAGGTCCTGCTGGCCCACAAGGCGCGGCAGGTGTAGATGGAGCAGACGGTGCACCGGGCGCTGACGGTGCAGACGGTGCGCCGGGTGCACCTGGAGACAGCGGTGTTAATCAGGCAGCCGGTCTTGTTCGTTTAGCAACAGTTCCAACTGGCGCAGAAGTAACAGGTGCCTTTGTTACGGCATCAGGCGACTTGTTCTTTAACTTCCAACACCCAGACGAAGTCAATGATGAAGCTGACGCGGATGGTATGGTGCACAACCGTGGCGGCGTTGGTGTAGTTGAGGGCGTTAATATCAACAAGATTCCAAAGAATGCTATTTCTTCGCCTATTCCAGTATCAGACGCAGAGCGCGAAACCGTTCAAGTCGCTTATGGTGAATATAAGATTCTAGGCCAATATGGTGACGACTTTGGCGGCAACCTTGCTAATGGTCTTGGCCGCGTAGTGGGCGCAAACGGCGTTCAAGAGCCTGGTTCGGTTGCAGAAGGTTGGCCAGACTTCAACGGCTTTATCTCAACTGGTGCTAACGAAGGTTACCTGTTCACAAACTGGGAATACTTCCCAGGTGGCATGAGCCGAATGAAGTTGGAAAAAGACGCGCAAACAGGCGAGTGGAGTGTTGATAACACAGACGTGACTATGTTGGATTTTGGTTTGTACGGCACAGTGGCAAACTGCTTTGGGTCGGTTACGCCTTGGAACACACCGCTAACTTCTGAAGAATGGGGTAACAACGGCGACGCAACTTGGTCATGGAACAACCCTGCGGATACCGACAATGCTTCGCGTGAAGAACTGGCTAAGTTCATCAATGCAGGCGCAGCAAGCTCAGCTGAAGGTACACTTTATCCCAATACTTATCGCTATCACTACATCGTTGAAATCACTGATCCTGCGGGTGATGCGACGCCGGTTAAACGCACCGCACTAGGTCGATACGAACACGAAAATGCCGTTGTCATGCCAGACCAACGCACCGTATACCTCTCGCAAGACAATACCAATGGTGTGTTCTTCAAGTTTGTCGCTGATGCAGCTGGTGACTTGAGCGCAGGTACACTTTACGCAGCAAAACTAACACAAGATGCAGGCAGCAATGAACCTGCAACGACCGGTTTTGACATTAGCTGGATCGAACTGGCAAGTGGTGACGAAGCGACGATCGAAGGTTGGATTGCAGACTTTGATAGCGTTGACGGTGACGACTATGTTGACGGCCGTAGCAGCTATATGACAGATGCTGATGCAATCGCATGGGCGGCAGGTGATGCGAACTATGGTGCAGCAGATACACAATCTACCGCCGCGGTAGATGCTGGCTATGAAGGTGCAGAAACCTATCCAGGTGCGACGACTGCGGGTCAACCAATGGATGATCGCATTGCATTCCTAGAATCACGCAAAGCAGCACGCGCAAAAGGTGCGACTGCAGAATGGCGTAAGTTTGAAGGTATCAATATCAATACCACTCGCGCGCAAGCGTTAGTTGAAGATGGCGATGCCAACACGACTGCATACGTATACTTTGCTATCTCTGATATCGACCGTGGCATGATTGATGGTGTGGGTGATATCCAGTTGAATGATCGCGTTAAAGACTGTGGCGGCGTGTACCGCATGGCACTTGAAGATAACTACGACGTAAGCCGTATCGAGCCTGTCATCATGGGGGCAGCTGAGCGTAACGTTGAAGGTATCGAAGAATGTGACGCAAATGGTTTATCACAACCAGATAACGTTGTTGTACTTGAAGATGGCCGAATCCTTATTGGTGAAGACGGCGGTCAAGCCAACAATACACTGTGGATGTACGACCCTTCTGTAAACGACTAATCATCGTTTAGGCAACATCAAAGGCCGCAGCTGATGCTGTGGCCTTTACTCAAAAAACAGAAGAAAGAGAATTATCATGGGTCACTTCATCAAAACCTTCACTATTGTCTCCAGCCTGACGGCCTTACTTAGTGCTTGCTCGGACAACAAAGACATCAATGCGGCAGCAGTTGAGCAAATAACACACGTTGAGACTGTCGATGGCGTTGTGCCAGTATCGGCTATGACATGGCTTGAATCCGGCCAGGTATACAACAAAGAAGCACCGATCCCACCTCAGTGCTACACCAAAACCAATCAAACAAACAACCCTTGTTACGTGTGTCATCAGAGCTATCACGACCAGCCACTGCGCCCGAATAAACTGAACGATGGTTTCCAACAAGGCAGTTATGCTTTTTCAGATTTGGGAGAAACCAATAGCTGGCGTAATCTGTTTAAGGACCGCACTGATGATATTGCCGCCATTTCTGATGAAGCAATTCTCGACTACATTAATCAAGATAACTACACCCCTTTCATCGAACAACTCAAACAATCCGACTGGAAAGGCGTGATCCCAGAAGTAAAGAACCTTCACTTGGGTGCACAAGCATTTGACGAGCATGGGCTTGCTAAAGACGGTTCGGGCTGGGTCGCTTTTAACTACAAACCCATGCCAAGTACGTTTTGGCCAACCAATGGTTCGACAGATGACGTAATGATTCGATTACCCGACGCGTTTCAACAAGTCAGTGGCGTCTATAATAAAGACGTGTACTACGCCAACCTCGCACTGGTTGAAATGGCGATAGCCGACACACAACAAACCACCACCATCCCTATCGACGAACGCATCCTAGGCGCAGACGTTGACGGCAATGGCAAACTGACCTCAGATACCCGTGTCATTCGCAGACAAACCCATTATGTTGGCGATGCGTCTGACATTGCACTGGCTGCAATGCTTTACCCTGAAGGTACGGCATTTTTGCATACTGTCCGTTACGTTAATACTGACCAAGATGGCAACATTAGCGTTGCTCCCAGAATGAAAGAAGTGCGCTACATGACGAAGAAGAAATTCTTGTCTCTTGGCGAATTAAAGGGACGCTATTACCTCGAACGCAAAGAGAAGCACTTTGAGAAACTCCCCTACGTTAACGATTTTGGCGATGAGGGGGTGAGTAACAAACACGGTTGGACTCTTCTGGGTTTTATAGAAGATGCCGATGGCGCACTTCGCCAACAAAATCACGAAGAGCAATTTTTCTGCACGGGCTGCCATAAAAGTGTCGGGGCGATTATCGATGAGACCTTTAGCTTTCCCCGTAAAGTCGCGGGCGTAAAAGGATGGGGATATATCGACATCAATTCGATCAGCGACGTGCCTAACCTTGGCGAAGAAGAAGGCGAATTTTTAACCTACCTCAAACGCGTTGGTGGTGGCGACGAATTTCGACAAAATGCCGAAATGCTCGCGCGTTGGTTCAACCCAGATGGCACCGTTAATGAAGAGAAGGTCAAAGCGCTTGATAGCATTTATCCGCTTATCACACCATCCCGTCAACGAGCACTTGACCTCAACAAGGCTTACCTCACCATTGTGAGAGAGCAAAGCTATATTTATGGCCGCGACGCCACCTTGGTTGAGGCAGACAATGTCTTGTCAGTCATCGATGAAGCTCAGCCACCGCTGCACCCTGAACATATTCATCAGTGGGATATACGCCTGAACTGGGCCGCAGACTCAGCGCACACTATAATCGCTAATCAAGGTCAATAATCATGACGATACCAGTGACCGAGTTTGTCATTGCCAGCCTCTTGATGGGGCTGGGTATCGGCTTAGACGTGGCCATTGCGACGATGGCACGTTCACGCCACCTAAACGCCACCCGTACCGCGACCTTTTGGATTGTCGGCGTGAGCGCGACGCATACGTTATTTCCATTGGCCGGCTATGCATTGGCACTTTTTAGTGTCAATTTGCATCCTTTGATGACGCCGATTGTCGGTCTTATTGCGTTTTGTTGTATTTTTCTCTATCTCAAAACGGAGTTGTGGTCTGACGATAATAAAGACGAAACAGCCTCGTCACACGATCATCTATTGGTCACCTCGGCTCTGATTCTTGCGGTGAGTTGGGATGCGCTTTGGTCAGGTCCGGCTAAATCAGCTCAGGTTATCGATTGGCCAGATGCTATGGTATGGGGGTCGTTTATCGTTGTCGGATTGATGGTGTGTATATTGGCGTTCGTCAGCTATCGCATTGCCCTAAAATGGCAAGCGTCTAAACTCGATGATCACTCACTCAGCCTCGGCTTATGGGTGCAATATTCGGTTATCGGGTATTTCGGGCTATTGGCATTGAGCAGATACACACTGCAGCTACATCTTCCTTGGTGGGTGCTTTTGGTCGCAGCATTCGCAATTATCGGTGGTGTAATGGTTAGTGCCAACCGGCGTTTGCTAAGTCTTGCGTTGCATAATGAAAAGCTCAGCATTCGCTGAGCTTTTATGGTGACCGATTTAATCGGATGTTTTCACTTGTTCGATTTCTCGCGGCATATTGGCAATCGAAGAGGCCAATGCAAAACCAAAGCCTGGCCCTTCGTTTTTAAGCACACCAGACGGTAAGTAGAAAATGCGACTATCACGTAATGGATAAAGCGCTGAATCAAAAAGCTGCCACTGTTCGTTATGCCATATTTCTGTCCAGGCATGTCCAAATGCGCCTAATTGCCCCGCATCTTCCATTATCGCCGTCCCCAATATTACCCTGGCATGAAGACCATTGGCTCTCGCTAATGCCGCCAGCAACACCGCATATTCGGTGCAGTCGCCACTGCGATTTTCTGCCGTCACAGACGCGATATTAAAGCCATGTAGGTAAGTCGTATTTTCTATATACGCTGCCACATACTCTTCCATTGCTTCGGCATTATTTACCGTTGGCGAAAACCCATCAATAAAACGCTTCATGACAGGCTCATCAAAGTCGACAACAAAACTAGCGTGTTGGTAACGGTCGATTGTATCGCCTTGATACACAGGTTGCTCGATCATTGAGATATGAACAGTATTCTGCGTCGTTACCGTCGCTTTGATGCCCTGCCAATCCGACAAAAAGGACGCTACAGCATGGCCGTCCGTATTTTCAAGTTCAAAATCAATGATGGATTTAAGCGGTAACCCCTGCCCCTTAGCAAAACTAATATCAAGCTCGTGCAGCGCCTTGTATTCATCAGCTAGCAGCGACCACGAGCACATTAACAACACTATGTTCAGTAAGCTTTTCATGGCAATTTAGGCGTGCCTTTCGCTCTTAGCAAACTCAATGTCATTTGCAAGGGTCCCTGCTCTAACGTACCGTGACGAAGAATCCCATCGTCATCCGCCATAAACTTCATTTTCAGCACGCCCATATCAATTAAGATATTGGCATAGGGATCATCAACGAGTTTGGACAATACCACCTTTATTGCTGATGTAGGGTCGGCTTCTGAAGCCCACATGTGAAACTCTGAGGAATGCTCATTCGAATTCATCAGCTTTGCAGTTTCAATATAGCTGCCGATACCAGAGAGTAACCAATCTTTGTGTTCCAAGGTCGCTTGCACTTGTTTGCCTTGCATTTCACCGTTGGCATGCCAAGCGTCTTCGCTAAACTGCAATGTAAAGTTAGACCCGACTGCGCCATTTTCTATCGCATATTCGGTGGCGTTGATCACTGAGCCATCTGGACGACTCCAAGAACGAGAAACAGAATCAGAACGGGAGACTTCATTTGCAGATACCGGAAAAAGATAAGCTGAGTCATTCACGATTTCGATGTCGCCATCCTGATCTATCGTATAACGTTCTCTTGTGTAGCCAACCGGCATCCCCCCCATTGATACTTGATAAACAGGTTCAAAGAATTCGGCGTTCGTTTCTTTTTCTACAAATGCGCCAACGTAGGCATTAAAGACTGAGGTAAAGGTTTTTCTATAACCCACTTCGTTGTGCAAGCACACATGAAGACCTTGTTCAGTTTCCGCTGACAAACCTTTAACAACGCCGATTAACTTACCTTTCTCGCCCTCTAAAATGTACAACGTATCAAGCTGAAGATAAGGACTACCGTGAGTCAACCCAGCATCAATCGCAAAATTAAAGGTATTGGCAAGTGCCATATTGTTACCCGTTGCGGTTTGTTCTAATTCTTGTGCTTCGATAGAGTGTAAGGAATTTGCCGGTCCGTCATATGATGTGAAGGTATAGCATTCAATCGGGCTACCCGAACTAATATCGATTGAGTAGTACCAAAAATCTTCGCCACTTTCGACAAACGTTGCTTTCCCTGGGAAAGCAATGTCTACACCAAATGCCTCTAACTTAAGGTTGGTGGTTTCGGTTAATTGACTTTCAGTAATCCAAGACTCACCAAACCATTCCGGTAATTGGCTCAGTTCAATTAAGTCCTTTGCCATTGCAGACATTGAGAAAGTCGTAGTAAGTATAATGGACGCGGCAATACGTGCTGATCTCATAGCAGGTCGTTCCTTGATAATAGGCTTGAATAGCGTGTGCTATTCCAAAACAAAACAGGACATCAGCATACCGCGTGTCGAAGGGATTTCCAATGGGTAAAAACCTGACGACTCAGTCTAGTTCGCGATGACTCGAGTGCCAGTTTACATTGCCTGTGGTGGCAAATTGGCACTGTATACTCTTACTTGGTTCCTGCCGCTATTTTTAGCACTATACAAGGCTTGGTCCGCGTGAGAGATCATTTTCTCTATTTGGAGATTTGCTACGGGCTCACCGTCAAATTTAGCGCTGTGAGTCCCCGCCACACCTAAACTTGCGGTAATAAATACTTCTTCACCGTCATGGCGAAAAATCGAGTCCGTTTCAATGGCCTTTCTCAAACGCTCTGCATGAAAACGGGCTTGCTCACGGTCAGTGTCCGGTAAAAGCAAGATGAACTCCTCTCCTCCCCATCGGGCACTGATATCGGTCTTTCTGACTGTCCGGTATATACGGCTGGCGACTTCTCGAATAACGACGTCACCTTTCGCATGACCGAAAGTGTCATTGATCACCTTAAACTTATCGATGTCGATCAACACCACAGATACGTCGTGTTTGAACTGCACCATATCGCTCCAAACGGTATCGGCCTTGTCACGGAAGCCTCGACGATTTCGCAGTGAAGTAAGCTCATCCGTTCTGGCGTCAAACTCTGCCACTTCCTTACCGCGCTGGACAATCCTAAAGCGATAGGCCAACACAACTGCCAACAACAGTGCTTCAACGGCCATACCGACTTCTATCAATTTAAACGTACTATCGTTATATGGCACCAGACCAGCAACAGCTGCGGTAGAGATACAAATACACACTGCGGCGGTGACGGAAGAAATAAAGAAAAAGCGGGCCAACTTCACGTTCGCCTTTAATGCTTTATAACCCAGTAAAATAAACAACCATGCGAAGCTGGTATTTAAAATAAACGCCAACACCATGGAAAACATCAAGCTATTGATTGCTGCACCGAATAACATCCCCAAAGGGATCCCATGCGCTATCCATTTGGTAAAGGCGTCTAGTCTTGGTGCATAGTCTTTAGTTTTCAGCAGTACCCTAGCGAAATGTAAACCAAAAACGCTGTAGGTGACCATAAGAGAAATGTCGACCCAGTCTTGAAAATAGGGGCCAAAATGTGGAGTGAAAACACCATGAATTTGTCCAGTGTAAGACAAACTATTGGCGACAAAACCGAACAAATAAGCGGAATACAAGCCAAATTCGGGCAAGCGGATAAGCGTGTAAAGCACCAAATTATAAATCGCTAACGCCAGCATGATGCCGTACAACACACCGTACTCATAACCTTGGCGTATATCTCGACTAATCGCATCATCAACCGACGCAAGGCGCACCGGTATGGCCATCGGACCCGCCGACTCTATTCGCAAATAAATCTCTGTTAATCCCGGTTCAAATACGCGTTCAAACGCAAAGTACTTGTACTGCATAGGGCGCGATGCAAACGGATAAGCGTCACCACCAACAATAGTGTCAATAACAACATCATTGTTAACGACGTAGGCATCAATGTAGTCCAACCAAGGGGTTTCGACGGATAATCGAAAGGGTTTGTCAATGTTAGTGGGGTTATCAATCGTTGCTTTTAGCCATACGGGCCGAACCCCCAATCCCAATGAAATCGCATCGCTGTGACTGCGCGTGGCTTGCGCGCTTGCGAAACGCTGCTTTGCTTGGTCAATCGTCAGCTTCTGGTCGTTCTCTTGAAAATACTGCAAGTGTTTGCCAATCATATTGGCTTTGTGTTCGTTAAGGGTTACTTTTTCAGATGCCACAGCGTTGGTGCACAACAACACACTTACTAGCAGGCATAGAAAAAACCGCACTGGCGGCAACGAAAAGTTCACGCTGGGTACTCGACTAAAACAGGTTGGCGGGGATGATATTTTTGATTATTTATTTTGATCATCTTAGCGTTAGCTCAATACTCACAGATTTAACTAAAGACATCCTTTTGGACCCCAATACGCTTATCCATGGGTATTGTTGGCACGAATCACCTGAGATTGCGGTGCTTTGCGCCTCTTTTTCTATTGTCGACATAAATAGCTTTCTTGGCAACAAGAATCTTGCCCCTGACAGCGGGAGAACAATTGGCAGGCAGCTTGGCTCCCCATCCTGCCCGCCAAACACAATGCTCGTGCCTCGGCTTTGTCTCGATAGGTTTAAATGCTATGTTAGTTTAAAGTCGCGAAATGGATAGAAATAACAATGCCTGGAGAAACTGATCTAGACGTTTTATTAGCGTCAATGGAGCCCCGATTACTAGAACATGACTTTGTGTTTCTGTCTTTTCCTGACAGCAAGTATGGCCAGTTAAGCGAACTCCGTCCTATTGCGATGTTTATGGAATCTGAAGGCATGACTTTGGTTGTACCTAAGACCAATGCAGATGAGGCTATGTTGCATTATGAATCGGTGTTCCGTTGTATCACATTGATGATTCACTCCAGCTTAGATGCTGTTGGTTTGACTGCAGCCTTTGCCAATAAACTAAAAGATGTCCATATCAGTGCCAATGTTATTGCTGGCTACTATCACGACCATATATTTGTGCAACGAGACAAAGCACATGATGCCTTAGCCGCGCTAAAGACATTTCAATCATCTTAGCCGGCTCATTTCAACAACGGGTTTTAAGGAAAGTAAAATGAAAAAGTGGTTTATCTGTTTTTACCTAATGCTAAGCGCTTCTGTCATGGCTAACCCTGATGAAAAAGCAGCTGAGCTTGGTCTTATATTCAATAAAAAAGCGCCCCCTTCTGCGACCTACATTCACGCGGTGAGAACCGGCAACTTGCTGTTCATTTCTGGCCATATCTCCGTCACACCAGAGGGAAACATCGTTAAAGGGAAACTGGGCAAAGATTTGAGCACTGAGCAAGGCAACTACGCTGCGAGAATGGCCGGGATTGAAGTGTTGGCCACGATTAAAGAACAACTTGGCTCCCTTAATGCTGTAGAACGCGTGGTTAAAGTAACAGGGATGGTAAATGCGGCGTCGACGTTTACCGAACACAGTCAAGTCATCAACGGTTTCTCTGATTTGATGGTCGAGATATACGGCGAGAAAGGCCAACATGCCCGCGCAGCAGTGGGAATGAACTCCCTGCCTGCTGACGCGGCGGTTGAAGTAGAAATGATTGTTGAGTTAAAGCCTTGACACACCACTGCCACCAGCAAGTAATGTTACAAGTGTTTATCTGCCTCCTCGATGAAGTGAGTTAAGACCTCCGCATTTATTGACAGTTGCTCGGCCAACCGGCCGGGCATAATGGCTTCTAACTCGTCAACGCGGTCAAACTTGGTGTGCCAAATCATGCCCCATTTAAATTCTTTCTTGCGCTCACATGCGCCGTTCTTGGCGTCATCGAAGCAATTCCAAATCGCAGGGGCCGTAGTTTGTGAATAGCCATCTTTCCCATTTCGTCCGTCTATCTCAAAATTCGTCGCTTCGAGATAAGCAATTGGAATTCCACTGCAAGCAAAGGGGGCGTGATCTGACCAACTGCCCGTCACCCCCTCAGGGAATTCATCATTGGCAGGGTGCAGCTGATGTCCCTGTGAACCAAACAGAGACTGAGATACCTTTTGAAGCCCATCCCGTACTTGTGTATCGGCATTGAAAGTCCCCTCAGGCAAAGTAGAACAATCATAAGGCTCGGTGTGTGCGCTGTGAACGTACAATTTATCACCACCGATGATGGTGTCTAGATTGACCATAGCGATAACATCATCCCTATCGTCAAATGCGTCTCTGACGTACGCTTTGGCGCCTTGTAAACCGACTTCTTCCGCACCAAATGCAATTAAACGTACTGAATAAGGTAAATCTTTGTTTTTTATGCGAGCCGACAAGGTCAATAACGCCGCCATTCCCGACGCATTATCAATGGCGCCAAGTGAGCCAAACCTATCCCCTGTCGAATCGTAGTGTGCACCGACGATAATCGTTTTGGCGCGCTTTCCTTTTACGTCGACGATCAAATTTTGTGATGAAAAATCCGTATCCCGTAACGTATATTCGAAGGGTTGAACTGTCACATCATATCCCATGCTCTGCCACTGTGACTCAATCCACTTGGCGGCTTGGCGTTCTTTGTCAGATCCTGCGGGACGTGCACCTATGCCATGTTCTTCAACAGTCAAGGGGACGAAATAATCCCACGCGGTTTTAGTTGATTGATGCGTATTTGCGAATACATGTGTCGACATACCTGCAACAGCCAATAGCAGGTATAGAGGTTTGCTTAAATGTTTCATAATTTCCCTTTTGCGATGAGTTGTCTATCTTATTGCGGTGCAATAAAAAAACAACAACGACCGTCGCGAGAAACCGTTAATTATCGGCTAGCCGCTCGATTACCATCGTTGACTGGGTGAGCAATAAGGTATTGGTCAACCTTGTTCATCAACTCTCTAGCGTTAGGGTAGTGCTTGGCTATTTTGAGATACAATTCGTAGGTTGCCAGAGACGATTGTTCAAATCCGACGATAGAAAACTTATCAATCGTCTCTTGCGCGATATCTTTGTAGCCGAGTAGGTAAAAGCCGTTCAAGGTCATCAATTGATCAAAACCATCTTCGTGATTGAGTGCATAACGGATATTCCGGCTTTTCGTCGCCAATTGAGAGTACCGCCCCCCATAGGAATAGCTCGAAATCAATATGAGATCTCGGTTGCTCAATGCGTCGAAATCCTTCACCGGTTCCGTTCCTTTTTTCCAAAACGCGTCAAGCTGCATGAGAAACAGGGTCTGCTTGCTCATTATCGACAGGTCTGAGTTAATTCGAGAACGTTGTAATCCCGCCCACATATCGACATTCCCGCCTTCTATAAACTGGATGAGACGACGATGTGGTAGATAAATAAACTCCGCCTCCATGTCTAGCGCTTGTGCGATATCTTTAAAGCGTTCAATTAGCTGCCCGCGAGGTTGGCTATTGGCGTCTTGATAGGCATAAGGAGGAACATCAATATATGCCACACGGAGTGTGTCGTTGGCTAGACTTGGAGACGTCAGCAAACACAACCAGACAATACAGACTAGACGGATCACGCGAACCATTGCATGTATACCGTTGAGTTCGTACTAGGATGCTTTGGCTGTATGTTGGTCATCAATTTCCACCGACTCAATTAACTGCGCTTTCCTCTTAGATTAAGACGCAAAACAAGGGTTTAAATGTCAATGAACGTTAGAATAGCACCAAAATTGCGCTGTACAAAATTCAACCATTCATTTTAAATCCATGACAAAGGCTGGACCGCGATTCAGTGGTAAACGACTTAATCAACCTGCGTCATTTCGTGCAGTGTTGAATGGTCGACTGCGCCTTCGACATTCACCAAATACTGCTGAATGGGATGACCTTCCATGTGTTTACGCCACAATGCTCTTGATGCCCACGTTTCGTAAAATACAAAGCATGCCGGATTATTGTTATCTTGGTGCAAGTGATACTTTATACACCCTTCTTCACGTCTTGTCGGTTCGATTAATCGGATTAGCTCTGATTTTACTAATGCAATCTGATCGGGCTTAGCAACAATGTTTGCCACTATGGTCAGCATTGATTTTCTCCTATGATAAGCATCCTAGTTCTAGTTTATGGCGTGACACTAACTCACTCACCGGCCCTAATTATCAAACAATTTTTGATAGTTTTTCTCAATTTACCCTATTTTTCTCCATAATAAATTAAGATATCGTCACGGTTTTTGTCTGGGGTCTTTATGAAGAGCAAACGTATTTCAATGTTGGTCGCCTGTGTTTTTATTACCTTTATGTCACTTGCTGATACCGCCGAAAACGCCAGCCTTCAAATCATACCGGCAGAATCCGTAGAGTGGGGATACTTAAACCCATTACGCGGTGCGTTGAGCCCAGGGGCTGCAAATTTATGGGGCAACAGAACGCAAGACACGGCAACGGGTATGTTGGTCCGGTTCAAACAAGGTTTCGCATCGCCGCCTCACATTCACAATATTAGCTATCGCGGCATCGTCATTCGAGGTCTGATGCACAATGCCGAGCCAGCAGCTGAGCGTCAGTGGCTGCCCACCGGGTCGTTTTGGACACAACCTGCGGGGGACAATCACATTACTGCTGCCAATGGTAAAGACAATCTCATTTATTTAGAAATTGACCATGGACCGTATTTAGTTAAACCGACCAAGGCACAATTTAATAATGGCGAGACACCGCTCAATCTTCATGCCGACAATATGGTGTGGCGCGCGTTGACACCAAACTCGCCAGCGGACGGCATCGAAACAACCAGTTTGTGGGGATATGACAAACCGGGCCATTTACGCGGTGTACTGGTGAAATTGCCAAGTCATATAAATGCCACGCTAAGCACCGATGCTACTGAATTCAAAACGGTCGTGATCGATGGCAATTTAATAGTAAAGGGGAAAGCATCGCTCGCTCCTGGCAGTATGATAACTGCTACCGGTCAACATAACATTGCTTTTGACACCACATCTAACACGTTGATTTATATACGAACAGACGGCAAATTTTCACTAAGCGTCACACAATAAGACACAAAAAAGCGAGCCTAGGCTCGCTTATTTACTTTTAGTAAACATTACTCAGGCTTTTTGAACTTCAACGTAAATCTGTCTGTATTACCACGAACAGACTTCACCCCCACTTCGTAACGTAACTCATCGTCAGCGCGATAGTGCAATGTCGAATAATCCACCAGCTCAAATCCTGCTTCTAAGATTTCTTTGATGGCCAAAACCGGATCGATGCGGCGGCGGTTCGCTGGCGTTTCGGGTTCCATATGACGTTTAGTGTGATCAACAACCGCGTAAATTCCACCTGGTTTAAGTGCATCAAACGCCGCTTTATTCATTGCACGACGGCCAACTTCATTGAAGTTGTGATAGTTTCTAAAGGTTAGCACCATATCGGCATCATCAACCCCGAGCGAATCTAGCGCTAACGAGTAAAAACGGTCGCCATCTTCACGCCACAGCTTTGCGTCCTCAGCGACAATTTTCATATCGCTGAACGTGTCTCCAAGTCGCTCTTTTACACGACCCGTACCGATTGCTGCATAGTACTCACCCTTGTCTTTTACGACAGGATAGAGAATCTTAGTGTACCAGCCACCGCCTGGGATAAGCTCAACAACCTTCATGTCACTCTCAAGGCCGAAAAACTCCAACGTTTCCACAGGGCGACGATTTTCATCGCGTTCTTTTTCTGCATCGGTGCGGATATCCGCCGCCATTGCATCTTTGATTTTGTCTTCTACGGAATGAGAACCATGTTCGTGGGCAAAAGCGGTTGAAGTCATTAATGCTAGAGCGGTAAGCGAAAGTGCTATCTTTTTCATTTTATATCCTGTCTCTTTAATCCCATTTGAAATGAACGCTTTGCCGCTGTATTGGGCAAACTATTCACTTCGTTTATGTCAGTGTGTATTACGTCCTGCTTGTAAAGCAGCCTTTTTGTTTTGATACTGCAAAATCATTACGATAATAGGCGACTTTCCGTTTAGTTTGCACCGCTTTATACGCCAACCATCGTCATAACTGGGACGTTTGTCGTCTTAGTGTCAAAACGCGCGTGAAACGGTCGCGATAGCGCGCCATGTGATTAACCTGAGCAACCTTGCCACCTCACCTTCGAGAGACTATTATTTGACCACTTTAATACGGATGTGGTGATTGACATGCTCGGACGCGTTGCAACGGTTTTTATATTGGCATGGTGGTATGGCTCGGTCGGCGCAACCGAGACGGAAAGGTTGTGGCACATCATCCCTAAGACAAGCAGCACTGAGCCGTTTACGTCAATACTCGTCAGTCGGCCTATTTCTCTTACTGTCAATCAGGTCGTCACACTGCCCTATGCTGATGGGCATGTTTTTGAAGGTCGCGTCACCCAACAACACCAGCATCTCAATGGTGACATCAGTTATTATCTTACCGATGCTAACGGTAACCACGCCATTATCACAACGGGCACCCGTGCTACGTGGGCCAGAATCGATTCATCTGTTGGCGTATTTAATGTCGAAGCTCAATACCAATACGGGTCGATTCGAACTAGCAATACCATGCGCTTTCATCACAATACAACTGACGTGATTAACACGAGCGCACGCCAAGCTAAAGCCGACACCCCGCTAATTTCACCCAGCCATTTCTCACCTTTGCCTATCGATCCTATTGATTCTGATGCGAAGGCTTATGTCGATATTTTGTTTGTCTACACGGAAGCGGCCAGTGCACTTCACAATGGTGACATTGAAACTCAACTCAATTATTTGCTGGCCCTAACCAATGAAGCCTTCGACAATAGTGGGATATTGATGGAGGCGCGTATGGTTGGGGCGATAGAAACCGAATACGAAGAAACGGGCGACTCCAACCAAAGTTTGAGCGATATTGGTTTTGCGCAAGATGACAGACTCAAATTTGTTGCAGACCGCCGCGTCGAGTTAGGCGCAGATGTGGTCAGCTTTATAACCACGGATGATTTGTGTGGAGTGGCCTTCAGCAGCGACCAAATCATCGGTCAAGCGCGCAGCATGTATCATTTAGTATCCACACAGCAACTGCGTCTAAATAATTGCCAAGATGATACGTTTGCTCACGAACTCGGGCATAATTTAGGGCTGGCACATTCGCGTCCACAAGACCCGGATGGCGGTTTCACTTATCACTTTGGTTTGGGTTATGGCGCGCCTGAAGCCATGGCGACGATCATGAGTTACCCCCAAGCCTTTAACGCCAACTTTTTCAGCGCGTTGCACTTCTCAAACGCTAGAGGGTCTTGCAATGGTTACCCCTGCGGGGTCGAACGCTCGGATAAGATCAACGGTGCCGATGCAGCGTTTGCATTAAATCAAGTTCGCTTTCTGGTTGAAGCTATCTACCCGCAATCCCCAAGTCTAACCACAGCTGAATCCGCGTTAGCCGGTATTGTCGATGACAATTTGCGCTCGTGCATTGCTGACAATATTGCGCAAAAACAAGTGCGCTACGCCGCGTCAATACACGAACTTGAATGCTCTCAACGAAACCTATCTAACTTAGACGGTATCGAGCGCTTTGAACGGTTAGAATCCTTACTGTTTTCTGGAAACCAAATTACAGATTTGTCACCACTTGCGGCGTTGCCTCTTTTGTCATCGATTAACCTAACGGGTAATCAAATTTCAGATCTTTCGCCACTTTCTGCACTACCTAACATCAATTCCTTAGAAATCAGTTACAACGCCATAACTGATATCGCTTCGCTAGAAAACGCAGCGCATCTTCGCACTTTTTACCTGTCTGGCAACCCTGTGACCGATATCACACCTATCATCAAGACACCACGACGCTGGTTATGGCTTGATTTAACTGATGTAAATATGCCCTGCTGGCAGCTAAACTACCTCAGATCGGCGCAACTCCCTAGCAATGCGACTTTGCTTGAGTCTGGTTGTGATACGCAAGATGACGACCAAGACTATGATGAGGATGGCATTGCCAATCAACAGGAAGTAACTGATTTAACGAACCCACTTGTCAGCAATATTGGCGTTGGTCACTTATCCTTCGCCAATACGATTTATCGCGTTGATGAACACGCCAACAATGTGAGCGTTGAATTAGCTCGCTCGGGGGGAACTCAAGGAGACTTGCCATACGCCTTAACCGTCGTATCCAAAACAGCGACTCAAGGTGAGGACTTTCAATTCGAAGGTACATCAGGTGTGATCAATGATGGTCAAAATCAGCTCAATGTTACCCTTGATATTGAAGACGACACTATCTTCGAAAATACCGAATATTTTGAAATCCATTTGAGTAGCAGTCTGGCCGAGAATATTGGTGAGTATGCGGTTACGACAATCGTCATCGATGATAACGAAAATACAATTGAGTGGCAGGACGCGACCTTTGAAGGTACGGAAGGCGAGAGAAAAGTGACACTGAGCGCAATCCGCCGAGGTGATCTTACACAAGAGGCGCGAGTCAGGTTCAACGTGAACCCTGTTACAGCCTTTTGGGGGCAAACCAACGACTATCTGTTAGAAAGAGGCAGTATCACCTTTGCATCGGGAGAAGCTATCGCCAGCGTCGACATGGAACTGGTAAACGATTCCATCGAAGAGCCCGAAGAGAGCTTTGAAGTCATTTTATCTTCGCCCAGTGGTGGTAACCTTGGCTCACAGCGCATTGCCATCGTTAGCGTTACCGACGGTGAGGATGTGCCGCCTCCCACACCAACACCGACACCTACCCCACCCGCGCCTGTATCTCCGCCCTCAGATAGTGGCGGCGGCTCACTTCATTGGCTATATCTGATTTATCTCTCGGGTATGCTAGGTATTAGGCGAAGGCGAGACCGTTACTAGGGCGTATTACAAATTTATACAGTTTTATGGGTGACCCACTGCAACCATGCCCGCTATGCTGGGTGTCTCGGTGCAGTAATGGGCCACGCTAAAAGGCTTGTTCACCCGCTAGGTCAATCACTTATCTTTGCGGGTTGATACTATTAACATCTGCACTCAAGGAAGTTTAACTACAAAAAAGCAGGAGTCTCTATGCGAATCCCAACATTAACAGTATTGCTTTGCCTTGCCCCTCTCACTGCATTCAGTCAAGACTTGAGCTTAACTGCGCTTCAGGAGAAATGGGCGACATCGTCAAAACGCGATGCTAATGCATTAGTCGTCAGTGCATTGAACAAAGCGACCATCGACAAACCACTGTTAAACTGGGTGCTGCAACAAGATCCGGATCGAATCGAAGATCTAGCCGATGATGCTGTAGAAGATTACCCTCAATCGGCCCAGCTTTGGTATCTACGCGGGCGGATTCACGCTATTCAAGCGCAAAACAGCGTTTTTTCGGCAATGTCTCATGCCAGTGACTCATTGGCGTCTTTTGAACAGGCAGCATCACTACAACCACAAGAAATCGTGTATCAAAATGGTCTATTTGGCTTTTATCAGGGCGCACCCAGTATCGCAGGTGGCGACAATGACAAAGCGGCCAAGGTGGCCAGAGACATCATCAAAATCGACCCAAGACAAGGTTACTATCAACTGGTATCTCTAGGTTACAACAAAGACCTTGATGAAAAAGCGAGCTGGATTGACGAAGCGCAAGTCACACTGGGGGACTTACCTGATTTTTCATTTTTAGAAGGCATCTCGCTGCAAGGCAAAGAGCAATACGAACAATCTAGTGCTGCGTTTCAACGCGCCGCGTCAACGCCCCTTGAGGATGAAAAAAGTCAAGAATTTAAGCTGCTATCACTATATCAAATTGGTAGAAATGCAGTACTAGACGAACGTTACTCGACACAAGCCCAGCAAGCATTTGAAGCCTATTTGGCGGTGTCGCCTGAGCAAGATGGCATGCCTGAGGCAAAGTGGGCCAAATTGCGTTTAGCACAGCTTCACGCTATCAACAAAGACAAGGGCGCGGCTCAAGACTTACTGGCGAGCATCGACGTTACCGATGATGAAAACTTAGAAGACGAGGTCAAAAAGTTGAAAAAGCGCATCAAAAAAATGCGCTAACGCGATGTTTTAGCTCGCTCCATGAGATTTAGCCATATCGATAAATGCGTCGATTTGGTGATATGGAATCTCTCTAACACGCCGTCCAATGTAGATGTTTTTCGTTATTCCTTGTTCGCCAAGAGGAACTGACGTAATGGCAAACTCGCTGCCTTGTTCTTCTACAAGCCATTGAGGTAGTACTGCCACGCCACGTTGGGCGGCCACCATTTGCAATAAGATTTCTGTTGTTTCTATGGTCTTATGTCCTGCAATACCTTGGTTTGCGGGAATAAGAAATTGATTAAACACATCCAATCGACTTTTTTCTACCGGGTAACTTAGCAACACCTGATCAGATAAATCACTCGGTTCTATGTAAGCTTTGTCACTTAATGGGTGCGAATCTGCCAGTACCAAAACTTGGTCGTACTGGAATACTGGCGTGTAATCAATCCCCGGCTTGATTAACGGATCGGGCGTGATAAGAATATCCACCTCATCATTAAACAGAGCCGCTAAACCACCAAATTGAAACTCTTTTAAAACATCCACATCGACATTCGGATAGGCCTTTAGAAAAGGAGCAACAATTTTGAGTAACCACTGAAAACACGGATAACACTCCATCCCAATCTGCAGTCGTCCAATCTCGCCCTTTGCATGTGCCTTTAAGGCGTGCTCCATTTTTTCAAATTGCGGTAATGTGCGCTGAGCAAAGCGAAGTAAGTCCTCACCTGCAGATGTTAGCTTTACGCCGCGGCCCTCTCGTTCCCATATCGCTACGCCATGGTAGGATTCCATCCTTTTCATACTGTGACTAATCGCAGATTGGGTAAGAAACAACTCCTTCGCGGCTTGGGTAACCGTACCTAACCTAGCAATGGCTTCAACAATGAGTAAATCCGTTCGATCGAGCATAATCATGAATACGTTTCACATAATAAGCGAAACATACCACTGATATTCATCTATCACACGTACTGAATATCAAATTATTCTGTCAAAGATGCTGTCACATCAGCGTTGAGAAACGCCTGGGCAATCGGCAACGAGACTTTCGCAAAATCCCCAAAACGCTGAGTTTTTGTATTGATATTGACGGCCACGACCATATCGCGCTCTGGGATCACCATAAGCCAACTTTGCGCGCCGCGGGATACCCCGCCGTGATGAGCTACCTTCAGCGTCCCAATACCTTCGCCAAAATCTTGTTCATAGACCCGCCAGCCAATCGCATATCCCTGTTCATTGACCTCGCCACTTGAAAGCGTTTGCGGCGTCCAAAAGGCACGTCGCGTCGACGATGAAATGAACGTATCATCGATAAAACCGAGTCCTAATCGAACCAGATCAGCGGAGGTTGACACGAACCCTCCCCCTGCTAAACGGTGACTCAAATCAACGTCTCGCCATTCTCTTACTTTATTGTCCGTTTCATCCTCGCGCCAATAAAACTTAGTCAGTTTACTCTTTTGGGTTTCGCGCTCACTCATCAGGGTGTCAGCCATTGAAAGAGGTTTAAGTACGAGCGCTTTCATTTGTGACTGGAAACACTGTTGTCCAGTCTCCTGTAATACCGCACTGAGTAGTACGGTACCAAAACTCGAATAACTGAAGTCTGTACCGGGTTCGAATAGCATTTTACTTTCATCAAACAAATCAACAGCTTGGTCTACATTAGCGTAGTGTTTTTGAAGTGCAATACTGTGATACAGGCCGAGCCTCTCAGTATTTTCTTTGTAATGTGGCAAACCTGCAGTATGGGAAGCGAGATGACGAACTTTGATATTACCCCACTGTTCATTGCGTTGACCGATAGACAAACTACTCAAGGGCGTATCAAGCGTAAGCGTATCGAGCTGAACTTGACGCGCCAATAGTGTCGACGTTAGCGCTTTGGACGTACTACCAATACGTAACTGCGTGTCCGTTGTCATGGGTCGCTGTTCGTCGATATCTGCCCATCCTGCGGCTCCCGCCCAAACTAGCTTGCCGTGAATACCTACCGCTGCCGTAATGCCCGGTGAATTAATGGCTAGTTTGTGTTGTTGAAGGTGTTGCAGAGATTCTGTTGCTGCGACTTCAAACGCGCCATCAAAAACGGTGTGTTGTTCAGGGGACTCAGACGGTATACGTATTTCACCCCATGGAACAAAGGGTACAGCACCGCGATGCGCATAAAATTGATACACGGGTTCAAGTACGACAAACAAACTAACAATGGCAAGTAGACTTACCCCAATAACGATTTTTTTCACTACAAACTCTCACGTTTTAAATTTGCAGTAACGCTATAAAAATCGGTTAGTTAGGTCTTCTCAAAAATTAAAAATGTCTGCTCATTTTTGAAATTGAGCACGATATTCGGTGGGTGTTATCGATTTGTTCGCTTTAAAGACACGATTGAACGACGCAATCGAACTGAAACCCGATTCCAATGCCACCGTCAAAATGGGTTCACCGTGTCGCTCTGTTTTTTGCAGCTCCTGACACACCCGTTCAATGCGAAATTCATTAACAAATTGAGAGAAATTATCAAAGCCGAGCTCTTGATTAATAACTTTGCGCAATTGATGTACTGGCACGCCGATTTGCTGTGCTAGGCCATCAACTTTTAAATCATGATGCAAATACAAGCCATTCTGCATAGCTTCAGTCGCAGCCTTTGCGTGCTTACTTTGGCATTCGTTGTTAGCTTGAGGGTGACCCGTAAGTTCAGTTAGGTCTGGCGGGGGGGCAGCGTCTGATGCCAAGCGGCTACGTAAGATCTTAGCTGATACCGCTAAGGTGAGCAAAAACATAAAAGCAGCGTGCCCGAAACTAAAATAGGGATTATCACGCAAGTCGCTATCGATAAGCTCTAAGATAGTTAGCATACTCATGTAGGTACTCAGGCCAAGTATACTTAATCGCCTCAGTTGCCTTGTGCGCTCGGCCAAGTCATCAGTATATCCCCTTGCAGCATCGAGGATGACAAACACCAACATAGCCAAACCCGTCCAATGAATAAAATCGTGAAATGACCCCTTCCCCTTAAGGACCAAAAAGAATACCGCTAGCGCACTACACCACAGTAACACTGTAATTTTGGCCCATAGGGACAACGCATCCCACAATGTTCTTTTGTGAACAAAGAACCAATATAAGTTCAACAACGCCATCGCAGTCAAATCCGTCATCAACAAAAGCGGTGGCCTAAACCATCCGTAATCCGCATTGTCGATTGGCGTGGTCAACATCACATAAGACGCCAAACAGACAAGTAACCAACGCCTCGCGACACCAAACGACATCTGATGCGTGTGAGAAGGCAATACACAAAGAAACAGCATAATACCAGCCGTCGCCGCACGCAGTAGGCTGTCTAGAACTTGAATTGAACTGAGCGTAATTTCGCTATCCATGCCGCATAGTAGAAAAGGATTTACAATGATTATACGTGGAATTGGTAAGAGAAGACGAGGGGCTTTTATCAATGGCGTATAAGACACTGACGCAGGCCTTTAAACCGCACTTTCGGTTTAAGCGAATTAGATGGCAGTAAATCATATCAGGTCAGAATATCGCAGTACGCAGATTGGCTAAATCAGCATATTGACGCTCACAGTATGATTGATGCCTTGGAGGTAACAGCGAACAATGAGAATAGTTTTTGACGTATTGATGACATAGGAAGCAGCAAACTGTCGCCGTTCACCACTCCCTTTACTTTCCTATACGAATTAGTGAGCTATTGAAAGTGAATCGAAGAACGCATCAGAGCGATACAAATCTCCCGAGAAGTTTTGCACTCGCTTAATTTTGCCATCTTCTATCTGGTAGAGTAACACCCAATTGATATCGATGTTTTCACCATCAACGTTGCTAAACCCTCTATGCGCATCAATAACATAGGTATCATTTGCTGCCAGAATCATGACTTCAGCCTTAAAACCAGCTGCGCCTAGTTGTTCAAAAAAGGCCAGAAAAGCAGCGATTCCGCGTTTGGTCCCTGCAAGTTTGTGACGACCGGGAATATGCCATTCGACATCTTGTGCAACATAATTGGCAAGTGCATTCATATCACCCTCGCCGTAGGCTTTAAAAAACTGTTGTACAACCTGAAGTGCTTCACTCGACTCAGACCCGGCGGCAATGGGGTTGACTGGTTTTGGCCAGCGCGCCGGTTGATTTATTTCGATACCATCACTCACCGTCGTGTTTGACTTATTGGCAAAGACGGTGCCATTTACACCGATACCCGCAACTAATAACAACACTATCTTTAATACAATTCGATTCATTGTTTTATCCACTTACTCTCAATTGACCGAGACAAAGTGTAAGTCCGATACTTGTAAATTATTAGACTAAAAAACACTCAATCATTGTTAGCTTTTACCTAACAAATGTCATAAAAAGAGGAATTTGAACACATTTAGTCAGTTTTCCGGTTTAATCGAGTCAACAGCCTTGGTAAAACAGCAAAACATGTTGTTGTTGCCTACAATTGAGAAAAACAACGAGAGAGCCTATGCAATTCGAATTTTTTACCTCAGTCATGACACCTGGCATCGCCCTACTCATCCTATCGACGACAATGCGATTAGGTAACGTTCGCTTGGCACTAACTGAGCTAGCGAAAATTCCGCATTTCGACCTAGAAAACAAGGCGAGCTATACCCTATTTCGAGACAGAGCGGCGTTTTTATGCACTGGGTTGAGGTTGCTTAACATCTCTATGCTAATGTTGATCCCAAGCGCTGTGGGCAAACTCATGCTAGATAATACGCATATGGCCATCGACTATGGCATCAGATTGTTCGATGTCGCCTTTTTTATCGTTCTGTTTATGGCCGTCTATAATTTGTTTAAAGAATCTCAGTTAACGGGGCGGTCGATCATTGCACATACCTCCGATATACAGCTGATATACAACCAAAAAACGCCAAAACATGAGAGTCAGGACTGACCAGAGGAGCAGATTGCCGAATTATTCAGCAATTGGTACAGGAATTAACCCAATTGCCCAATTCGCTATTTACAAAAACTCTACAAAATATAGTCTAAACTCTACTTTGGGTCTTCAGTTCTATTCTGTGTGGTCGATATAGAAACGCGAGAGATCTCCGACAGTTATCTCAATAACAACGACGTAAAAAATGTAATGAGGAGCACATAATGTTTGGTTGGTTCAATAAGGAACAAAACGATGATGGAATGATCAAAATTAGCCCCTCCGAACTCCAACAGCTGAGAGACAAGGCCGATAAACTCGATGCGATTCTCTCTGGCGAGGCTAAAAAGCTTGCACAAGATCTCAACACCAGCGCTACGCGAGTCAACGATGCATCGAAGCGTCGTATCAGTGAAATAGAGAGTAGCTGTGACATGGTCACTGCTTTTGTAGAGCACGCCGAGACAATTCAAGCGAAAACAGAAGAAACCGAATCGAATGCGAGCAATAACGCCAAAATTAGCGCAGATTGCACAAGCCAGTTAGATACGCTCACCGAGAACATCATGAGTTCAATGACGTATCTCAAACAATTTTCTGAAATGCTTGGAAGCTTAGAAGAATCCAGTCAAAAGATTGACCAATTCTTGGAATCGATCAAAGGCATCGCTGACCAGACTAATCTACTGGCGCTAAATGCCGCTATTGAGGCTGCCCGCGCGGGTGATCACGGCCGCGGTTTCGCCGTCGTTGCCGATGAAGTTCGGAGTCTTGCGAATACATCAAGTGAAAGTGCCGAACGCATTGAAAATGAGATGAAACGCATCATCGACATCTCGTCTAGCATCATCGAAAAACAAAAAGATGTGAATGATGTAATAGAAGGATGCGCAAATACGGCACAAGATACGCAAGACAGATTGCGTGAACTCAGTGAAAAGGCCAGTTTCAATGTTGAGTCAATGCAGGTGACACTTTCTGAAATCAACGCGCAGATGCGTGACTCTGACTCAATTAAGATGAGTATGCACAAGATTTTAGAAGACACGCGAGCGGCGGTAGAGGGCTCAGGAAACAATATCCGACTTAGTGCTGACCTTATTAATCAGCTCAAGTATTAATATTGCCAAGCCCGAAGTCACATTCGGGCTTTTTCTTTCAAAAAAAAGCGAGCATCCGTGCCCGCAAATTGGGGTTTAGTCTGTCTATCTGACTAAATCCAGCGTAGTCACAGTACCTTATCTAAAGGAGACAAACTGTGAAAAAGTGTAAAAATTAATCACGACTTGTAATGGCGCGATACACTCACAACGAAGCCCACAGCATTTTCACTCCTAGCACGACAAGTAGAAGAGCAAACAGTTTTTTCAAACGCTTGACCGGTAACCTATGAGATACTTTCGCCCCAAGTGGCGCACTAGTCATGCTAGCAATCGAAATTAAGGCTACCGCGGGTAGATAAACATAACCTATCGTATTCGTTATCCCTGTGATTTGCCCTATGCCATTGAGCAAATATCCTACCGATCCAGCTACAGCAATAGGCAACCCAATTGCCGCTGAGGTACCAACGGCCTCCGACATACTTATCCCTCGCCGATTTAGATAGGGTACCAGTAACGACCCACCACCAATTGATACCAACGCACAAACTGCACCAATCCCAATAGACCACCCCGACATCGATGCTTGAGATGGCTTAGGAGCAAGTTGAGGTTGATTGGCTTTGATTACTATCTTATAGGCGGTGTAAAACATAAACGCGGCAAAGAAAAGGGCGAGATAAGCCGCATTGGTTCGTGCGGCCACAAAGGTCGCCGCAAACGTACCAATGACACCACCGGCCCCCATTAGGTATACAATGGACCAATTCACGGCCTGATGTTTATGATGTGCGAGGGCACTGGAAAGCGATGTAACGATAATACACGCCATCGATGTGCCCAACGAAATATGCACAATATGCTGCTGTGGGATATCCAGGTAAACGAGTAAACTCGCCAATGTAGGCACCAGTATTCCCCCACCGCCAACGCCCAACAAACCCGCGATAAACCCCACTACGCTGCCCAATATCAAAAAAATCACCACCCATTCAATACTCATCGACGTCTTCTCGTTTTAAAAGTCGTCATGATATTGCAAGCAAACACTGGTAAAGTATCGACAACTAGACACCCACTATCGAGATTATGACAACCGTCATTTCACTTCCCCCCTCACAAGCCAGCCAACAGGCCCTAACAGTGCCGATTAAAGTGGTTCAACGGGATATTCCAAAACAATTTAAAATTGAAAAGCATCGACATGAATGGGGTCAATTTGTTTATGCCAGTGACGGGGTGATGCTAGTAGAAACACCGCAGCATCGCTATATCGTGCCACCTGAGCAAGGTGTGTGGCTTTTGCCACATATCGACCATGAGGTACGCACTTTGACTCAGGTATCGCTTACCAGCTTTTACATCGCCACCGATATGCTCAGAAACATGCCCAAAGACAGTGGAGTATTGGATATTAGTCCTTTTTTGAAAGTACTGATTGAAGAAGCGAGAGACTTCTCCAACGATTACGCGTGGGAGGATCCCCAAGGCCTACATCTGCGTTTGATACTGCACACGCTCTCAAATGCGCCAACGGCGGTATATCAGTTACCTTTTCCGTCTGACAAACGGTTGATTATGATGCTTGATGCCCTTCACCAAACACCTTCAAACCGCTTTAGCTTAGCGCAATGGGGAAACCTTGTCGGCGCCTCTAGTCGCACGTTATCACGATTATTTAAGAAAGAGACGGGCCTGAATTACACCGAATGGCGACAACGCCTTACTATCCAAATCGCTATTCGCAAAATGGCACAAGGCGACACCATCGCAAATGTCGCCCATGAATTAGGTTATGATTCTCCCTCTGCCTTTACCTATATGTTCCGAGAGAAAACCGGCATAACACCGAGCGAGTTTAGGTCTCGCCATCACCCAGCCCCCACATGTCCTTAATGCTTAAGTAGATACTTAAACTTGCATCCCCGTATCCCATACTCAGCGTGTGCATCTAAAAAAGCGAGCCTCTACTGCCCGCTTTTTTATTGGTATAACGTTACAAAGCGACGACGACTCGCCCTCTGACTTTTCCAGCGATCAAATTCTGCGCTGTTTCAACTACCTCACTTAAATCAATAGGTGCACTGATAGCATCAAACCAACTTGGCTCAACCAGAGATGCCAGACGGTCCCATGCTACAACCCGATCTTCAATGGGTCGCATCACGCTATCGATACCCGCCAAGGTGACTCCTCTTAGAATAAAAGGCGCGACGGTAGCAGGTAGATCCATTCCTTGGGCCAATCCGCATGCTGCCACAACACCACCATATTTTGTGCTCGCACATGCATTGGCCAACGTGTGACTGCCAACAGAATCGATTACACCCGCCCAACGTTCTCTCGCCAAAGGCTTACCAGGCTCAGATAGCGTATTCCTATCGATAATCTCGCTTGCGCCTAACTGCTTGAGGTAGTCGGCCTCATCAACACGCCCTGTGGACGCCACCACCGTGTAGCCCAGTTTTGCCAATAGCGCGATAGCAAAACTCCCTACGCCACCATTGGCACCGGTCACGAGTATTTCACCGTGTTGTGGGGTAACGCCGTGCTTTTCGAGCGCTAATACACAAAGCATGGCTGTGTATCCCGCGGTCCCTATACTCATGGCTTGTTCAGGGGTAAACGCCGTGGGCAATGGAATCAACCATTCACTTTTCAGCCGCGCCTGTTGCGCTAGGCCGCCACAATGCGTTTCACCCACACCAAATCCATTGAGCAGAACCTGATCGCCTACCGCAAACTTTGACGAACGGCTGTGCGTTACGGTCCCCACCAAATCAATCCCGGGTACCATTGGAAATTGCCTCACAACAGGCGCTTTGCCAGTAATAGCGAGTGCATCTTTGTAGTTAATGGTGCTGTGTGAAACCGCAATATCGACATCACCTTCGGGTAGTACACTGTCATCAATCTGACTAACAGTGGCGTGATATCCTTGCTCGTCTTTCTCTATCAAAATACCGTTAAACATGACTTTCTCCAATTTAGACCGATCGTCTAGTAATGAATAAATTTTTTTAACGAGGCAACCCCGATAAAAAGTACTTCACGTAATTGTCCAGTGGTGCTTCGCGCCGCTCTAGTTTTGCGCGACTGACAGCCCCTTCCCACCCAATCCAAAAAATCTCAGCCAAATCGTCGCAACTCGCACTGGGCGCAATGTTTCCCTGTGCCTGTGCAAGCGCTAAACACGCAGACACTTTCTGCTGCCAAACCGTAAAAATCGCGATTAATTTTGGTCGAAAACTTTCTGGCAACAGGTCAACTTCTTGACCTAAATTACCGACTAAACAACCGCGTTTAAACTCATGGCGCGCCATACCCTGTTTGGCGTCCTCAACAAAATTCACAAGTCGTTGAAGCGGGTCAACATCGTCTGCTAACAACCATACATCGAGCTTTTTAGCAAAGTAGTCGGCGTAACTATCTAGCACGGCTTGCCCAAATGCTTCTTTGTTGTCGAAATAAAAATAAAATGACCCCTTGGGTACACCCTCTGCCTTGAGGATTTTATCGATGCCCGAGGACGCAAAACCGTTCTCTGTTAAATGGGCTAACCCACTGCGAATGAGAGCGCTACGCGTATCAGCGTTGTCTCTGAGTGTTTTGGGTGGTCGGCCCCGTCGGGGCGTTTTAGATAATGTCGTCATACAAATAATATAGACCGATCGTCTATTAAATTGCAAGTACCATGAAAAACGACGCAAAAAGCCCACAATAAGTGGGCTTAAGGATTATCTTCAACACGCTTGATCAATTGATGTCTTGCACCTTCATAACCAACTCGTTCCAGTTTCGTTGGTTCTCGATATCGTGCTCAAGGCCTTGTTCATCGGCGATAGTAAAACGCTTGAGCGCAGGTGTTTTGCTGGTTGCTTGATACAACCAATAAGCCTCAGCTTTCAGTGCTTCGTCAATGGGCTTATCGATTGACTCATATACCGCTTGCTTACATGCATTGATAGATTCTGCTGGGAACTGCGCAATACGTTGTGCCAATGCGTCGACATATGGACCAATTTCGTCGGGCTCAAATGCACGATTAATCGTCCCCATTTGTTCAGCTTCATCTGCATCAAAATCTCGCGCACTCAAGATAATTTCTAGCGCGCGTCCTAAACCTGTTTGGCGCGCCATACGAGAGGCACCACCGCCGCAAGGTAAAATTCCCATGCCAACTTCCATCTGCATAAATTTAAACTTACCGCGAGCAGCAAATCGCATGTCCAGCGCTAACGCTAATTCATGACCACCACCTCGGGCAAACCCTTCCAGTTTGGCAATCGTCGCTTGCGGTACTTTACTGAGGCGCTCACATACGGATTGCAAATCAAGTAATTGTGCTTCATCGCGGGACACCGCTTCATCTGACATGTCTTTGAGTAACTCAGTATCGTAGTGACAAACCCAGATTTCAGGGTTGGCGGATTGAAACACAACAACTTTGGTGTTTCTATCGCGTTCTAAACGCATCGCTAAACTATTGAGATCCGCCAGCATTTCTTGACCTTGTACGTTCACGGTACCAAAGTCGAATGTAACGGTTAAAATCCCGCCGTCTTGCTCAACTGAAAAAGTAGTAAAACCTTCGTATTTCATATTTGTATCCCCTTGGGATGTTGAGTTAAAAATAGAGACGTTCACTCGCCTCAATAGTCATGTCGAATCCGCTATCTACACCTTTTTAGCAGCGTTCAAGCATGTCAGTTTGCTGTCTATTTTTTCAGTCTTCGTACCGGACCAATGTTCGTGTTTCGATACTTTGTCTTGGTATAGAAACATCCCCCTGACCTTCGATGTCTAGTGCGCTGTGAGCTAAAAAGGGACGACCTTGATTGTCAAAGATGTTGAAAATTGCCACTTCATCCGGTTGCATTTGAGAGAGATAAAACCATTCGTGAGCGGGATTGGCGGCGACGCCGAGAATTTGCCCCTTTCGATCAGGATAAATAAGTTCGATGTTCATCCAATCTTCAGTTTTCATTGAGCTTGGCCGAATAAACCCGAGAGGCGACGTCATAATAGGATGACCAACGGGGCGCCATACGTTGACGAACGCATAATGACCAGACAAATATTGCGCGGCCTTTTGCTGACCAAGTAAATCGATTAAACGCTGTTCGGCGCCAGCCTGACTATAGTCATTGTGTACATTACGGGCTGGCTTTCTGACCGCTGCGTCATGATCGATTCGCACGGTATGGTCGAAAACAAGTACATCTTTGGCCCCAATTTCCGATTGCAACAGCGTGGTGATTTCGTCGTTGTAGACCGGCTGCCAGTCCCTGTGATGAGTAAAGTCACCAATTTTTGAAGCACGACGCACAAAGCGAATCCCATCATCTCGAAAGTTGACATGACAAGCTTTGTCTCTCAAATCACGTACCTGCACCTGAGTGGGTATAAGTTCGGGCGAGATAAGATTGCCCTCTATACCATCCACATCAAAATGGAAAGCTTGGGGTTCGTCACTAACAATGTGGTAGTTGACTGATGCGGTAATATTCATCCTATTCACTCCCGACGAGATTCGATTCAATAGCCGACAGCATAATATTTTCGATTTCGCGAATAAATTATGTATAAATAGAATCAGAATTCGCATCTTGGAGATAATGATGGATACCAATGGCATTAGGCTTTTTGTGCTCGCTGCGGATATGCTGAACATTAGTGGAGCGGGAAAACGATTGGGGATCACGGCTTCTGTGGCGAGTGCTCGGTTATCAAAACTTGAACATCAACTCAAAGCTGACTTGTTTCATCGGTCGACGCGCAAGGTATCGCTGTCAGTGGAAGGGGAAGCGTTTTTACCTTATGCTCGAGAAATTATTGCCCAAGAGGACGCCGCATTGTCGGCCTTGGGATTGGGTAAATCCAATGTTAGCGGCACGCTGCGGTTCGCGGCATCCAGTTCATTCACACAGCAGTTCATCGCCCCTTTGTTACCCGAGTTTTTAGCGCGCTTTCCCGATATCAACATCGAGCTGACCTTATCAGATAAACGGGCCAATTTAATCGAAGGCGGATTCGATTTAGCGTTGCGAAATTACGCGGTTGAAGACAGTAGTCTGATTGGTCGTCGTTTAGCCTCGGATAAGCGTATCCTGTGCGCATCACCGGATTATTTGGCACAGTTTGGCCAGCCTTCTTGTCCCGAAGCCTTGTCTGCGCACCAATTACTGGTTTTTATGAATGCCAAGCCCAGAAAGCTCGTTTCCAACAACAGTGCGACCATTTATGCCTTTCCGCCTAGTGACGCTCAATCTCGCGTAATTTGTGATGACGGGGCCAGTATGCGGATTGCAGCCAAAGCTGGTGTCGGTATATGCATGAGCTCGATATGGAACGTACATGAAGAACTAAAAAACGGGACACTCGTTCGCGTGCTTGAAGACTATGAAGTCGATGACCGCTCGGCTATTTGGTTAGTTTATCCCAAGTCCAATGTGCTCACTGCTAAAGTACGTGTGTTCATAGACTTTCTCATTGAAAAAATCGGCAATCAGCCTTGCTGGGAGAGCTAGCGATTATATTACAAAACCGAATTGTGAATTTGTTTTCAACGGGATTATCAAAGTAAATCAATCAAACTAGTATGGTTAGATGACAACTTGCGTCGACATCGAGCCATGCTATGAAGAAAATCCTTATCAATTTTGCTCACCCAGCGAAGCGAAAATCGACCGTAAATCGCGGGCTGCTAGATGCTGTATCATCGTTACCCAATGTGACGGTAAACGATCTTTACCAGCACTACCCTGACTTTCTCATCGATGTAGAGAGGGAGCAAACGCTCTGTGAAACCCATGACATTATTATCTTTCAACATCCACTGTACTGGTATTCAACGCCAGCCATTGTAAAAGAGTGGATGGATTTGGTGCTCGAACATGGCTGGGCCTATGGTAGTCAAGGTAACGCCTTGAAAGACAAAGTCACATTTCAAACTATATCCGCAGGCGGTGATGCGTCGACCTACCAAGCATCGGGCGCTAACGGTTTTACTATTAACCAACTGACCTCTCCCTTTGCCGCGACGGCACATTTGTGTCAGATGCGTCAACTCCCTCCATTTTTTATCAGCGGCGTTCATCGCGGCTTACCAAAAGAAACCCTCGCCACCTACGCAGACCGGTATCGACAACTGCTTACCGCCCTGACCTATGAGCAAGTGAATATCGATAGGGCAGTAACGTTAGATAATCTAAACGAGCACATTGTCGAACTCACGGAGGCCAAATAATGACACTTTTTTTACTGCAACTGTTTATCTTCCTGGCCGCTGGTGCTATCGCGGTTCCCATTGCCAAAAAACTCGGTTTGGGCTCTGTACTGGGTTATCTATTGGCCGGCATCGTCGTGGGTCCATTTGGTATCAGTCTAATTAGCAATATCGAAGATATTATGCATTTCACAGAGTTTGGTGTTGTGATGATGCTGTTTTTGGTAGGTCTTGAACTCAAGCCCTCTCTGTTATGGAAAATGAAAGTGCCTATATTGGGTATTGGCGGTATGCAAGTCGCACTAACCAGTGTTGTCACCTTCGCAATTGCGGTTAACTTTATTCCGTGGCAACAAGCATTGGCGGTGGGGCTGATATTATCATTATCTTCCACGGCGATTGTGCTACAGACACTTCAAGAAAAAGGGAAAATGGCGACAGACGCCGGACGTTCGGTTTTTTCCGTATTGTTGTTTCAAGATCTCGCGGTCATTCCTATGCTAGCTGCCATACCTTTGCTAGCCACCCTATCCGTCACCGTTGACAGTCACCACGCATCGGGTTTTATTGACATACAGCATTTACCAGGCTATCTACAATTTCTCGCGGTTTTTATCGCAATCGCCACTATTTTCATATTTGGAAAATATCTGTGCAATCCGATTTTTAGAGTCATTGCCGCAACGGGCGTCCGCGAAGTGTTTGTCGGCGCTGCGATTGCGCTTGTGGTAGGCACATCGGTATTGATGCTTGCCGTAGGTTTATCTCCCGCACTTGGGGCGTTCTTAGCAGGCGTCATGCTCGCGGACAGTGAATTTAGACATGAATTGGAAAGTGATATTGAACCCTTCAAAGGACTACTCCTAGGTATCTTTTTTATTTCCATTGGTGCTAGTCTCAACTTCTCGCTGATCGCGAGCAGTCTTTTGCTGATACTGGGCTTAGCCGGTGGGCTTATCGCCTTGAAATGGTGTGTGCTTGCCGTTATCTCCCGATTTATTTCTCAGTCAGGATCTGAGCGACGTTTGTTTGCCATTGCGTTAGCACAGGGTGGCGAATTCGCTTTTGTCTTGTTTCAAATGACAAAAAGTAATGGGGTACTACCTGATTCAGTCATTGAACCACTCATTTCGGCGGTGGCAATATCGATGTTTTTTGCTCCAGTCTTATTTTTGCTGCACGATAAAATGAGCCGAGCGGTTGACGACCATGAAGAGGTTGAGGCGGACGCGGTCGATGGACAGAGCAAAGTCATACTCGCCGGTTTTGGTCGTCTGGGTATCGATATTGGGCGATTGTTGATCTCTGCCGGTATCAAACCCGTCATTTTAGACAATGATGCCACCAATGTGGCGTTGCTGAGAAAACTGGGGTTTGAGGTTTATTTTGGCGATGTAACACGTATTGATTTGCTCGAGTCAGCTGGCGCCGAATCGGCTCAATTACTGATTATCGCCATCGGTGACACAGAGCGAGCGTTACACTTAGTCCACGTCGTTCAGCGCCATTTTCCCCACCTGCAAATTATCACTAACGCGAAGGATAGAGAAGCGACCTTTGCGCTTATGGATCAAGGTCTCACCAACATTCATCGCGAAACCCTTGGCTCCGCTCTTACGATTGGCAGAGATGCGCTGATTGAGCTCGGGTACGAGACTTATCAAGCCCATCGACTCGCACAATTATTTCAACGAAAAGAGACACAACTGATGTCCAAGCTTTATGACGCAAGAGAAAGTGAGGACCATTACATCTCGGCGTATCAAAAGCATAACGAACATTTAGAAGACGTTTTATCCTTCGATAAACACGAGCAGTTTGAGCAGGTTGATAAAGCGTGGACGGCGAAGAATCCGGAGAATTAAAGTAAGGGGGAGTATTGCACTCCCCGTCTTGTTAACAGATGTTCTGATATATTTATCAACTATCTGAGCAAAAATTTGCGCAATATCGTGAACATGAAATCTCGGTTTTTAAGTATAAAGCGATTTTTCGGTAACCAACTGCTCGAATACAGAACGGTTTTAGCTTTGGAGAAAGTTAAGAATCCTTCATGACCATGATAGTGACCCATTCCCGAATTACCGACGCCACCAAAAGGCGCATCATCGGCAGCGACATGCTGTGCGGAATCATTAATAGCTATCCCACCACTGTGCGTAGTGTGAATAAGTTTATTAATGGTTTGGTCGTTCTTAGACATAATGTATAGGGCTAACGGACGGGGTCTTGCATTGATATAGGCAATTACGTCATCAATGTTTCGATACGTCATCACTGGCAATATCGAGCCAAAGATTTCTTGTTGCGCAATGTTCATATCTTCCGTCATATTCGTCACCAAATGCGGATAGACGCGTCTACCGTGATCCGACTCCAGAGGTTTTACAGGATGAAGTGTCGCCCCTTTAGCTTTTGCGTCTTCTAACAAGTTCAACAGTCTACTATGCTGTCTATCCGACACAATATGTGTTTGTGTATTGCTATTGCCGCTATCAAGATGATATTCCTTATAGCGTTCAATAAAGGTGTCAATAAACTTTTTCTCCCGACTTGCGTGAACGAACACATAGTCAGGTGCTACACAAATTTGTCCCGAGTTCACCGATTTGCCGACAATCAAGGCGTCCACGGCTACGCCCATATCGATGCTATCGTCAATAATAGTGGGAGATTTGCCGCCTAACTCGAGTGTAATAGGCGTTAGGTTTTTAGCCGCCGCACTCGCTACCAATTTACCCACGGCTGATGAGCCAGTGAAAATCAAATGATCAAATGGCAAAGTAGAAAATGCCGCACCCGTTTCGGCCTCTCCTTCAATAATTTTAATATGATCAGCCACACCTTCCACGATCCGCTTAATCGCTTGGTTCGCGTTTGGGGTAAACTCACTCATTTTTATCATAACCCGGTTACCCGCTGCGAGTGCTTGAACTGCTGGACCAAGAGACAAAAATACAGGGAAATTCCAAGGCGTCATAATTCCTACCACTCCAAGCGGTTGATAGTGGACTTTGACTTTTGAGGGTAGCAGCATCAAACCTGAGTGGCGTCTAGATGGCTTCATCCACCTTTTGAGGTTTTTAATTGCGTAGTTGATACCCGCTACACTAGGAAGCAAATCAGCGACTAAGGTATCGAATTCGCTGCGGTATCCGTAGTCTTTTTGTAACGCCTCATACACGTGGGCTTCATTTTCAAGAATGGCTTTTTTCAACGATTTGAGCACCGCTATGCGCTCTTGATAGGTGGGCGCAGGATTGGCGTTGTAGGCTGCTTTAAGCGCACTAAAATCGGATTGTAGCTGAACGTCCGTTACACTTTTGCTTTCTGTCATAGTAGACCTCACGAGATGTTACCCAAATCATAAGTGGTAGTACCAGCAAAGTCTATGCCTCAGCGACAAGTAAATTAACAGCAAATTTACATCAACATTGAGGCGAACCTCAAAGTAAAACGGCCGTCAAAAGCCACGTCATCCTAAGTTAACCCATGCTTCCTTATAAAACTTGAAATACAATTGGCGAGGAATGAGGCCTGTTGGGTAGTTCTCGCTAAACCATTGCTGTAGTTTAACGTGTAATTCTTTTTGATTCCGCGCACGGGCTACACATTGTCCGAATAAATATCCTTGAAGCTCATTTGGTAGTTCTTTGACAATCACAGTCAGCCTTTCTGTCAAAGGGTAATGTGCGATTTTATAAATTGCACGCCAATGACACAATGCAGCAGCCACAATAGCAATGTGGAACAACTCATGTGCATTTACTACACCCGCCATAAGCACTGGCATTCCAAAGAAATCAACCAGCGCCCCCACAGTGTAAAGGGCACTTCCCCACATTATTAGCTTGGAGATATCGGCACTAACTCGCCATATCCACATGACCGTAAATGCGCCCATCCACCCCATTATAAGGAAAAAGGATAGAATCAAACCTTCCGACATGTCGCTAAAATAGATAGCGGTGAACGTCAAGCCCGTAATGGCCAAAAGCCAAATAATTAATAAAGGTAACCATCTTGTCTTGCCTCGCAGCAAAATAATATGAAATGGGGTAAAGGTACCGGCAATCATTGTAAAAATAGCAGTATGGTCAAGGATTTGTAACACGTGACTAGCCGTAGTGCCTTTCTCTAAAAGATGAAATACGCCACTCATCGCAAATAAAACAATGGCAAAAAAGCTGAATACAAATAATCCTAACATGCGAGGCGCGCTGCCTCTGCCTTTGTACAAGGTAAAAACGGCTAATACTAAAAACAACCCTGATGCAAATAGGTGAGATATAGAACTAAAGGGCTCGTCGAAGCCGGGAATAGAAATAATGTCCATAGAAGACCTCCAATTCGACAATAGCGTTAGATTGTTACACCCACATGTATAAAACATGTCAATTCTTCAATAGTTCATAACCCAACGTAATTCGGGTATTGACACAAATGACTACAAATGTAATCCTTTTAAATTACACCTGTAATCTACAATATAATAAATTTAAAAGGACAACATTATGTCAGCCCAAACTAATACGTTTTTTCTTCGATTCGTTATCGCAACGCTTTTACTTGGCGGCGCGGCACTGGTTGCTTGGAACACAGGGTTATTCGACGGGGAAATTGAAATAGCGCCCATTGAGCGGGTCAACCCAAACTATCCACAAGAAGCGGTAAACAAAGGTTTAGAAGGCGATGTTGTATTGCGTTTCAGTGTAGAACCAGATGGCACCACATCTAACATACAGATCGTCAATTCGGTACACAACGGCGTATTTGATCAGTCGGCCAAAAACGCATTGAGCCAATGGATCTACACGGCGCCCAATGAGAAAGTAGAGGGTTTGGAAGTAGCGTTAACTTTTAGCCTAAATTAATTACTTTGCAGTAAGTTCACCCGGGGTAATGTGGGCAAGCGCAGATAACTCTCTCGTCATGTGCGCTTGGTCACTATAACCGAAATCAGCAGCAACTGAGGCTAAGTTGTGGCTACTGTTTTGCTTCAAATATTCAACGGTCTTTTTCACTCGTAGTACGCGCTGAAAATACTTTGGTGTCATCCCGAGCCACCGCTTAAATTGGCGCTCAATTTGTCGCTGACTCAAGGCTACTTCATCACCAATCCTGCTGATTTCCTGGTGACAAGAAACCAAACTCATCGATTGTGCCAAGGAGTCAGGAATGGCATGAGTAATATCGAGGTGCCTCGCCGCCCAGCGTTCTATTTCCAATACCCGGTTTTCATCACGGCTTAGGGTAGCCAGTTTTTCATATAACACATGCAAAGAGTGATAATGAGAGTGTGTTTTTGGCAGTAATGTTGGCTTATCAAAGTGCCGCCCGATCACCCCATACCCTATTGCAGGTAAAAAACGTATACCACAGAGTAAGCTAAAGGAAGATAAGTGAATCGTTTGCGCACACTGACTTACAGGTAACGCCACCACGCCTAGCGGTAACTTAACATCTCCTAGCAGCACATCTTCGTCAAAATTAAACACGATACCGCTGCCCGCATCACTGTAGAGTGGTTTCGATAGCGGCTCACTCTCTCCTAAACTGGCTGACCATATGGATTGAATCAACGCAGCACAAGCACCAGTTGGCTGATAAAGTGTTAAATGAAATGTCGTGCTAATGGGCTAATCCTCACTTAAGCTTCCAATCACAGGTTTAAATGTTTTGGCAATGCGATTCCAGCTATTTATCGCATTTACCGCAATCGACATATCAACGATCCCCTGCTCACCCAAGTGATCAAGTAGGCGACGATACGTATCATCATCCATTTCATTTGCGGTTGTTAATCTATCGGCCAAGTATAGTGCTGCTCGCTCAGCTTCAGAATAATACGGCAATTGATCCCATGTACATAATCCAACCAGACGTTCACTGGATTCCCCCATCTTGACCAAATCACGAGTGTGCATATCAATACAAAATGCGCATTGGTTTAACTGGGAAACTCTCAATTTAACCAGTTCCCAAACTCGCTTGTTTAACACCGTAGACTTTTCAAATTGCTCTTCCAGATAACGCTCTTGTTGCATTAACAAATCCATCGCTTTGGGTGCAATTACGAAATAGTTAGCTCGTGGTGACATTACCTATCCTCAATAATAATAGTTAAGGCTAGGCTATCGATATACATGACATAGGTATTGAAGATTTTCGACATCCTATAAGGTGCATCGCGCTTTGCTGTATGGGTTCTCAGCAGCCTGTTCCTTACTTAAATAGTGCATAAGGTAAGGCATGATTAATCACGCTCTAGTCCTCCTAAAATGTTGTCTCGCCCAAAGGTTTACTGTTTAAACGCTATACTTGGGTATAAGCCGACGTATTCTGAGACCTATTTTTGCGTGTTAGTCTAACGGTGGAAATAACTAAACCATCTTACCGTACATGCGCGAGACATTAATCACATCGTATGCACACTAGGGTGAATACAGATGAAAACAAACCAGACATACCAAAAGCGTAATAAAGGACACGCTTCTCAGCAGGGATTCACACTGATTGAATTGATGATCGTTGTGGCGATTATTGGCATCCTTGCCGCCGTGGGTATGGGTGTGTATCGGGACTTTGTTTTACGTTCTAGGCTAACCGAAACGGCGGCGCAATTGGGCCAGTTTGCCCGTGCTTTTGAGGCGTGGCAACGGGTACACGGTCGCTACCCCAATGATAGCCATGTTATCTTACCGCCAGATGCCGTTGGTCTCGCCATTGATCCAGCCGTATGGTCACAAACAACACTACTTGGGGGTAACTGGAACTGGGAAGGTCCCGATGGGTATCCTTATGCAGGCATTTCCATCTTCGGTGCCACGGCACCTGAGCATGACGCGATGCAATTAGACGCGATTATGGATGACGGAAATTTAGCAACCGGCAAGTTCAGAAAGACGTCGAATGGACGTTATACGTTTATTCTGGATGAGTAATGTATACACAAAAAAAACGGTGTCACTCTCAAGTCACACCGTTTTCTTAACGTTTGAAAAACCGTACTTATTTTTTCATGCGTCCGCGTACACCTAACGCGCCAACCAAACCCGCAAGTAAAAAGACTACGCCAGTAGGAGCCGGAACATCTGTCGATTGTTGGACACTTGTCACTTCATAGAGCTCAAAATTCAGGTCCAACACTAGAGGAACAAAACCATTAGGTCCCGCAGTACTGAATACATTAAAGTCTAGAAAGCTAGCTTGTCCAACAAGATCTGTCGAGAAATCAACGGGTCCACCAAGCAAGAAAAGAATATCCGTGAAGTCTAGAATGCCAAACGACAGCCCGTCATTTGCACCACCAGTGAACTCCATTGAAAAATCGACAAACGCTAGCGGAGTAAAAAGAAAATTGTTGAATCCGTCACTAACAAACTCAGTATCTTCAATCACGAGTTCACCTGAGGCAGTAGTGCCAGCAACTTCACCTTCCCACTGGATATCGAAGGTAATCAGTGCCGCATTCGCTTGTACGGCTGCCATCGTCAATGCTAGAAACAATGATACGTGTTTGATGATTTTCATGTGTTTTATCTCTTCATTTTTACGTTGAAGTACATCGAGGTACATTTGAATGCACTGAGGTAAGCACAAATCAGGCCAACAAATAAAACACTGATTTTAAACAACTTTAACCAAACAGAAAATGACTCTGTAAAGGTTGTTGACAGCAATTCGTACAAATATCAACCAGCCATAAATAAAAACCAAGCTTGGAAGCGAGCCGATATCGACTCGCCATGCCATTAATGGAATTGTGACAAAAATTCAGTAATTTCTCGATTCAACCACTGAGGTTCATCAGCCATAATAAAGTGCTTTGACGTCTTGGCGAAGACCATGTGATTGAACTCTAGAGGCAATGCCGCAAATTGGCGTTCGTAGTTTGATTGACTTTGCTCGTACGTCGCATAGGGCATACCCTGTGCTGGTGCGCCAAGGGTCAAGGTCGGGATGGTAATATTGGCTAGCTCATCGCGAATATCAAGTTGCATCAATTCTCCCATGGCCCGTCCGGACGTCATCGGGTCAGAACGCATCATGTCACTGACAATTTTATCGTGCCACTCGGTGTTGTTTGCCATGCTTTTCGCGATAACCACTGGGTCGAAATTCTGTGGGATCTGTTTATCGTCGCCATTTTGCGGCCGTTGAGCAAATAGCGCTCCAAGGGCAGGTAAGCCATCAACGTTGACCACGGCAGTAATATTGTCAGCTTGCTCCGACGCTAGCCACAGTGATAAAAATCCACCCAGCGAATGCCCGATTACCACCACGTCCTCAAGCTGTTGTTGCGCAATATAGTCTTTGATAGATTGCTTTTGAAAACGGAGAAAACTCGCCCCTACTTTGTCATAGGACGCAGCGGGTACTCCAGCAAATCCGGCCAAATGAAATACGTGCACTTGATAATCTGTCGCTAATGTCGACACTGTGCTATCCCATACCGAGGCCGAAGAAGACAAGCCAGGGATCAGCAACACGGGCTTTCCCTCCCCCACAACTCGAACATCAAACGCATCGTAATGGTCAGCTTTAATTGTTGTGGATACCGATTCGTATTGGTTGTCGTCCGTATTTGCCGCATAGGCTGACGTGGTAATGGTAGCCAGTGCGATAAATGCCGTTTGTTTAATCATGTTGTGGAGTGTTTTCATTATCATGCCTTGTTAATTCAAAATGTCGGTGAACGTTATTGATGTAACAAGACTACGAAAAGCCACGGTGGTAGATAAGTGATGACTCTCACTAATTCAATGTGACAAAAGTCACAGTGACAGTGTTTGTGAAAACAACAGGCATAAAAAAAGGAAAGACCTAAGTCTTTCCTTTTTATCACATTACTCAATAAGTCTTAGTTAGACTTACCTTGGTTTGCAACCGCGTCCATCATAGCTTTGATAGCGTCCGCATCACCGAGGTAGTTTTTAGAAATGGGCTTCATGTTCTCATCAAGCTCATAGACCAATGGCACACCTGTTGGGATGTTCAACTCAAGTACTTCCTCGTTGCTCATACCATCTAGGTATTTCACCAGTGCACGCAAGCTGTTGCCGTGCGCTGCGATAATAACGCGCTGACCACTTTGAATAGCTGGACGAATCGCATCGTGCCAGTAAGGCAATACGCGATCGATAGTCAACTTAAGGCTTTCTGCGCGTGGCAAAATGTCTTTGTCTACATGAGAGTAGCGGCGGTCGTGACCAGGGAAATATTCACTGCTTTCTTCAACCGCTGGTGGTGGCGTATCGAAGCTACGGCGCCAAATTTTAACTTGCTCGTCACCGTGTTTAGCCGCAGTCTCGGCTTTATCAAGCCCCGTCAGTGCACCGTAGTGACGCTCGTTTAGACGCCAATGGCGCTGAACTGGAACGTAAGACTGCTCCATCTCTTCAAGTGCGATGTTCAGTGTTTTAATGGCACGAGTCAAAACAGACGTAAATGCCAAATCAAACTCAAATCCAGCTTCTTTCATCAGCTGACCACCGGTTTTTGCTTGAGCAATACCAGTATCCGTTAGATTTACGTCATGCCATCCAGTGAAGCGATTCTCAAGATTCCACTGGCTCTCTCCGTGTCGGATTAACACTAGTTTGTACATTTGATTTCCTAGTTAGTTGAAAGTGATGGGCTGGAGGGGCATTGTGCGCGATCTCCTGCAAAAAATCTATGCTGAATTCACACAGAAAGTGCGCTAAAAAGTCTTACCAGTTGACCAGCAATTATGGAGACAGTGGCTCAATAACGTCTTTTAAATCGCTAATTTTCAAATCAGACCTATCTGAGGTTTCAAAACACCAAACGTGTTCCACGCCGCAGTCGGCAAGTGATTGTAATGAATGATCTTCGGAAGTTTTCATCCAATATCCCTCACCCAAAACTACAACCTGCTCACCGTCTTCAAGTACCCCCTCGACGAACTTGATATCTTTAGCGTATACCCCTACAAATCGACGCGCTGACAAACCAAGGGATTCAAGCACTCGCTTTCTAAATACGTTGTCACTTTTAAGTAAAAAACCACCGGCATCCTTTTGGTAGTTTGACGGTTCATACGTCGCGTCTTCAGTAATAACAACCTTGGCATTTTTAACTCTAACCAACGCGAAGCTATCGCTACACTGGATAACAAAGTCGTTCATTGATTCGTTATAGCTGAAAGTCTCCCATGCCTCTTCCGATCGGGTGCCATTGCCACTCGGGGAAACGCGGTCTACTTTTTCGAGCACTCTTAGCGTGTAACAAGCACTTGCACGTCCAGAATAAGGTGCGCATAACTCTGGATTAAGCAACTTAAGTGTGCCCCGTACCTTCACCTTGCCTCCACTCTTGCAATCACTGAGAGAGGTCTTTGCAGTATTTGTAAACGACCTTACAAATTTTTTTCTACCGAAAAAATACGAATAGAAGTAGATTCCAGAAAAGAGAAACAAAGGAGGAACTCCATAAATCACAACAAATCGGAACGTTTTTGAATCCCAAAGCCCCGCAAACCAAACAAAGTGCTCTGCAAGCCACCAACCACACAGTCCCAACGAGGCAAGTAAAGTATAGAAAGCCAATAATTGGATATAGTGTTTATGCGTTTCGTTAAGTCGATTCATTGACCAGCCCTGCTAAACTAATGTATGTCAGTTTAGGTATTCGCCAAACCACGTTTGTCATTGGCTTTTGAATCACACTCGTTTCCTTTCGACTGCGGGAATAGCGAAGTACGCATCGGGATCGCTGTTTTTCAATGTTTCTAGATAGGCTTTGCGTTGCTTTCGCTCTTTGACTGATTCACCAAACACCTCTTGATGCAGTATCTCAATTGAATCGGTGATCTCTTCATCCGTTAATACACCCGCCATTCTCAACGCATGCAAAAAGCCCTCTGCGCGATGTTTCTTTTTGTCATCCGGTCTTCCCGCTGATGCAAGTTCAAATACCTCTCGCATCGCAGCTTGCCAAAATGTTACCAGTCGTGCCGTATTCATATTATCTTCCCTGTTCGTTAAAAAAACGTTGAAATAAACGCCGACATAAAAACCGCTCATCAGACGCTTTAAAGAACCAACATCTCGACGATTGTACAAAGCAAAATACGCGGTCAATAAAGTAAGCTATGTCTTTCAAATAATGTCTTGCGGAGCGATTGTCTAGCCCTGTTGATATCCTAACCATGCGTAAATCGCGGCTAATGTATTTATCCGGTCGCAGTACAAACGGTTCTTCTTCACCACAAAAGCCATATTCAACGCCAAAGGCCATACCTTCGATTTCCCATTCAGCGCGATGCATCTGCTCTTCCGACGCTTGGTTTTCAATAAATTGATAAGCGATAAGCAGATTCCTCGACAAACACGGATTACATCGGAAGCGCTGTAATTTTTGGCAGTTTGCAAGTAAAAATCGTTTAATTTGTTTGTGATTTGCGGGGTCTTTTTTGAGCTGTTCTAACTGAGCAAATAGTGTCATTTAACAGGGCATCTCTTCGATGCGAATTGATTAGCAAATAGAATTAATCGCCCATTCAGTGTACTTAATTTCAAGCAATTGCCAAGGCCTTTTAATCAAACATTACTTATCCTATGCGCTAAAATCCTTGGGCACAGAAACATCCAATCAAAATAATCTATCCAGTCCATCGACAAACTTTGTTGTCATCTCGCTAAGCAATGACGGTAATGTGAAGCGAGTAAACAAGCACAGGACCAACTCGATATGAAATTTCTTGTCTTTGCAGCGGCAATGTTGATTTCAACGTTCAGCTTTGCTTCAACTCAAGCCCAATATAGCCTCGACAGCGAGGTCTCCGCAGTCAGTTTTGCCACAATAAAACTGCAATACGTCGTCGAATCCGCAGTGATAAACCGGTTATCTGGAAACATCGATCATGCAGGAAAAGCGTCAGTGACTATCCCTATCGCGAATATTCAGACTGGTATTGGTATTCGTAATCAACGACTGAATACGCTGTTCTTTGATTCTGAAGCCTACCCTAACGCAGCGGTATCGGTGCAATTACCCGAATCTATTTTCGCTGAAGAATTCGTCACTAAGCAATTAGATCTCGGGGCTTTGGTCAGTCTGTTCGGTACGGAAAAAACGGTATCATTCAAAGTTAACGTTGTTAAAACCGAGGATGTATTAGTGGTATCCACGGTACAGCCCACCATAGTGTCCGGCAACACGTTCGGAATTCCGTCAGATAACCTCGTTGCGCTTGCCAAAACGGTAGGGGGTATCGCTATTTCTGATACGGTTCCGGTGAGCTTCTCGTTGGTTTTCTCAAAGTGAACAGGAGCGAGCCAATAATGGCTCGCATGCCAGTATCATCAGATACGAACAACAATTTTACCAAGTTGATTGTTGTTTTCCATGTATCGGTGAGCATTTTGAATATCAGCAAATTCAAACACTTTATCTATCAGCGGCGTTATTTGCTTCGCTTGCAACTTATCGAACACAAAACTCTTTGCTCTGGCAAGCCGCTCTGAATTCTGTGTCGTTTCAAAAATAGTGTAACCAATAATCGATAATCCTTTACCGAGCGATTGAAATAGTGGATATACACTTGGTCGTTCATCGAGCGCGCCATATTCAATTATTGTCCCGCCCTTGGCGGCCGCCGTCCCAAGCTCATCTAATAAAGGTCCCCCTATGGGGTCAAAAATGAGGTCCACTCCCCTGTTTCCAGTGATTTTCAATATCTGCCTGTCTAGTGGCTCTTGTTCTGTGTGAACGGTGTAGTCTGCACCTGCGGCTTGCAGAGCAGAAAGCTTTTCTCTCGTTCGTGAGGTCGCTATCACAGTCGCACCAATGAGCTTGGCAGTTTGAATAGCCGCAATGCCAACGCTGCTGCTTGCTGCGGTGATCAAGATTGTTTGTCCCGGTCGAAGGTTTCCAACTTCAATTAGTGCGCCATAGGCCGTAATATATTGCATCCATACAGCCGCTCCCTCTATCGTCGTCAACGAAGGTGGGCATATCGCCACCGCGTGCACTGGTACAATTGGGTATTCACCATAGACGCCATACTGCCCCATAGAAAACGCGGGGATCGTACCGACTACGTCTCCAACCGCCACCTCAACTACCCCTTCCCCAACCGCATCAACGACACCACACACCTCATAACCCAACTTCGACGGGAAGGTGGGGGACTCTAAGTATGCGCCATTGCGGAACATGACTTCTGCCCGATTTAATCCAATAGCTTGCGCTTTTATCCTGATCTCGCCACGCCCCGGCTCCGCCTTATTCACAGTGCAAATTTGCAATACTTCTGCGCCGCCAGTTTGCTCGAATGTGACTTGTTTCACTTTGTTTGATGTCATGGTTACTCCTCATTACCCCAATTTTCTAAGGACGAAATCACAACGTTCGTCACTTAACTCGTCATCTCGCAAGATAGGAAAAACCAAAAAATTAAACAATAACCACAATATGAACCCATCGTTAAAATAATCGAACAGAAGAATCATGTAAATACGATGGTCAGAAATGCAACGTGCAGTACTGGTGTCATTGCCCACTTTTCGCTACTTGGCAATACATCACTATTTGCGACTGAGGCTTTGCTCAAACTGCTTGCAGAAATAAATTTTCAGCGTACACTTGTGCGCCTAATGAGCGTACACTTGTTAGCTGAATATTTAAGAGGACAATTTCATGCAATTGGTTAACTGGTTAACCAACACATTTTTGCATCACTCTCAATTCGCTGGTTATCTCGAGCCCGTGATGCAACGTTTTAAGCCTGCGTGGCGCAGCAACGCTTTTAGAGCAAAGGTCGCATCCGTTATAGTAATGCGTGAAGATGTTGTCGCATTGACACTTTCCATCCCCTCTCGTTGGCCTATCCACAGGGCGGGACAACACATTGCGCTGACATTAGAAATTGACGGCCGATTGATGACGCGCACCTTCACTATCGCCTCATCTCCTCGTGAAGCGCGACGTGCTCAGTCCATTCGACTTGTAATCAAGCAGACATCACTGGGTCAATTCACGCCTCATGTAAGTAATCTCACCGTCGACGAGTGGGTCAATATTTCGGCCCCAATGGGCGACTTTACTTCGCAAGTAAACAATAATGATGTACTCATGTTGGCGGCAGGCAGTGGCATCACGCCTTTTATTGCAATGTTGCAAGCACTCCCTAGCGAGTCCAATCAGCCTATAACCCTACTCTACTACGCCAAACCTGGGGCACACTTACTGATTGACGAGCTAACGCAATTGGCAGACAAACACCCTAAGGTGACGGTTAAGTTGATGACGCGCGCAGAACATGGTGACGTGTCGTCCCATCTGTCACACTACGCCAATGCTCGTTGGTTGGTGTGTGGCCCCAATCCCTTTTATCAACAAATTTGTCAAAATGCAGAACGTTTGAATGTTGAGGTAGACAGTGAGCACTTTTTGGCTGTCCCTGTTGTTCAAGATAGTATCGAAGCGCTCGACATTACCTATGACAACCGTCAGCACACCGTCAGCAATGACGACACCTTGTTGTCTCAGCTGATCAAAGCGGGCGAAAACGTTACGTTTGGATGTGGAATAGGTGTATGTCACCAATGCAAGTGCACCAAAAAAAGTGGTGTCGTTAGAAACATCAAAACGGGCCAGCTGTCCGATGCGGGTCACGCCCTTATTCAACTTTGCATTTCTCAACCCGTTACGCCGTTGGAGCTTGAAGTATGAGCACGTCTGCTAAACCCAATTTCGAATTATTGGCTGAACAACTCGACAGCCTAAAACACGAAACCATGAGTCAAGTCGGTCAAACCGACGCAGACTACATTCGAAAAGTGATTGTGGCACAGCGCGTATTCGAGTGGCTGGGTCGTATCCTGTTAGTCCTGGGATTTGTGAGCCCTGTGTTGTGGATCATTGGTGTGCTTAGCCTGGCAACGGCTAAAATCCTCGACAACATGGAAATTGGTCACAACGTCATGCACGGCCAGTACGACTGGATGAACGATAAGTTTATCAATTCAAAAGCCTATGAGTGGGACATTGCGTGTGATGGTGATAGTTGGCACCGCACGCACAATTACGAACACCACACTTACACCAATATCATTGGCAAGGACCGAGACTTTGGCTACGGTTTACTGCGCTTGTCCAATGACTTTCGCTGGCGCGTAAAAAACCTCTGGCAATTCGCTACTTATCTCATTTTAAGCGTCTTGTTTCAGTGGGGCGTGTCCTACCATGAGTTAGCAGCAGAACGCGTATTTTTAGGTAAAAAGAAACGGGGTCGTGACTCTGGGGTGAATCACAGCGAGCTGAAAAAGCGTTTCTTTAGCAAAGGGGCACGTCAATTGGTGAAAGACTACGTGCTGTTTCCGCTGCTTGCGGGTCCGTTTTTCTTATGGGTATTTACGGGTAACTTGATTGCGAACTTACTTCGCAATCTATGGACATCAACAATCATATTCTGTGGTCATTTCACTGAACACGCGCAAACTTTTACTCAAGAGGAATGCGCAAACGAATCCCAAGGTATGTGGTACTACCGTCAAGCGCTCGGGTCATCCAATCTGCAGGGCAGTAACTGGTTCCACATACTTACTGGCCATTTGAGTTTTCAAATTGAGCACCACCTTTTTCCTGATATGCCAGCGAAACGCTATCGCGAGGTGGCCCCCAAAGTTAGAGCGATCTTCGACCAACACGGGATCTATTACAATACGGGCAGTTTTGTGCGCCAATACGCTACGGTTGTTAAACGCATTTTGCGCTATTCATTTCCATAAGCAGTCATACCTATTCACACAGTTCAAGGCGCCGCTGCATGGCAGTGCCTTGCCATCTCGCTCGAATACTCGCGCTGAGCGACCATTCCTTTACGCGAATTGGTAAACGGCATCTTGTTTCAGTGAGCCTACCCAAGGTTAACTGTGGATCTAACATCTTTCGCTCCTGTAGTTTATCTTACCGGCGCAACAGATAGTCGCAATTAACACATTTGGCAACCAAATAGCGGTGTTATTCACGGCCTTTTTTTGTGAAGATAAGAGCGAATGAGTTTTGAACGACATCGTGAATGACATGCCAGAAATGAGCCTTCATCTGCTGTTTTTTTTAAGCGCACTTGGCGTTTTTAATGGTTTATTGCTTGCTGGCTATATCGCCATCACGAAACGCGAACAGCTGACCTATTTGTTTTTGTCCGCACTATTGGTCATGGTGAGTCTTCGCGTGGGTAAGTCTGTGTTGTATTTTTTCTATCCTGAACTCGATAAAGTTATTTTGCAGATCGGATTGTCGGCCTGCTTCTTGATTGGTCCTATGGCCTACTTCTACACTTACTACACGATCAATCAGTATTCCTCTCTTTCACCTAAACAGCGTCTTCACCTTAGCACATTAGTCGCGATTCCTTTGGTATTTGGGCTGGCGTTCCCCTATCAAGCCCATATAGATTGGTGGACAGCGTATGTGTATAAAATCGTCAACTACAACTGGTTGGTTTACGTGGTAGGTGCTTGGGTGTCAATGCTGCGCAGGTACGGTGGTATCAAGCCCATGATGCGCCAAGACTGTACGTTATTACTCAGTGTAAATGTCGGCGTTGGGGCGATATGGCTGGCTTACTTTACCTCATCAATGACATCCTACATAACAGGCGCGTTGTCGTTCTCGTTTATTTTATATATCACTATCGCATTGTTGTTTTTAACTAAACCTAAAACCTTACCCAAGCCCAAACCTTATCAATCCAAACAATTTGATCAGGACACCGTCGATAACTTGAGTCAAAAACTCCAGCAAACCATGACGGAAAATGAATACTTTTGCGAGCCCTTACTCGCCATGCCCAATGTCGCCAGCAAAATGGGGATCTCGGTGGCGCAATTATCCCAACTTCTCAATGATAACTTTGATAAATCATTCAATACCTATGTCAACGAGCTTCGAATAGAGAAAGCCAAAGGGCTACTGACATCTGGGCAAAACATGACAATGGAAGTTGTCGCAGAGCGTTGCGGGTACAATTCCATGTCGACGTTTTACAGCGCGTTCAAAAAAATTGTCGATGTCACACCAGCGAAATACCGACAACAATATCAATAACTTACTCCGGTTTTTCACTCCGAATTTATAAATTCGGAGTTCGGAAATATAGGCTACTAAAGCTTTCATCAGCGCATATTCCCATAATCGAGCTTCCTTAATCACACCATGGAATAGTCAATTATGAAGGTTAACATTTGGGTACTCGCTACCTTTTTTGGGTTGATGGCTGCGACCACGTTAGCGTCTGAGCGGGATGCAGTAGAAGCTACGATTCAAGATTATATAGATGGCACATCAGTCAGCTCGCAGAAAAAACTCAATAACGCATTTTACCAAGACGCCAATCTGTATCTTACGAGAAAAGACAATCCCAACTGGATTGTCCCAGCGTCTGAATATATCAGTTGGTTCGACGAGGAAGGCAAAAACAACGGCCGCATTGGCAACCTACTTTCACTCGATATTGAGAATGATATTGCCACGGCTAAAGTTGAAATTCTTTTTACCGCCAACCAACGTCGTTACGTTGATATGTTTCTGTTAAAAAAACTGAATAATAAATGGAAAATTATCAGTAAAACAGCGACGCCGACAGCGCACCAAAGTAACGCCAAACGGATTTTATTTATCGTATCCAACGCTCATTTTCACGGTGACAGTGATTTACCGGCAGGCGTAAGTTTTGGCGAAATCACGATCGCTTACGACGTGTTCACCAACGCGGGATACACGGTAGACTTCGTTAGCCCAGAAGGGGGTGCCATTCCGCTTTCTTATGTCAATACATCGCTGCCTGAGCACAAAGCCTATCTGTATAATCGAGATTTTATGTTCGCGATAGGCAATACTAAAACCCCCGAACAAGTTGACCCTAGCCTTTATAGCGCTGTTCAATACATTGGTGGTAGTAATGCTATGTATGGCGTCGCACAAAATGAAGACATTCAACACATCGCTATGACAGTTTACGAAAAGCACAATGGGATTATTTCCTCAGTGTGCCACGGTACGGCTGGAATCGTGCATTTGAAGACCCAAGATGGTCAGTATTTAGTGAATGACCGTCGTATCACGGGTTACCCTGATGACTTTGAAAATCAGTCGAAAGCCTATTTCAAAGAGTTTCCGTTTCTGATTAAAGCAACAGCAGAAAAGCACGGCGGAAAGTTCTTTCATGCGCCGCGCAACAATGCTCATGTCGAAGTAGATGGCCGCATCGTAACCGGACAAAATCACCTTTCCTCGGCGCTTGTTGCCCAGCGCATTATCGAATTAATAGACAAAACCCATCGCTAACCGCGACTTTTGTTAGCAAAAAAACAAGAGCACCCTCTAGCGTGCTCTTTTTTGGTTAACACTGAACTATCGTTTTAGCCACCACAAATCATGAATCAAGTTCATGAATACATTAAATAAAGTCATTTTTCTTCATCAATCAATCCACGTATAACGTACACATAGACATTTTAGACGTCTAAACGGCTATTATTAATTATCAGTACAGCGACGAGCAAATCACTATGACGACTGACTTTACTTTTACCATCAAACGTATCGAGTTCGATGAACACTATCGTCCTTCTGAGAACACGCGAATCACCACAAACTTTGCGAATTTGGCGAGAGGAGAGCATCGCCAAACCAATTTACGCAATGCGCTAAAAATGATGGATAACCGTTTTAATGCTTTGGCTAACTGGGACAACCCCAATGGCGACCGCTACACATTAGCGTTAGAAATCGTGTCTGTGGATATTGATGTTGAAGGTAATGGCAAGACATTCCCGTCTATTGAGATATTAAAAACCTTTGTCGTCGACACCAAAACAGGCAAGCGTATTGAAGGCATAGTCGGCAACAACTTCTCGTCATATGTTAGAGACTACGACTTTAGCGTGGTACTGCAGAATCACAACAAAGACCGCGAGCAATTCAGTATTCCTACCGACTTTGGTGAATTACACGGAAAGATTTTTAAATCGTTTGTGAACTCCTCGACCTACCAAGCGCATTTCAACAAACCGCCAGTGATCTGTTTGAGCGTATCTGACAATAAAACCTACCACCGCACTGAAAATACACATCCGGTATTGGGCGCAGAGTACACACCGAGTGATTCGTCATTGACCGAGCGCTACTTTGAGAAAATGGGCCTGCAAGTGCGTTACTTCATGCCGCCAAACAGCGTTGCCCCTTTTGCATTTTATTTCTTTGGTGACCTGCTAAACGACTACACCAATCTCGAGTTGGTCAGCACGATAGCGACAATGGAGACCTTCCAGAAAATCTATCGTCCTGAAATATACAATGCTAATGCCGCTGCAGGCCAGCGCTATCAGCCCAATTTAAGCCACACTGACCATTCACTGACACAAATCGTGTACGACCGAGAAGAACGCCGTCATTTGGCGGTAAAACAAGGCAAATTTGTCGAGGAACATTTTATTAAGCCTCACCAACATCTTCTTAACCAATGGTCTGCGAACTGCGCGCTTTAACGATATTTTTGAGGGTATATTAACCATGAATACACTTCTTCCCACGTCCATCGCTGGCAGTTTGCCCAAACCCGCTTGGCTAGCCCAGCCAGAGGTTTTATGGTCCCCATGGAAACTGGAAGGTGATGAACTCGCCAGAGGTAAACAAGATGCACTGCGCTTGTCTTTGCACGATCAGGCCCATGCAGGCATCGACATTATTAGCGACGGTGAGCAAACCCGTCAGCATTTTGTCACCACATTTATTGAGCATTTGAGTGGTGTTGATTTTGAGAAACGCAAAACCGTTAGGATTCGCAATCGATACGACGCCAGTGTACCTATGGTAGTGAGTGACGTAGTCAGAGAAAAACCGGTATTTGTCGACGATGCGGCATTCCTGCGCAAACAAACTGACAAACCAATAAAATGGGCGCTACCTGGGCCAATGACAATGATTGACACCTTGTACGACAATCAGTATAAAAGCAGAGAAAAACTCGCATGGGAATTTGCCAAAATTCTCAATCAAGAAGCAAAAGAGTTGGAAGCCGCAGGCGTTGATATTATCCAGTTTGACGAACCCGCCTTTAATGTATTTTTTGACGATGTTAACGATTGGGGTATTGCCGCCCTTGAGCGGGCAATTGAAGGCCTAAAGTGTGAAACGGCTGTTCATATTTGCTACGGCTACGGCATCAAAGCTAATACTGATTGGAAAAAAACGCTGGGGGCGGAATGGCGTCAGTACGAAGCTATCTTTCCCAAGATTCAACAATCCAACATCGACATTGTGTCGCTAGAATGTCAAAACTCTCGTGTCCCTATGGACTTGATTGAACTTATTCGCGGCAAAAAGGTGATGGTTGGCGCGATTGACGTTGCGACCAATCAAATCGAATCCCCACAGGACGTTGCCCACACCTTGCGCCAAGCCCTTCAATTTGTCGACGCTGAGAAATTGATTCCCTGTACCAACTGCGGAATGGTGCCACTGGCCCATGACGTCGCCAATGGGAAATTAAGGGCATTAAGTGACGGCGCTGCTATCGTTAGACAAGAATTATCCGCCTAGTCTAGAGAGGCCTCAAAAGCGAGGCCTTTTGCTTTTATACGCGTATGTTACGCGCGATTTGAGGCTTACCGCCTTACATTTATGTTTAAATAAACTTATTTAATTGCGTCATACATTGCCGGTTTCACATTTTTCTTCGACGTAGTTCCGCTAACAAGAGTTTGATAAAACCCTCTCACCACAAGCTGCTCGTATGAAAAACATGCAAAAAGCACGATTTTTGTATAATTTTACAGCGCTGTCGTAACCGTGACGTAGCCAAGTCGTCACCGACAAGTTACAAAACTCGTTAATTTTCTCTCAACAGAGGCGGAGTACTTATGATTGTAAAGAAATTAAGAGAACAGAAGCACTGGTCTCAAGACCAGTTGGCAACAATGGCAGGGTTAAGTCTACGGACGATACAACGCGTCGAAGCAGGCAGCCCTGCCAGCAAAGAAACACTCAAATCTCTCGCCTCTGTATTCGAAATTGATATTTCACAATTAACGGAGAGAGTAAAAGTGATAGATAAAAAATCGGAAGCTTGGCAGAACGCTCCACTTTGGGTGTCTTGCGGCTTACTGGGATTCAAGGAGCGCAACCAAGCGTTAATCAGTATTGCCATGTTGATTATTTGTGGACTGGCATTTTACGTAACCAATGGTTGGGGTGAAGCCCACACAATAGGTGCGCTAGTGTGGCTTTGTCTTTATCTGGCGGCGATCGGTTGGTTTACAATGGCAATCAAGTGGGTCGATAAAAAAGGTATGTGGTAAACACAAACCATCACCGTCGCATATGAAATCGATAAAACAATGCGGTTTGGCAAACACAGGTAAGCTTTGCATGTGTAGGACTAACCGCATTTCTTAACCACGTTGATATTCATTTTATTTTGCCAAAAGCCGTTAACGCATAGAATAAAGTAAATCTATATAGCGCTAGGGAAAGACAAATGGCAATAACTTGCGAAATTCCAGAACGCGATATCACTATCACACAAGGGAAAAATGCAGTGTTTAACGCGCAAGGCGATTACGCCTAACGCCAGTCGAAAAAAACGCATAAAAAGCTTAGTAAAATCAGACTACTAATTGCAATGATGGTGCGATTTTCTGCTGTAAAAACCGTTCGTCGTATGCGCTTACATAGATTTTATCGATGGAAGTTTCCAGTTCGAAATAATAAAAGTGGTCCAACAAGTCTTCATATTTGACACTGTTTATTAGATACTCAATCCCTGTACAAAATAACTGATTGTCTGAATATTTAGATGGTTGTATCTGTATTTTGGCATAATGGAATTGCTTATGTTCACTAAATCAAAACAATTAATTGCAGTATCTTGTTCGGTACTAGCGCTCGCTGCATGTGGTGGCGGTGGAGGCGGTGGTTCAACCCCAGTTACTCCAGTAACGACAACACCTACACCCCCGCCCGGCGCCGGCGGGGGGGGGGGGGGGGGGCGGGCGGGGGGGGGGGGGGGGGGGGCGGGGGGGGGGGGGAGGGGGGGGGGGGGGGGGGAGG
>CAWUJV010000027.1:0-53741 GCA_963922845.1 uncultured Alteromonas sp.
AATTAGAAGTGGGTTATCGCAAAGTGATCGCAATGGTAGATCTGGAGCAACGATCCGAGGCCTATGAGCTTATCGATCAATTGCTGAAAATAGATGCAAACAGCGTGTACAAAGACCTTATTGCTCTATTACCCGACTTTATCAAAGGAGACTATGTTTCCGCGTTGGACAGTGCAATATCAGCCAGGAAACGCTCCCCTCTCAATAGTGATGTTTTGCTTTTGACTGCGCGTCTGTATGGTCTCAATGCTGACAACAAAAATGCGATTGATACTTACAAGGCGTACCTTAAGACCGAGCCTGAAGACCTTGAAGTTAAGTTTGTGCTCGCTTCTCTACTGGTGCAGCAACGCGACGCCGAGCAAGCAACACCGATCATTGACGACTTACTCGCTTTGAATGATCAAAGCCCATATTTGAACAAGCTAAAAAGTATCGCAAAGATCGCGGAAGAAGATTATGCGTCGGCGCTCGTCTATTCTGAAAAAGCAATAAACTCGGGCACACTAGATCCACTGCTGAGGCTGGTTGCTGGCTTCTCTGCATACAAAACAGGGAAATATGACACAGCCGTATCTCATCTTACTCTTATTGCAGACACATTACCCGACAACCATCCAATTTTAAGACTGTTGGCAGCGAGCCAAGTTAATTCCTCAGCAAGTTCCCAAGTTAAGGATGTGATTGACCGGATAGAACCGCTGTCCGATGGCGATGTAACTTTATTTACGAATGCTGCTGTTAAACTCGCGAAAAGCGATGATGAAACTGCCGCAAAATCGGTTATTGAACGCGCAGAACCCATTGTCAGAACCGAGGATTTAGAACATTTCGGTATCGTCAAACTATCAATGGAAAACCTGACCAGTCTTATGAAGGTCAGTCAAGAAGTAGAACAATATCAATTAACCGATGCTGACAAAGTGCTTGCGAGTGCTTACCTAGTTGCGGGGAAATTAGAAGAAGCATCTGCGCTAGCAGACACGTGGTTAACAAAAAATAACAATGACGTTTACGGTTTGTCGGTTAAATCTCAAGTCGCTTACACTCGAGGAGATATCGCGCAGGCGTCAGACTATGCGAATCGTATACTTGACATACAATCAACAAATCCAGACGCCAATGTCATACTAGGTCAAATTGCATTTAACAAAGGGGAGCGAATCGCGGCGCTCAATTATGCGAAAACGGCAATAACATCACAAAAAGACAACCAGAAAGCATGGCGTCTTCTTTTCGATGCGGATGTCGATGAAAATAACAAACAAACATATCTAGACGAACTGACCCGTTACGTCAACGACAATCCGACAAAAACCCCTATACGTTTATTTACAGCCGACATTGCGCTCGAATTGGACCGAACCAAAACCGCATTGGATGTACTGGCTCCCATCAAGTTTAGTGCAGGAACACCAAATCACGTCTGGGGCTTAAAAGGTTCGGTACTCTTGTTTGCAGGTGAATTAGGCGAGGCGGAAAATCATTACACCGCTTGGTTAAAGACTTATCCCAAGCAAGAGAAAGCTGCACTCGGTCTCATCACTGTGCTCAATGCTAACCGTGAATATGGTAAAGCTCTGAAGACGGCGTCAGATTTTCTTGCCGTTGAAAACAATGTTGACGTTCAAATGGCGCAAGCTCATTTCTTCGCATTGACCAAGCAAACAGAGAAAGCAATTCAAGCGTATAAACTCATCCCTAGTAGCCAGCTTGAAAATCCTTTTGTCAGAGGTATCAAAGCACGAATAGGCTTTCAGGAACAAAGATATACGGAAGTGTTGGACGATGCTAAATCGGCGTATCAACAAACCGACAATTACGACAATCTACTATTGTTAGTAAACCTACTCAATGCAACAGACAAACGTGCAATGGCGATTGACCATATTGAGTCTCACATTAAAACAAACCCCCACGACGTACTGCCCAAAATGCTGTTAGCTGAGTATTATTTTGTTGAACAACCAGACAAGTCACTTGGCATCTATCTTGATGCATTGCCAAGCGATGAAAACAATACTATAGCGTTGAATAATATTGCGTATTTGTTCGGGCAAAAAGGCGATCTAGATAATGCAGAACGATATGCTATTCGAGCATTTGAATTACTTCCTTCCAATCCAGGCATCGCGGATACTTATGCACAAGTATTGATAGCAAAAAAAGACATTGAAGGCGCTGTAAAAATTTATGACAGTGTCCTAAGCAAATCGGATGCGCCGGAATTTATCAAGCTCAATTACATTGAATCTATGCTCATCGCAGGCCAACAGGAAATGGCGCGCCGTAGATTGAAAGATATGAAATTCTTGAGACCAGAATCATTTTTAACCTTAGAGCGTTTGTCAAAAGAATATGAGTTTAGGCTAAAATAGTTACGTCTCTCGAGACAAAAAAGGCCTCTTTCGAGGCTTTTTTTATTTGTGTATCACCGTCTATTATGGGGCGTTGTATAGTCAACCAAGGGACCGTTAGGAACGACTTGCGTGGGGTTGATCATCGTGTGACTGAAGTAGTAATGCCGTTTAATGTGGTAAAAATCGACCGTTTCGGCAATGCCCTTGACCTGATATAACTGACGAAGGTAATGAGGAATATGGCGGTACTGTTCTAACAACCGTTTATTACACTTAAAATGACCGTAATACACAGCATCAAAGCGAATTAACGTAGTAAACAAACGCCAATCCGCTTCAGTCATCACATCACCCGCGATGAAGTGTTGATCACCTAGTATGCCGTCTACTTTATCCAATGCGTCAAACAACGCCTCATAAGCCTCATCATAGGCTTGTTGGGTAGTCGCAAATCCAGATTTATACACGCCATTATTAATCGTGTGATATACGAAGTCATTTGCTTGGTCGATCTGCTCTCTTTTCGACTCAGGGTAAAAATCCAGTTCGTTGCCTGTTATGCCATCAAAGGCTGAATTAAACATTCTGATAATTTCAGATGACTCATTACTGACGATCTGATTAGTGTGCTTGTCCCACAATACGGGTACTGTCACTCTGCCTGAGTATGTCGGGTTGTTTTTAGTGTAGACCTGATGCATGTAGTCAAAACCGAATAACTGATCACCCGTGCTGTGATTGGCATGGTCAAACGACCAACCGTGGTTAAGCATATCGGGACTCACAACCGACACAGAGATTATCGACTCAAGTCCTTTTAACGTCCGAAATATTAAAGTACGGTGCGCCCAAGGACACGCTAACGATACGTAAAGGTGATAGCGGTTGGCTTCAGCTTTGAATCCAGCCTTACCCGTCGGCCCAGCGGATCCATCTGATGTTACCCAGTTTCTCAACTGCGCGTCTTCACGTTGAAATTTTCCTGCACTTTTTTTGGTGTCGTACCATTTATCGTGCCAAACACCATCAACGAGTAATCCCATTTTACGCTCCTATTGTGCCAAATTTACCGGCTCGATAATCCGCCACCGCTTGTTGCAATTCGGCTTGTGTGTTCATAACAAAGGGGCCCATATGTGCCACGGGTTCCTTTAATTTTTTTGCTGAAAAGATGAGCGCCCCGCCCCCCGTTTCAGATTCGGCGTGAATCTGCTCATTTGGATCTAGAATAAGAAGCGTTCGCGCAGGGTGACCATTAATGTTACCCGTATGGACATACATCAAAACTTGCTCAACATCGTGACGTTCAATAACGACTTCACCATTAGGTTGCAATGACAAATCAGCAATCGCAGCATTGGCGGACAAATTACAAAGTGACGATGACGCCACATTGTCACCAATAGACCACTGACCAGCTAGAAGACGCAAAGTTGCACCGGTCTCATTGTGCAGTTCGGGTAAACCGGATTCGACTGAATCTTGATAGATAGCGGGCCTCAACTTGTCTTTAGCGGCCATATTGACCCAGATTTGAAAGCCATGCATGCCGTCGTCAGTCGAAACAGGCATTTCAGAGTGAACCACTCCAAATCCAGTACTCATCCATTGCACATCGCCACTTTTTATTATCTTTCGGTTACCCAATTGATCTCTGTGCTCAAAACCGCCTTTGATCATGTAAGTAAACGTCTCCATACCTCTGTGGGGATGCGGAGGGAAACCGCCAATAAAATCGGCTTCATCGTCCGATTTAAGTTCGTCAATCATGAGAAATGGGTCAAGATGTTGCCCAGTAAAATCGGCAACACGAGAGATTTTCACACCATCACCATCTTGGGTTGGTGTACTCATTACTTTATTTAGTACTTTCATCGTCATTCACCTCTGGCACAACGTGATGCCTCGTTTGCGATGACGATAGATTAAGCTGTAGTAAAAAAGAACACTATGTGAGATATACGCCCAAATCATTCGACTATTTAGAACGGTTTTAAAATAGCGCTCTCACGTGCCGTCAGTCTGGTGAGTGAGTTTCATGGATATGGCTACCGTGTTGATGATGCCAGTGACCATCATGCTGATATTCCGTAATCCCCTTGTTTACTCGAGAAGCATGTCCACAATTCAAACCGTGATCATGGTCATGATTGTCGTGGGTTTTGAAATCCGCTTCGTGAACTTGACCTGAAAGTTGATGATGATCATGACCGTAGTGTTCATAATCAAAATGGTCGATATGCCATTCTGCTGCGTGCCCGCAGTCCAGACCATGTTTGTGGGCATGACTATCATGCGTTGCGTGGTTGTCGTGACTGCCATCAGCGAAAACAACCAGTGACATGAAAACCGAAAACAACAAAACTACTTTTTTCATAGGAGCGCCTCCAGAGACCTAGTGTAAGCCTAGCCCACACTGGCACTTTCGGCCAATAGCGCCTTGATAATGGAAAATCAATCAAAATGATGTGATCGTGACCACCTAAAATGTTATGTTATCACATAATGCCTATGTCATATTTTAGAAAACAATGTCTCGTCCGCTGTTAATTAAGAATGCACGCATTGTCAATGAGCGTTCGATTATCCACGCCGATGTGCGAATTAAGAATCAGCGAATTGATAAAATAGCGCCAGAAATAAGTGCGCAACCTCACCAGCGTGTTATCGATATCGCGGGTAGCTGGCTGATCCCGGGGATGATTGATGATCAGGTTCATTTTCAAACGCCCGGCGTGATCCACAAAGGTTCGATATTCACCGAGTCGAGAGCGGCTGTGATTGGTGGCATCACCAGTTTTATGGAAACGTCCAATGGCAAGTCCAACGTCACGTCGCTAGATGCGATTGATAAAAAAGCAGAACGTGCAGCGCTGGATTCATTCGGTAACTATGCATTTTATCTAGATGCATCTTCCACCAATATCGAAGACATAAAGCGATTAGATCCCCATTCGACATGCGGTGTTAGAGTTTGTATTGACTCAATGCTGCACACACACCAAGACAGCCTCGATACGATTTTTAAATACAGTCCAACACTTGTTTTTGCTCACGGCGTCGACGGCAACGTCGTCAATGGAAACTTACATGGATTGAAACAAGACCAATCTGCTTTGACGATTCATGATCACCCACGCCTCTGTAATGACGAAGCCAGCTTTAAGGCCACAGCCTATGTCGTTGATCTCGCGAAACAATACAATACACAATTGCACGTTTCTCAAGTGTCCAGTGCCAAAGACCTGGCATTGTTTGAACCGGGTCCAGTAAAAGGAAAACACATCACCGCCGCCACCACAGCTCAACATCTGTGGTTTACAAATGACGATTACGGCAGTTTGGGAAACTTGATTAAATGTACTCCTTCTATAAAGAGTTCAACGGACAAGGAGGCACTTTTTAAGGGCTTGCATGATCAGCGCATCAATGTCATTGCAACGGACCACAATCCGCACACTTTTAAGCAAAAGCAAGTTGGATATATAGACGCACCTGCGGGTTTACCAATCGTACAAGATGCACTGCTAAGCCTGCTTGAACATACTGTCACCGAGAGGCTGTCGATTCTCGATATCGTCGAAAATGTTAGCCACAACCCGGCGATAAGATACGGAATCAAAGACCGAGGATTCGTCAAAGAAGGATACTTTGCTGACCTCGTTGTAATATCAGACGAGCATAAAACCTCGTCCAGTGACTCACATACGCGATACCGATGTGGCTGGACGCCCTTTCACGGTGTCACGTTCTCCCACAAAGTCATGACCACTATCGTCAATGGAGACGTAGTGTATGACGGCAAATCTTTGAGCAATTACTCCCCTGCTCTTCCTTTAGAATTTATACGGTAGCAATCCATGTCTCAGTTTGAAAAACACTTACCGGATATCACTGCAAAAGTTAACAGTGTGAATCCCTCACCGCTAAAATGGGTAGGAATGGAAGCCATTGACTTTCCGATTGAAGTTGATGACGATTTGAATCGTCAAACACCAGCCTCTATCAATACTTTTGTCGACTTGCGCAGCCATGACAAAGGCATCCACATGTCCCGCTTATACCTCAAATTACAAGCGTACCTGTCTTGTGGCCAACTTAGTGATACGTTGCTTGATCAGTATTTAGACGACGTGTTGACGTCACATGTTGGGAAAAGTCGCAATGCGAAAGTCAGTATCGCCTTTGATTTAATGACAGATAAACCCGCTCTGAAAACGCAAAATAGCGGTTTCCACGCGTATGCGATAACTTGGACGCGATATCTGTTTGAAGATAAGCGCTACTCAACACTCGAGGTAACGATACCTTATTCTAGCACCTGTCCAAATTCTGCCGCCTTGGCACGCCAGCTCACAGCGGAAAAAATCGATTCAGTATTTGACCAAGAACAGATCGACAAAGCCACTCTATTGGCTTGGCTTCAAGAAGAAAACAATAGTTTGGCAACGCCACACAATCAGCGGTCGTTTGCTCATATCGTCATACAGATGAAACAGGTCAACAGTAATGTACTGACCGATTTAATACGTCAGTTTGAAACAGCGATTGGCACGCCACTCCAAACCGCGGTTAAACGTATCGATGAGCAAGCGTTTGCTGAACTCAACGGCAACAATTTACTGTTTTGCGAAGATGCAGCCCGCCGCATTAAGCAATGTATTGCAAATATGAACCAAGTTGAAGACTATTGGTTTAAAGTGGAACATCAGGAGAGCTTGCATCCTCACAACGCCGTCGCCATTGATTTCAAACACGCTTCCAGCGCAAGCTTACTTTATATATAGAGACCGTTAATGATAACACGCAGACAATTTACTATCGGCTCAGTTAGCCTCGCTTTTGCAGGCTTAGCCAGCAGTGCGCTGGGCAAGGCCAATACCCCTCTCAATATCTCTCATAAAGGCTATGGCCCGCTGGTCCCCGATCCCAAGGGCATACTCGATTTACCAAAAGAATTCAGCTATGAGGTGATTTCAACCTTAGCGGAGACGATGTCAGACGGTCTGCATGTGCCTGATAGAGCTGATGGTATGGGTTGCATCCCGCTCGACAATGACAGTGTTGCTCTCGTGAGAAATCACGAGCTTCACCATCGTCATTTACCCGGGCAACCGATATCAATTCAATCCCATCGTTCTGATAAGGCTTACGATAAGTTCGAAAATGGCGTTGCCTTTCCGGGTGGAACCAGCACCATTGTTTACAACACCAAAACAAAACAAAAAGAGTCTGAGTTCATGAGCCTCTCAGGCACGGTACGAAACTGTGCTGGCGGCACAACGCCATGGGGAAGTTGGTTAACGTGTGAAGAGTCCGTAGAGGGTATTGCTAATGGACTAAATAAAGACCACGGATATATTTTTGAGGTTCCCGGTAACAACAAAAGTTTAGTAAACCCCGTCCCGTTGAAAGCAATGGGACGATTCAATCATGAGGCTGCGGCCGTCGATCCCAACACAGGTATTGTTTATTTAACGGAAGATCGCAATGACAGTTTGCTCTACCGGTTTATTCCCCGCGTCCCTGGTGAACTCGTAAAAGGCGGCAAACTTCAAGCGCTCGTCGTCAAGGGCAAACCACAATTTGACACGCGCAATTGGCAAACCAATAGTATGGCACCAATGCAATGGTATGAGACCGAGTGGGTGGACTTAGACAATCCTGAAAGCCCCAACGACGATCTCAGACTACAAGGTCACGAAAAAGGTGCAGCCTTATTCGCCCGTGGAGAGGGAATTCACTGGGGTGATAGTGAAGCGTATTTTTGCTGTACCAGTGGTGGCAGTAAAAAACTCGGCCAAGTGATGCGCTATCAACCTTCAGACTATGAGGGCTCATTGCAAGAAAGCGAAGCTCCGGGTAGATTGCAAATTTTTGTAGAAAGCCACGACCCGTCATTATTCAACTTTGGTGACAACCTAACCGTGACCCCGCAAGGCCATTTGCTCGTTTGTGAGGACCAGTACACGGATACAGTAAATAACCATTTACGCGGTGTGACGCCAAGTGGCGAACTCTATACGTTTGCAAGTTTATCCCTGCAAACTGAACTCGCCGGCGCCTGCTTTTCTCCGGATGGGACGACATTGTTTGTCAATGTTTATTCGCCCACCAAGACGCTCGCCATCCGTGGACCGTGGTCAGCTATTAGTTAACGTCAACAAAAGGGCTAGTACACTAGCCCTTAATCATTACCACTGCCGTTTTTTATGGCCCAACATGGCATAGTAAGCAATAAATCCATAGCAAGGTATCATCACGGCATAGGCCGATTGACTATTGCTCATTTCGCCAACCACGCCGTAGACAAGTGGCAAGATGGCCCCTCCAGCAATCCCCATTACCAAAACGGCTGACCCTTTCGCCGTTAGTTTACCCAACCCTTCCAATGCCAACGGCCAGACCGCGGGCCAGACCATTGCGTTAGCAAGGCCAAGTAGGGCTATCAAGGCAACCGTATCGGGAATAAGAGGAACCCCCGCCCAGCCCCACAATATACTCGCGACAAGAGTAGACGAGTTCGACGCAAAGATAATTGCGACCGACAAGGCCAAACCCAATACGGCAGAAAACAAAAGCGCATCACTTTGACTGACAAAACGAGGAATAAAGACTAATCCCAGTAAATAGCCCAGCACCATTGCCGACATGGTAAAGGTGCCCAGTGACGTGGCATTGGCAATGCCCAAAGATGAACCATACAAGCCAATCGTATCACCAGCGATAACCTCCACACCAACGTAACAAAACAAGGTCAATGCACCGAGTACCAGGTGAGGATAAGCTAGAATGGCTGATAACGACGTATCAGTGTCATCAGCATCAGACGCCATCCCCAAATCTGGTAACCTAATCTTGCCAAAAACAAACGCGAGTAGCGCTAGTACAACCGCTATACCAATGTATGGTGCAACCAACTTTGCGCTCATGGAATCGATTTGCGCGAGACGACTGGTCTCATCCATCTGAGCCAATGACGCTTGACTTACATCCGCAAAGTTACCGAGCACCAATACAGTAAAGAGGACAGGGGCCAGTGCACCCGCAGCCTTATTCAACAATCCCATAAAGGCAATACGAGCGGCGGCGCTCTCTTCGGGTCCAAGTCTTACTACAAAGGGGTTTGACGCCGTTTGTAAAATAGTTAAGCCAGACCCTACAACAAACTGAGCTAACAAAAATACAGCGAACGTTTTGCTCATCGCGGCAGGAACAAAGAGCAAGCAACCTATGGCAATGATCAATAGCCCCAATGACATTCCTTTCTGGTAACCGGTTTTCTCTAGAATCTTAGCCATGGGTATGGCCATCACCACGTAAGCGAAATAGAAACAGAAGGCAATAAATAGCGCTTCTATTTCACTGAGTTCACACACCATTTGTAAAAAGGGGATAAGTGCACTGTTTAGCCAGGTGACAAACCCAAAAATAAAAAACAATAAGCCAATACAGGCAATGGGAAACCATGACTTTTCTATCGAGGGAGCGCCGGAGTGCGTTGTAGTATTCATTATATTCTCCTGTCTCATGTGATTAAACGGACTGACCGTTTAACCAGATTTGTTTTAACGTCAAGTTTTGGTCAAGTAGCAAGGCATCGGCTTTTTGGCCGGGAGCAAGTGTCCCTTGCGTGGCTTCCAGACCAAGAAATGTTGCAGGACTGTGCGAGGCCATTGCAATGGCCTCGTCCAAATCAATACCCAAGTCTCGATGCGTATTGAGCACAGCCCCGTGCATGTCTAAGCAAGATCCCGCTAACGTACCCGCTGGCGTCGTCAGTTTGCTACCCTGGCGTTGAATCTGTGTTTTAAAAAACGGTAAGGTATCCATATCACTGCCCACATGTGCCATCGCATCGGTCACAAGCATGATTTTCTCGGTTCCCTTTTGTTTAATAGCCAGCCGAGCACTGTCTCGATGAACGTGATGATGATCAACGATTAGTCCACAATACGTTTCATCGGCGAGCAAAGCGGCTCCCACGACACCAGGTTCTCTTGAAGTCAGAGGAGACATAGCATTATACAAATGCGTAAATCCTGTCGCGCCGGCAGCTATGGCCTGATTCACCTGTTCGAAAGTCGCATTCGTATGGCCAATGGATACCAAGACGCCCTCACCGACCAGTTCCTCGATAAAACTAAGCTCAACATTTTCTGGCGCCAAGGTAACCATGACGATGCCAATATCATTGCGCGTTAGCGTCGCGATTTCCTTGTCGGTAGGTACGCGTATCAACGATTCCTCATGTACGCCTTTTTTCACTTTGTTTAAAAAAGGTCCTTCAAAGTGAATACCAAGGACATTACTCATTCCCAAGGTTATCGCTTCGGCAACAGCATCAGCCGAGCGCTGCATAACATCAGCGTTATCGGTAATAACCGTTGGTAGCATACCTGTCGTACCAAATTGCAAATGGGCACTTGCCATGGTGCTTACCGTGGCTAGCGTCGGCGCTTGATTGAGTAACACGCCTCCACCACCGTTAACCTGCGTATCGATATATCCTGGTATTAGGTAACCTTTGTGCTGCTGTTGCTTTTCTGCTTCCGTTGCCGCTCGGATAAATGAAATGATATGTCCATCGAACTCTACGGTCGCGTTCTTGCGCCATCCACAGGTGGTCAGTACATTTTCTACAGTAATTTTCATATCACACTGTCTTCGTTACTTTATTGAGGCCCGGTGGCTGATCGGGGTCATAGCCTAATTCAACCGCTATTGCCTCAATATCCAGATAAAAGCGTTGCAATACAAGCAAAGGTTGTAATCTAGGATGCAGCGTCGTATTACCACTAAAGATAGTCTGTAGCGATGCTCCTCTGGATTTAACATCAGCAATAATGTCTTTGTGAAACGGTGCAGATTCGTCTTCAATATGAAGGTCAACAATATGTAATTTGCGTTCTACTAGCGTCACGGGGCCATGAATAAATTCGGCGCTACTAAAGGCCTCTGCGTGGATACTCAATACTTCTTTCAGTTTCAATGCCACTTCTCTCCCAACGGCGTAGCCGAAACCACGCCCCAGCACCACGGCATTGTTAACGTTTATCAATGTATTGGTTTTCAGTTGACGTTGACTGGCAATCGCACCTTTAAGGGCGTCTGGCAAATCAAGCAGCGCCTTTTGCAATCGGCTATTGTTAGACCACATCGCGCAAAGTTGTAACAGTGCAGACAAGGTAGCCAAATAACTCTTTGTTGCGGCGACCGCCTTTTCTTCCCCTGCACGAATGGGCAAGACAGCATCCGCTAACTCAGCCAAAGGTGACGTTTCATCATTAACCAAGGCCACCGTAAATGCCCCACCTGCTTTTGCAGACTCAGCTTGTTTCAAGATATCAGGACTACGCCCGGATTGTGATATGACAATCGCCAAGGTGTTGTCTAAGCGCAACTGTCGTTGGTAGACCCCAGATACCGAAGGTGCGGCGGCGCAGACCGGCAAGCCCATTTCAACTTCAAAGAGGTATTTGGCAAACACGCCCGCGTGATCAGAGGATCCTCGGCCAATAATCATGATCATACGAGGATTAAAGTCCGTCAATGAGGCAACTAACTCACGACAAACCGACTGATTTGCCTCCAACTGCGAAGCGATGACGTGGGGCGTTTGTGCCGCTTCAGCTGCCATAATTGATTGACTCATTTCTGATTCTCCTGAATACGTTGGGATTGCTTGAAAAAAAGAATAGCGCCCTGTTCTGGGCTGGATATACAAGGTCGAATACGACTTTGAAGCGATTCAGGGAGCCTAGGCAAGTAGACATCTGCTAATCCACCTATCATCGCAAGATGGTAGTGATTCCCCTCTAGCAAGCGTTCAGCTAACGCTTGTAGATAAGCTATTGCTTGGTTGAGAATAGCGTTAGCTTTCGGGTCACCCGTTTGTACTTGGTTGATCACTATGGGTGCCAATGCAGCGAAGTGTTTAGGACGGTAGTCAGAAATGATCTGAACCAGGCTAATTGCATCGTCTACGTCGAGGTGGTCTTTAACCGCTACCGTTAAGGTATCCAGTGGCAAGATGCCATCCAATACTTGCAGCGTATGCTGTATGGCCTGCAATCCTAACCACGCACCACTAGCCATATCGCCGATAAGAAAACCATGCCCACCAAAATCTTCAAATTCACCTGTTGAGAAACGCGTACCGGATGAGCCCGTACCACATATAATGACCGCTCCTTCCTGACCTTGATGTGCTCCCATACAAGCCGCATGTAGATCGCTGATCACACTAAACGCGTGGAAAGGATGTTGCCACTGGGTTATCGCCTTGTGTGCAGAGGGCACATTTGCTCCAGCAAGCCCTGCACTCACACACAGTTGATCAAGACGAATTTGTCTATTGGTATTGCTAAGCGCATCTTCAACCGCTTCAATGATCGATGACTGACTGATCGCCAGTGAACGCATCACATTGGCTGAGCCACTCAATCCAGTGCTGAGCAACTGACCACTCGCGTCCTCTAACCTTGCTCGGCAATGCGTACCACCACCGTCAATTCCAATATAATAGTAATCTGTATTCATTTACTTATCCGGTTTGTTACACCGAAGCGTCATCTTGATTATGGGTAACACTCTACCGCAAAATGACAACGCTGTCATTTTAATTTTCTTATTTAATTTCAGTTAATTGAAATCATTTTGAAATCCGAACATAACCACTGGTCAGTTCGCTATTTGGCACGCGAGAACGGACCCAAACCCCGTTCTCAATATGGATAGGCTGCTCATATTCAGACCAATTATTGCCGTCTGTGGCAAATTCAAGAATGAGTCCAGGTAAGCTCGTTCGCATAAGCAGCGTATTCCCTTCGAGCTTTGCACCTGGTGGTGGTACTCGAAAATTAATACCTGCTTTTGCTAATCGAGGAAACTGTTGCGCAACTAGGCTTGTCGCGAATGATTGCCAATCTGATTGCCGATCACTCAACCAATTTTTCTCGCCAAATTCATCTTGCCATTTCGGATGACTCCAAGCTCGCTCGGCGAAAGCCAGCAATCTGGGAAACAACATATATTCCATATGTTGTTGGTTGGGCGTCACCTCCGTCCATAGCTGGGCTTGTATTCCCGCTATACCTGATGTTTTCGCAATTGGGCTATTGTCTGAATAGTCTTGGCCGAATCTGTCTTTCCAGATATCTGCATGTGCGGGTAAATTGCCCGGCATGAATTCAAATACACGTTTAGTACTGGTCGATTTTGAAGCCCAATAATAGCCCGGCTCATTGGGATGATTTCGATAGGGAAAATCGAAGTACAAGATATCGGGAAAAGACAACACCGTCGGGATCTGATGCGCCACAAATTCGTTGGTTTTCGTCGCGCCATTACCATAAAGCGTGTCCCAAATATTCACTTGCACTTGTTTTGAAGCGATATATTCGAGGGTATCTTCCATACCATCGCTCCAGCCAGCCATAGTTAAGCCAAGCGCATTGCCAATATCAACGACACGGCTTACAAATTTGCTTCGCAAATGACGGGGATCTTCACCCAATGCTTCGCATATCGGTGATTTTACCCACGCCCCAGCGGTCTCATCTGCCCCTAGATGATAGGTATTCAGTTTAACCCCGGCATCTTGGTGTATACGAATCAATGACTTAAGTACAGTCTCAACAAAGTGATAACTGCTTTCCATGCACGGGTTCATAGTATTGTCGTTGTAGAACTGAACAGACGCATAATCAGACATATCATTGGGATCAGACAACAAATACGCTTTCGCTGCTTCGATTTGGCCTTTCGCAAAGTACTTTTTGTACCTTGCTTCCATAGCTTTAACCGCGGCACGAGCATGACCTGGCATATCAAAAGAAGGGATGACTTCGATACCGAGTGCAGCGGCTTTTTTAAGCAAACGTTGATAGTCGGCGACGGAAAGAAACCCATTGCCCAATGCGTCTCGGTGCGGCCCAGACCCTAGCTGAGGTAAAATACAGTGGGTTTCAGAAAGGTCGTGGCATCGATACGCGCCAATCTCGGTTAATTCTGGAAGCGCTGGGATTTCTACACGCCATCCTTCATCATCACTGAGGTGCAGATGCAGCGTATTGAGTTTCAGTTGAAACATTTGTTCTAGCACAGTATCAACGGCTTGCTCCCCTAGAAAATGACGAGCAATATCAAGGTGTACGCCTCGATATTCAAACCTTGGGCTATCCGATATCTCTGTTAGCTCAATTTGATTTGTTTGTGAATCGACAAGCTGTGACAACGTAATTAGCGCATAACCCGCCGCGGCTTCAGTAGCTGCGACAACGCGAATCGAGTCACTCACACTCAATACATAACTCGAGGGCGAGTCAAATCGCGCCGGCTCGACCGTCAATTCAATCGCCTCACCGCGATTGGTTAATTTTAAACCCGCTTTTTCCAGCTGAGTGACAACATATCCATCTAAATGCCGAGAAAGCGCCGCTTTTGATAGCCCGTTAAATACACGGTATTGTCCCGTTTTCTGGCGTTTTTCGACCTGTGGTATGACCCTAGCTTCTGCGACATGTGACCATGTGTCCGGAAGTTGTTCGTAGAGCGTCTCGGCGGTGTCGAGTGGCAGTTCGTCGTCGCTATGTCGCTTGTATTGTCTAGCCAAAGCCCAACTACCAGCATGGGCGCTGTATGATATTCCCGTTCCCGTCTCGGTTTCTCGGGCAGTGCTTGCGATGATCTGCGGTGTACTGTCATCAATAATCAAATACTGATTGGGCATGACATCACTTCGCGCTGCATGCCAAAACGGCGCGAGTACCTCAAACGAAACTCGAGTATTTGGAGAGATGCCATCATTGAATCGCAAGCTGTGCAAATCCCCTTGGATATGTTGAATAACGACAGTATCGAGACTGCTAGACACTATTGGAGCGATGTGACTAAAGTAAATTGTTGCACGACTTGGTATACCAGATTCACCAGTTTCATATGTCATCGTTGCTGAAAAGCATTTACCGGCATTTGCATCTGACGGGCAATCGACTTGCCCGACGTTACTGTTGACCTGATAACTGACGTCTAGTTGCCGTGCAATCGCACTTGCGTCTGTCTCGAACGACGACGGGAACTGAGTACTACAACTCACCGTTATCAGCGTAGCAATGGCAATTAATAGTGGTTTACGCAAAACTTAACTCCTCGAAACATCCACGTTTGCCTATCCCAGTTATCACGTCTTTATGATCAAAAAAATCCAGCGCGATATTCGCTGCTCGTTGTTGAGCGTTAGCGATAATACGCGCCGAGTGTGCGGGGATGTCGGACTTACTCTGTGGAAAGTACTGCAATCCTGATAGCAAACAGTACCAAGATGTTTTTAAATAGAAATTCAAATGGGGGAAAGCGCCCAAACAGCTATCTATGGATAATCCCTTAGACCAGTGTTCAAGCAGGCTGGCCAACTCGGCCGATACCTTTAATTCTCGCCTTGCCACGTGCCAAAAATCTGAATCGCGTCTTTGGTTAAGCAAATAATGAGCTTGTACATAGTCACGTGTCCCTTCAAACATCTCTTGCACTTTTTGGTTGAAGGCTCGCTGGCAACGCGAAGGCTGTTCCTGTCGAAGGGCCTCAATAAACAAACTAATAGACTGTTGTGTGATATTGAGCATTGGCGCTTCGAGAGGCTCTAAAAAGCCTTGACTCAATCCGATAGCAACGCAGTTCCCAGCCCATGAATTTTCAACATACCCCGGATGCCAATGTAACGATTTATACTGCAATGGCCTATCCATTTGATGGAAAGCAGACAAGGCCGCGATGGCGTCTTTTTCCGTCACATAGTCCGCACTGTATACCAATCCCGTCCCAGTGCGATGAGAAAGCGGAATCGTCCAAATCCACCCCTCCTTTACCGCGGTAGAGAGAGTACTGCTTTGAAGAGAGGCAGCCTCGTCACACGACGCCGCAAACGCCACTGCGCTATCGCACAATAGGTAGTCGCGATAACTGATAAACGATTGTTGCAGCGCTGACTGTATAAGTAGTCTCTTGAAACCCGTGCAGTCAATAAACCAATCCGCCTGATAACGACCAGAACGCCGTGTGTCGAGGTGTTGGATTTGGTTGTCATCACCAACGTTGACATCACTGACAGTATCACTAACGTGTATCACGCCTTTTTCAAGCGCCACTTTTTTAAGAAATTCTCCAAGCAAACCCGCGTCAAAATGATAGCCATAGTCCAAACTTGTGTCCCGATGCACTGGGGCTTTGTGGTGCTGGGCTAAATGACCGGTGACAAAAAAATCATCGGGCGCTGCACAGCAGTTATATCCTTTTAACCGAGCGGCACATGCTGCGAAAAAAACAGGAACCTGCTCACTATCGACTTCATTGTAAAAGGGATGAAAATAATGATTTTGACTTGATTCGCCCGCCCATCCCGGAAACGTAATACCATTTTTATAGGTCGCGTGACATGCAGGCATCCAGGTTTTTTCACTAATGCCTATTTGTTCAAAAAATGTCTTAAAAAAGGGGGTTGAACCTTCGCCAACCCCAACAGTGGGAACAGCGTCAGACTCGATCACGGTAATAGTGGCCAAGGGTAGCTCGACAGACAACATATTTGCCGCCATCCAACCTGAGGTCCCACCGCCAACAATAACAATATTGTATTTATTCATAACCGTGACTCATCTTACTGCGCCGAGCCAGCCTTTGTTAAAGGCTGGCAAACACACTCATGATTAGAACTTCATACTTGCGCCGATGAAGAAGCGACGACCATTGGCACTTTGTGTGCCGCCAAGGCGCTTACCATCGCTTTCACGTACATAGTAGTTTTCCCAAATTTCATTGGTCAAATTCAATGCTTCGGCTTTTAGCGTGATGGTTTCAGTGAGGTTCCAACTGAACTGCGCGTCCAGTTGTGACTGTTCATCACGGTACCTGTCACCGATTTCCGTTTGCGCAATAAAGTACTCAGAACGATAGTTGTAGTTCAGACGTGCACTGTACAAGTCAGTTTCGTAGTAAACACCGATATTAAATGAGTCTTTTGACGTATTCGGGAAGCTCACCGTACGTGTCACCAAGGTCGCGCCCACGATGTTGCCATCATCATCCAAAACAGGCGCCGCTTCATCAATGTCCGCATCGGCTACATCCGTATAGGTGTAGTTGGCATATCCACCAAAGCCATTGTCGAAGGTATGTTGAATTTGTGCTTCAAACCCTTCAATTGTCGTTGAACCACCGTTTTCAGGTGTACTCAACTGATTGATTTGTTGACCATTGATTTCACGAGCCACTGTTTTCGTAAAGATAAAGTCATTGATGTCTTTCTTAAATACCGTGAAGGCAACGATTGACGCATCATCGAAATACCATTCAGCTCCCGCTTCAAACTGATTGGCTGTCAATGGGTTCAAGCTGGGGTTACCTGCCGTGCCCGAACTTGTCTCAGGCGTAAGGTTAACGGCTGGCGCTAACTGGAATGGAGCCGGGCGAGTAATGACTCGGGCAGCCGCAAAACGCAATACAACGTCTTGTGTTAAGTCATAAGAAATGTTCAGGCTTGGCAACCACTCGTTGTAGCCACCATCGAAGGACACGGCTGCACCGGTATTGAGGTCATAACCATTTGATGTCGTGTCAGTCTCAACATAACGCAGACCCACATTACCTCTAAAGCCATCTCCGCTGAACTTCGCCATAGTGTAAAGTGCGGTAATGTCTTCTTCTATTTCAAATGACGCATCTGACTGGAATACATCACTTCGACGACACAGGCCGTCTGAGTTCGCGTCATTACACTCTGCTACATTGTATAGCGCGTTGTACATGGTATCGCGATCTGGGAAGAAGTAGCTTGCCGCAACCGCATTGGTTTCAGAATGGTCGACATTGACCATATCACCTGACCAAAACTGACTAGCAGGCCCTAAACTACCCTCGCCAATCGGGGCAAGATTATTGAGATCGGTGCGATGACGGTTTTGCGAGAAGCTACGGCTACGCAGTTTAAAACCACTTTTGATTTCAGTGACCGCCCCCCAATCAACAAAATGAGAGTAGTCTACCTGAGCGTAGTTTTCTTCATCTTCTGTCACGTTCTTCTGATCAAAGATGCCACCCAACCACATCTCATCACTGGGATTTGCTAGCCACGGACTGGGGCCAGTGAAATCAATATACGGGTCAGTGCCACCAGGATTGAAGAAGTCAAACGCCGCGCGAGGATCATTCGCGTCCACCCAGAACTCGGTGAAGAAATCACGATTTTCCCCTTCACCCGTCGTCGTACCCACTTGGAAGTGAATGGTGCCCTCTTCTAGTTGATAGGTACCTTCCAAATCCAAGATTTCCGTCGACATTTCAGAGCCTTCGCGGAAAATATTATCGTATGCCATGTGGCGAGCCCATGCGGGGCGATTGTCTACACCAGAAACGTCGAGTGACTCTACGATACCGTCACTACTTACCGTTCCGGGGTTAGTGTCAGTTCCCAAGAACGCAATACCGCGGAATGGGATACCAATCAGGTTTGAGTTTACGTTGTCGGCCTTAAGTGTCGATGACAAATAGTGCAAAGAAACATCGAAGTCTTCATTAGGCGCCCATTGAGCCGTTACATCGAAACCAAGACGTTCGCGGTCTTGTTGGAACAACGCGGACCCCATTCCCCATGGCAATGCACCTTTGTCTGATGCACCTGCCGGTGCTTCAATCAAGGGATCAATGCGGGCGATACTGGGACCAAACCATCCAAAATCTTCATTGGTTTCACGTCTAACTGTACGCTCTTGATAACTAGTAGAAAAAAGCACACCAAACGTTTCATCTTGGTTTTTCCAGCTATACAGACCTGAAATGGAAGGGTCTGTCTCTTCGGCAATATCGTTGTATTGCGCTTCAACGGATACTTGCCCAGTGTTGGCATCCATTTCTAATGGTTTACGAGTGCGAAGAATAACGGTACCACCCAACGCACCTTCGTCTAAATCCGCCTGTGAAGATTTATAAACTTCTAGGCCAGAAATCATTTCAGACGCTAGGATTTCGAAGTTGAAGTTACGTGTCGCATCCGATAAGACAAACCATTGAGCAGTACCGACCGCTTGGCCATTTACCAATGTTAAGTTTTGATCTGGCTGAACACCACGGATAGTCACACCTTGACCTTCACCGAAGTCCCGATCAATGGTAATACCGGGGATGCGAGACAATGACTCTGCAACGTTTTTATCTGGAAACTTACCGATATCTTCTGCAGTAATGGCATCTACGACGGCATCAGACAGTCGCTTTGCATTGATATTGGCTTTTTGACTACCTCGAATACCAGTTACTTGAATCACTTCTGTATCTTCAGCACCTTCTTGCGCGAACGCTGGCGTGGCGCTTACCGAAGCGACAGCGCCTAGGGCAAACGCCAGTCGCAAACTAGAAGTAAGTTTGTTGACTCTGTGTGTGTTCATCGTCCAAATCCTTATAATTCTCAGAATGACAACGCTGTCATTTACGGTTAAATAAAATGACAAGAGGTTGCTATTATTTCGATTTCAAAATAATGACAACGTTGTCATTGAGTGGTAACCTTACTGTATAAAAAATAGCTTTGCAAATTAAAAATTACAAAAATGTTAAAAAAAAGCTGACTGCGTGTTCAAAAGAAAACACCGCCAAGCCACGTAAATAAAGGGCTTTTCGATTAGCCTAAGTGGGTTAAAATAAGGGGCTGTTAACAACTAGGTATGGGATAGTTAAGTGCGCATTAATCGAGTCCGTACCCGCAAATTAAAGGAAGATCTGTGCCTGCAACCATAAAAAGTGTCGCTGATTACGCCGGGGTTTCAATCAAAACCGTTTCGCGTGTCATTAACAACGAAGGAACGGTTAAACCCAATACCTTAGCGAAAGTTCAAGAGGCAATCAGGGTATTGGACTACAAGCCAAATAAAGCGGCGCGGGATCTCGCAGGGCGGGACAACTTCGTGTTGGGATATGTTTATGACAACCCCAATGCGTACTACGTCATCGACATGCAAAACGGTATTTTAGACGAATGTCGAACCAATGGATACGAACTCTTGATCCATCCCTGCGACGCGTCTAGTCCATCAATTGTTGAAGAGCTGATTCACATGGTTGAGAGCGCCAGGCTCGCGGGGCTCGTCTTGTCCCCCCCTTTATCAGAAATGCCCGAGGTCCTCTCATCATTGGACGAAAAAGGTATACATTACGTGCGGGTACTATCGGGTAACCACGCGCCGGATACCCCATTACCTTGTGTTCTCGTCAATGACTTTGAGGCTGCCTATGCCATCACCAACCACTTGATTAAACAAGGTCACGCCAATATCGCGTTCATCGCAGGTGACAGAGAGCACAAGTCAACCATTGAAAGACAAAACGGTTACAAAGCGGCTTTGCACGACAATCAGATCCCGTCAGACCCCAATTTAATCATAGATGGTACCTACTCGTTTGGCACAGGTGTCGAAAGTGCCGAGGTACTGATTAATCTCAAACAACGTCCCACGGCTGTGTTTGCATGCAATGATGAAATTGCAGCGGGAACACTATTCGGCGCAAGGATGAAAGGCCTAGACGTGCCTAGTGATCTAGCGATTGCTGGGTTTGAGAATAGCCCGTTCTCTCGCCAAACATTTCCGCCGCTCACCACGGCAGCGCAACCAACCTTAGAAATTGCAAAATCGGCGGCCTCATCGCTCATTAATAGTATTAAAGCTAAGAAAAAAGCGGGAAAACCTATGCCATCCGAGCCTGTGTTTTTTACCCCTGAACTCGTTGTTCGCGAGTCTACCCAAGGAGCTTAGCCTATGTCTCATCCCAGTTCTGTTGTCATTGTTGGTGGAGGTACTGCAGGCTGGATGACGGCGTGTTTAATGCAAAAACATTGGCCAAACGCAAAGATTCAACTCATTGAATCCTCGAGCATAGGCACGATCGGTGTCGGTGAAGGATCGACGCCTTTCATGAAGCACTTTTTTAAGCAAATAGGGTTAAAAGAAAGTGACTGGATGCCCGCTTGTGACGCCACTTACAAAGTCGGAATACAGTTCGATCATTGGACCCAAAATCCAGCTTACCCAGGTTACTTTCACCCCTTTTTCATGCCGTTTGATTTAGAGACAGGCAACGCGTTTTTTGATAGCGTCAATCGCCGAAGACAGGGACATCAAACGGATTGCCAACCAGCCCACTACTTCATGGCAGCTGAATTAGTCAGGCAAGGACTCTCACCGTCGTCACTCAACGCTGACACGGATATCGACTACGCCTATCATTTTGATGCCGGTAAGCTGGCTACCATCATGAAACAACATTGTGTCGCAGGCGGTATGACTCATATCATCGATACGATTGAAGACGTTCAAACAGATGGACACAACATTCGCCTGTTGAACACATCTAAACACGGCAATATAGCCGCAGACCTGTTCATCGATTGCTCGGGATTTCGCGGTATCTTAGCCAAGCAAGCCTTGAAACGCGGTTATCATAGTTATGCCAATACGCTTTTTAACAATGCTGCCGTTGCGATTCAAACACCCCATAGACAACACGATGTCATAGCGTTGCAAACGCGTTCTAATGGGCTTACACATGGCTGGATGTGGCAAATCCCGCTTACGTCGCGCGTTGGCAACGGTTATGTTTATTCAAAAGACTTTATTGACTCAGAAGACGCGGAACGCGAATTACGCATACAACTAGGTGTAAGTGAGAATAGTGATGTCAGTGCAAGGCACCTCGACATGAGAGTGGGACGATTAGAACAACACTGGTCGGGTAACTGCGCGGCAATCGGCCTTGCTCAAGGTTTTATAGAGCCTCTTGAGGCAACGGCACTGATGCTTGTTCAGTACACCATAACCCAACTTATTGAGCATTGGCAGCCAGCCCCCAACGAACAACAGACCCAAGTGTATAACCGCGATCTCAATCGTATGTTTGATGGAATTCGCGATTACATTGCCGCACATTACTTACTCAACGATCGAACAGATTCGCCTTACTGGCGCGCGTGCCGTGAAGAGATGGCCATACCCGATACACTTAACTACTTACACCAAACTTGGACACAAGGGCGTAACTTCGACGCCGCGCTTAACGATGTTGCGCCTGATTTAGTGTATTTACGCCCTTCTTGGTACTGCCTTTTTGCGGGTATGGGGCAATTTAAAAATAGCGAAAACGATACGTCGATTGCCGTTACAGCACACCGCCAAGCCTTAACCGTCATGGCTGATCGCTACTTTAAGTCATCGCGACAGGAAGCCTAAGATTGAGGTTGTCCTTGCTGGCCCACACTGTGTGCTTCAGACCACACTCTGAGCTGCTCAAGAATATCGAGTGCAGAACGACCAAACTCCGTCAACTCATAAGTCACCGCAATTGGACGATGCTCAATCACTTCACGCAAGACCATTCCATTGGCTTCAAGTTCTTTTAATCGTTGGTCAATCATCTTTTTGCTCGCACCACCTAACATTCGACATAAATCGTTAAATCGCACTGGCTGGTCTTTTAAATGATAAATAATGGAGGCCGTCCATTTTCCCCCGATTAGCCGCATCCCACGTTCTATTGAACAAGGTTCATCACACACATTAAAAACTATTTTTCGGCCCTTACTATCTGTTTTTATTTGGCTTTTCAATGTTCGCACACCTCAAAATGGGTAGTTACTAAAAGTATACTAATTGCACAACAACTTTAGGTAACTAAAATATACCACATATTATCTTATTGTGTTTCGACAAATTTATTGGAGTGTATCGTGAGTCATATTCTTATCATCAACGCCCATCAGTACTACCCGTTTTCTGAAGGCAAACTCAATGGAGCTTTAGTCGACAGAGCCGTTAATCTACTGGAAGAAAAAGGTCACCAAGTGCGTGTTGTCACTATGCAAGAGACAATCGATATAGACGCCGAGCTTGCCAATCACCAGTGGGCAGATACCGTTATTTTGCAATCACCCGTTAACTGGATGGGCGTACCTTGGTCATTCAAAAAGTACATGGACGAAGTCTACACCGCAGGAATGGCAGGCCAATTGTGTAACGGTGACGGCAGACACGCCGACGCCCCAAAAACGAACTACGGTACGGGTGGAACCTTATCGGGTAAGCGCTATATGTTATCACTGACATTTAATGCGCCAGCAGAGTCCTTCGACGATCCCGATGAGTTTTTATTCCAAGGTAAAAGCGTTGATGATTTGTTTTTCCCTATGCATATGAACTTCCGATTCTTCGATATGACTCCCCTCGATACGTTTGCCTGTTTTGACGTAATGAAAAACGCCGACATTGAAAACGACTTTACGCGATTCGATGCCCACTTGGCTCGTTTTTTCTGAGGCCACCACGATGAGACCTTCAGCCCATTTAGTTCGCTTTTTGGCTATTTCGCTATCGATACTCACACCAAACGTTAACAGTAATCCAGCGGATGTCGCCCATGTTGCTTCGCCTGCGCACTATCAGTTGTTGCTCGAGAACGACAACGTCGTGGTGATGAAAATGATTCTTAAACCATCAGAGAGCGACAAGGTTCATACTCATCACAATGAAACCGTCTATTTTGAAACGAGCGGAAGACTTCGTATCACTCCATCAACTGGCCCCGCTTTTGACGTAGATGTATCAAGTGGTCAAGTGATGTGGCATGAGACTTGGACACACCAAGTGACTAATATCGGCGAGACTGACGTTGTCGCCATCATAGTAGAAGAGCAACGCCCAAATACATCACAATAAGGAGCTAGCAAATGAGCCAGCACAAAGCGATTCACCTCTATACCGCTTCAACAATGAATGGTTGGAAACCGGTCATTTTTCTGGAAGAGGCCGGTATTGAGTACGACCTCACGTTTATCGATTTCTCTAAGCAAGAGCAAAAATCACCAGATTACGTAAAGCTCAACCCTAATGGCCGCATTCCGACCATAGTCGACAGATCGAATGACGACTTTGTGGTGTTCGAATCCGGGGCAATATTGTGGTACTTAGCACAGAAATATGGGCGATTCTTACCAAGTGATGAAAAAAACAAGTCGCGCACACTGCAATGGTTAATGTTTCAAATGGGCGGTGTTGGCCCGATGATGGGACAGGCGATGTATTTTCAACGTATTGCTGCAAAACAAGGTGAAAACCACCCATTTGCAATTAAACGATATGTTGATGAGAGTCGACGTTTAATGGAAGTTCTCAATGCTCATCTTGAGGGTAAAACCTATCTGGTTAATGATGAGTACACAATTGCTGATATGGCCACCTACCCTTGGGCAAGAGCTTACTATTGGGCAAACGTATCGGTTGAGGGGTTGCCTCACTTACAAGCCTGGTTTGAGCGAATTGACAACAGAGAGGCAACACAGCGGGCGCTGGAAATTCCCAAACCATTCTGGGCATTTTTTGGCAAAGGTGATGTCGAGGCATTGGAACGTGAAAATGCCGACCGATTTAAAAGTGACGTGAAAAAAGCATGAATGATTCAAACAATTCAACAAAAGCTAGCGTGCAAATCGACATCGTTTCCGATGTCGTTTGCCCTTGGTGCATAATTGGTTACAAACGCTTAGAGCAAGCACTTGAGTTATTGAAAGATAAACTTGAAGCTCATATTCATTGGCGCCCTTTTGAGCTCAATCCCAACATGCCTGAGGATGGTGAGAATTTAAGAGCACACTTGGCGGCCAAGTATGGCACGACATTGGAAGGCAGTATCAAAGCGAGAGCAATGCTGACCCAGCTTGGTCAAGACCTTGGGTTCGAGTTTAACTACTTCGATGACATGCGGATGTTCAATACATTCAAAGCGCATCAACTCATTCATTTTGCAGCACAATCCAACAAGGCTACAGCGATGAAGTTGCGATTGTTTTCTGCATTTTTTGGTGAGGCCAAGGTGATCGACGATATCGATGTTTTAGTCGCAGAAGCGGGTGCGATTGGCTTAGATGCGTCATTAGCGCGAACGGTGCTAACCGAACAAACCTATGCCCAAGACGTTAGAACCGAGCAACGTTTGTGGACAAGCAAAGGAATCAGCTCAGTGCCAGCGTTTGTCTTTAACAACAAGGTAGGGTTATCTGGTGCCCATGAAGTCCAAACCTTTGTTAACGCAATTCAAAGTGCTATCGCACAAACCAACCAAGCTGACGGATAGCATAGGTGTTGCCATGCATACCCAATCGGAAAACTTAAAAAAACAAGTCATAAAAAGTAATTTAAAATCATACCCTTGCCTCGATATAGGCGGGGTTACTTTTTAGTGACTAATTGAATTGACTCGCCCTTGCACTAATCTTTTACGGTCTACACTAATAGTGCGAAAAAACAACAGGCACTGGCCACTATTGGCTATTCACAACTTAGAGGTTGCAAGACCATGATCGAATTTTCACTAAACGGAAACACTGTCAAAACAGATGTCAGTGAAGACACCCCTCTTCTTTGGGTAATCAGAGATGAATTTGGGTTAAAAGGCACCAAGTTTGGCTGTGGTATCGCGATGTGCGGGGCATGCACGGTTCATATTGATGGCAACGCCATCCGCTCGTGTTCTTTTCCCGTTTCACTCGCTAAAGGCAAAGCAATAACCACAATTGAAGGGCTCAATAATGAACACCCGTTGCAACAAGCCTGGGTTGAAGAACAAGTCCCTCAGTGCGGTTACTGTCAATCAGGACAAATCATGCAAGCTGCCACATTGTTGGATAAAAACCCGAACCCCAGTGATCAAGACATCGTCAATCACATGAGCACAAATTACTGTCGCTGTATGGCTTACGTTCGAATCAAAAAAGCGATAAAGCGTGCAGCCAACGGGCAAGCTGGCGTACAGACTTTTGATCCCCGAGAGAATGCGTGAGGAAAGTACGATGAAAAGTATCAAAGCAGAAAAAAATGCGATCAACCTGTCTCGTCGGGGTTTTCTTATTGGCAGTGTAAATACGTCTTTGGTGATGGCATTTACCCCAGGTGTTGCTATCAAGGGACTGTCGGCTCAAGAAGCATTGAGCGACAAGATATTCTCTCCAACTGTTTGGTTTGAAATGGATACAACAGGCGCCGTTTTGGTTAATGTAGCCAAAGCGGAAATGGGGCAACACATAGGTACAGCGCTGGCCAGAATCGTGGCTGATGAACTGGGTTGTGATTGGTCAAAAGTATCTATTCGTCATGTTGATACCGACCCGAAGTGGGGTTACATGGTCACGGGCGGGTCATGGTCCGTATTTCAAACCTACAAGCCTTTGTCACAAGCCGGGGCTGCCGGGCGCATCGCTTTAATTGATGCTGGCGCAACACTCCTTGGTGTCGAGCCCGCTAGCTGTAAAGCAGAAGGAGGCTTTGTTATCAGTGGCAGTAAAAAGGTTGCTTATGGTGACATCGTCTCGTCGGGTACACTCAATCGAACATTCAGCGCCGATGAGATCGCGGCTCTACCGGTTAAGAAGAGCAATAAACGTCACTTGATCGGTCACGACAGTAAAGCACTTGATATTCCGCCTAAAACCAACGGTAGTGCCGTATATGGTTTGGATGTTGAAATTGCAGGCATGGTTTACGCGCGCCCAGTGCTACCGCCAACGCGATACGGTAGCAAGGTTACTCAAGTCGATGATTCAGCCGCAACATCCCTCAAAGGTTACCAAGGGTATGAAATACTGAACGATCCCAGTGGCGTATTTGAAGGTTGGGTCGCTGTACTGGCAGATAACTTTTACACTGCAATCAAAGCTGGCGATGTCATCAAAGTAACCTACCAAAAAGGCAAGTCAGCCAATGTCAGTGAGGACATGATACAACGCGAGGGAGTACGTGTTGTTCAAGACCGTAACGAGGGCGTTTTATTTGTTGACGAAGGCAATGTTAGCCAAGCCCAACTGGCGGGTAAACGCACAATTAGTGCTATATATAACACCGCTACCGCCAATCATTTCCAACTTGAACCACTGAATGCAATTGCGGAATTTAAGAACGGAAAATGGCACGTTCACACCGGTAATCAATGGCAAGGTTTAACCTTACCCGCCCTTGCCAAAGCGGCTGGCGTCAGTGATGACAAAGTCGTCATGCATCAATACTATCTAGGCGGAGGCTTTGGCAGGCGCTTATTTGGCGATTGGTGTATTCCCGCAATATTGACGTCAAAAGCCATTGGCAAGCCCGTTAAACTCATCTTTACTCGTCCTGACGATACCTTGTTTGACCAAAGTCGCTCGGCGTCGACTTCAATGTTTCACGCTTCTTTTGACGCAAACAACACATTCACAGGCCTTGAGCATGCATTGGCCGCAGGTTGGCCGACCTTAGCAATGGCGCCGGGCTTTATGCCTGAAAGTGTCGATAAAAAAGGAAAAGTCGACCCATTCGCCGCATCTGGCGCAGATCACTGGTATTCCATGGACAATCATCGGGCACGGGTTATCAACAATACTGTCGCTCAACAAACCTTTACGCCGGGCTGGTTGAGATCAGTTGGTCAAGGTTGGATTCTTTGGGGCCTTGAATCATTTATCGACGAAATTGCTATCGCTGCAGGTCAGGACCCAGTCGAATTTAGGTTAGCCATGCTTGATGGCAAAGGCAAGCAAGCAGGTAAAGCACCTGAAGCTGTCGGTGGCGCTACGCGTTTGCATCATGTGCTCAAACGTCTTCAAACAAAAATTGGCAATCCAACGTTGGGAGCTGACGAGGGAATCGGGTTTTCGGTGACCGCTGGGCAAGAACGCACTATGCCGGCTTGGATCGCCACGGCCGCCCACGTTAAGGTCAACCGGAACACTGGCCAAATCACTGTGAAAAAACTGTCTGTGGTGATTGACGCAGGCATTGTCGTTCACCCAGACGGGGCGCTTGCACAAATTGAAGGCTCGCTTTTATGGGGACTCAGCTTGGCCCTTCACGAGCACAATGCCTACAAAGATGGCCAAGTGACTAAGACCAACCTACACACCTACCGACCTTTACGGATGAATGATGTGCCTGATATGGACATAGAATTTATCGACAGTGACGAATTTCCTGTTGGACTAGGTGAACCAGGCGTGATTGGCGTTGCACCGGCAATTGGCAACGCAGTTTATCAAGCTGTTGGCGTCAGACTGCGAGATTTACCTATGTTACCTGAACATTTAAAACCTCAGCTTAGCTGATATCAAATAGGAGACCAGTTTGAGACGTTTATTACTGGTATTCGCTAGCATTGTGATGTCGTCTGCCTTTGCGGCAGACGATGCCTATAGCGACTACAAGGCTAACCCAAATGCCGACACGGCTTTTATGTATTTATTCCAAGTCGCCACGCATCCTCGATGTGCAAATTGCCATGGTGTAGTGGACGACGGTATTCACCACCCAACAGTTGGTGACGGAAGAATTCCTCATCCTATGAACATCACATCGGCCAATAACCTACGTTTATCGGTTCAAAATGGCGAGTTTGTGCAAATGCCGAATGCGCTACCGGTGAACTGCAGAACCTGTCATCAAAACGAAAATGGCGATGAAGTGGGAATGCCTCCGGGCGCAGCCAACGACCTTATGAAAGGATTCGTTTGGCACATGCCTCCGGCATTTATGGCAATCCACTACGATATGACACCAGAGCAACTTTGTAACAACTGGCTTGACCCTACCAAAAACAGCTTTTTAGCTTACCGTGGTGGACGAGGCGATATGAAAACGTTCAAAAAGGAATTCGAACATCACGTAGAGGACGACCCACTCGTTCGCTGGGCTTGGTCGCCGGGTATTGACCGGACTCCAGCACCTGGGACTCACGCCGACTTTGTCGAAGCAATGACAATGTGGATTGCATCTGGCGCCCCCTGCCAATCGAAATAATCACATATTCTCAAGCGCATACCTAAGCAGTATGCGCGTTTTTTTGCATAGGTGTGGGCACACACCTTATTCGCGTCACAATACACGACGCTTTCTCTCCACCTAGTCTACCCGTTCCTTCGTACACAACTCCCACCTATCACATGATAGATTTTTTTGTATTTTTAACACATTGAAAAATATCAACTTATAAACGAAAAGAGGGCAAAAGCTCATTTTTTGAACAAAAAAAGTTTGACAAAAATTCAAACGAACACTAAATTACCTACCAGTAGATAGGTAAGCTGTAGAAATACAGCTACTGCCCATCCATTTTTTAACTAACTGGAGTAATCCCTATGAAATTGTATGAAACGAAAGGCTTTCCAAATCCGCTACGTGTATCCATTGCGTTGGCTGAGAAAAATGCAACAGACAAAGTAGACACTGTTGACGTAGATGTAATGGGTGGCGAACACCGCACCGCGGCCTTCCTCGAGAAAAATCCACTCGCTACTGTCCCTGTTCTCGAACTAGACGACGGAACATTTATCGGCGAGACAACCGCGGTCACTGAATTTATCGACCATCACTTTGCGGGCCCGTCGCTAACCGGTCAAACGGCAAAAGAAAGAGCCGTGGTTCACATGATGCAGCGTCGTGCGGAAGCCATGGTCATTGACGCAGTAGGCACCTATTTCCATCACGCTACTGATGGATTGGGTCCTGAGTTGGAAACTTACCAAAATAAAGAGTGGGGCTTGAAGCAAAAAGAAAAGGCATTAGCTGGTTTGAAATACTTTAACGAGGTGTTGGCCGACCAACCTTTTGTGACAGGTGAAACATTTACAATGCCAGACATTACACTTTTTGCAGGGCTAGCATTTGCTGACTTCGCAAAAGTAGACATTGCTGAGGAGTTAACTAATCTTCTTGCATGGCGTGAACGCGTGGCTAACCGCCCAAGTGTGAAAGTCGCAACCGGCGCGTAACGCGCCTCTCTTTAAATAAGGAACCAATCATGAAAATTAATGCTGATTTTGATCAAAGAGTGGTTGTACACAGTGCGGATTTAGATTGGACCCCATCACCAATGGCCGGCGTTGATCGCCGACCATTGGATAGAGTGGGAGCGGAAGTCGCAAGAGCCAGTACTATCGTTCGTTATGCACCAGGCAGCGCATTCTCTTCTCATGTTCATACGGGAGGAGAGGAATTTATTGTGCTTGAAGGTGTGTTTCAAGATGAACATGGTGATTTTCCTGTTGGCTCCTATATTCGAAATCCACCAGAGTCTAGCCATACGCCCGGTTCGGCACCTGGCTGCGTCATTTTCGTTAAGCTTTGGCAATTCGAAATGGAAGACAGAACCCATGTTCGTTTGCGCACTGACCATATGCCAGCCATTCCCCATCGTGATTTTCCGGGTATTTCCGTCACCCCTTTGTATCAGGACGACATCGAGTCTGTGTACATGCATGACTTTGAACCAGGCGCCATATTGAATCTACCAGTGACGGGCGGCGCAGAACTCCTCGTTATGGAAGGCGACATTCAAGAACACAATGACAAGTTGGTTAAACACAGTTGGCTTCGTGTACCTGAAGGCGGACACATTCACGCTATTGCGGGTGAAAATGGCGCCCGAGTCTGGTTAAAAACGGGGCACCTTACGCAAGTAGAAGCGCAAATCAAACGGGTTACTAACCGCTGATACGTTTGGCGCGATAGCCGCCATTTTCCTTAGATTTTTTGTAATCAAGGCAAGCCTTGAGGGGGAGATATGTCTCAAATTTTGATAGAAGTGGATGAATTGATGAACGAATTTAACGTTCACGACTACGTTATTGTGGACACCCGTTCACCTGAAGAGTATGCATTATGTCATATCGAAGGTGCCGTGAATATCCACGATATTTTCACCTATTTGTCTACTTCAACAAAAGAAGGGCTGATAGAAATGCGCCAACATTTCGCTGATGCGTTTGGCAAAATGGGGATTACTCAAGCAACGCCGGTCATCTTTTATGAAGAAGGAATGAACAGTGGTTACGGTCAGTCTTGTCGTGGCCACTACATGGCTGAATACATAGGCCTGCAAACCAGCCGCGTACTTCACGGTGGGTTTAGCGCATGGCGCCAAGCGGGGGGACCCGTCAATGATATAGTACCCGCTACAACACCTGTCGCGTTTTCGCTGACAAGTGAAGGGATCGACTTAATCGTAGACAAAAATCAGGTGCTTGCCGCCATAAATAACGACGACGTTACCTTACTGGATGTAAGAGACGTTGACGAATGGATTGGACAGAGCAGCTCGCCGTACGGTAAAGACTTTGCCCCTCGCAAGGGAAGATTACCAGGCGCCAAATGGTTAGAGTGGTATCGCATGATGAAGCCAACCCCTCTCGGCCCTAGGATGAAATCCCCAGCTGAAATAAGAGCTGAGTGCGAGAATATTGGACTAGATTTCAACAAACCAATTTGGTTGTATTGTTTTAAAGGTGCCCGAACGTCAAACACCTATGTTGCCTTAAAGCAAGCGGGCTTTACCAAGGTCGCGACCTATTTTGGCTCGTGGAATGAATGGTCAAGAGACCCTTCTCTCCCCATCGAGCACGTAGGCACTCATTAATAGAGTTAGATGAGGCCAACCTCAACCCACTCGGTTGGCCTCATCTCCATTTAACGCGAAAATCAAAACCAATAACCCAAGTAACGCGCCGTTCTTTACCACATTTTGAATCGCTTGTTGTTGCTCAAATCCTTCCAGCCCCCAAAAAGGAAAAAACACCAGCGTAGAGCTCAAAACAAAGATAAACAAGAGCGCTGCCCCAAGTTGAATATATTTGCCCGAGACCAGGGAGATAACTCCGATTACCTCAACCACCATAGATAGAGGTAATAGCACCATGGGAAAAGGGAGCCCTTGTTCAGACAAGACCACCACCATTGACTGAAAATGAAGTGCGTGATTAACCGCACTTTGCACAAACATGAGTGCCAAACTCAATCGGGCGATAAGATAAGCAAAAGATACACTCAAAGTAGGCATAGTAATCATCGTTCGGTACTCGGTCTTAACTCTGCTTTTTTATTGGTACGGCAAGCATGTGCTGAACCAAAGGTGAAGTCTCGGCCGAATGAAATGCGTTCACAATACGTTGCTTTTCACGATCTTCTCCAGCCGTTCGTTCGTGATGATGTAAGTGATGTAGCCAAGACGATTCAAAAAAATACTCCACAAAGCGTTGCGGTTGACTCGTATCTTGAACAACGCCCCATTGATAAGCACCGTACCGCCTGCGCGCCTCGCCTAATTGCGCTATCGCTTCGTAGAAGCCTGTCCAGTCTGCGTCGTCAACCAAATATTCAATGGTGACCATAACGGGGCCTCGGTCTTCTACATTGGATTGAGCACTCAGTGATTTGTCGATTTGCGGTGTAGCCCAATGTAGCGACGGCTCTAGATCTTGTTCAGTCCCAAGATTCAACTTAATCCTTGCTGTTGCCAGCCCACCCACGACCAACACACAAGCGGCAATAAGTAATGTATCCGCCACAGGCAAGACACTGGCTATATTGCCCCACATCACACTACCTAATGACATTGCGCCAAAAAAAACCGTCAGAAATACCGACAAGCCTCTCGCTCTTACCCAGTTCGGTAATGATGTTTGAGCAGAGACATTGAGATTGGCTAATGCGATGATCCAAGCGCTGCCAAAAAGAAAACAACATGCCAGTAACACCACTTTACTGAAGGTGAGTGATAAAGCAACGAAGAGAATGGCATCCAGAAGCGACACCATCAAAAGAAGTGCACCCGAGGAAAATTTTGTTTTAAGTGTTGGCAAAGTCACTGCACCGACAAGCGCCCCCGCCCCCACAAGTCCTGTGGCTAAACCATATAGGCTTGCCTGCCCCGACATTTCGACATTGACGATAACAGGAAGCAATGCCCAGAACGCAGACGCCGCAATGAAAAACGCCAAAGCCCTCACTAACGTGTTAATCAGCGGTTTACTGTGACGTGCATAGCGAAGTCCTGAGATCATTGCGGGTAATATATGCTCTTTGGGTAAACCTTGGCGTAGAGTTGCAGTGGGACGCCACCACAACAACGCCGCAATGATAAATACGTAGCTCACGCTGTTGACCCAAAAAGGCGCTTCTATACCACTGGATACTATCAACGCGCCTGCGATAGCAGGACCGACTGCTCGACTTATGTTAATACCAACACCATTTAACGACACCGCAGCAGATAACTGAGACTTATTGACAAGTCCTGGAACAATGGCCTGCCAAGCAGGTGCGATAAACGCAGCACTTACCCCAAGGCTAAAGGTAAACGCGATAAGTACCCAAGGCACAATGACACCGCTCTGGATGGTTGTAGCCAAGCCAGTTGCGATCAAGCAAGCAACAGTGTTGATAATAATGAGAAGTTTACGTCTATCCATCAAGTCGGCCAATGCTCCTGCTGGCAACGCGAAGAAGAAGATAGGAAGAGAAACCGCAGTCTGTATGAGTGCGACTTTCGCCGGATCCTGAGTCATTTCAGCCATCAACCACGAGGCCCCCACTTCGTGCATCCAAGTACCAATATTTGAGATCACTGTTGCGGTAAAGAGAATAGCGTAAAGTGGTGATCTCAGTGGTGACCACATGGATGTGGGCGTGGTGACTTGATTCACAATGACTCCTGTAAACTAAAAAAAGCCCCGAGGCGGGGCCTAAAAGGGAAGAGAACAGTCATCTTTTGATGAGTCACAATAATTCATCAAGAGAAGCACACTACTGAGTGTAGAGAAGTGTGTGTTTTGTACAAACGATTAAATCTGTCACATCAGTATAGATAATCTAACGCGTCGATTTACGCCACCTCAGCATTTGCTGTAACGTGGCATCCTTATCGACAACATGATGTTTTAACGCCGCAACACCATGCAAAAACACAATGATGATAAGCGCGATTGCCGTCCAAAAATGAATGTCGCCCGCCACATCTTCTTGACGATCAAACCACTCGCCCAAGCTTGGAATCGCAAGCCAATTAAAGACCATGATACTTCGTCCATCAGCGGTCGATATCAAGTAGCCACTTATAAAAATAGCCATTAACAACAAGTACAAGAAACTATGTACCACGTTGGCGATATGGACCTCCCATAAACGTCCAAACTGCGATGGACGTTTTGTTATAGAACGAACAATCAGTCTCACCAGTGTGGTTACGGCTAGGAGCAAACCAATACTTTTGTGCCACATGGGGGCGACTTTGTACCAGCTACTATAGTAATTGAGTTCAACCATCCAAAGCCCAAGGGTAAAAAGGCCAATAACAAGCAGTGTTGATAACCAGTGAATCGCGATAATCCAGCGACTCCATGATTCGTGTAGTTGACCCATTAATGCCTCCGGGGCTACCTATCAGTCTTTTGAAGAGTGTGAATATCGAGCTTGCCCGTCAACGTTTTATGAACCGGGCACTTGTTTGCCACAGCCATTAACTTTTCTCGCTCTTCGGATGAAAGCGCGCCCTCGAGTGTGATGACTCTCTCTATCGATTCACGCCCATCATTGTGTACTGTGTGTTGCAAATTAACCGTGACATCATCCAATGCATATCCTTTGTTTTGCGCGACAAATCGAAGGGTCATTGCCGTACATGCACCTAAACTACTCAACAGTAGTTCATGTGGTGACGGACCAAGGTTCTTGCCACCAGCATTGATGGGTTCATCTGCTAGCCACGCGTGAGAATCACACGAAATCAACTGCAAAAATTGATGATCATGCTCGTTGACCGAAACACGCTGACTCTGTTTATCTTGAGTCATAGTTTTACTCCAAATGGCCAAATTTACCCGACTGGTAATCCTGAACGGCTTGCATTAACTCAGCTTGTGTATTCATCACAAAAGGTCCCATATGAGCAATAGGTTCACGTAGTTTCTGTGCCGAAAAGACCAGTGCCCCGCTTTGTTCACCCGTTGAAAACGTGACTGGCGTGCCAGAATCCAATACCAGAAGGTGACCCGCATCATAACCATTGATTTCACCTGTATGTATGTAAACGAGTACTTGTTCGTAATCACTTCGGTCGATTGTGGCGGTTCCACCAGCCACCAAATGCAAATCGGCAATGGCAGCAGACGCAGAGAGTTGATTGAGTGGCGATACGGTAAAGGCATCCCCCATCGACCACGCGCCCGCTAATGCGCGCAGCGATGCCCCAGTTGCATTGTCAATCACGGGCAGACCAGTATCGATAGAATCTCGATAGATCGCGGGACGCAATTTATCTTTCGACGCCATATTGACCCATATTTGAAAACCATGCATTCCGTCATTCCCTGCCACTGGCATTTCAGAATGCACCACGCCAAACCCCGTACTCATCCACTGCACATGGCCTGCAGAAATCACTTTCTTGTTACCCATTTGATCGCGATGTTCAAATCCCCCTTTGATCATATAAGTAAATGTCTCCATTCCACGATGAGGATGAGGAGGAAAGCCGCCTATATAGTCAGACTCATCGTCAGATTTAAGTTCATCAATCATTAAGAATGGGTCGAGTAGGTGGCTGTCGAAATTGGCGACTCGCGCTATTTTGACACCATCTCCATCTTGGCTTGGTACACTTTTGATAACATCAATAATTCGCATAGTAATTTCTCCGATAGCTTTTGTGTTACGGCATGACTAGAAATAGTGAAGGTAGGACAAAGAGATAAAATCTAAACCTGGGTTTGGCTTTTTAAACCCGGCATTGGAATAGTGAAAATAGCGCAAGGCAACGAGATGAGAATGTTCGTCATCTAATGGATAAACTAAGCCTAACCTATCTTCAAATTGATAGTGAGTACTGACATCCTTGCCTGCAAAATTAGTATCAGAAAGCAGAGAAATACCTATTCCAAATTCAACAAATAGCGGTTTATTTGCGACTGTGGTTACTGGATACCAAACGACAGGTGAGAGTGCTAAAACAACATTAGAATCGTGGCTATTCTGCTCACCGTATTCCCAAAAATTAACACTCGATTCAAAATACACATGCAGATGTTCACTGTAATCGCGCAGCCAATCGGTATGAAGTTGGGCTGCTAACTTTATCCCCTGAACATCTCCCTCGCCTTGGATATAGTCAACGGAATAGCTCCACTGCTCAGCCCTACTTTGCAAAGATAACATTGCCATTGACCCGCATAACGTGACAAATAACCAAGGCAGAACCGACTTAACCATAACGACATACTCGTGTGATGATGGGCTACTGTGGTAGCAGACAAACCTCCCTGTTTAACGTGTGTTGCTTTGTATTAGTCAAATGCCGACGAAGCCAACGAGTGTGAACCCCAATGTCATCGCAACGACCAATAGCGCTCCCTCTATTTTGGGTGGTGCTGGGACAGGGATATCCAACCATCTGCATGCAGCACCAATGACAAATCCCAATACGATACCAATGAAAAGTTCAATCATGCTCGTCTACCCCAAGTTGATGTGTAGAATCCGACACGTCAGTATTCTCACAAGGTTGACCGGTTGGGCCGCCACATTGATGACTCGTATCTGCATCCGTGTTCATTAGCCTATCAACCGTGCCATAACCTACCGTCATCGCAACGACTAACAGCGCGCCTTCAATCACTGGAGGCGCTGGCGCAGGTATTCCAAACATGTGACACAGTGCGCCAATGGCGAAGCCAAGAATAAGACCAATTAGTAACTTCATGAGAAAACACCTATTGATTAAAAAGCAAAACACGAACACCCAATCGCTCCCCAAAACGCATTCTTTGCTTTATCTGGAATGGGGATAGGGGTTTGCCAGGCAATCATGTGGTCATGTCCATGTACACTGCAGGCACTTTCACAGCATTGCTGCGTAGCAAGCTGCCTTTGCTCTGATGCAACGGGAGCAAAACCATAGTAACCACCGAACTTGTTGACCGGAGACCATTCAGGCATCGCTGGCGGCATGGGTGGATTGAACGAGGAAAACTCGTCACTGGCATACACAATGTTGCCATTCATCACCGTCAAAACTGACTGTATCGATTTGATCGCTTCCTGATCGACACTCATCAAGTCATCGCTTAATACCGCCAGATCAGCATAGGCACCCGGCTCCAATGTACCTTTGACGTCGTCTTCGCCTGAAAACCAGCTAGAACCCTTTGTCCACAAATACAGAGCTGTCTCACGATCCAGTGTTTCGTGGGCGTCGTACAAGGTTGTACCACCGAGAGTTTTTCCCGAGATTAACCAGTACAAAGCCACCCACGGGTTATAACTGGCAATGCGAGTCGCATCTGTTCCCGCCCCTACAGGCACACCTACCTCGAGCATTTTTCGAACCGGTGGGGTTTGTTTTGCCGCCGTTTGACCATACTGCTCAACAAAATACTCACCTTGGAAGGCCATCCGGTGCTGGATTGCAATGCCGCCGCCCAGCGCTTTGATACGCTCTATATTGGCTTCGCTTATCGTTTCCGCGTGATCGATAATAAAACGCAGGCCGTCAAACGGTTGCTTCTCATTCACTCGTTCGAACACGTTTAAAAAACGAGTGATGGTTTCGTCATAAGTCGCGTGAATGCGAAAAGGCCAACGGTGTGAAACCAATAGGGAAACAATTTGCTCGAGTTCGCTTTCCATGATCACGGGGAGGTCCGGTCTGGGTTCTAAAAAATTTTCAAAATCTGCCGCTGACCAAGCCAGATTTTCTCCGGCACCATTGAGACGAAGCACGTCATCACCATCCCCATAATTGAGATACTCAACCCAATTCTGATAGTCACTAAACTCCTCGCCTTTCTTTTGAGCAAACAAGTTGTATGCGATGCGCACTGTGAGCTCGTCGTTTTTATGCAATGCATTGATAACGTCATAATCCTCGGGATATTGCTGACCGCCACCACCGGCATCTATGACGGAAGTAATACCCAAGCGATTGAGTTCTCGCATAAATTGTCGCGAAGAATTGTACTGATATTCTTTGGGTAAGCTCGGACCTTTCGCTAGCGTCGAATAGAGAATGAGTGCTGAAGGCTTAGCGATAAGCATACCTGTTGCTCGGCCATGCCCGTCGCGTTCAATCAGCCCGCCAGGAGGATTGGGGGTATTGGCACTGATACCGAGCACCCGAATGGCTGCGCGATTTAATAAGGCTCGACCGTATAGGTGAAGGATGAAAACGGGGGTGTCTGGTGCCGCCTCATTGATTTCTTGTATGGTTGGCATTCTGCGCTCGGCGAACTGAAACTCGCTCCAACCGCCAACAACGCGAACCCATTGTGGTGCGGGTGTATTTTGGGCTTGAACTCGAAGTTTTTCCAACGCGGAAGATAGCGATGGCTCGCCTTCCCAACGCAGCTCCATATTGTAGCTAAGACCGCCTCTTATCAGGTGAGTATGCGAGTCATTTAGGCCGGGTATTACTCGGCGCCGATGTACATCGATAGTTTTTGTCGTGCTGTCGACATGACGCTCCATCTCCTCGTCATCACCTACAGCGAGAATGCGTCCACTCTTTATCGCCACTGCCGAGACCTCATTGATTCCCGGAGTTAAAGTGCTTACGCGGCCATTGTAAAATACAATATCTGCTGTTTCTTCGTGTACCATCAGGTGTACCAGTTGGGGCTGAGCGATGGTGCTAACGCTACAGAAAACACCTTGATGGTGACAAACGATTAAAACTTCAGCATCAATTTAGCTTCGCTAAAGTGACTTTAAACCTTATATAATTTCAATTACTTACCCTAGTAAGGTTGGCCAAACCGCTCCTGCATAAATTTGACAAACAACGCGATCCGAGTAGAGAGGTGCCTATTCGGTGGATAAAGTAAAGATAGTTGCAATTGTGGTGCTTGATACTGCTCTAAAACTTGGACCAAGTCTCCGCTTTTTAGCGCCTTGTCGGCGATAAAGGTGGGAAGCAGCGCGAAACCCATGCCAGCGATACAGGCATCTCTTAACACCTCTGCATTGTTAGAACACAATACACCATTGACGCGAATACTTTTCTCTCCTTCTGGCCCCGTTAGCTTCCAATTGTTACCCGAGGGTAAATTACCGTAGTGCAAGCACGGAGACTGTTTTAGACAGTCCAGTGTTAAAGGCTGCGTAAAAGTAGACAAGAATGCCTTGGATGCACAAATGACGCGACGTGCCTCAACAATAGTATGCTCAATCAAGGCCATGCTATCCGACGCAGAGGCTATTCGCACTGTCATATCAAATCCGTTAGAAACGGGATTAATTTTTTCGTCAGACAACACCAACTGCACATGAATCTGTGGATATCGCTTCATAAACTCAATAATCGCATGGCTCAGATGCATGGTGCCAAATGACATAGGCGCATTAATTTTCAACTCACCAGATGGCGTTTCCTGATTGTCTTTAACCAAAGATTCCGTTTCTGCTACATCTGCGAGTATTGGCTTTACCCGCTCTAGGTACGCTTTTCCCGTTGCAGTTAATGTCACTTTTCGCGTAGTTCGATTGAACAGAGTGACGCCCAAGTCATCCTCAAGAGCAATCACCAGTTTGTTCACTTGTGAACGAGACATCCCTAGGCGACGGGACGCATCAGCGAAACTGTTTGTTTTAGCCACTTCGGCAAACACCGACATGGCGGCAAGCTTATCCATCGTCAACTCCTTATGTTGTACTGAGTATAGATTGTCTCGTAAATGGCGACAATGAAGCGCTTGAAACGCCTATTTTCTATTCAGTTTAGCTAATCTAAACTTGCTCTATTGGTCAACAGGAGTCATCACATGCCTTATCGCCGTTTACCTTCTCTCCTCGCCCTACGTGCGTTTGAAGCCGTTTCAAGAAACGGTTCCATGAAGCAAGCTGCCGAGGAACTTAGCGTGACCCCTGGTGCAGTAAGTCAATTGGTCAAGAAGCTCGAAGACCAACTTGATTGCGAGTTACTGATAAGAATCAACAGGGGTTTTGAGCTAACCGAAGCAGGTATTCATTTGAAGACTGGCCTATCCGACTCGTTCAACCGTATGCGTGAAGCTGTCGATTCTATTATGCCGATTAGTCAAACCAATACCTTAATCGTTGCGTGTGCCCCCTCCTTTGCAGCGAAGTGGCTTGTCCCTCGCTTATGGCAGTTTCTGGAAATGCACCCAGATATTGATATTCGTATTTCATCGAGTTTTTCAAAACTAGATTACTCGTCAAAACAAATTGATATCGGCGTTAGGCTGACACGAGATACGGATTCGACAATGGAGCGCCTTGTTTTAGGTGAAGAAAGTCTGATGGTGTTGGCGTCTCCAGAATTTATAGAGCGTCAAAAAATTCGAGAGCCAAAAGATATATTACGTGTCCCCATTCTATCCGAGGATGTTTCTGCCACACCAATTGACCCACCAACTTGGGCGGATTGGTTTAAACAAGTTGGTTTGCCGCCTAAGTCTGCAAACCGCGGGGTTAATTTTGGTGAATATGCGGAACAAGCATTGGATGCTGCGATTGCCGGCGCAGGTGTTGTACTTGGTCACAAAGTTTTAGCCTCCAAAGACATTGAACAAGGCCGATTAGTGTGTCCATTTGGTCCAGAGCTATCATCAGGATTCAATTACCAAATTGTCTGCCGACCAGAGATCAAACATTCAGACAGTGCAATTGCATTTAGGCAATGGCTTCAAAAGGAACTGAGTGCCTCATTAGCGATTAACGCCCTACCCATTCACTAACCTAGTCGCGTTATTTTGTCTTCGCGCGCCCCGACAGGCGCGCTTTTTTATCCATATCCAAACCGTCACTTTGATATTTATCACTCGGCCACATTTCAACCATTACACTTCACTACAGCGGTAGCAATTGCGATTATTTCACCGTGTAAAACACGGTTTAAAGCATGCGTAAAAACATGAAAATAAAACATTAAAAACAGATGCTTAAACACAAAATAGTTTAACTAAACCGTCGGTGAAGTTTAAATCGTTTGTCGATTTTTTTGCAGTCTCTATAGTGAAAAACAGCTCAAAAACATCTCCATACCATTTGTGTATTTGAGTCGTTTTTAATTTTATTTTATCTATTGAGGAATTGTCATGAGCAAAGAAAAGTTAGAAGTATTAACGCCGCAAAATTCACAACTTATTTTTATCGATCACCAACCACAAATGGCTTTTGGAGTGCAATCTATCGACCGCCAAACGCTGAAAAACAACACCGTTGGTTTAGCCAAAGCCGCGAAAATTTTTAATATTCCAACCACTATCACGACAGTAGAAACCGACAGCTTCTCTGGACACACCTATCCTGAACTCCTAAGTGTATTCCCCGAGCACCCATTGCTTGAGCGCACTTCGATGAACAGCTGGGATGACCAAAAAGTCAGAGACGCTTTGGCACAAAATGGTCGTCGTAAAATCATCGTATCAGGCTTGTGGACTGAGGTGTGTAATACCACCTTTGCTTTATCTGCAATGCACGATGCTAACTACGAAATCTACATGGTAGTTGACGCCTCAGGTGGTACATCACAAGACGCTCACGACTACGCGATGCAGCGCATGATTCAAGCTGGCGTTGTACCTGTTACTTGGCAACAAGTGCTACTCGAATGGCAACGCGATTGGGCACACCGAGATTCCTATGACGCGGTAATGGATCTAGTGAAAGAACATTCAGGTGCCTACGGCATGGGTGTTGATTACTGCTACACCATGGTTCACGGCGCGGAGGAACGAGTGAAACACGGTGAGCGACTCGCCCCTGTGCACGCAGAGTAATCTGTTGTATTGGGCCCGATGCTGTCGGGCCATCTCGCAATTCACACATCACTGTATCGCTATTGCTCTGAATGAAAGCGTGTTCTGTGGCAATGAAAACATGCAATAGCAACCATTTGAGGGCTTTGTAATGACAACGAAAAAAGCAGCGTTAGTTTTGCTTGCCAGTTTATCCAGTCTACCCGTGGCTGGAGCGCCGGATATGATTGTTCACAATGCAAAAATTACGACCTATGACGGTAAGCATTATTCTGGGTTTGCCGTAGAGGATGGTAAGTTCACCGAACTGTCGACGTCTACCAAAACGCTGTTAGCACAACAAGACGACAACACAATCGTCATCGACGCAAAAGGCCAGCGCCTCATACCCGGCATCAACGATTCCCATCTTCACGTCGTAAGAGGCGGTCGCTTCTACAACTTAGAGACCCGTTGGGAAGGCCTAAGAAGCTTGGAAAAAGGTATTCAAATGATTGCCGATCAAGCCAAGCGTACTCCTCAGGGACACTGGGTACGAGTCATCGGTGGTTGGAGCCCATTTCAATTTGAAGAAAAGCGCATGCCGACACCACAAGAGTTGACCAGAGCTGCGCCAAACACACCTGTTTTTGTTTTACATTTATACTCTGGTGGTGTGTTGAACCAAAAAGCCATGGAGGTATTAGGGGTCACCAAAGACAGCGTGCCTCCCAAAGGAAGTCGCTATGAACGCGATGCAGATGGCAACCCAACGGGCGTGTTGGTAGCCGATCCCAATCCAATGATCTTGTACCGCACCATTGCCGCCCTTCCACATATGACATTAGATGAGCAATACAACTCGAGTAAACAGTACTACCGAAAATTACTCAGCCTTGGCGTGACCAGTGTTGTGGACGCTGGCGGTGGTGGTCATACGTTTCCAGAGAATTACCAAGCGAGTACAGTACTCGCCGCAAGAGGCGAATTACCGATTCGCGTCTCTAACTATTTGTTCCCTCAAACCCCTGGGGAAGAGCTCAACAGTTTCGCCAAATGGATGAGCAACTACAAGCGCAATCAAAACCTTCACCTGCATTTAGACAACGGCTATGTGATAGAGGGTGGAGGCGAGTTGCTAGCGTGGAAAGCGTCTGATTACGAAAACTTCAGGGCCGCTCGTCCAGAGCTTGCGAAAGACGCCGAAAAAGAGTTGGAGAAAGTCGTCAGACTGCATTTACTGCAAGGTTGGCCATTTCGCATTCACGCAACTTACAACGAATCTATCGAACGAATGCTAACCCTGTTTGAAACGATCAATGAAACCCAGCCTTTGAGTAGTGTTCGCTGGATTATTGATCACGCCGAAACGGTGACGGACAAAAATCTCGATCGCATTAAAGCACTGGGCGGATCTATCGCCGTTCAAGGTCGCATGGCATTTGCAGGCGAAGATTTCTTAGCACGCTATGGCGAAAAGCAAACCAAGCGCACGCCGCCTATCAAAAAGATGTTAGAGAAAGGCATCCCCGTCGGATTCGGTACAGACGGTACGCGGGTATCCAGCTTTAATCCGTGGGCCACTTATTACTGGGCGGTGTCTGGTCGAACGGTAGGAGGCAAGAAATTGTACGATCGAAGCAATACACTTGACCGTTTAACGGCACTAAAAACCTTCACACAAGGCAGTGCCAATATCTCGGGTGAAGAACATGTGAAAGGGCAAATTAAGCTTGGTCAATACGCCGACTTCGCGATCCTCAATCAGGATATTCTCAAGGTAAAGGAGAGTGCGTTGCTCGAAATCCAATCGGTAATGACTGTCGTCGACGGCAAAATTAGATTTGCTGACAAAGCACTTTACCCCGGATTACACATCCCAAGGGAACCCGCTATGCCAGCATGGTCACCGGTTAATTTCAGTGATGATCGATAAGGAGTCACCATTATGCGTTCTTTGAATCGACCTAACCATGACCGTCGCGCTTTTTTTAAGCAGGTTGCTGGTGCGACGGCATTAAGCGGTAGTGTTGGATTGGGGCTAGGTTTTAGTCTGCCCCGTTTAGCGCAAGCTATCGACTATTTGCAACCGGGTGAATGGGAAAAATATCGACAATACGAAGCAACGCCTGAGCAAGCGCTTCGCGCGATGACCGCTCGTGGTGTTGTGACGCGAAAACACATCGGAGATTTGACGCCAGAAGAATTGGAAAAATTCAAAGCAGCGGTCGGTATTATGCGTGCTCGCTCCGATATTAATCCAATGGATCCGACTGGCTGGACAAGCCAAGCGTTGCAACACGCTTTGTATTGTTCCAGCGCCGTGCGCAATTTGCAGGTACATTGGTGTTGGTACTTTTTGCCTTGGCACCGAGGTTACTTGCGCTCCGTCGAGCAAATGCTGGCCGCAGCCATTGGCGATAAAGATTTTGCACTGCCTTACTGGGATTGGACGCGAAGCCCCTATATCGACCCAGCATACTCGGGGTTTGGCAACCCTCTTCACGATCAAACGCGCTTGTATACGGGAACCGACCCTATACCGTTGGACTTTATGGATGTTGAGGCTGCGCTTCAAGCGCCAAACTTTTTCCAGTTTGGTGGGTATCCCTATCCAGAAGGTCAAGGCGAATTGGTTGAGGGTGTCATGGAGCAAAGCTTCCACAACAATGTTCACAATTGGATAGGTGGCAACATGGGTGCCTTTCCCACCGCGGCCTTTGACCCTATTTTTACAGGTCATCACGGAAATATCGACCGAGCATGGGATGCATGGATGGCGATTCACGGTAACAAACTCCCCACCGACGAGCGTTGGTTGAATACTGTGTTTACCTATCCGACATGGGATGGCGGCCTTACCCGAATTGCGGTCAAAGATATGATCGACACGCGTAATCAAGGCTACCAGTTTGCCGATTTAGACTATCGTCAACCCAACATCCAACCGCCCGCGTTTGAGGGGAAACCCAGTAGCTATGCGTTAACGACATCGCCGTCGAGTCGACAACAAATCGCGAACAAAATGAAAAGTGGGCGCCGCTACGGCCTACTCAAATTTGAACGGGTACAAGTCCCGATTCATCCATTGTGTGCGCGTATCTTCATCAGTGGCGCTGATGGCAAGCCTCATTATGTTTCGACGTTTACCATTTTGCCCGTACAAACAGGTGGCATAGGCTCGCTCAACAAACATGTCACCATGCAAGTCGCCTTGCCACCTGCCTTAGCCCAGATGGTCGCGGCTCAACAAGATTTAACCGTACATATGTTACCCGTGCAATTGCGCGGACGGGATATCCCCAAGGATCCCATCAAACTTCACAATATTTCTCTCATACCCAACGATTTAGCCTAGGAGCCATATCATGAAAATGCAGCATATAGGAAAGTTCATCATCGGTTCTGCGTTGCTTGCAGCAAGCAGTTTTAGTTCACTGGCCGACGTAGAAAAATACACCATTGATACATCAGGTGCTCACGCGTTTGTGCAATTCAAAGTCAATCACTTAGGTTATAGCTGGTTGCACGGCCGCTTTAATGATTTTGAAGGCAGCTTTGAACTTGATCCTAGTGATCATTCGGACGCTAAAATAAGTATCACAATTGATACAACCAGCGTCGACACCAACCACGCAGAGCGTGATAAACACCTAAAGAGCAAAGATTTTTTAAATGTTAAAGCCTTCCCAAAAGCAACATTTAAAAGCACCAAGGTGAACTTAAATAGTGCGGGTAACGGCACTATCACAGGTGACTTGACCCTAAATGGTGTGACCAAGCCTGTTACCCTTGATGTCAGTCAAATTGGCTTTGGTGTTGACCCATGGGGTGGTTATCGCCGTGGTTATGAAGCAACAACGACATTTAAAATGGCTGATTTCGGCATGTCATACGACTTAGGCCCGGCATCGCGAATGGTCGAAATGACCCTTTCCATTGAAGGTATTAGAAACTAGTCTTACGTTACAAGTTATCGTGTCCTTCAATGAGGATACGATGAAAGACAACTCCGCACGCTTGGCACTTATCCCACATCGATAATGCGCCAACGTGTGGCGTTATCCATATACTACTTATTGTTCTCTAGGAGACAGACATGGCGTTTGTTGTTAATGCAGCTAAAAAGGACTTAGGCGGTTTTTCCGTCTCTCGTATCATTCCAAGTGTTCAACAACGCATGGTTGGGCCGTTTGTTTTTGTTGATCATATGGGACCGGCTGACTTTCCCGCAGGAAAAGGGATTAACGTTCGCCCCCATCCACATATTGGGTTGGCGACAATCAGCTACTTGATGGAAGGCAGTATGTTGCACAGAGACAGCTTAGGTTCAATTCAAGAGATTCATCCTGGCGATGTCAATTGGATGACCGCTGGTAAAGGGATTGTTCACTCGGAACGCGAAACAATTGAGACGAGAGGCCAAGATCACGTATTAAACGGTTTGCAATGCTGGATAGCACTACCTGAAAATAAAGTCGATATGGAACCCAGCTTTCTACACATCAACCGTGCACAACTGCCCTATATTCATCGCGAAAAAGTGCTAATGCGTTTGATTGCGGGAGAGGCTTACAATTATACCTCACCAGTCAAAACCTATTCTCCCATGTTTTATCTCGATGCCATAACAGAAGCGGGAGCAGTAGTAGAAAGACCCTGCGGCAATTCTGAAACCGCTTGTTATATTATCTCTGGCAAACTCAATATAGGCGATACGACTTTCGAAGCGGGTCAATTTGTTATGCTCGAAGACGAGGAGACCATTGAGACGGTCGAAAACAGCCGTTACTTTTTACTCGGCGGACATAAATTCGACAAACCGCCCATTTTGCGTTGGAATTTTGTTGCGTATACGCCCGAAAAAATCAAGGAGGCCGAGGAACGCTGGCGAAATGGTCAATTTCCCACGATCCCCGGTGATGACAACGAGTTTATTCCGCTACCAGATTGATCTCACTGAAAGCAATGTCCCGACTAACAGGTCAGCATAATATAAGCGTATAATAAGGCGTGCGTTGAGTACGCCTTTTTATCTGTGACAGATACACTGATTACCTCCATAGCCACGACATAGGATGCAGTTTGGGCAAAACATATCAAGACATTTACCCTGAAGCGCCACTGATCAAAAGTGCGGATTTAGACAAGCCTATGGCGGCAGAACTTCTCAGTTTAGAGTTCTTTGAAGCCGAGCCAGGCGAAATGCCCTATGACGTGTTTGAGCAACATCACATCTTGCTCAACCTCAAAGATGAGCCCCATCGGGTAGAAAACTGGCGAGATGAAGAACATCGGGATTTCTTATTACAGCACAACGAAATCATCGTCACCCCAGCAGGGGTCAAATCCGGTTGGAAATGGCACAGTCAATCTAAAGTTATCATCATTACACTGAACCCAATCAAGCTGAATCAATTCTCTCAACACGAGTTAGGCATTGTGCTCAGTGATACTCAGTTAAAAAACATTCCTCAATTTGTTGATGCCGATATTTGTCAGGCCGGCGAAATGCTGCTTGATGCGCTCAATAGTCCGGTCGGGTCTGCGGTGATGTTCGAGAGCTTTGCACGCATATTTTTAACCAAACTGATTCACAAATACGGCTTGGAAAAAAGTGACGAGGTCGCTTTCAATCGCAGCTTTACCTCGTCTCATTACAAACGGGTTCTCGACTTCATTGCTACACATTTTCACGACAATGTCACGCTTGAGATGATGGCGGCACAAGCCGGTATTAGCACCTATCACTTTGCGCGCTTGTTTAAACAAACGATTGGACAAAGCCCACATCAATTCCTAATGCATTACCGCGTTGAGCAAGCCCGAAAACAGTTGGCCAAACCCAACACTCTTATTGCGGACATTGCCATTACATGCGGTTTTTCAGATCAAGCCCATTTTACCCGCGTGTTCAAACAAATTACCGGGAAAACCCCGAGACAGTTCCGCGCGTAAACGCGTTGTACTCATCTCACCGCTGTACTCAATAGCAAGAATCTTCAAAAAACAACGCAAGCGCATCCAATCTCTTTGGCCCTCGCTGTCTTAAAGTTTACCCATGGTCACACGATGGGAATCGAACAATGAATGTATCCAAACTGGCTTACACCTTGGGTGTAGCTTTTTCCCTCACTCTTTCAATCAACGCAGAGGCAGCAATGAAAAAACAAGTTCAATTTGAAAGCAATGGTCAAACACTCGTTGGTGATTTGTACCTTCCAGATAACTATCAACAAGGCCAGCATCTTCCGGGCGTTGTGGTATCGGGGTCTTGGACATCGGTTAAAGAACAAATGCCGGGCACTTACGCTCAGCAGCTTGCAGATAAAGGCTACGCAGCCCTCGCATTTGATTTCAGAGGCTGGGGAGCATCAGCTAACGGCACGCCGGAAAAAGTCCGCTACACCGAGCACCCGCTGAAAAAGACGAAAGATATTGTCGCCGCGATCGACTTTATGAGTGAACTTGACGCTGTTGACAACGCTCAACTTGCTACACTAGGGATTTGTGCATCTGCCGGCTATGCTATCGATGCGGGAAACCAACACCCATTAGTCAAAACTGTCGCCACGGTAGCGCCTTGGTTACACGATAGAGAAATTGTTCAACAAGTGTATGCCGATGCTATTCCTGCACTTTTACAAGCGACAAATGCCGCGGCGGCAAGCGAAGAGGGTATTATCCTCGAAGCGGCAAGCAATACCAATGAACAATCGGTTATGTATCAAATCGACTACTATACCAATCCCAATCGTGGCGCAATTGAACAATACGACAATAAGTTCAATGCGCTTAGCTGGGAACCCTGGTTGTCTTATGACGCGGTACAAACGGCAAGTAAACTTAAAAAGCCCGTTTTTTTAGTCCACTCAGACGCGGCGGCCATTCCACAAGGCGCCAAGAAATTTGCTGCCCTTGCAAAGGATGATGCTCAGCTGGTCTTGCTCGATGACGTTACGCAATTTGATTTTTACGATGATCCGACAGCTATCTCAACCGCAATAAACTTGGTCGACGAGCACTTCAAATCTAACTTGAAGTAGGAGGCCCTAATGCGTCACTTGTTACTTAACTTAGCGAATGGGATATGGCTCATGACAATAATTGGATTGCAATCAGCGCACGTACACGCCAATGTCAAAGACGAGGCGAAAGTACAAACGATTATAGAAAGTGTAGGTGGCCTTGCCGACTTGGGTGACTTCGACACGTTACAATCTTTGTACGATGACGAAGTGTTACTGGATTACGCCTCACTGACGGGCCAGGAAGCGGCCTTACTGAGTAGTCAAACCTTGATGACACAATGGGCATCCGTGCTACCCGGGTTTGACGTCACTAAGCACTATTTATCAGACATTAACGTCAAGTTTGATAAAGGCCACGCTTTTGTTACTGCCAATGTTGTTGCAGACCATTACATTGGCGATCTCTATTGGCAAGTGAGTGGAAAATATCAATACCAACTCATCAGAAAAGACGGCACGTGGAAAATAACCCACCACACGTTTTTACTAAAAGATGAAAAAGGCACAAGGGACGTATTTTCAGCGGCTATCGAACGGGCCACACAATCGCCCAACACCTACATTGAGCGTCAACAATCATTGAATACGGTTAAGCGTTTTCTATCGGCTCTTGAAGAAGAAAATCTCTCGGTCTTGGACGATGTTTGGCATGATGACGGTGTTCAGGATATGCCCGAATCTCTGGGTAAGGCAGCCACTCGGCTGATAGGCAAAAACAGAATTGTTCGCCATTATCAGCAATGGTTTAATCGAGCGGATATGCAGTCAATGACCGCTTCATTGCAATTATATCCGATGAAGGATGCACAAATGGTATTTGCACAATGGGAAGGCCGCTTTTCCGGAGGCCAGACAATGCCATACAGTGCCTTGTTTCACATTGAAGGTGAGAAGATTACCATGCTCAGGGAATATCTCTATCCAGGACTGTCGACGCCTCAATAATAGGTAAAAAACGTTTTCGGCTACACCCTATGGGTGTAGTCCGAGGTCGTCAGGTTTGACCGAATATAAAGGGAAATGCTTTTTTCGATACGTTCAGTTCCCGCAATAATTGCTCGAATAGTGCCGAGGGCTGTAACCAGTGTTCGTCGAAAGAGACTGGGTTAAAATTGACATCAAACCCCGATTCGGTAAACCACGCGTATGCCTCATCAAAGCTTGTAAATATTCGACAATGTAAACCTGGATTTTGCTGTTGAATGCGCTCGCATTGCCACTTCGCAATGGGGTGGTCTTCACACACAGCGGCGTAGTGGGTCATACCTTTATCTTGGAATTTCCCAACACTTCTTGCGCACAACCTCTCGGCTTCGGGAACTTGCACTAACCATTTTCGCCAATCGGCAATCAGCCCCCAAGGTTGACCTGCGGGAAAGGCTCTCGGTAATACTTCGGCTTGAGCATTGAACACCGCGTGATAGTGCTTGCTGTAGCTCCAATATTCGTGAAACACGAATAACTCAGCATTTGGGCTGGTTGAGATGCTAAAAGGTATGTGCTCAGTTGAGTGCATGACGCTGTCTCTTACCGCAGGATTTCAAAATGTAAGTTTTAGTATAGATAGATACGGTCAAAAGGCGAGAATGTGATCACTCTTGCTATGGACTACAACACTGAGGCCGTCCAATTATCAAACGCTACCGAAACTGCCAATTCACCGTAAATTCAACAAACTTGACGGCGTCCGTGTGTTGCTCTGTGGATTCGAGAAACCCTTGAGGTTGAGAATAGGTCGCCAATAGACTGATGTTCCACGCATGATTTAATTCCCATTCAACACCAGCGGAAAAAGCCAGGTTCACCGCTTTGTCGTCGTTCAGTGTGGGCGCTTGGATGATATTGCCAGGTGGCCCATAAACGCCGTCATTTGTTTCTAGGCGCCAGTACATATTGAGATCTAATTGCAACCGAACTGACTCAGTTGGATAGAGAAATAGATAAGGGTGAATGTTATAAAAGTTTGCCGGCCCCAATTGTGCCGCCTCAGAAAAATAGCTTCCTCTTGGATACAAGGCATCAAATGTCTCAAGTCGCCCATCCTCTCTTGAATCGTCTCCTGAGGCGACATTGACCGATAGCATCAATTCGGGATTCCATTCGCCATCAAACCTCAATCCGGTATTCGACGCAATCGTCCATGCTCGAATATCGAACTCCCCATGCCGACCTACTTGATACGCGGCTTCCCAGTCCCAAAACCACTGATGTGCATCACCAGAAAACCTCAGCCCCAGTGTGTGACGAAGTTGATTGGCTTGTCCTTCAATCGATCCTCTGTCTTCCCTATTGGTATACAAATAATAGAGTTCCAATTGACTTTGTTGTGCACCTAACCAGTTGGAGTGTGAGGTATCTAATGCATAATAACTACCCGCAAGAAAGTTGTCTGAAGACGTCTCATCGTTAAACGCACCGTTGGCTTCAACATCCACCAGCCCCAGAGCAAACCAATCTGACTGTGATGTCTCACTGTGCCTGACCGATATCCGTAATCCATCCCAACTTCGTCTTACATTGGTTCCATCTCGCCAACCTATCAGACGTTGGGAGCCCAACTTTAATGTCTGGCGTCCTAATGCCAACGTGATATCGGAAGATTGATAAGCAACGTAACTTTCATAGATATCAAGATTGTTACGCTCTATCGGACTCGTTTCCACCCCTTCTTGAAGAGCACTGAGAAGCGAGCCATTAAACGACCACCGCTCGGTCAGCCGAACATCTGCACCTAGGGTTATACGTTGGGTCCAAAATGTACCGGCCTCCGGGCTATCCTGATCAAACTCAACGGCAGATAAATGCGTTAACCGCTCTCGTACATCGCCGAAAAAGGTCACCGGCGACGCATAGGTACTCAGGCTTAAAAATAGGCAACTACACCACACTATCTGTTTGTTCATTACTCGCTCTGCTCTGCCGAAAACAAAAACACCATTTTCTCAATGGCTGAAGCATCGCAGAGTGGGAATTATCGAACAAACGATTAAATCTAAAGTGTCTCTACAGTCTGACTAAACCCAACGTATCGGGTTTTACGAGTGACTAATAACAAACGGCAAATAGGTATAGCCACACTGACGTCTGTCGGTTTTAAAGAACTGAGTTTGCTCCGACCGTTTTAATACATAAATATTGTCGAATTGCTGCCATTTTATTGACTGGCGACTACCGCATCGCTCAAACACTTGCGCGCGCCATTGTCCAACATTGACGGCTTTTGACTTCGAACGACTGGTTAAAGCCGCGTCTTTGGGGTCAACGATAATTTGGTTATCCTGAACGAGGAAAGATACACCGTCAGGCATGTAGTGCGCCTCTCCTGCCAATTGACGCATGGGCTCTTTGTTCGCCAAATCCTGCATGCTTTGACCTTGGGCGAAATCAACGATAAAGACACCGCCTTCCCCCACCACTTCGGCTTGAGCGCCATCAGGTGTATTGCGAATTAACAATGCCGTCGTCTCATCCACGCCAAACCCTAGGCGTTGTCCCGCATCAAATGTCGCCACCGCTAAGCGCGTTTCTCTGTCTCGTTCAGAAAAATGGGTATCAAGTAACCCTAACGTAAAAAGGCCAGTGCCACCTGCGGTTCTCATTGTCAAATCATCGCTGTTCAAGCCTGTATCACAAGGAGAAGATGACGCACAGCGCTGAGAAGGCGCATCGACGGCAAATGCACCTCTTTTCATTGCGACGGCAGAGTCACCATTGGTCAGCATAGGTATGGGCCGCTGATTTGCACGTCCACCGGCTTGAACTGCGGTGCCTGCACTGGTGCCGCCCACAACAAGCTGCCCTAGTGCCACTTGCTGATGAATCGCTTCTAATACGTCAGAAACCTGCCCATCAGGTGTCAACAATGCGGCCAGTGTTTTGCTTTGATCGCCGCCGTTGAAGAAAATACCTTGGCTTTGTTTTATCAGCGTGACAACCGCATCTGGGTTTCGACAAAGTTGAACTTGTTGCTGAGTGCGCTCGGGATAAACGCGATCTCGGTAGAATTGCAAATTCTCCTCGCGTAACTGCGCCAAATAGTCACACCCAGCAAAGCCTTTTTTCTCTAGATAGACCGCTTGCTGCCACGCTTTATCAAGTGGTAACCACGTTACCGTCACGCCCTCACTAGCCAATGCACCAAGATAAAAATCCGCCGATTCGTAGGGGTCCCGAGAAGACGCCGTCACAACCAAAATGGACGCTTTGTTATCTGACTTCGCTCGCAGTTTGGCTTGCTCTGTAAAGGTCGAATAGATGCGCTGGGCATGAGTATTGATATTGTCTTTGACACTAACGCGCTCGACAAGGCGTTTGCCATTTGCATCGAGCTGAACCATCTCAAAACTGTCTAATAGTGAAAAATAAGCAGCATCAGACAAATTACGAGTAAAACGGTTGTCTTTGACAATACCATCTATTTGGTCCAAAAAATCCGCTTTGCTTACTGCCTCTTGAGAAATTTTCAGCCCCTCAAAATATGCATAAAAATTCATTCTTTCTGCATTTGGAATTTCTGAAAAGGCCGCTATTTTTGACCATCGCGCAAAGCCATCGAGCGAAATTTGATATAGATTTTGCGATTTGCCGCCATCGACACTGTCCTTTTTAACACAATTTTTTATCGAAAAACTCGAACAGGTCTTTAATGCACCTCCGGCTAAAACCAGGTCATAGTGCGTTTCTTTAGCATGCAAAAAAGAAACACAAGACAATGATAATATTAAACTTTTAAATAAAAAAACAACGAAACCCCCACGATATACGCACTCGGTTGAC
>CAWUJV010000028.1:0-52728 GCA_963922845.1 uncultured Alteromonas sp.
TTAAGTTCACCATGCTCGGTTAAAAAGTTTAGAAAACAGCGCAGCTTAGGCGGCATAAATTCTCGGTGGTTGAATACCGCTGTGATGGGGTTGTCGGTTGGCGATACAGGGTAGTGCGGCAATAGGGCCTCAAGGGTACCATCGGCTAGTTCATCGCGAACGAGCCATTTAGGCACCAAAATCACGCCTTGATGGTGCAGCGCCTGTTGTTTTAACAAGCTCAAGCTATTGGCCTGAAGCCGGGCACTTACCGCCACATTTATCGTTTGGTTATGTGATGATTCACTGTTTACGAACGACCACGTCGATTTTCCAAGACCAAGTTTAAACGACAAACACTGATGATTGACCAAATCGCTAGGGTGCGAAGGTGTGCTTTGTTGTTTTAGATAAGCGGGGCTGGCGCACACCGTAGACTGGCTGACCCCAAGTGGTTTAGCGATGAGGCCAGAGTCGGCGAGCTGACCCAATCGAATAGCCACATCAACTTGCTTATCGACTAAATCTTCTAGGTGGCTGCTCAATACTAAACGCACATCGATATCGGGATAGTGCGTCATAAACGCAGGTAAAATAGGTGCAATGAACACGTTGGCAAAGTCAGCCTCTGCTGAAACGGTTAGTTTTCCAGACGGGCGGGTAGTGATCTTCTGCACAGCCGTTTTTGCCGATTGCATATCAGCAACAATTGACTGGGCGTATTGATAATACACGTGCCCGGCTTCGGTTAGGGTTTGCCGCCGCGTCGTGCGCTGAAACAATCGTGCATCAAGTTCGGTTTCTAATTGCGCAATTTGACGGGATACGGCCGATGGCGTGGTATCTAATAAGCGCGCTGCCGCTGAAAAGCTGCCTTCATTAACGACCAATACAAAGGTTTCGATATTCAATAGCGATTTCATTGTTGCGTATTACGCACAAGTGATGTGCTTATCTTTGTGTTTTTTGATGATTAAGAACATATCACACTTTGCCTCGTTCAGTGGGGATATCCCCTTTTTTAATTTGAGGAGAACAACATGTCTAAAGTGATATTGGTTACTGGTGCGTCATCAGGGTTTGGGTTAGCGACGGTAGAGCTATTGGCACGTCAAGGACATCATGTCTTTGCGGCTATGCGCGATGTTCAAGGTAAAAATGCCGTACATATGGCGGCGCTCAAACAGCAAGGTATAGAAACGGTCGAACTGGATGTGACGCAACCTGAAACTATCGCCAATGCGGTTGAAACCGTCTTAGGTATTGCCGGTAAAATTGATGTCTTGGTCAACAATGCCGGTGTCGCAGCGGCGGGCGTGTCGGAAGCGTTTGACGCCGAGCAACTCAAAGCACTGTTTGATGTGAATGTGTTTGGCGTACATCGCGTTACGCAGGCGGTATTGCCTAGCATGCGTCAACGACAAGATGGCCTTGTGATTAATGTGGGATCCATTTTAGGGCGCGTTACTTTTCCGTTTTTTGGACTATACGGCGCAAGTAAATTTGCCGTTGAGGCAATGACGGAAAGCTATCGATATGAGTTGTCGCAACAAGGTGTGGATGTGGCCTTGGTGCAACCTAGCGCTTACCCCACCAATATGTATGGCAGTGCGTTGCAACCATCTTTGGCCGACGTGGCTGAAACCTATGGTGACACGGCCGCCATTCCCGGAGCGATGTTTGCTCATTTTATGTCGGTGTTTGAATCGGAAACCGCCCCCAATCCACAGGATGTGTCTCATGCTATTGCGCGCTTGGTGGTAACCGAAAAAGGACAGCGCGACAGCCGCGTTGTGGTAGGGCAAGGGTTTGGTGCAGACGTCCTCAATCTTTCCGCTGCACCGGTTCAACAAGAGGTGATTAACAGTTTGGGATTAGCGCATCTCAATCATGTTAAAACCGCATAGGTCATTAAAGATGGGCATAGAGCTGCACAGCGACTGTGCCCAATAACACCGCAATGACGGTATCGAAAATTCGCCAGCGCGTTGGCGAGCTCAGTAGTGTTTTAAGCTTGGGAGAGAATAGCACCAGACTGCTGAACCACACCAACGACGCTAAGCACGCGCCCATTGCAAAGAGCATCGGCGACGGTTGTACCGCGCCAATACTGCCAAGCAGCAATACAGTATCAAGATACACATGGGGGTTGAGCAAACTGATGGCCAGCGCGGTAAGCGCCGTTTGTTGCCACGGCACTGAAACTGTTTCGGTGAGATGAAGCCCAGAGGTACCTTTAATGACCCGTTGAAGTGATCCAACCGCTAAGTATCCCAGCATCGCAATACCGCCCCACGTAAACCAAGGTAAAATTCCGGGTAACCACAGTTTGATTTCGTTAGCGGCGTAGACCCCCAACACGATCAGCGACGCATCACATAAAATACACACGCCGGCAATCGCCAAACGATTTGCGCCAGCCATGCTTTGACTTAAGACCCATATATTTTGTGCGCCAATCGCCACAATAAGGCTAAGCCCCAACATCACACCCGATAAAAACGACACGATTAATTCCTCAACACAAACAGTTAGATTGGCGGTAAGCGTAAAGACAGTGCTAATATTATTCCAATGAATAATTATTGCTTATGATGCGTAAAACTCATGATTGACTATCAGCTGCTTCATGCCCTCCATGCCGTTGTCACTGAAGGCGGTTTTGAACGGGCAGCAAAAACATTATTCATCACACAGTCGGCAGTGAGCAGGCGGTTGCATCAGTTGGAATCCAGCTTTGGCGAGCCTGTGTTGATACGAAGTAAACCGCCTGTGGCGACCCCACTGGGTAAACGACTGCTCAATCACTATCAGCAAGTCAGGCAACTGGAAATTGCGCTTGATTTACCGCACCTAGAAAACGCTCAAGATGCGGCGGCTCCCCTTACCGTTAAGCTGGCATCAAACGCCGATTCGCTCGCTACTTGGCTGCCCGAAGCACTGGCATTGCCTAATGTTGACGCTCCTTGCCAATACCAATTTGATATTGTTGTGGACGACCAATCCATTGCGCTAAAACGTATGAAAGCCGGTGAAGTAATGGCATGTGTTTGCTCAAGCGAACAGCCTGTAAACGGTGGTGGCGTCATGGTATTAGGCGCGATGCGCTATTTGGTGATTGCCAGCCCAGACTTTGTCAACACCCGTGATTATCAGTCGGTTGAACAATTAGCCGATTTACCCTGTTTGGTATTTGATGAACACGACAAACTGCAACATGACTTTCTCAAAGACCAAGGTTTAACGCCGCCGCGGATTGTTCATTTATGCCCGTCTTCCGAAGGGTTTAAACAAGCAATGTTGGCAGGGTTGGGATTTGGTTTGCTACCTGAATTGCAACTGGGTGAGGCGCTGCATTCGGGCGAGCTGGTGGACTTGATGCCCGGACACTATGTTGATGTGCCCCTGTATTGGCACTATTGGCAATCGGAAAGCCCTCAGTTGCAAGCGTTGCGGCAACACGTAAAATCAGTCGCGACCAGACACCTTGTTGCGATGGATAACGAATAGATTGCTTGCATGACTAACACGATCCCACATATTGCGTTTCAGCCCCAAGAATGGATTCGTTCGCCAATCGAAGTGGTGGATTTGGGCAACTTAGTTCAGCGCAAGGCCGATTTAGATCACGATCCCGAGCAACCTCACCGCGTTGACTTCAACATCTTGTTGTTTGTTGAACAGGGTCAAGGCCAGCACTTTTTGGATTTTGAGCATTACGCGTTTGGTGCTGGTACTGTTATCTGTATTCAGCAGCACCAAATACATGCCTTTAACTTGCTACCCGAACTACAAGGTAAGATGGTGTTGTTTCCACGGGACTTTATCGAACAAGCGAATACGACAATGGCAGTGCCGCTATTTGGCGCAGCCATGCTGCAACGGGACTATTGTCCTCTTATCTCATTGAGCCCATCGGCACAGGCGCGTTGCCTTAGTCTTATCAATCAAATCGAACTAGAAACTCGTCTTGAACATACCAATGACAGCATTATTCATCACTTGTTTGCAGCATTACTGCACATGACGTTTCGCAGCGCTGAAAGCGAAACAAACAGTGTTAAAGCGATGACGAAAAGTGATTGGCTGGTTCGATTTTCTCGGCTGATTGAAACGCATTTTATGAAGACTCGAAATGCATCGGATTACGCTGATTATTTACACATCACCTATAAAACGTTGAATCAACGTTGTCGTCATGACTTGGGCCTGTCTGCAAAACAAGTGATTGATAATTATGTGTTGTTAGAAGCGAAGCGTCGATTGTCAGTGGAAGATAAACCCATTCAACGTATCGCCGAAGAGCTGGGCTTTGATGAGGTCACTAACTTTGTGAAGTTCTTTAAAAAACACCAAGGTGACACGCCCTCACAGTTTCGAAAAACTTAAAAAGGTTCGATATTTACCATTTTTTGGTCGTTTGTCACCTCACGCCAAAAGCGCCATCCATTTAGCATAGTGTTTTCTCAACACTGTGGACAAAAAACGATGACATCATACTTAAAAGCGGCAGCGGTCAGTTTACTGTTCGGTGCGACGTCTTTCTCAGTAACGGCGGATAACAACGCGCCACTGACCAACCAACAAAAAGCGGTCGCGTTACTCAATAGCATTGAAACGGGTGATGCCCAAGCGATTGGGTACGTTAATCCAAACCAATACATCCAACATAATCTAGCGGTAGGCGACGGCTTGGCGGGCTTTGGTGAAGTGATGAAGATGTTGCCGCCGGGTAGTGCCAAAGTGAATGTGGTTCGCAGTTTTCAAGATGGTGACTATGTCGTTGCCCATACCGATTACAACTTTTTTGGCCCTAAAGTAGGCTTTGATGTCTTTCGTTTTGACAATGGCAAGATTGTCGAACATTGGGATAACCTAGCTGAAAAAGCCACTCAACCTAACCCAAGTGGCCGCAGTCAGTTAGACGGGGCGACTCAGGTCACAGATTTGGATAAAACTATCGAAAATAAAGCCTTGGTTGCCAGCTTTGTCAGTGATGTGCTGATCAATGGCCAATTCAATAAATTGCCGGATTACATCAGCACCACCGAGTATTTGCAGCACAACACGGCGATTGCCGATGGGCTCAAAGGGTTGTCTCAAGGCTTACAGTCTATGGCAAAGCAGGGCATTACCATGAAGTATGCGGCAAACCACAAAGTGTTGGGCCAAGGAAACTTTTTGCTAGCTATCAGCGAAGGGCAATTTGCGGGTGAACACGTCTCGTTTTACGACCTATTTAGAATCAGCGGCGGTAAAATCGTTGAGCACTGGGATGTCATTGAACCTATTGCGGCCAAAGCCGATTGGAAAAATGACAATGGCAAATTTAATTTTCCGCAAACGGATGTGATTGAAGTTGCGACGTTTAAGTTAAAGCCGGGTGTTGATGCAACACAATTTGCCGCTATTGATGGCCGTGTTGAAGACACCTATATTGCCAAACAGCCTGGTTTTATCAGCCGTGAATCAGGGTTAACGGATGATAACTATTGGCGCGTCATTGTGCATTGGCAAAGCTTTGACGATGCAGATGCCAGTATGGCGAATTTTATGAGCGCCCCAGCTACCGCCGCGTTCATGCAAAATGCAGATACGTCAACCATGGTAATGAGACGTTTTGCTAACTAAGCAATATTGTTTAATCGATTTCAAAAAGGCCCAGTCGGGCCTTTTATTTTTCCAAAAAATCTAAAACTGTTTTAAAAAACACGTCAATTATCAAATTAATTTGAATAAGTACACTGTGTTCGTCGGCTAACAGCAGGCATTAACAGCTGGCTATTGGGCAGAGGTCACACTCGGTGGCGACCTATTTACGATTGAACAAATGACATAGGAGAGCACAGTGTTTGAACATATTGGTTGGATTGTTGAAGCAAAAGTGAATGAAGGTCAACTTGAATCCTTCAAAGCAGTAGTGGAAGACATTGTCGCCGAGACGCGCAAAGAAGGCGGGACACTAACCTATCAGTATTTTGTATCTGATGATGGGGATGTCTTGGTGCTAGAGCGTTTCGCAACGATTGAAGACGCGCACATACACATCACTAACTGGGACAACTTTGCCGAACGTTGGTTGGCAGCAGCGCCTGCTACTCGAATGGTGCACTTGGGTGATTTACCCGGAGAACTCACGTCTCGACATGGCGCCCTTGCTCCCAAAATGTTGAAGCCCTTCGGTGGCTTTGCTCGCTAATCCCTACAACTCACCAACAAGGAAAATCTTATGACGTATTATTCAGTACTTGATGTTACACCCACCAATGAAGCGTGGATCCCTGACTACATTGGCCCTGCAAACAAGCTAGTAGCACAATACGGCGGTAAATATTTAGCGCGTACGGCAACACACGAGCGTGTTGAAGGTCAAGGCGAAGACGCAGCTCTGCGCATTATTATCGAATGGCCGAGCAAACAAGCGGCGTTGGATTTTATGAATGACGCCGAATACGCGCCTCATTTACAAGCAAGAACAGCGGGCTCAGTAAGTAATCACTATCTTATTGAAGCCAAAGATGATTTAGCTTGATCAGTAAAAAGCCGAGCGGTTGCTCGGCTTTTAGTCGTTGCCAGATTCCCAATACGGTGTATCGCCAAAATACGCTGAGAAAAAGTCGATAAACGCTCGGGTTTTGGGGGCAAGAAGACGAGAGCTTGGGTATACTGCCCAAATTGCTGAGGCTGATTTCAGCGGGAAGTCTTCAAGCACCTGTACCAAGTCACCTCGTTGCAGTGCTTGGTAAGAACACCAAGTTGACGTAATGGTAATACCGATTCCTCCAATGCATGCATCGCGTACCGCCTCGCCATTGTCTACGACTAACCGATTGGGCACTTTTACGCGATAGATGTCATCACCACAATCAAACGACCAACTTTCAACACCCGCTAAACTGATACAAGCATGTTCGGCGAGTTGATCAGGATGAGTGGGCACGCCGTGTTGTTCAATATATTGAGGTGATGCCACGGTTATACGAGTATCGCGCGCAAGCTTTCTGGCCACCAATGACGAATCGTCGAGTGCGGCATCGCGAATGGCGATGTCAAAACCGCCTTCGATGACATCTTCGATGCCATCACTTAACCGCAAATCGACATTGAGATTGGGGTACGTCTTTAAAAACTCGGGAAGGGCAGGAATAAGGTGCATTCGACCAAACGATGCCGGCGCGGTTACACGCAACTTGCCTTGAGGGTTTACATTACCCGAGCCGACTGCCGCTTTGGCCGCTTCAGCACCAAACAATAAGTCTTCAGCATGGGGTAAAAACAATTTGCCGTCCTCGGTTAATGAAATCTGCCGAGTGGTGCGGTGAATTAATCGCGCGCCTAAAACCTCTTCTAGTTTGTTGAGTTTGGCGCTTGCGGCGGCAGGGGACAGGCCCATTTCTTTTCCGGCAGCACTGATGTTTAGTGTTGCGGCAACGCGTACGAATAAACGCAAGTGTTCAAAATTCATGTTTTACCCTTAGTTGCGCAAGCGGCTGACAAAGAAGTCGGCCAAAGTGCGGCTGATTTTGGGGTGTTGGGTGTCTTGGTTAAACAAACAGATATTCACTTTGCCCAATGACGGTAACCGTCTATCACTCATCACATGCAAATTAGTGGGCGTACTGGATTTTGCCAAGGCGGTAATCCCCAAGCCTTCTTTGATGGCGGCGGTAAGGCCAGTTAAATCGGCGTTGGTGTAGGAGATTTTCCACGGACGGGTTTGCTGTTTGAGTTGTTCAATGACGCGGCTTCGATAAATGCAGCCATCGGGCGCAAGTACCAACGGGATCATATCGCCAGCCAAAGGCTTGGCCTTATCGCCCACCCACACCATGTCATCTTCTAAAATCACCTCGCCTTCGGTTTGTTCATGAGGGCTGACCAGCGCCAAGATCAAATCGAACTCGTCTCGCTTGGATTTGTGCAACAAATCGCGGCTCAGTGACGAGGTGACTTCCAGCGATACATCAGGATAGCGTTTTGAGAACTCGCCAATCAAACCCGGTAGTAGGGTTGACGCAAATTCGTTGGGAATGCCCAAACGCAGACGGCCGCTTAGTGGGGTCGGGTTGATGCTTCTGAAAATATCATCGTTGAGGGCCAGTAGTTCTTTGGCTTTGGGGTAAAGCCAGTTGCCATCGACACTGGGTAAGTGTCGTTGACCGACTTTGGTAAACAGCTTTTTGTCTAATTGTTCTTCTAATTTTTTGATTTGCAAACTTATGGCAGGCTGAGATCGCCCCAACCATTCACCCGCTTTGGCGTAGCCACCTTGCTCGATGACGCTGACAAAGGTGCGCAAATTATCGAGAGACAATTGTTTCATGATTTGCATTCCTGATGCATTTGCTTGCATACATTTAAAATTCTTATGTAATGATAAAAAATTCCAATTTGTTGTACAAGAAACAGCTTCATATACTTGGCTTCACTTTTCATCGACAGGGTCATTGCAATGTCAAATACCACTGCATTACATGCCAAGCACATCGAAGCTGGCGCCAAAATGGTCGACTTCTTCGGCTGGGATATGCCAATCAACTACGGTTCACAAATTGAAGAACATCACGCGGTTCGCCAAGACGCGGGCATGTTCGACGTGTCTCACATGACTATTGTTGACGTGATTGGTAGCCAAGCGCAGAACTACCTTCGTTATTTGCTAGCCAACGACGTGGCTAAGCTAAAAGACAAAGGCAAAGCGCTATACAGCGGCATGTTAAACGAAGCAGGCGGTGTGGTTGATGACCTTATCGTGTATCACTTTGATAACACCAACTACCGTTTAGTGGTGAACTCAGCGACCCGTGAAAAAGACATGAACTGGCTTCGTGCTAAAGCAGAAGGCTTTGATGTAGACATCACTGAGCGCCCAGAATACGCCATGATTGCCGTACAAGGCCCGAACGCAAAAGCAAAAGCGGCAACCTTGTTCAGTGACGCACAAAAAGAAGCGGTAGAAGGCATGAAGCCTTTCTTTGGTGTACAAGCAGAAGACCTATTCATCGCAACAACAGGTTACACAGGCGAAGCCGGGTACGAAATTATGGTACCTACCGCACAAGCGGCTGACTTCTGGCAAGGCTTAATGGACGCAGGTGTGGCGCCATGTGGTTTGGGTGCACGTGACACGCTGCGTTTAGAAGCGGGCATGAACTTGTACGGCCAAGACATGGACGAAACCGTATCACCATTGGCAGCCAACATGGGCTGGACGATTACATGGGAACCTGCTGACCGCGATTTCGTGGGCCGTGCAGTGCTTGAAGAGCAAAAAGCCAATGGCACCGACAAGCTTGTTGGCTTGGTAATGACCGACAAAGGTGTATTGCGCGCGGGTCAAAAAATTAATACCGAAAATGGCGAAGGCGTGATTACTTCAGGTACGTTCTCACCGACTTTAGGCCATGCAATTGCGCTTGCGCGTGTTCCAGCTGGTGTTGGTGAAACAGTAGAAGTGGAAATGCGCAAAAAGTGGGTTACAGTAAATGTTGTTAAGCCCAGCTTTGTCCGCAATGGCAAAAGTGTTTTGTAAATTCAACGAACAACAAGTTAGGAAAATAAAATGAGCAACATCCCAAGCGATTTACGTTACGCAACGACGCACGAATGGGTTCGCCCTGAAGGTGACGGCGTATTTACTGTGGGTATTACAGAGCACGCCCAAGAACTTCTTGGCGATATGGTATTTGTTGACTTGCCAGATGTTGGCGACCAAGTTAGCACTGGTGACGACGTTGCTGTTGCTGAATCGGTAAAAGCCGCGTCTGACGTATACACGCCAATCACTGGTGAAGTGGTTGCGGTAAACGAAGACCTAGAAGATTCTCCTGAGCTAGTTAACTCAGACGCATTCGGTGACGGATGGCTGTTTAAAATCAAAGCCGATGACGCTTCAGAAGTCGACGGCTTATTGGATGCCGAAGGCTACCAAAACAGCATCGACGAAGAATAAGGGTTCACACCCTTTCGTCAACAAAACACCGACGAAAAGGGGCGAATTAATCAGCCCCTTTTTTGATTAACCAACGCAGATGCTTAACAAAATTATGTCGAATTCTCCCTCTCTCACACAATTAGAACAAAAAGACAGTTTCATTCGCCGTCACATCGGCCCTGGTAAGAATGAAATTCAGGCAATGCTAAATGAAATTGGCGCAGAGTCATTGGATGATCTCATTGCTCAAACCGTACCCGCCAATATTCTTTTGGATAAGCCCTTAACGACAGGTGAAGGGGCGACTGAGGTCCAGGCTCTGGCTCAGTTAAAGGCGGTTGCCAATAAAAATAAAATCAATCGCTCCTATATCGGTATGGGCTATTACGATACGCTCGTACCAAATGTTATTTTGCGAAATGTTCTGGAAAACCCAGGCTGGTACACAGCGTACACGCCTTACCAGCCTGAGATAGCTCAGGGGAGACTAGAGGCGATCCTGAACTTTCAACAAGTAACGATAGATTTAACTGGGCTGGAGCTGGCATCTGCTTCATTGCTCGACGAAGGTACGGCAGCCGCTGAAGCCATGGCATTGGCCAAGCGCGTATCGAAAAACAAAAAAGCGAACCTATTCTTTGTGGCTGACGATGTGCACCCACAAACACTAGACGTAGTACAAACCCGCGCAGAAATGTTCGGTTTTGGCATCGTCACTGGCCCAGCAGAAACCGCAGCTGACCACGATGTATTTGGTGCGCTACTACAATACCCTGGCACTACCGGTGAAGTACGCGACCTCACCGACATCATTGCCGCGGTTCAAGCGAACAAAGGTATTGTGGCAGTAGCATCAGACCTGATGAGCTTGATGCTATTGAAATCGCCGGGTGAGTTAGGCGCTGACGTGGCACTAGGTAGTGCACAGCGTTTTGGTGTGCCTATGGGTTATGGTGGCCCACACGCAGCATTCTTCGCAACGCGCGACAAGTACAAGCGTTCATTGCCAGGCCGTATTATTGGGGTAAGTAAAGACACTCGTGGCCAGCAAGCATTGCGTATGGCATTGCAAACCCGTGAGCAGCACATCCGTCGCGAAAAAGCTAACTCTAACATTTGTACGGCGCAGGTACTGCTTGCCAACATGGCATCGTTCTACGCGGTATACCACGGCCCACAAGGCCTTAAAACGATTGCTCAGCGCATTCACCGTTTTGCCGATATTTTAGCGGCAGGCTTGGCTGAAAAAGGCGTAAGCATCAAGCAAAGTACTTACTTCGACACCCTAGCGGTAGAAGTGGCAGACAAAGCTGCGGTACTAGAAAGTGCCTACGCCGCTGGCATTAACCTACGTGCTGACCTTGAAGGCGCGGTAGGCGTTTCGTTTGATGAAACCACAACCCGTGAAGACCTAGAGGTGTTGTTTAACGTACTGCTAGGCGAAGGCCATGGCCTTGATATCGCTGCATTGGATAGCAACATCACAGCTAACGGCAGCGATTCTATCCCTGCGGAACTAGTGCGTACTGATGCGGTACTGACGCACGAAGTGTTTAACTCGTACCACTCAGAAACTGAGATGCTGCGTTATATCAAATCACTTGAGAACAAAGATTTAGCGCTTAACCACTCTATGATTTCATTGGGCTCATGTACCATGAAGCTGAACGCGACAGCAGAAATGATCCCGGTTACTTGGGCTGAGTTTGGCCAAATCCACCCGTTTGCGCCACTTGACCAAGCACAAGGTTACCAAGAGATGATTGCTGAGCTAAGCGAATGGCTTATCAACATCACAGGTTACGACGCGCTTTCGATGCAACCTAACTCAGGCGCACAGGGTGAATACGCTGGCCTATTGGCGATTCAGCGCTACCACGAAAGCCGTGGCGAAGGCCACAGAAACGTCTGTTTGATCCCAAGCTCTGCTCACGGTACTAACCCAGCGTCAGCGCAAATGGTTAGCTTGAACGTAGTGGTAGTAGCGTGTGATAAGAACGGTAACATCGACTTAGACGACCTAAAAGCGAAAGCTGAGGAAGTGGGCGAGAACCTATCTTGCGCGATGATCACGTACCCATCAACTCACGGTGTTTACGAAGAAACCATTCGCGAAGTATGTGACATTGTTCACCAATACGGCGGCCAGGTTTACATGGACGGCGCGAACATGAACGCTCAGGTTGGCATTACTGCACCTGGTTTCATCGGCTCTGACGTATCGCACCTTAACTTGCACAAAACCTTCTGTATTCCTCACGGTGGCGGTGGCCCAGGTATGGGACCCATCGGTGTGAAATCACACTTGGCACCTTTCCTACCTAACCACAGCGTAGTGAATGTAGCAACGTCAGGTGAAGGCCTAGGCGCAGTATCAGCCGCGCCATGGGGCAGTGCATCGATTCTGCCAATCAGTTACATGTACATCAAAATGATGGGTAGCGAAGGCTTGAAGCGTGCTACTGAAGTCGCGATTCTTAACGCTAACTACGTTGCTAAGCGCCTAGATGGTCACTTCGAAGTATTGTACAAAGGCCGCAACGACCGTGTTGCTCACGAATGTATTATCGACCTTCGCCCGTTGAAAGAATCATCAGGTGTGACCGAGCTAGACATTGCTAAGCGTTTGAACGACTACGGCTTCCACGCGCCAACCATGAGCTTCCCTGTTGCAGGCACGCTAATGATTGAGCCAACGGAATCAGAAGCCAAGTACGAACTAGATCGCTTCGTTGATGCCATGCTAGGTATTCGTGAAGAAATCGCCAAAGTAGAAAGCGGCGAGTGGGATGCTACAGACAACCCACTACACAACGCACCACACACCCTAGCGGATATTTGTGATGCCGAGTGGAACCGCAGCTACAGCCGCGAAACTGCCGCCTACCCAGTACCAGAAGTGGCGAAGAACAAGTTCTGGCCAAGCGTTAACCGTATCGACGACGTATACGGCGACCGTAACCTCATCTGCTCATGCCCAACGATTGAGAGTTATATGGAAGAGTAGGGGGGTGTGTGGAACAATTAGGTTCCCCTATGGAAATAATGGGTTAGCCCTTGGGAATTAAGTTCCCCTTTGGTGCCCTTCTTAATTGAAGGGCAACATTACAGTAATGTTGTTGAAGCGCATTGCTTGCTCCTAAACTATCTAATCTGCCCAACAACAATTGGCTATGAAGTCAAACGTTCCTCGCAACTGATAACCACTTGTTCAACCAATGAAGGTAATTCACTAGGTAGGTATGTCTTTATGGGGAGTACCCATGGGTAATTCTTAAAGTGTTCAAACATACCGTATTCTTGATCACCGGATTCCAATATTGGTTGTACAGGAACAGAAGGTAGATGTGGAACTATAGAAGTTAGTTCTTGAGGTATACTTCTAGGATCAGACAAGTCTGCAACTATGAACTTAGACAGAGTAGCGAGAGTAATAACCGTTTCTGTGAGGTCCCTGCTAGAAGGGACTTCAAAATCAAAAAGAACTGCAAGATAACCTTGTTCATCTAATTGAGATTTAATATTGTCGAGTATGGCCTTTCTCTCTGGAGTAAATCTCCCTAATATAAGCACAACTTTTGATGTTATCGTTTCGATAACTTGGCGAAGATTTTTGCTGTTAATCAACAACGATATAAACTGTGCCAACTCAATTGTTGGTACAGTGATAGCATTGTTTGACTCAGATATTGCTATGTTAGATTGCCTACATCCATTCAGATTTAGATCCCACGCCGAAATGCCGTAAGCACAAGAGTTTTCGATTTGCGCATTTGAAAAGTCAGTTTTGACCAAACTCATCTTACTCAAGTTTGCTTTCACTAACTTCGAACCTGTAAAGTTAGTATCCTCGGCAGAGCAATATGAAAGGTCCGCATTAGTGAAATTGCACTCGATGAAATTTGCTGAGCCAATTTTTGATACGTTAAGGCCTACACCCGTAAAGTTACATCTTAAGCAATAAGAATCCACAAAATCGGAAAAATGAAAGTGACTGCCGGAGAAATCACATTCTATGAAGATACAGTTTCTCAAAGATGCACGATTTAAATACATTCGAGAAAAATCAAACCCTTGGAACTCAGGCAAGTTGAAGAATCCGTCTCCTTGTGAACAATCTCTCACGAAATCGAGGTCGCTAAGATCCGGACTACGGCCTTCCTCCGTTCTTCGCCAACTATTCCAAGATTCAGCACCAGAACTCAAAACTTCCAATGTATTTGATGATGGCATTGACTTTCCTCATTGGGTCTAAAACCAAAAATAGAAGGCTAAACGAGTCAGCATATATTATTGCTGATTCACTAATCACACTATAGTTAGCCCGCCTCTACTTTCTACTATTCTACAGATTCGAATCAGGTAAAGGTAATATATGGCATGTTTAAAATAAGCGCAGTCATTAGTATAATCGCGCAAAATAAGGCGCTCTGCGTGAAAAGAACTTCCAACCTCGGTTGGATACCTTCCAGTCGGGTTACTGCCACCGAGCGACTGGGCTTAAACTTGAAAAGGCAGTAAAGTCTGAACAGCTTCTTCCCGGCTCAATATGAGACTAAGAAGCATCGTTGAAGGAAAATGCCTATGGCAAAACCTACTTTGGCGGGTTCAGCAAGTTTGCACTTAAGAATTGGTGCGTTCAGTGGATTATTTGTAGTTTTGACTGCATCGTTCACACCGCTTGTTGCGTTCGCGCTGACTTTAGCGGCATCCGTCGTACTTTCTAAGCTGTGAGCTTAGGTGTGTATTCAGTCGGGCTGGCACACCGCCTTTTTCACATAATAATTACTTTAAGCCGGTCGCAGGCTCGCTGGGACATTAGCTCGTGGGCTCCCTTGCTTCGCTCTATTTTTAGCCCATGTAAGTTGGGCGTTGAACGTCTGCTGTTTGTCTAACTGAGCCAGCCAACGATATCTGTGCAGCTAAAAAATACGTTTTGCGGACGGTCGCTTGCTTTTGTGCCAGAGGCTATTAAGTGCCAAAGCAATCTCTTGGCGATTGTATTTTGGAGCGTTTTCCCACGAATGTTGCTAGCAAATTTACAGCGGCATACACGTGGCTATGTACAAGCTTGAACATTTTCCCATGTATTCATGAAAATGACCCAGTCACGAGTTTTGTCCAACTCATATTAAGAAAAAGTATCTTACAGCCCTCACACTACTTGCTTTAGTTAAATGATAAGGCATCGCGAACACTATTCTTCTTTCAAGTTATCAAAAACTTGTTTTTCATTTTCCTTTTCGAATTTGCCATGTTTGTGCTTCATTACTCAAAACTTCATACACTTGTAAGTTAGTTGTGTTTCGTGGTTTATCACTAGGTTTAGCGCTCGGCCAATAGACGTCAATATTCAGATTGGCACTAGGGTTATAAATTTCGATTTTATCGTTATACTTAACATAATCATTGAGGCGATCATTCATTTCTGCTACCTCAGCAGCTACTGCAAGTTCAATAACTTTATCAAGATTGCCGTCTTCAACTGACTTAATTAATGCTGCAACTTTCGTATTGACAGATTTTATACCGTTAGAAGCTGTGTCCTCTGCTTCTTTTTGCACTTTCATAAGAGATTGAGTAACTTCTTCAACATTTGTACTAGCTTTTTTGACGTCATTGTCCAGTTGCCTTATCAGGTCAGACATAACATTGGAATATGCTGAATCATAGATTTTTGAATACTTCTCTGAGTTCTTGTTTACTACCTTTTCCACCGCAAAATCTAATGAAACGTAACTAAAAAGAGCAGTACCGAAAACTCCTAAAACACCAATGAAAAAGCCAAAGCGAGTTAGCTTTTTTTGTCTTTGCAACTCGTTGTCGTGAATTTCCTTCCAGCGTTTAATTTCAGCGAAAACCTTTGCTTCTATATGATAGTCAAGTTCTGACATTTGGACCCTCCTGATTTAATCTGTGTTTACGGAACTAACATTTTAGACGATGTTTTTTAAGGTATTCAGGAAAAATCGCTTGTTATATGTCAGCTTTTAGACTCAACAAACTGCTATAGTTGGCTGCAAGTTTCCTAGGACAACACCACTAGGGCTCGGTCGCTTCGTTCCAATTTTAATTCACCTGTTTTTGCACCTAAGCGAAGCGTTACATCTACCTCATATAGTGCTGTTACTTTATCCTGAAAAGGACTAGTTCGTTGTCTATATGAATTAATGATCATGTGTCTGTCGTATCGAGAGATTTCTTTCGTATAGTGGAGCTGATGCTGAACTGCAAGCGTGTGCTACTTTGTCTAGCCATGAAAGATAATCAGCTGTTTTTTCCAGTACCCAAAAATCCGGCAACAGGCCTACATTGGAGGTTATGTCTGCCAGCATCAATAAAAGAATGCTCTCAGGCGAATTTTCTAATTTCTTTAGTGCATACTCTCTTCATTCACTCAATGGCTTTGTTCTATCGTCAGTTAAATCTACGACCAACTTGAGTACATCTTCGCCACAGCAATCGACGATGTCAGATTTTGAACATTTTGTGTCTTCCAAAGCATCGTGTAGCCAGCCAGCAGCCAAAACTTTTGCGTCGCTTACATATGCAACGTTCCTAAGTAAGTCGACTACTTCGGCTAAGTGCTCTGAATAGGGGAGGCCATTTGCTTTACGAGTTTGGCCTACGTGACATTTGATTGCCAATGCTTTTGTACGAGATTCGAGCTGTTCCATTTTGAATTATCCTTCGGGGTAATTGGTAGAGCGCTTTATTCGAACAATGAAATTGAATCTTAATTCTCTAGTGTAGCCGATAAATACGCGTTGTTTTTGATGTAATCTGATTTAGAGAAAAGCTCAAAATATGGCTTGAGGAGTAGTGTCACACTGAGTCGAATGGTAGAAGACCAAAAAACTCATTGACCCTAATGCATAGTTTCAAACTTCATTTTTAGCATAAGATGTATACGTAATAGGATTTTGTATATTAGTTGCATTCCTTATTTGAAAAACGCCCAACCTAAGTTATTGAGTTACAATACATCGCAGTTGCAATTTTTATTCATGGTTTACAGATGTCCTAGACTAACTGCGATTCAAATTGTGAAAGCGACAATTAAGTATTTTGAATACATAGAAAAAGAAAAGCGAGCTTGTGTTAGCTCGCTTTTTTGATGGAGTCATATTCTGCTTTTAAGGGGGACCCAATATACTAAAGACGCAGTAATGTTCGTTGTTCTTCTTGGCGGTAGTTTCAGCAAAAGACAAAGCACGGAATGTCGACGTCGTTCTAACCGGCCAAACCTGAGCGTAGCGGGTAAATTATCTGCGAGCGCCTCCTTTATAAGTATATCCAAGTGGAATAAGACTTCTGTCAATTAACAAACTAACTGAAAGAATTCATAAGCAGTCATATTGACTTATTCATAACTTAGAAAATTAATAAGATTTTTGTAGTTTTTAGCGATTTTCTTTAATGCATCTCTATCAATTATTGTTATGTTAGACCTATCAATATTTTCACCACTTAATTTTCCATTGGTTACCAAAATAAATTTTATATTCGAAAATTTTCCGCTGTATTCATTTACCTCAGTAATAGAATTTTTTATCATTTTTTTATTTTTATAGATTTTGAGTGAAAAATAGTAGGTAATATCATTGATTTCTGCAATAATGTCGGCCGTATTCGTTTCTTCTTGAATGTTGGTGAAACCATTCCTTTCAAGTAAACTGATAAAGAATTTAGAAAATGAAATTCCATTCATTTCATCTATATCACTTATAGTTATTTTATTCTGATAGTTTTGAATGTTGTCAATTTTTACAATGTTTGAAAATTTTTCAATTCTTTCAATCTCAATAATTAAAATTCCATCTTTAAATAGAATGTAGTGATTATCTTCCGACATTACGTCTCTATCATATTCATAGTCACAAAAATCAATAAAGCCGGAGAAGGTTAGCAACTTTTTGTCTACACCTACAAAAATGTATTTTTTATGCTCAACTTCATAAAATGAGCCAGCATACTCTTTATTCTCAAAGTGAATAGTTGGAGAATTTGTTGTCAAGTCTCTAAAAGTTTCGTCTTTTTCAAATTTTTCATAAGGGCTTATACTCGTTATCAGTCTTTTTCTTATTTGAGAATAATACTTGCTTAGTTTGCTGTTACCGAGAAAGCTAAATACAGAGGCATAATGACCGGCCCTTAAAATATGGTTTTCCATCATAGGTGCTATATCACTACTTTCAATTGGGGGATCAAGGAATCTATTTGTGCTGATTGAATCTTCGTTAAGAATAGTCAAAGAGGCAATTTTTACATCGCCCAATTCTTGATTTTTTTGGGCTAAGGCTTGCGCTTCTTGATTGCGTGAAGTGTGCACACTGATAGTGCCTTTGGCTTCGAAAACTAATATCCTATTATTATGTGTTTGACATTTCCAATCGGGTCTTTTTTTTGTTCTATATATTTTTTGAATTGTAGAGCGTTTTATATTGAAAAGTTTATCTGCAATAACAACTGAAATTCCGACACCAAAGTCTTCTGAAATAGAAGTTAATGTTTCGGAACCATTGATTGACCTAATGTTATTTATTTTGACTCTAAATTCATCTGTGTCTGAGTAGATCTTTTCAATTAAATCAGATTTATCCATAAAGTTAAGACGATTGGAAGGAGCAAATCGCCTACTTTGAATGGCACCAATATGATAAATGAGATTGTACAGATTAAAGGATATTTCCCTTTTAGTTGTTTTTTTATCTGCGGTATCCAATTCAGGTAATAAAAGAGGGTCTATTTCAACGGTAATAGTTTTATAAGCAAAACGACTAGCTAGATTTCGAATAAATGTCATTCCTTACTTTAATACCTCGTGGCGCTAATTATTTTATTACAAGATCCTTAAATCCAACTCTTCAGAATAATAGAAATGTAGTGATATAAACGTTTTTTTCGAATCCTTAGGTGATTTTTACTTTCAAATTATTTTACACGTTGGTTATCGTGAAGCTCATTTTCCCTGAGTTACTTTCGCTTAGGGCCAGATAATGCTGATGTAATATTTTAATACTCAAAGAATTTAAAAATTTATAGTCGTTCTATTTGCAATATTCTCGACATCTATAAGTTGTTCTAAATCAGAATGCAATTGTGATAAAGGTCGTATAAATTTAGTACCATTTATATTTAATGGTAAATTGCCTGTAATCTTATAATGTGCAACTACTTGATTATAAGTATTTGTATTATTTTTAATCTGATCTTCAGAAATGGGTATTTCAGGTAAGTACATAGCTAGAAAGCCAACTCTTTGGAAGTTCCTGATTTTGGCTGGGCTTGTAAATTCGTCTGGGCTCGTAAAAAAACCAACACCAAGAATGTCCGTAGAATAGCCAGATGCAAGCAACCTTTCTCTGGCAAAATTCGACTTAACTGACAACCAGAGGTTGTTTGGTAAGCACATCAAAACAAAGTCACCGTATGACTGAACTTTTTGATTGTTAGTTTTAAAAAAGTTTCGACGGTCAATTAAGCCATTCAGTGCTTTTTCTAAGAGAGCCTCGGAAACGCTACCCAAATTCGAAACGCCACTTTGTCTTTCACTCGTGTTTTGAGGTCGATTCCACCGTGCTCGATTAATTTCATCTATAAAGCTCTTTGCCGCAACAAAGTTTTTTGTATTTATAAGTTCTTTTAAATGGATTTCAGTAGAACGAATAACTACGGAAGACAATAAATGAATATTCATTAGTAGATTAGCAAAATGAGGATAAAACCAAAGGAAGATCATAGTTCCTTTATGTGCTTTGGCTTTATTCCATTCACTCGACGTAACTGAAGATCCTCCGTACCCAAGCTTTCTTAGTTGAGGAACAAGCCTAGGGTCTAAACTGTTAATGAGTTCAGTTACAAAAGGCTCAAGAGTGTCGAAATCTATATGTGGAAACTTAGAGCTACTTTCGTCTAAATAACTTAAAAGTTGATTCCTTAGTGGGAAGAAAAATTGCTCCTGTAGGTCTTCCATGAACAAGCTATCTGAGTGATTTGAAAAAATTGCAAATTGAGAAGAAGGTATATCTAGGTCTAATACGTTCATATACAGCCTCATTTCCTTGAGATAATCGATACTAGAGTTCAGTGTTCGAATAATTGACTGTTAATTTATACAGCTGTATCATCAGGGATTAAAACCGGATAAATCAACGTTAAGAGTTTGTGCTTTCGATGTCTAATCAAGAAAATATACAGAGTTTTGTAGAAAAAACTAGAACTAACTTGGGGTTAGGGAGAACTGAGTTTGCTAATTTGCTGGGGATGAACTCTTCAGGCGAGAGAACTGTGCGAGGGTGGGAAACTGGAGAACATAGGCCCTCTGAGAAAAAAATTAATGACATTAAAGTTTTGGCTCATAAATTAGAAGAAGTTAACAAAAAAGCCCCGTTCAAATATGAAGGTGACGGTACTTTTACCTTTATAGATTTATTCGCTGGTATTGGTGGGATTAGATTACCTTTTCAAAGTGCCGGGGGCCGATGCATCTTCACTTCTGAGTGGGATAAGTTTGCTCAAAAAACGTACTTGGCAAATTTTGGAGAAATGCCTAAAGGCGATATCACCAAAATTTCAGCATCGGATATTCCGAATCATGATGTATTGTTGGGTGGTTTTCCTTGTCAAGCCTTCAGTCAAGCTGGATTAAAACAGGGGTTTAGTGATACTCGTGGAACAATGTTCTTCGAAATTCAGCGAATCTTAGTTGAGAAACGCCCGAAAGCCTTCTTGTTGGAAAATGTAAAGCAACTCAAAGGGCACGACAAGGGAAATACTCTCAAAACAATATTGGGAATATTGAGAGGCGAACACGAATTTGAGCCAACAGATGATATATCGATCAGTGAAGAGACAAAGAATGCGCTTAGTAAAAAATTAAACTATTGGGTTGATTACAAAGTTCTAAGAGCTGCAGATTTTGGTGCGCCTCAGAACAGAGAAAGAATCTACATCGTGGGATTTGATAAAGACTATTTTTCTGACATTAATTTTGAATCTGATTATTCGTGGCCAAGTCCGCCAAAAGTAAAAACAAGGCTAGGGGATATTCTTGAGGACTTGTCGGAACTCGACGAGGCTGAGGACAAATATACGATTTCAGAAAAACTATGGAAAGGTCATCAGCGAAGAAAGCTTGAACACAAAAACAAGGGTAACGGTTTTGGGTATTCGTTATTCGACTCTGAGAGTGAATATACCAGCACGCTTAGTGCTCGGTACTACAAAGACGGCTCTGAAATATTAATTGATCAAACCGAACTAGGGAAAAGACCTCGAAAACTCACTTCAAGGGAGTGTGCTAGATTGCAGGGGTTTCCTGAAGAATTCATTGTTGATGCGGTATCACAAGGACAAATGTACAAGCAATTTGGAAATTCAGTTTGTGTAAACGTAGTGACTGAAATAGCAAAAAGTATGACTAAGTTGTTGGTTAAATAAGGTAACAGAGTGACTATTATTAGGTGTATAGGCACAACTTTCTAGAAAGTTGTGCTAAGAAGTTATGTCTTCATATAATTCCTTGTTAGCTGTGCCAAAAAACTCTTAATACCGGATGGCGTTGCCTCGTATTGGTTAGCTGGCAGATCCATTTGTATTAAACCCTAATTTTTTCATACTTGCGTGTTATGGCCAGTTGCTAGTTAGGAGAAGGATGGTACTCAGGAGAGTTATTAAATGACAGGGAAAGTAGTTTTAAAGTTCATCTTAGGCATTGTTGGCGCATTTGTGCTGCTTGTTGCATTATTGGCCGCTTATATACTCATCGATTTGTCGCCGGATGAAGCGCCAGCGGCTCACGATAAATACCTAGTGAATGATATTACGCAGCTCAACCCAATTCACGTCGCTGAAGTAGTTGAGCCCAAATCTATTCAAGATATTCAAAATGCGATTGCTGCAACAAGCGGCAAAGTGTCGATTGGTGGTGGCCGCTACAGCCAAGGTGGCCAAGTCGCTTTGGATGATCACTTGCAACTATATATGCGGCAGTTCAATAAGGTGGTTTCATTTAATCAACAGCACCGAGAAATCACGGTGCAAAGTGGCATGCGTTGGCGCGACATTCAAGAAGTGATCGACCCAGAAAACCTTTCGATAAAAATCATGCAATCTTATTCCAATTTCACCGTTGGCGGCTCTCTGAGTGTGAATGTCCATGGCCGATATATGGGCGAAGGGCCGATAATCCGGTCCGTTAAATCCATTAAAGTCGTATTGGCTGATGGCAGTGTTGTTAGCGCCTTACCCACCAGCAATACCGAAATATTTTATGGTGTGATTGGTGTTTACGGAGGCCTAGGTGTTATCGCTGAGGCTACACTTGAGCTAGTACCTAATGAAAAAATAAGCCGAGAAACCGACTACATGACGTTGGCGCAGTATGCGGTATTTTTTCAAAACGAAATCAAAAACAACCCTGATGTGGTGTTCCATAATGGCAATATTTATCCGCCAGATTATACCCATGTGAGCAGTGTGAGTTGGGTTAAAACCGATAAACCACTTACGGTACAAGACAGGCTTATTCCAAGAGACAAAGACTATTGGTGGCAACCTAAAACAGCAAAGTTTGTGGCAGATAGTGACTTTGGAAAATGGATGCGCCAGCACGTGTTTGAACCTATTCAACACTCCTCAAATGCCGTGCAATGGCGCAACCACGAAGCCAGTTTAGATGTTCGAGAGCTTGAGCCGAAAAGTCGAAAACATCAAACCTATGTATTGAGAAAGTACTTTGTGCCAGTTGAGCGTTTCGACAGCTTCTCGGCCAAAATGGCTACCATTTTTCAGAAGCATGATGTGAATGTGTTAAACGTTTCAATACGTCATGCGTTACCTGATACAGGCTCGCTGTTAGCATGGGCTAGGGAAGAGGTATTTGCTTTTGTGGTTTACTACCGCCAGGGTACATCGCAGCAGGATAGAGATAAAGTACAGGCATGGAGCCGTGAAATGATTGATGCGGCCATATCCGAAGGCGGCGCCTATTATTTGCCCTACCAATTGCATGCCACGACGGAGCAGTTCCACAACGCTTACCCACAAGCCGATGCGTTTTTTGCGTTAAAGAAAAAGCTCGATCCGAACAACCGTTTCAGCAATAAATTGTGGGAACAGCATTATGACGGTTAGGTCATACTAAACCTTAAATTTTAGCTGTTGAATGGGGCCTTAAGTAAATCATGAATACACGAGGAATTCATGTATAGGACCAATATTGAATGGCACATTGATTTCAGTTTTCGCGGCGATCTGTAAATGCCAAATCGATTTGCTTCATTTTATTTTTAGGTTCTATATTGGAACGAGATTCATCTTAATTTTTCTTGAGTACTTAAAACTGTATATTCGAGAAATGACGTGAATTTAAACATTTGGTATCGGTGCATTTGTCATTGCGCAATAGCGCATGTGGGAGGTGTATGCATCACTCGGCACTGTATGCTAAGACACAAGACAAGCTTTGTTCACTAGTGTTCTTTAGGACTAAACATTTGACTGTGGTGCAAGGAGCACGGCATGAATAAACAACAATTTGATGCTTTGTTGGCACGAGCGAAGGATTCTTGGCTCACTATCGAGTCATATCGATTGAGCTTCGATGAATCAGCCAACGACAAAACAGAAAAAGCTAAGAAATTGAAAGGAAGAGTCGCGATTTTTGCCGCATTGACAGCGGTTACCGCAACTTCCGAATGGATTAAATTTGTAAAAATTCTAGAGACATACGATTATGTTTTTGAATGGATAAATGCTGCGACAGTAATATTAGGCGCGGTCAGTGCTTACTTTGCACACCGAAGTTCCAATTCTAGTTTTGAAGAAGAAGCAAAAAGTGCTTGGTCCAATCAATTAGAGCTAGGGGCACTTCAAAAGAAATTGTCCAACTTTTTCTCAGATTTGAGTTTTGCAAATAGTATCGACGATACTAACCCAAGTCTTTTAATCCAACAGATTGACGAAAAGACTAAATCAATTGTCAACGCAAGTGTCATCGACCAGAACATTTGGAATGAGAAAGCGAAACAGCGCATGAACGATAATCCCATATCAAAAATAGTATACGACGAGAACGCTTGGCAACAACAGTATGATAGAGATGCGGGCGATGCGGATTATATTGCAGAAGATGCAGATTTGATCGCTGTATCTAGGAGGTAAATATGGATATTTCAATTAAGCATAATATCATTCGAAGTACAGATGGTCGTATTAAGTTCAAACAGTTTAAAGCTGGCGGCAGAGAGCAGTTTCACCTCGGAATTTGGGTGGATGCCGACACTACTACGCTTGAACAGATTAAAGAAGTGGAATACATCCTTCATCCTTCTTTCGTAAAGCGAACCCGCACATCTCGCAACAGAAACAACAATTTCTCGGTGACATTTTGGACGTGGGGGCAATTTAAGATTGCAGTAATCGTTCATACATTATCTGGAGATAAGATTTCTCTTGATTACGATCTGAAGTACGAGCTACCAAAAGATGATGGCACTAATTACGTTGATTTGACGCAAAAATAAAATGATTTTAGTCCGTAATGCACTCTCAATTGTTTGCAATTCTGGAGTTCTGTATTCACGTGTGTAGAGACTAATAGTAGGTATTTTCTGTAAGACAGATTCGAAATTAAAGGAACCCTCTTTACAGGAACTTTTATAGTTTTTTGATAGGAGAACGTGATGACAAGAAAGGACTTTTATTACGTAAAGTTTTTATGGTTAAGCCTTTTACTTAGCCTTTCTTTTTCAGTCAATAGCAGTACAGGCGAAGAATCTATAGGGTGGAAGAGTGAAATAACGACACTGACAAAAAAAATGAAATGTACAGCCGGGACCACGAGGGACAAACCGGCAGTCCATATGTTTCGCAATAAGACAAATATTTATCTTGTTTGTGAGTCAATGATGTCGACATTATTTTACCCTTTTGATGATCCTACTATCCATACTCTAATGGGCGGATTTGTGAGAGATCCAATTGAGGAGTTTTCTTCTCAGATAGCAAAAGATAAAAGAGCTATAACAAGAGATTTACAAAATAAGTTAGAGCGTTTTGAGCTTGTAAAATTGTCTAAATATGAAAACTCAATTAGCCCCAGCTTAAGTCCTCATGAGCGCAAAGCTTTACTGCAGGATTTATGGGAAGAAGCTATACAGACTCATGAATTAGTACAAGTTTGGCTGGCAGAGGGCGAAAATGAACGCCAAGGTTTTTATTCCTTATTTATACAACAGGGGGCTAATTTCAATTTTGCTTTGAATAAACAGTTAGATGTTACTTTTATTGATAGTCATTCGAAGAGTGAAGAAGAATTTCGGTATCTTGATGACCCTACTTATTCCTCGATGGATTATTTACCCGGGATGTCAGTAGCTACTGTTATCGATGCTCCAGACTGGCGATACGTACCACAATTAGAACTAAACATGGTGGTTGCTCAAGGAGGAGAGATATATCGGCTCAATATTGATGATTTGTGGATGGTAAAAAGTGATTACAGAGCGGGAACCATTGCGCAAACAGTTTTACGAAATGCCCGCTTTATGAAGTCGGATTTACGGCATGCAGATCTTGTCGCCTTAGACATTTATCAAAGTGATTTTACAAAGGCAAATTTAGCTGGAGCGAGTTTAAATACTGTGGAGTTTTCTTGTTCCAATGAGGTCTATCTGGATAACGCTGGGCCAGGTTGTCACAATTTTAGCGAAGCCACATTTATCGGGGCAGCCTATGAAGTTTTCGAATCAAATAGTATCAAAGCAGAACTTCAAATTGCCGGAGTTAAGGGAATAGAGCATTGGTACGTTGAAGATATAAAGGCAACTCCGACGATCTATCCATTCCGGGCTAGTTTGATAGCTAAAGGGATGACCTCAGAGGCTAAAGCAATTACCTACGTAATCAATAAATCAATCGATGACTTTATATTTAGAGAGTCAGATGACTCGGTGGAGTTGTTATTGGCATATTTAAGAAATACACTGTTTGATAAGACCGTAAAATACGGTGCTGACCCTAGCCATGCTCTTTTAGTATTGATGTATGTGTTTATTTATTTCACGATATTTTATGTTGCCTACGCAATCGTATGCAAAGTAGCGCTTTCTCCGAGTCGTTTTTCGCTCGTGATTAAAGTAAACGACACTTCTTTTCCTCTCAATCGTTATTTTGAAGACGCGCCGCAGACAAACTGGCACATAGGGCCAAGAACCACGCCTAACCTGATTAGAGCGATTAGATTTGCAGGCCATATTTTTTGGTTTTCTTTGTTATCGTCATTTCATATTGGCTGGCGAGATTTGAATCTAGGAACGTGGTTATCAAGGTTACAACCGAGACATTTCGTTTATGAACCTTCTGGAGTGCTTCGCGTGGTTTCGGGAATACAATCCTTAGTTAGTGTTTTTTTAGTTGCTCTTTGTGTTGTTTCATCATTCGGACATCCCTTTTTAAACATGGGGTAATGCAAAGCTTATTAGTTGATGCTCTTTTTTACTTTCATTAATTTTTAGTTTTTACAAAGAGTGTTTTCCAAAAAAAGCTCTCGTGTAAATTGCCTTGGGGATAACCCTAACTCAACGCATACTAGATGATATAGTCGTCTGAGCCGATCCGCCAAAATGGCTACCATTTTTCAGAAGCATGATGTGAATGTGTTAAACGTTTCAATACGTCATGCGTTACCTGATACAGGCTCGCTGTTAGCATGGGCTAGGGAAGAGGTATTTGCTTTTGTGGTTTACTACCGCCAGGGTACATCGCAGCAGGATAGAGATAAAGTACAGGCATGGAGCCGTGAAATGATTGATGCGGCCATATCCGAAGGCGGCGCCTATTATTTGCCCTACCAATTGCATGCCACGACGGAGCAGTTCCACAACGCTTACCCACAAGCCGATGCGTTTTTTGCGTTAAAGAAAAAGCTCGATCCGAACAACCGTTTCAGCAATAAATTGTGGGAACAGCATTATGGTAGCCACAGTGAATAGCAAGCCACTTCCCAAACCACTACACAAACGGAATTACAGATACGATGAAATTAAGTGAGAGCCATAGCCATTACATTGGCTTATTCTGCAGTTTTGCCTTGTTTTTCTTGGTCACAATGGCGGGGTGGCAATTAGCTGAAACTTTCGATTGGTTTGCTGAGATATGGGAACCAATTGGTAGTCGTCTCTTCATTATCTTTATTGCAACAGCCGGTACTTTTTGGGCGTGTGCTTTTGGCTATTCTTACTTTTGGGGGACAAGAAAGTTTATTCGTACATTCAAAGCAGTAGAGCTTAGCAGCTTGGAGACCTGTACCGATGGGCAAGTAGTCAGAATTCAAGGTGAACTGTATCTTACTCAAACCCCATTGATTGCGCCCTTTTCTAAAAAGCACTGTGCGGCATACGAAACACGAGCATTGAGGCAAGAGGAAGTAACTACCGTAAAAGGTTCCGGTAGTCATGTCGAAAATAAAACAATATGGGAAACCATAAAAAAGGTGAGTGAAGCTGAAGACTTTGTGGTTAAGTGTTCCGAACACTATGCCTTAGTTCGGGTTACAGGCAGCCAGATCAAAATTCACCAAGATATTGCTCATGATGAATCCAATTACGACCGAGACCGTGGTGGTTTTCTTACGGAGGTTGAGAATGCCAAACGAAAAGAAGCGCTTGAACAAATCGGACTTCGATCGAGGAATTATGTAGGCGTGTACGCCGAAAACATTAAGTTTGAAGAAGGAGTGTTAGAGGCTGGTGAACAAGTTGCGATAAAAGGGCAAGGCAAATGGGTTCATACGGCAGATTTACCGTCGCTAGCAGAATTCGCCAAACAGGGTGTGGAGCGGATGTATGAGATGACAACTAGTGATACATCACCTTTGATAATCAGTGATTCAACGGCAGTTTTAGAAAGTAAGCAAGCGTGAGTAAAGTGAATTTAACAACCCTGACTGGAATAAGCGCCACGCTATTTCTAGTTAGTCTCGTCGCAGTTAATGCTTATCTTGCAGATGCTAACACGCCGGACTTATCTCCCAAGCAATCTGAAACCATGTGGGGGCTGAGTTTATTCAGGAATATTAGCTTTTGGTGTTTTAGTTTTTTGGCTGTAGTCGCATCATTATGCCGCTTCAATTCTAGCCGTAATCGTCACTATTTAATCTGTTCGGTTCTCGCTATTGGAGGTAACGCGCTATTTATTGGCTACATGTTTTATACCGCTAGCCAGCTGATTGATATCCCGCAAAAGGCAGAGTATTCAGAATTTTCTGATCCGCAGTTTCTTGTTGAATACCGTGAGTTTCTCAATTCAGGCCATGAAAGCCTACAAGCACATATCTCACTAACTACGCAGATCGCTTCTGCTTTTTATGAATACACTGGAGAAATAATCGACGTCGTCGATGAAAATGGTGATGTTGTTCCTTACACGCCTACTTCCGAAAACCAAGAGTTTCGAAAACAAGACGCCCAAGTTATTGCACTGATTGCGAATTCGCAAAAGCAAGCAAAGCGCGCTGGAGTTATACAGGTTATATTGCTCCTTACCGCGCTTTTCTTTGGCTTGGTATTGTCTCGTTTTTCAAACTACAAGCGAAAAAACAACAAATCAACCAGAGTGCTTCGTTAGGTCTTACGCTGGCAATTTATCTGAATTTCACAAATGCTGAACTACATCAATTCGGAATCCTGCCGGGTCCACTAACATAAAATGTACCTGCCCCCATGTTTCTTCCTTTAGTTCCATAGCTATCGTCAAATTCATATTTTGTGCTTGTGCGTAGGCATTAGCTGCATCCTTTACTTCTAGCGAAATCACATAGCCTTCAGCAGACATTAGTGAGTGAAGAAAGTCCGGCTGGCTCGCATGATTCGCCAATAAAAAGCCAAGTTGTACTCCTGAATTAGGTGATACCAAGTGCACATAGAAGTCAGGGTCGTAAAATACAGCATTAAAGCCAAACACGGCTTCATAGAATGCTTTTACCGACTCTAAATTTGCGGTCACCATCACGGGGAACATAGCGTCTATTTCAATCATCACATTAACCTTCTGTACTGTTATTTGTTGAATAACAGTGTTCTTCATTCCGATCAGATATGATTGTATAAAACGGACATTTTTCTGAATTGATTGGGCGTAACGCCAGATAGTCGCTTAAATTCACGTACAAAATGAGGTTGGTCGTAATAATGGTCGAGATAGTCGTGGCTATGGCGCGATATACTGATCATTTTGAGTACGCTTTGAAATCTCAATACCTTGCCAAAGTCTTTAGGACGTAAGCCAAGGTAGTGTTTGGTTAAACGTCTAAGATGGCGCGCTGACAAGCCAAATTCAGATATTCGGCTGTCTGACAAGTCGAGATTAGAGCTAAGATTTTTATGACAATACTGAACATAACGAACAAGGCGCGAATCAACTTCACTAATTGTTATACATGACAGAAGTAGGGCAGATACATCATTACAGCAATTGGCAAAGCTCTTGGCGTTGTAAATGACATCATACATTGAGTTAAGAATATCTGAGTGAATTAAGTCTTCTGCCTTAACGCTACCTTCCTCGCTCCAATCGCCCAAAGGCACAGAGATAAGGCCACGGTGCCCTAAAATTCGAAAACGAATACCAATGAAAGACGCAGGGCCGTCAATTTGGAACAGAGTAGGAGACAGAAATGGCGGAACAAGAAAATTGTCTTCGAAGCATTGTAGATTGATGATCCAGTCAACACAGTTGTCCGGCACACTATGGTAATGGAATTTGCCTTTGGGTACTGTTAATGTCCAGTAGGATTGTACCCAGTGGTTTAACGGCGCTAATGGCTGCAATGTGCGGTAAGCCCGCTGGTCAGCCACTATTCCTTGAGTCGGATTATAATCTAGGAACATTTTATTCTTGGGATTCGAAGCGCAGTCTTTCGTCACTACTGCCGTAACCTAAATCTACCATCTTATTGTACTTAATGCAGAGCAAATTCATATCGGATCAACGTTCCATAGTCGATGAGTAGATAGAGTATTAAGTACTCTATATTTCAATGAATTATCTTATCTTCCGAGAGTTTGGAAGGCACCGCCAAATACCTCCCATTATAATTAAATGATGCTGAGAGTTAGCATAAGTCCACTTGTTTAGCTCACTAAGCAGCTAACCGCGTCACGCAGTTGTGCATCGATTTCTGCGTTTGTCAGTTGCTTGGTGACTAAGTCAAAATTGTCATAAAAGTTAGGTATTGAAAGTGATGCTTTTACCTCTGTTGCAAAAAAATGCGCGGAGTTAATTGCGGTACTTAAAACACTGGCTGCACCGCCTGGTCCAGGGGAAGTCGAAAGATAGACCGAAGGTTTACCTTGAAAGACTTTCATGTCGATACGGGATGTCCAGTCGAACAGGTTTTTATACGCGGCGGTATAACTGCCGTTGTGTTCTGCAAACGAAATAATGAACGCATCGGCTTCGCCTAGTTTGGTAAAAAATGACGTGGCAGCATCGGGAATGCCGAGGGATTTTTCTCTGTCCTGACTATAAATTGGCATCTCATAGTCATTCTAATCCAATAGTTCAATGTCCGCTGACGGGAGCAGTGAAGCGGCGTAAATTACCAAGGCTTTGTTGATAGATTCACTGTGGTTACTAGCGGCAAAGGCGATGATTTTCATGATGGGGTAGTCCGGTTAAAAAGTAGAGGAAGGGCACACAGGGTGCCCAGCTGAATGTTAGGGTTTGACGTTATAGTCAATGTCGACAGGCGTGGGGCCGACGGCTTCACCAATGAGTTGTCTCATTTGAAGCCTGAATCGCTCAACCAGATCTCGTTTCATCATCCAGCGGCGAAAATCGCCTGGCGAGGTATTGTGATGTAATACTGACTTATAGCCATTCGGCGCTTCGATATCGTAACGAACGGGGAACTGTAACCACGTGCCTTGCATCTCTTCAGATAGCATCCAGTTCATGTAAAGCTTCGCCGCCGCTTTGTTTTTCGCTTGGGTTGGAATCGCAGCCGTTTGAAACCACGTTAAGAAAAAGTCGTGCTTGGGCAATAAAAATGTCGTCTTTTGGTTTGGAAAAGGAGCGAATGACCAAAACGTCGTAAAGCTTGCGCCGTACCAGCCTTTGTTTATCGCCTCATATGGCCATGCGGTGCCTCTAACCCAATTGGGTTCATTAGCGACTAGCTTTTCTAAATAGTCCCATCCGTATTGTTGCTTCAAATGCCAAAATTGGTACAACACGGCATCGTCGTCGTGAGGGTAGGTTAAGATGAGTTTGCCTTTTAATGCGGGGTTTAAGTAATCCATAGCGTCTCGAGGTGGCTCAATATCACCGAGCACATCAGGGTTCGCATAGTTACTGAAGGTTACGCCATACATGCTGGTCCAATAGCCATTGGGATCTTTGTGATCGGGGAAAACCTTGTCCCAGTTTTTGGGTTTGTAAGGCTCGATGAGACCGTGTTCTTTGTAGTACTCAAAATCGTGTAGCGTTTGAAATTGAATCACATCGGGTACGTTTGTTTCACCGCCTGCCGCCCGGGCGTTATCGTATCGCGGGGCATGGTTAAGGCTAACGTCAACCGAATGGATTACGTTTAATTTGGGGAACCGAGCTTTGAATTTATCCAAGTAATAGTCGATTTGATCGGGCTTGTCGCCGCCCGCCCTTAGTACAAAAGTTCCGCCTTCTTTCAATGCGTCAGCATAGAGCTGCTCCATGGAGCGAGTCTCTATTTCAAGGGCATTAGTCAGTGGCGCGAGCAACGCACATAAGGCCAATGATGTTCGCAGCCAGCTCTGTGTTATCGATTGAGGTTTCATTGGGTTCTCCGGTTTAGTGGGAATTGGCAAACTCATAAGAGCGCTGAAGAATAGTTTTCACCGCGTCAAGTTCGTGCTCGTCTCGCGGCGAGAAAACCATGACCAGCCCTTTGCGAAAGTGCCCCAGCGTGACCAAGAAATGATCTTCGCCCCAGCCTTTGGCAATAATCTCTTGTGCATCAATTGGCGAGAGCATCACGTGCAAGCTGCCGTTATCTGGATGCGGGTGGATGTGAGCAAATTCTCTGCCGGCCATAAAGGCGTGGTGATTGCAATTGCAGCTGTCGTGCATGACTAACGCGCGTGCGCCAGGTACTGAGATTGAACTTGGTTTGTTCTGCACACTTGGCAAAGAGAACGCCCACTCATGTAGTTGGTTAATCACCTCGTCAGGTCCATGCTGATCTAATTGTGCATGGGGGATATTGCTCGTTGTGCGCGGTTTGGCGCCTTGCCGTGTCGGTAAATTCAGGTTGCTTGCCATGTGATATCTCCTACTACTTAGCAAAAGTGGGGATAACACTAGCATCAACTATTATTGATTGAGGCAAACGGCGTTTGCGCAAATGCAATATGCCGCTGGTGGGTTGGTATATGTTAATTAAAACAATGGCTTAATGTGATTTTTGTGGGCTGTGGTGGGTTTGCGTATATCGAATCCAGATGTTAGCGTGGTAGTGTGAGGTAAACCTGAATGAGTCACAGAATCTGTCGATGAAAACACACGAATTAGACTGGAGTGATATTCCATTTCTTTTAGCTGTCTGCAAAGCAGGAACCCTTGCGGGGGCAGCCAGATCTATGAATGTGCATCACTCAACGGTGTTTAGACGGGTGGAATCGGTCGAGAAAAAGCTGGGTGTCAGGCTATTTGAAAAACTCAATCACAAATACATTTTAACCATTGAGGGCGAGTATTTTTACGCGCGGGCGCTACAACTTCAAAGTGGAATGAATGAAATTGAGCGAAGTTTGAGTGGCAAGGATTTACGGTTAGAAGGCATATTAACCATCACCACAACTAACTCTGTGCTTTACACACTGACCCCATTATTAACTGACTTTCAACGCGAATACCCAGAAACAGAGCTACGCATCATCTCGGAAGCCAAACCATTAGATTTGGCGCAAAGAGATGCCGATATTGCCATTCGCCCCACATCAAACCCACCTGAGCACTGGATTGGAAGAAACATCACACCCATTTCATTTGCCCCGTATATTCACGTTAAGCACCGCGACATCAATGAGCAAGACTTGCGCTGGATAGTACTAAGTGAAGACTTCAAACACTCACCCATGAGTAAGCTCACATCTTCACTCATGCCCAACAACGCGCCAAGAACCGTTATCAATAACATTTTGGCGGTCTATGACTTTGTGAAACAAGGTTTAGGTGTTGGCGTCTTGCCGTGTTATTTGGGCGATAGCGACAACACAGTGCGCAGACTCAAAGCGCCAGACCCGTCTTATAACTGGGATTTGTGGATCCTGTCTCATCCGGATTTAAGAAACAGCGCAAAAGTAAAAGCATTCAATGATTTTGCGGTAGATAAAATGAAAACTCAATTGTCTTCGAAATGACCGAGGGCGATCATCTTCGTTGAAGTAAACACCACTCCCCATTCACACTTGAGGAGTGATGTCATTTTTCTCAATCCAACGCATAAGCGATGACATACCCGCCTTTGCCATCGGATTTACTTCTTGAATCAGTGTAGGTGCCACCTTTAGGGTCTCTTGGATAGCGCCAGCTTGGGTTGGGTACGGTCACGATTAGCATCTGTCTGCCTGATTCGTTAGACACATACGTCATCGGGGTAGCCTGACCGTTGCCGGGTAAGGCTTCCGACCATTTGATTTCGCCGGTTCTAAGATCAAAGGCCCTTACCGTGCTATCCATGGTGGAGCTAATAAAGGTAAGGCCGCCTCTTGTTGTTAATGTGCCTGCGCGTACCGCCGTGCCCACGTTAATCTCTAAACCCGATTGAATATTAAACGGGCCCGAGTTTTTCATGCTGCCGAGTGGGCGGCTCCACATTAACTCGTTAGTGTTTAAATCGATGACAGCGATTTTGCTCCATGGAGGCTCAAAGCAAGGCACTTTGGTGCCAAGACGCGACATAAACGGCATGATCAAGCCATAGTATTTGATTCTCACGTGATCGTATGGGTCCGCAGGGTCAGGCTCTCGTGGCTCTGGCATAGGCGATTCGGGATCCATGCGCACAGCAGGGTGCTCTTTACCTAATAACAGCGCGGCTCTTGGGCCCGCTTCGGCCACTTGTTCTGGCGATACCAGTAGTAACCTGTGCGCCAACAACATAGGTGCTGCCACCAACAAGCCGTTGTCGGCATCCACTGATACGCTGCCCCAGTTAAACCCGCCAAAATTGCCCGGTGCGGCCAAACTGCCGCCCGTGGTTGGTGGCGTAAACAGCCCATCGTATTTCATCATTTTGTATTCAATACGACACACTAATTGGTCGAGCGGCGTTAACCCCCACATATCCTTCTCATGACGATAGGGGTGGAAGTTGGGTAACGACGAGAAAGGCTGCACTGGCGACAAACGCTCAGTAGCTTCACCATATTGTGCAACAGGTCGTTCTTCTACTGGGTGAACCGGCTCACCATTTCGACGATCTAACAAGAATATACTGCCCATTTTGGTGGCAACGGCTACCGCAGGCACTTTTTCACCGTCTTTTTCTACCTCCACCAACACGGGTTGTGCGGGTAAATCATAATCCCATACATCGTGATAAACGGTTTGAAACTTCCATTTGGGGCTACCATTGCTGGCATCAATGGCCACCAACGACGAGGACCATTCGTCATCAAATGGACGTCGTACACCACCGTAATAATCTGGGGCGGCATTGCCTGTAGGTGCAAACACCAAATCTAGCTTGGGATCATAGCTCATGATGGTCCAAACATTGGGCGTGCCCTTGGTGTAGGTTTCACCGTCTTTCGGCTCGCCGTGATAGCCGGGATTACCCAAATCCCATGCCCACGAAAAATTGCCGGTGATGGCATCAAACGCACGTACCACGCCAGAGGGTAAACCTAGGTCCTGATTATCGTTAACTAACCCGCCAACCACTAACACATCATCGGCGACCAAAGGTGGCGAGGTTACATAATATTGGTTAGGTAAATGCTCGCCCAAGCCTTTGCGCAAATCGATTTGGCCATTGTCACCAAAGCTTGAACACAGCTTGCCTGTGTGAGCATCAACAGCAATCATGCGAGCATCTATGGTGGCGGTTACGATTCGTTCAGGACATTCGCCCGTGTAGGTGGCCGGTGCTTTAAAATAACTGATACCACGACACGTGCGTGCGTATTGGTGTTTGGCGGAAGGTTCTGCTTGCGGATCGTACCGCCATTGTTCCTCGCCTGTTTCGGCATCCACTGCCATCAAGATGTTTTTGGCTCCACACAAATACAAGGCATCATCGACCTTCAGTGGCGTCATTTTAAAATCACTTTCTACGCCAGTGCGATAGCGCCACACTTCTTTGAGTTGATGCACATTATCGCGATTGATTTGGTCAACCGGCGCAAAGCGCGACCCGCCTGCATCGTTGCCATAGTGATGCCAATCCGAACCTGTCGTTTGGTCTGTGGGATTGATGGCAGCGGTGCGCTGTGTCCCTTGGGTGTTGAATTCATAGCTCTGTAGGGCCGCTACAGATAACACCACCACTGACATTACCGCAGGTGCAAGGTACCAGCGCTTTAATCCAGAAATACGGGTTGCTTCTTGATAGCGTTTTGTTGACAAAGGAGACAGAAACCATAGGCCTAGCCCCAACCAAAATGCCAAACGGGGAAGCAGGGCGAAGAAGTCTAAGCCGGACTCCCATGCCGCCCATATCACGGTAAATACAAAGAAAGCACCAAACACCTTGTGTGCTAGGTTGCGGCGCTTTAACCACAAAAACACAACGGCACACAACACGATGCCTGAGAACGCGTAATAGGCGCTGCCGCCCATGTAGACAAGCACGCCACCAAGACCAGTAAGGTAAATGGCACAGAGGATCAGTAGCGAAACAACAAGAATATTCGTCACTTTAGTCAACATAGTTTAGATCCCGTTATCTTTAAAACGTTGGGCTGAGAAGGGGGAGCGGGCATCGAGCTGTTGAAACCCTAACAAATTGTTATCGGGGTCACGGGCGTACATGATCAGCCCGTCGTCGATGGCCGTTGGTGCAAGTGTGATCACCGCATCTAGCGTTGTGAGTACGTCTGCTACGCGGTTAATGTCTGCCACTTCAAACATGATCACGTTGTAACCCAGGGCATCAGCAGGTTTCACTGGCACCGCTTCGGTTGTGGGGTGGCTGTGGTATTGAATGATCTCAAGTTCCAAATTGCGGGTCTGAAACCACGCCATTTCAATTTCGCTACCCGCAAGGCCCGACACTGCATCAACCATGTCACCCGAAAGTGGCATTAAGCGGCCAATGCGACGAGGGTTTTGTTCTTCCAACAGTACAGAGTAAAAATCAATCAAGCGCTGCATATTGGGAGTGGCGAGCGATATTTGCCGAATGCGATGCTGATGTTTGGGCGGGGTATCAAGGGCAAGTGCGGCCACATCGACATGCTCTACTTCGATAAGTACGCCATCAGGATCATTCACGTAGGCATAGTAAACCGGATTTTTAGGGTTGATTTGTTGCATCTCGGGGTCACCAATTGCCGCGCTGCCATTGGCCAACAGGGTTTGGTAAGCCTGTGTGGCTTGGTCTACCTGAAAGCAAATATGCGCAATACCTGGGCCGTTTACAGGGGTAGGGGGCTCGGCATCTTTGGCTTGGGTCTCCATCAGCAGTAGTTGGGCATTGGCACTGCGCAATAAACGCGTATGGTTAGCACGTAGAGCCAGATTGGACTGCTGCCCCATCCCTTGCAAAAAATGGATGTTAGGTAAGGCGTCCGCCGCCACGTGCATACCGCCTGCCGCGCTATATAGTGCTGTAGTCGCCTCAATATCATTAACCGTTAAGCCAATATAATTCACCCCCGTGACTAACGGGTTGGCAGGCCGAGTTGAGGGCTTAGGAGAAAGCAATACATAAGCTATGATCGCCAGCGCGATGAATGTCGCCGTTAACCCCACGGCTATTCTAATCAACACCCTTTTCATTCGATTGCTCCGCCCCAGTTAGAAGTTAACGGTTTTGATGGCACCACCATCAACGCGAAGATTTGCCGCAGTAATATTAGACGCTGCGTCGCTGGCTAAAAAGGTGACCGCATTGGCCACTTCGGTGGCCGTACCCAATCGATTAAACACCGATACCGCGCTGGCCCGCTTGTACAAATCTTGATTGCGTTGACGCACCACTTCCCAAAAGCCTTCTTCGTGATGTATTGGGCCGGGCGATACCACATTCACACGGATGTTGTGCTTGCCTAATACATTTGCCATCTGTGCGGCGTACGATACCAATGCCGCTTTCATTGTGCCGTATTCCAGCTCGCTGGGCATATTGGCACTCATAACCGATGCAATTGATGCAATATAAACGATCGCTGGTCGTTCTCCTTGTTTTAGTGCATCTAATGCGATTTCGGTAGTGCGAATGTGTTGTAGCAAATCCACTTCAAACGTTTGCTGCCATTTATCAATGCCACTTGCCTCGACACGTGTTGTCACATTGCTGACCAGCACATCCAAACCTTCGAGCTGGTCAATGGCGGACGAAAGCCACTGAGAATAGCGTTCGGTATCCGTGACATCCACAGCGGCCGTTAACACAGGATGTGTACTGTGTTGCCATTGATCCTGATTTTTATCAAATGACGCTTGGCCACGTGCACAGGTCGCGACTCGCATGTCCTGTTCAATAAAGTTATCGATGATGGCTTTACCTATGCCTCGGCTGCCTCCGGTAACAATTGCGCGTTTGCCTGCTAATCCTAAATTCATGTGCACTCCTATTGAGTAAGCTTGGCCAATATCTATTGCAATCGGCTTTTAGAAACTGTCTTATTGAATATGTCGTCAACAATATTGCACTGTTTGTACAATAGTCAACTGTTATTCGTTTAAAAAAGCTCGATTTTAGTACTGGCTCAACAAGGTTCTTGTGTAGTTATTACGTTTGTTTTATGTCGTTGAATATGGGGTTGGTGTAGTGGGTTTTGAGTTTTTTGTGTTTTTATTTGTTGATTTTTATTGGTATTTTAATTATTTGGTGGCGTGGGTTTTTAGTGGTTTAAGTTGGGTTTTGTACTTTATTGACGATATGTCAATATTTATATTGCTTATTAAAGATGTGTTTAATAAGTTATTTACATTACCGATAGTAAGATAGCGTAAGGAATGAAGCGTGAATTACTCCCATCATGGCAAGGCTACAACCACACACAGTCGTCAATACCTCGGCTCTCGTCTTATACTCGCAAAGTTAATTGCGCTTTGCTGTGTGCTGGCTTTTAGCGGGTGCTCGTCGCCTACACTCGATGACGATGTGGTCGCTTCGTTTGACTTTGACAGTCACTTTGTAAGTGTAAATGGCACCAGGCTGCACTACCTTAAAGCCGGCGGTGACAGCGATGCAGCAAATGATAAGGTGATGGTGCTACTACATGGGTTCCCGCATATTGCAGAGGTGTGGTACCCACTGCTTGAGCACTTTGCCAAAGACTACACTGTCATCGCCCCCGATCTTCGCGGCTATGGCCGTAGCGCTAAATCCAACGATGCCAATGACTACGACATTGCCAATTTAGTAGAAGATATTCATCAACTGGTTTTGCAGGTATCGCCCGGTAAGCAAGTTACGTTAGTGGGCCACGACTGGGGCGGGGTATTGGCATGGGGGCTTGCGCAAACTCAGCCCCAATTGATAGACAAACTAGTTGTAATCAACGCGCCACAATACAATGCATTTTTGCATACACTTACCAATAGTGAACCCCAGCGAGAGGCATCAAAATATATTGCCAAACTCGATAGCTGGTGGGTAAAAGCATTGTTTTGGTGGTCTGGTCCAGAACTTCTATGGCGTGGTCTAGAGCAAAGTCATGCAGAGGGGAAGGTTGCCAATGCCTACAAGCAAGCGTTCTTCGCCGCGTGGCAAAATAGTGAGTCTGCGGATGCCGCGGTGACTTACTACAGTCAAAATTTCCCGGGCTTTGATGACATAGCTGACGCTACATTTTGGCCCAATAAAACCGCTAAAGTGCATGTAAATGCATTATTGATTTGGTCATCAAAAGACAAAGCCTTTACCCTTGACACACTGACTAATACGCAAGCTTTCGCCACGTCGCTGCAAACTCATATAATCGATACCAGCAGCCATACTCCTTTTGTTACCCATAGTGATGAGGTGATTGATGTCATGCAGGCGTTTGTTCAACCATGATAATGACAACCGAGTGTAGACGGCAGGTAGGGCTTGCAATTTACAACTTGATATACGATATTCAGGCCATTGATTTTCAATTAAAAGCTGCGCCAATTCATGTCATCGTCTAATAAAACACGCACGCGCCTTTCTCCAGAGGTGAGAAAAGATCAAATCCTCGACCACGCCGCTGAAGTGGTGGCAAAAGAGGGCGTGTCCGCTATTACGATGGAGCGTTTAGGGCGCGAAGCCGGTATCAGTAAGTCTCTGGTATACGCCTATTTCCCAAGTATGACAGAGCTTTTAAAAACCTTGCTCAAACGCGAGCATTTGCGACTGCGCAAGCGCCAAGTCATCGCCGTGAAAAACGTCGAAACCTTTGAGCAGTTGGTGCGAACGACAACCAATACTTACCTGACATACATGGATGAGCGAGGCCTCATTATCGACCGTCTGGCTGCCGAGCCCAGTATCGCTGAAAGTGGCGACCCCATTGACTTTGGGCGCGAATACGCGGTGAAGTTTATGGCAGAAATTCTCAGCGATAACTTTGATATTGATATGGACGTCGCCACTATTGGGGTTGATATCGCACTGGGCTTACCCTATGCGGCAGGTCATTATCTTACTCGCCATGACGTCAGCAAACAGAAAGTCGAAGATCTGACAGTCGCGTTAATGATTGGCAGTATAGAAGGCCTTCGCAATAACTACGAACGTTCGTTCAAGCCTTTAAAAATAAGACCTTACAAGTCGTCATAACATTTTTCGTCCTTTCTCGTTTTCTTATTTTACTGTCATGCGACGCTAAGTCGCAGGCGTATTGACGCCTACTCAAATTATCTTACCGCTGTTTCATATTCTGATGATTAAAATAACATTACGTTAACATTTTTGGTTGACTATTGGTCAATATGGCAATAAGTTAATCGTTATTGACGGTTTGTTCTATAAGAGATCAATAAGTAAAAAAATAGCCGCTCAATACTGCCTAAAACTTTAACGAAGGAAACACCGGAGCTGCTAATGCAAAACTTTTCAATACCTAGGATGTTTGTTGCTGGCGCGTTAACTTTGCCATTCTCACTTTCACTGTTAGCACAAGAGGTGGCGTCTGCCACAGCGGGCGCCAGTGACGCTGACGAAACCTCAGGTATTGAGGTGATTGAAGTGTCTGCGCAAAAGCGCACTACAACACTACAAGAAACGCCCATTGCCATCAGTGCTTTCAATAGCATGATGTTGCAAGATCAGGACATTGAAGACGCGCTAGACATTCAATACGCGGTCCCTAACTTGATTGTCTCGCGCAATACTGGGTTCAGCGTACGTGGTGTGGGCAATAACGCAGTATCCGCTACGGCTGATCCAGGTTTAGGCGTACATATTAACGGCGTGTATTTAACCGCTAACACTATTCAAAACGAATATTATGATTTGGCGTCGGTTGAGGTATTACGCGGCCCTCAAGGGACCTTGTACGGTCGCAATACGACGGCGGGCGTACTCAATACCTTAACGCAACGACCTGAGGATGTGTTTGAAGCATCTATCACAACGGATATTTCAAATTTTAACGGTTTGCGTACCACGGGCTACGTCAACCTTCCGATTACGGATAGTGTTTTACAGCGCTTTGCGTTCAATACTGTAAAGCGAGATGGCTATACCGAGAATATTGCACCAGATGTGGGTTTTGACAGTATTGACGGACGAGACCAATGGTCAGTGCGCAGTACCACCTCATTTCAGTTCAGCGATAAAGCCAGTGGTATGTTGTTCGCGCAGTATTTCAAAGAACACAGTGATCGCAGTGCACGGGTAGGCAATTTGTGTACAGCAGATCCAATATTGGGATGCAGCGAGGACTCACTCGGAAACGATTACCCCAACACCAGTTTTACTGACGGCTCTTTAGCAAATGGCGCCTTGCGCGGCGTGTTCTTGGCTCTTGGTTATGGCACACGCCCTGATTTTTACAACACAAACTTGGATGGCTCAGTAAGAACGAACCCCAGCGATCCAAGACAGATTCGCACTGATTATCAGCCCAGTTTTAATGCGGATGATTTGTTGGTGTCTTTTGAATTCAACTACGACCTAGGCGATTACGTGTTTACGTCAGTGACGGCCTATCATGATCGTTCGTCTAAAGCGTATTCCGACTTTGATTTTGCGGATGGCGCTGATGCTTTATTGGTGCCACAAAGCTTGTTATTACCCGAAGGACGTACCGAACCGACGACGCGCTATTCAACGGCCCGTTCAGATGAAGCGAGCAGCAAGCAGTGGAGTCAAGAATTACGCGTGGCGTCCTTTTTAGATGGCCCGTTAAATTACACGGCCGGCTTGTTTTATATGGATTACGACGCTGAATCATTTGGTGCCTTTTATCTACCGGAATTAACCGCCATCGCAGCATTTAAGGCGCTGCCTGACGAGCTGGCGACTTTTAGATTTGATACGCCCGAATTAACGACAAAGTCGTGGGCAATATTCGGCGAGGCCTATTATGACCTATCTGAGAAACTACAAATGACAGTTGGCCTGCGCTACACCGAGGATGAAAAAAGTGTAGTGACGCGTGCGATTTCACCACTGACCTTGTATCCGTTTACTCCGGGGTCCTTTTTAACAACCGAATTCGATTTGGACAGTACGTTCAGAGACGGCGAAGGCGAATGGGAAGAGTTCACGGGTAAGCTGGGGTTGAGCTATCAAGCCGATGTTGATTTTACACAAGAAACCCTGCTGTTTGGTACGTTATCAAGGGGTTACAAAGGTGGTGGTATAAATCCAGGTGCAAGTGATTCATCGTTTCCTACCTTTGATCCTGAATACATAACGGCATTGGAAATAGGTACTAAAAATACCTTTGCTGAGCGCACAGTACAAGCCAACCTTACGGCGTTTTTCTATCGCTATGACGGCTTGCAAGTGGGCGGTATTTTGGGAGATGGCACCACATTTAACACCAATGTTGACGCAGACGTAAAAGGGGCCGAACTCGAACTACTGGCAATGCCGGTTGATGGATTAAGAGTCAACCTAAACGTGGCCTTGTTGGATTCAGAAATTAAAGAAGACTTTTTAACGGTGCCCAATATTGCAAGCCCTGTCGGGTCGCCACCTGTCAATATCAAAGGCAGCCCTTTGGTCTATTCTCCTGACGCTTCAATACAGTTAGGTGTGCAATATGTGCAGGCCCTCAATGCCGATTGGGAAGTTCTTTATCGCGTACAAACATTCTGGCAGGACGAATACCAAACCAGTTTGTACAACGAGCCAAATGATTTAGTCGATTCGTGGCACCAGACGGATGCGAGCATCACACTGCGCGATACCGATGATATTTGGGCCGTTGAAGCGTATGTGAAAAATGCCTCGGATGAAGCCTCCCTTACAGGCTTGGCCGTACAAAACTCGCTGGTGGGCCGCTACCGCGTACCGAACTATTTGGAGCCACGGATTTATGGTGTCCGCCTGACCTATCGCTTTGAGTGATGGTGAACGCCACTTTAACTAAACGCGTTACCTCCTCAGTTATGGCTGGGGAGGAAAGCACCCTCAAAGTAACTATAAAATCTAGTTTTTGTAATGTACTCGACTGTTTTTTCCATCTTTCCAAAGTCGACCCAAGACTAGAGCTAGCCCCGAACCTGTTTTTATTATTGCGACAAGTATAAACACAAACAACCCATATTGAAGATAGTTTGGCAAAGCACCCTCTCCAATTTGTAGGAATGATTCTTTGGATTTTATTGTTGCTCCTTCGATAACGACAAATATCGGAGAGGCAACTAGCACAAAGTGGAGACAGACTATTAACGACTCAAAAATTATATCAATCACCATTTCCTTGCGCTTAAAGCCATTTTTACCCCAATAAAATACACAGTACAGCATCCATGGGATAGCTGGCGTCAAATCATGCTGGCGGTTCAAAAGCTTGAATAGCTGGTGAAGCCAAAGTAAAAGACCAAGAAGTAATAGGTACACTCCTATTTCCATATAAACGGCTTTAATTTTCTGGTTTACTACGGGCAAGGTTAACGTTCTCTCACGATAGTCAATGCGTAGCTGGGATTGATAACGAACATGAAAGTCAGCACTATCAAGCTTTTCAACTTGGTAGTTTTTTCCGTGATGCTTTTCTATCTTAGTGATGAGGTCGTCTAAGTAATATTTTTTATTAAATCCCACAGTCCCATCATGTTCTTGCAATCTAAAGTCACCGGTAGCGAAAACCGGATCGAAGTCGACTCCTCCCTCGTCGAAGTATGAAAGGTTATTAAACGAAAGTGAAAAATCGACTTCTTTGGTGTTTGATATTAACAACTGAATGCTAGCGAAGTTATTTTCTCTAATTTGATGGTATAAACGCCATTTAGCACTGAACATCTCATGCATTTCATAATCGTCTACGCCTAAACTTTTAATTGGAATTTCATCGCAACTCCCATTATCGTCTAACTCGTCTACTAGGTAGCCATCGCAAAAAAATAGCAAGTCACTTTCTTTATTTCCGATTATTGAAGTTTCATATTCTAGAAAACTGTCTTTACCAAAAGATTCATAGTCTTTGGTGTCTATTTGATATTGTTCAATATGATTGCCGAATGGCTTCCTAGGCATGTTTGTTGTTTCATCAGATTCACTGCATTCCTCATAAGCGATTGAAACTTGCCAGTTAAAGAAACTGAAAAGCCTTGCTGACTTTAAGCTCGCGTCTTCAGTTTCAGAATACTCGTATTCACACAAATTGTTTATAGCCCAAGCTGGCAAGGCGTGGTTTACATGAGCAAGAACTTCAAGCCTCCCGAGACTTGCGGTGTCTTCGCTCGTTGTTAAATAGCTGGATTCGTCTGAATTGTTTGGAATTTCAATACGTGCGTCTTTCCGATCAAAAAGGAGGAACTTTATAAACGTTTCTTCGTATTCCTCAATCCAGTTTAGAGCGTCTTTCTTTTCGCCTACTGCCAAGAGCGTAAACAGAGACACGGCTCCTATAAGTAACATTGTCGTTCTAATACTTTTTATTACTTCATCTATCATCCCGAATTCCTTTTCTTTCTGTTTATCAATTTAAATGTTTAATGACGACAATAAAGTGTTGTTTAATTAATGCACAGATTATTATCCTAACCTCACTGTTCAGTTTTTGACAGAGAATGTATTTTTGTGTTCGTTGATGAAGCATCCACTCTAATTTGTCCAGGTTTCGATTGTTTTATGCGGACAAACTTTAAAACCCAACCATCTATCGCTTTCATGTGAGTTTGGTTTTTAAGCTGTGAAACAGTAGGTAGGTAACAAAACAAGAAAACATCAGCCCTTAACAACAAGCGGGAGAAAGCCATGTGTGATGAATTTACCGAAAAAGACAATGAAGATTATGAGCGAAAGGGGGGCACCCTAAACCGACGTGACTTCAGTAAACTGAGTCTTTCTGCTATCGCAACGCTTTGTTATGGCGGATTAGCTAACGCTAGCGCGTTGTTTGAAAACGAGCTCGTCGAATCGGATGTCTCTATCACCATGGCTGACGGTGTGTCAGATTCGTTTTTTGTTCATCCTAAAGAAGGCAAACATCCCGGGATCTTAATGTGGCCTGATATTCGAGGCCTTAGACCTGCTTTTAAAGCCATGGCAAAACGCCTCGCCGCTGAAGGGTATGCGGTGTTGGTGGTAAATCAGTTCTATCGCGACGCCAAAGCCCCCATTACGGCTGAAGGTGAGCAGTTCAGCGATCCTGAGGTTCGCAGCAGAATAATGCCGATGTACTACAACCTAGATCATGCGGCGAGTATGTCGGACGCCCGAGACTATATTGCCTTTCTAGATAAACAAGACGCAGTTGATACGGGTCGAAAAATTGGTACGGCGGGATATTGTATGGGCGGACCACTGATTGTACGTACTGCTGGCGCGGTGCCAAATCGAGTAGGTGCGGCGGCGTCGTTCCACGGTGGTGGCATGGTGACGGACAAAGAAGATAGCCCGCATCTACTTATTCCCACATCGAATGCCCATGTCTTGCATGCTATTGCCGAAAACGATGACGAGCGATTCCCAACGGTAAAACACGATTTAGCAGCGGCCTACAAAGCGGCCAATACGCCAGCAGAAATTGAAGTGTATAAAGGCACTCTGCATGGTTGGTGCCCACCGGATTCCAGAGTCTATAACGAGGCACAAGCCGAAAAAGCGTGGGCACGTATGCTGGATTTGTTTAAAACCGCGTTGGCGTAATACGATATTTGCTACGCCAAGGACGGTGTAAAAATTTGGTTTGCCAGCAACGGATATTTACAAGTACAGAACCAAATAAAGAAAAGGATATTCCGTGAGTAGATGGTACATTACTCACATTATTGACATCGGATGTGACCGTCTGTGCAACTGAACCTCGCCGCACTAAAACATGACTTATACGCCAAAAGACAAGCAGCGATCGCGCTACAGTTTTTTGCGTTGACCATCGCTGGGCTCTATTTCTATTTGCCTGTGGTACACGACCTTTTTGAGGGATTAGCTGCGTTCAAGCAACGTACAGGTCTGATGTACAGTATGTTGGCGACCGGGTGTTTTGGTGCCTTGGTCCCATTCATGTGGCAATACGCTCTGGGTCATTATCGCCAACGAACCGGGGTAACCTTGGTTACTTTGTTTTGTTTATGGGCCATGATGGGGCTTATCGTTGATGTCTTTTACCAATATCAGGCGGTGTGGTTTGGCGATGGGACCGATGTCGCCACACTATCGAAAAAAGTGGCCGTTGATCAGTTTGTTTTTAGCACCTTACTCAGTTGCCCGATTGTCAGTATTGTTTACCGTTTTGTTGGCGTAAACTGCAATTGGCAACGATTTACCACACACTTTTCGTTCGGTAGTGTTGTAGAAGAAATTGGCAGAACCGTACTGACTAATTGGGTGATTTGGATCCCGTCTGTTACCGTCATTTACAGTCTGCCATCGTCGCTTCAAATCCCTTTTTTCAATATCGTCCTATGCTTCTTCGCACTGGTGATGTCACAACGAAGAGCTGACAGTTAAACTGTCGGTAGTGTGGTGACTAGCGCGGACGTAGCACCATTGATCCGACCCATTTCCTAGCATACGGTACAACCACCAAACTCGTTGGAAACGCGACAAGTAGAGACTTGGCCCACATCTGGGGCCAGTTGACCAATACGTCTGGTGTTATGCCAAGCTCGAAGGTCAACATGGCAAAGGATATGACACCAGACATAATGAGTGACATCACAAATGCAAATACGCCGAACTCGTACTTGGGCGCTATCATGCTAGCGCCTGCTTGGCGTGGCCTATCATGCCGAATTTGCCGGCGGCAAGATTCGCTTCGACTTTTGCCATCTCATCAAGTGAACTAGCGACAAGCGGACCTTTTTGCACAAAGGTCTCGTTAATGGGCTGTCCACCAAGTAACGCAAATTTACTTTCGCTTGAAGACGAATTGTGCAGCTGAACCTGAATATCCTCATTACTGTTATTAGCAAAAGCAATCGATTGTCCAGCGTGAAGTGTTACGGTTTGGCCGTTGATAAAGACAGATAACTGACCGGACACTGAACTTAACCAGGTGTGCTGTCCTTGTGGAATGGCGACATCAAAGGTGCCGTTGGAGAACAATACTCCGTCGGCGATGTTAAGTGGAATAGAAGGTGATGCCTTGCTTGTGGCGCCATTGATGTTGCCGAGGGCAACTTTAACGCGATAACCCACATCCACGAGGACTGGCATCTGTTCTTTCTTAACATGTAGGGATGCCGGTGCAGAATGTTTCTCACTGGCTGGAATATTAACAAACACTTGTAAGCCGTGAATGGTGGCGCCTTGTCTTGGCGCTTCGTCGTGCACTGCACCACTGCCTGCTTTTAACCAGTACAAATCACCTGGACTTAGGTCAAAATCATTGCCCATTGAATCTTGGTTATTGAACTTGCCCGTACTGTCTTCAAAAATCAGCGATACCGCAGATAAGCCTGCGTGAGGGTGAGCGCCAAACGTGGGCGTGGTCATGGTGTAATGGTCGACCATAATTAACGGATCCATCAGGTCTTGAAAATCGCCGTGACGATACGCTTTTGCACTAAAGCCTTTGCCGAGCACCAAGTCTTTGCCTGTCACTACTGGGCTGATTACTACGTCAGATAACATCGTATTGTTTTGAGCTTGTGAATCTTGAAGTATCGCTAACATGGGATTGTCCTTCACGTTGTATTGTTGGGTCGAATTAAATATAGCAATGGAACAATAGGCCTTGAAATAACCAATATCGGAACGTATTGTTCTATTATTGGAACAGCGGTGTTTAGGTGTTGTGAGCAATATGGTCGACCTGAATGACTATTTTTACTTTGTGCACGTGGTAGAAAAAGGCGGATTTTCGCGGGCTGCTGAGTCTCTGAACATCCCTAAATCTCGGATTAGTCGGCATATCAGCCAATTAGAAACGCGTCTGGATGTCAAACTGATTGAACGAACGTCGCGTCAATTTGAAGTGACCGATTTGGGTAGGGCATTTTATCAAAAAGCATTGGCCGTTATCGAAGGCGTCGAACTGGCTGAATCCGCGGTATCACAACGCAAAGCATCGCTGAGTGGCAATGTGTCGATTACCTGCTCGGTGGGGATTGCACAGTATGCGTTGAAGGGATTACTTACCCAGTTTTTAATTGATAATCCACTGGTGGATGTGTCCCAACAAGTCACTAATCAATCAGTAGACCTTATTTCATCAGGCATAGATTTGGCTATTCGAGGCCATGCTTCACCATTGCCCGATTCGAGTTACATACAGCGGCATCTTGCGCATGTCACCTGGTATCTTTATGCCAGTCCTGAATATTTAGATGAGTGTGGCGTGCCGACCAAACCAAGTGACTTATCTGACCACCAAAGTCTTAAAGTGGGTTGGCAAGAACGCAAAGGTGAATGGATGTTGCAGAGTGACAATCAGCATATCGCGGTCGGTCATTCGCCGAGGCTTTGTAGCGACGACATGAGTACTTTGGTCAATGCCGCCGAGCAAGGTGCTGGCATAGTCAGTTTGCCAGCTTATATTTGTCGGGACGCAGTGAAACGTCAAACCTTGGTTCGCGTGTTACCGGATTGGCATACAGGCCAAGCGGCGCTGAGTTTAATGCTGCCTTCAAGGCGAAGCTCGTCACCCGTCGTGCGCTCATTGAGCAATTACTTACTTGAAAACGTCAAGGCCGAAGTGGGAGATCAGCGGTAAAAAACGGCATCACTGAAAAGTGAACGAAATTTGAACGATCTGCAAGGCTTCTCGTTCTATTGGCAATAAGTGAGTAGACAGCTTCACGCATAATTCGCCGCAATTCAATGTTAAACGACGTGGTAAGAATTATGAAATCGGTGTTCTTTAAACTGTACTTATGCCTTGCAGGATGCACTTTGATTGCCGTGGGCAGGTATTTGGGGTTATCCACTAATTCCTATTTATCGCAATATTTACCTAGCTTGGTATCAGGCTTTGCACCGTTCAGCGAGTTAGATGGGGTAGGCGGCACCTTGTACGCCACTGGCATATTTACATTGTGCGGCACCTTTTTGAAAAAGCTGAGCCAACTTGCTTTTGTCGTCTCGATATTAGTAATGGTCGTATTGTCTTTGTATCAAACCGTAGACTTCTTCGTTGAAGGTTTACCCAACAGCAATATTTTGTTGGTCTTTGCAGTGGAGCTGGTGTTTTCTCTTATCGCGTTGGCCTTTCTTGCCTATTTTAATCTGGTATCGCTGCACTCTAGAAGCGTTGCTGATACATCGTATAACTCAAGCAGGCACTAGGCTTTGGGGCCCAATGCCCACATGAGTAACTTCATTCATCGCGATAAGTGCGCTGATTATTTGAAGTTGAACTTGAATAGTCGTATGTGCTGCCATCACTCTCTAATAACGCCAAGGCACTGTCCCATGAGTAATTGAGAGATTCGGCACTGATTATCGTTCGGGCAAATCTTGCTTGCTTTAACACATTGGACGCGTCGCGCATCGCATTTAGGTGGCCTCCTGTTACCTTAAACTGGTTTTTTGCCTTGTCATTTTCCCAGATAGTATACGTCCATGCGGTATTGCCCAAAAAATCTTTGCGAATGGAATACCCATAAAGTCCTTCAGCGTTTTCAAGCGATGCGACCACGCCATCTGTCAGGGCTTTAAATCTCGCCTGATTACCATCGTTTGTGTTGTATTGGGTATAAGTTACTACCACCAGATACCTTTCCTGTTGTTTGGCGTCGGGCATCACTTTAAATGGTGTCGCTAGTTTAAGGGACAAATTATGGCAGCCAGTTACTACCACCAAACACACTACAACTAGCAAGGCCAACATACTGATTCGATACATTTCATTTTCCTCTGTAATTTTACTTGCGTTTTGCAAGTAATGTTTGTTGAGTTATACTTGCAATATGCAAGTGAGGATCAGGTATATATGAAACGAAGCGATTCGGTCTGCCCAATAGCAAAGTCATTGGATATCATCGGCGACAAGTGGTCGCTGTTGATCATTCGCGATTTGTTTGCCGGAAAAACCTTGTACAAAGAATTTATGCGTTCGCCCGAGGGGATTGCGACCAACATTTTGGCCAGTCGTTTAAAGCGCCTAGAGGAAATGAAGGTGATCCGTGCTGTGGGAAGTGGCGATAATGGCAAGCGAAAAGCTTACGAGCTCACTGATGCAGGTAAAGCGCTCTATCCAGTACTCGACAGCGTAGCAAATTGGGGCTTAGCGCATATTCCAGGTACAGAAAAGCGCATTGAAATTGTGTAAAGGTTTAAACTACGCACCTCTGAAAGAGGTGCGCTACAAAGCTTCAGCTTCTTTTCGTTTTTCTTCTTATTGCAATTAAACCTAAAGCTCCAGCGAGTAAAAGGAAAAGTTGTGGTTCATTGACGTCTTGCGACGCTAGCCCTACTGTAAATCCGTGCCAGTTTTCCGAGCGGTGAGTAAAACTAAAACTCGAATAGGTACCAAGTACTTTAATTATGCCGTGGTACTCTCCTGTAGTAGTGAACGCTGTGTTATTTTGGGTCAGTGTCGCACTGCCTGTTCCCCAATATCCGATACCAGAACTAACGATTTCGATTTCTTTGTCAAACATGGCCGGACTGTTAAATTGGCCATTCCAACTGACTAATGCGATGTAAGCATCGGTTACTTGCTGGCCGAAGTTGATCGTAACTGTACCACCGCCGTTGAGAGCAATGATATCTGACATCACTGGAGATTGGTCCACACCATTGACATTAAATGCAGTAATCACCGGATTACTGTTGCTTGGACCCCAAAAGTTAGTCGCACCGTTACCCAGGTCGACAAAACTATAAGGCGTTGTTCCAACTTTTCCAACCGAAACACTGCCGGTCCCAGTGTTTATTTGACCGTCTACAGTCGAAACGGAATTGGATGGTGAAACGTTTGAATTGGCACTTTGCCAATCAGTCCAATTGATCAGGGCGGCATGTGAACTTGATGCGACAAAAAGTAGGGCAGTGGTTAATAGATGACGTATTTTTATTGATTTCATTTTGGCGTTCCCATTTTAGGTATCACGTGCTGAGCAATCCTTTATTGCTCCTAACGTGCTGCACAAAATTCAAGCAATACGTATGCCTTTATAATTTACTGTTTAACTTTCATACTCTTAACCCCAGTCCTTTCACATAACTGAAGATAAGTGTAAAAAAGTCGGACGGTATGCAGCACCATGAGAGCGAGAGTGGATGTTGGGGGGCGTGTTTTAATCCCCTCCCATAAGGTGACAGCCTTGAGTCCCAAGCCATTCAATCGCGGTACGTTCATCTTGGCAAAATTGATAGGCGATCTCGGCCTCTTCATAAACACGTTCAAATTGGTTGCGGACCAGCTCGGGTATGGTGGCATCGCTTGTGATCATCGCGCAGGCGCACATGCCTAGTGATTTTCTGAACTTTATCGAGGCAACAAGATAGGTTTCTGCTTCGGGTGTCATTACGCCAACACCGCCGGCAAAACCAAGGAATCCCCAAGGCTGCCCATTTAAATTGTCTACGACTTGTTTCACGTGTTGATGATATTGTCGCAAAATGGACTCGGTGATGATGCCACTGCCCTCTACACGAATTACATTTCCGTGTAGCTCAATACTGTATTCTGAGTGTTTTTCCGATGCGCTTGCTTGACTGCTACTTACTGAATTCAACGGCTTTGGCTACCTTTTTTATTGTCCGTTATTAAAAAGCCTAGTGCGCCGCTTCAGAATTTGCAATGCCGTCCCATTATCGGGTTTTCGAAAATTGTGAATGTGGGACACAAAATCGCACTTTTACCATTTATCGGTATTGTCGGTAGAGCAATCTCAAAGGGGTATCGCACTTTCAACAAACGTGTAATTTAGACCGCAGCATACAACTTGAACAAGAGAAGTCTGAATGAAGTTTTCATATTTGGCGATGGGTTTAGCACTGTTTGGTTCGAGCGTTAACGGTCAGGTACCGGATAAACTACCGATCGCATTTGGCTCGGATCGTACCGGTGAATTTGAAATATATTTTACCCATCCCAATGGTATGCAAACGACACAGCTTACCTCCCCACCTAACAGTGGTGGCGGGTACCTTGCTTGGTCACCCAATGGCAAACAGGTGGCGTTTTACAAAAAGTACGACGACCGTAAAACGTGGTCCATTCACACGGTCAATGTCGACGGGACAGGCTGGCAGCGCCTGACCCACAAAAAACATACATGGGATAGTTCTCCTGCGTACTCGCCAGATGGCCAAAAAATCGTGTTTGCACGAACCTATCGCGATGAAGATTCTGTGATTCATAACGAATTATGGTTAATGAATCACGATGGTACTGAGCAAATAAAAATCCCTAATGCAAACGGTGGTGGACCTTACTTTGTTTCCAATAATACAATTGTGTATCACGCTCAGTTCATCGATAAGCAAAGCGAAATTGCGATAATAAACACAGACGGAAGTCGGGCCTCGCTACTCACAAACAATGATGCGGACGAATGGCACCCTGAATTATCCCCTGATGGTCAGGAAATCGTGTTCACGTCGAACCGCGATGGTAATTTTGAAATTTACGTAATGAATATCAACGGTTCGAACCCACGTCGCTTGACACAAAATAGTGTCCGCGATTCGATGCCGTCTTGGTCGCCTGATGGCAGTCAGATAATTTACACGTCTCGTCGTGATGACGTAGTGGGCGTCTATTTGATGAACCGAGATGGCTCTGGCGAAAAACGTATTGTTGAACAAGGTGGGCAGCCAGCTTGGTATAAACCTCGTTAAAGTAAGGGTTGGCAGAACGCGCTAAAATCATCACAATTCGTTCAGAATGCACTTATCTGCATACCATTAAAGGCATGACAAAAGTATACTCAGTGGGCCGCTAGTTTTAGTCTTATTGAGGATTGTCCCGTGTTAAAAAAGGTTGCTTTTGTTGTCTTTGCTTTGCTGTTATCCGGGTGCACGATGACACAACCTGAGCCTTACCAAGCTGATCGCGAGCCTGAAGACAGAACAGAATACAACGGTATTGAGTTGATTGTGCAGCAGCAAAAATACC
>CAWUJV010000029.1:0-51533 GCA_963922845.1 uncultured Alteromonas sp.
ACTTCTATGCTTATGTCATCGATATTGAATATGGGGAGTTCGACTCTCATGTTGATGAGGCGATTTGGGTAGGCGCGTCCCATGGTGCTATTGCTAACTTGGGGTATCGAGGGAACGTGCTTGAGGGTGCCGTATTAGGTGGGCTAATCGCTGGCGCTATGACAGCGGTTTTCGAAGGAGACCGACGTGCCTATATTTACGAACTTGAAGCAGTCGATGGGGACATCGTTTCCGTGGTAACTGATTATAAACCAGCTCTGCCAGGAGAATGCGTAAAAGTCACGGTGGCGGGTGACGTTACCCTGCAACCTGTCAGAACTTTTCGTTGTGGCTCATATTAGAGCATGAGGCTAATCAAATTTTCGTAATTTATGGACCGAGCGTTGCTCAATAGACGTTAATACTTATGTCATAAAACACCGATACGCTTGATGGAATTTGCTGCCATTCATACTTCACGTATTGCTAACTTCTGGTGTAATACGCTAGTGTGATGGTGACATTGCCTATGTCCAAAACAATGAAAAAAGGATAGCACATGATGGCTCAAAACAAGTTCAAGTATGGAATTCTCGCGTTATTGGTTTCTGCGGCTCTAACAGGTTGTGGTTTAGATGGTGATGATGGAGCGCAAGGTGAGGCCGGCGCGCAAGGACCTCAGGGTGACACTGGGCAGGATGGCGCCCCTGGCGTTGATGCGTCACTTGGGGTGAATTTGTCTTTGGTTGCTAGAGCTGGACTGGGCGCATCAGGTGCTGCTGAAATTGTGCAATACCACGCGGCAACGCAAACAATTTATGCAACAAATGGCGCGACGAACACGATTGCCGTCATCGATGCATCCGGCACGACCTCTGCTGTATTAGCTGACCCTATCAATACTGTTAACTTAACGGTTACGACAATCTCTCTGCCAGCAGATATTGACGGTGTAGCACTTGGCGGTTTGACCAGTATCGCGATTTCAGGTGATCTAATGGCGGTAGCAGTACCAGCTGACGCACATGCATCAAATGGCTACGTCTTGTTCTACAATGGCTTAGATAGTAGTGCCCCGGTCTTTTTAGATTCAGTAGAAGTGGGCAATTTACCTGACATGGTGACATTTACGCCTGATGGGGCAAAAGTAGTGGTAGCCAATGAAGGAGAACCAAACGACGACTATACGGTTGATCCTGAAGGTTCTATTTCTATCATTGATATTCTAACCAGTGGCGAACCTGCTGAAAATGCTGATACGGTAAGCTTCACGGCTTTGAACGGTTCACAAGCAGATTTAGAAGCACAGGGTATGCATTTTCCAAATGAAAGTGGTGCGACCGTAGCGCAAGATTTAGAACCTGAATACATCACGGCGACGAACGACACCGCTTACGTTACACTGCAGGAAAACAATGGCCTTGCTATTGTCAATTTGGAAGACTTATCTGTCAGTGTTATCGGTTTAGGTGCTAAATCATGGTCCGGGTTAGATATCGACGTCCAAGAAGACGGTGCAGTAAGCTTTGGTCAATACGAGGGCTTATACGGTGTCTACATGCCAGACAGTATTTCACACTTCACTTGGAAGGACGCCACGTTCTTAGTAACGGCGAACGAAGGTGATGCGCGTGAATATGGCACGTTTACCGATGAAGTAAAAGTAGAAGATTTAACGTCGGCGGCCGGCTCTGCCCTGGAAATGCTTCAAACCAACGGCGATGCCAATGATCTGCGCGTAACACGTTTCCTTGGTGATGCAGACGGTGACGGCGAGTTTGAAGCCGCTTATGCATACGGCTCACGCTCGTTCACGATCTGGGATCAGAACGGTTTAGTCGTTTATGATTCAGGCGATGATTTCGAGAGAATTACTGCATCAATTCACGGTGCGCAGTTCAACAACAATGATGACGAGAATGAAGGCGATTCACGTTCTGAAAATAAGGGACCTGAGCCAGAAGCACTGACTGTTGGTACACTTGGTGACCGTACTTATGCGTTTATCGGCTTAGAGCGTATGGGTGGGATCATGGTTTATGATGTGACCAACCCATATGATGTCCAGTTCGCAGATTATGTCATTAACCGTAATTTGACTGAAGGCCTGACTAACGCAGATGTGATCGGTGATTTGGCCCCTGAAAGTTTAGTGTTTGTAGACGGGAGCAACAGCCCAACGGGTCAAGCACTACTGCTAGTTGGCAGTGAAGTCAGTGGTACAGTGACGGTCTACGAAGTTACACCAAACTAAGCTTCTCTTTCTTGTCAATTTCTAAAAACGGTGCCTACGCACCGTTTTTTGTTTCATGACTTTTTCTCCACAAAACGCTAAGCTAGGGCAAAGTACCATAGAGTATTAGCTGAATTGTGACACACTCCCTGGTGGAACAACGGCTACATGGTTGACGTTAAAGAAAGAGTTCATTTATGTCTCAACAAATTGTGATCAGTGGTGTCGGATTATGGACACCCGAATTTTCTATATCTAATGAAGAGCTAGTAGACAGTTATAATGCCTATGCTGACTACTACAACGAAGCAAATAAAGCCAAAATAGAGGCCGGCGATTTAGCGGCTAAGCCCCATTCGAGCGCTGAGTTTATTGAGAAAGCGTCTGGCATCAAGAGTCGCTACATTTACCGTAAAGAGGGCGCATTGGATGTAGATAGAATGCGTCCTGTCATCGCTGAACGCAGTGATGATGAGTTATCCCATCAAGCCGAAATCGCGGTGGATGCTGCGAAAAAAGCAATGCAAGCAGCGAACAAAAGTGCCGACCAAATTGACGCAGTAATCGTTTCATGTGCCTACACGCAGCGTTCATATCCTGCCATTGCGATTGAAGTACAACATGAACTTGGTATTGAAGGATTTGGGTTCGACATGCTCGTTGCGTGTTCTGCCGCAACATTTGGTATGCATCGCGCTTACGAGATGATCGCAGCGGGTAACGCAAAATGTGTCTTAGTTATTAATCCTGAACTTGTATCACCTCAAGTCAATTATACCGATCGCGATAGCCATTTCATTTTTGGGGATGTCGCGACGGCGACGGTTCTAGAGACCGCAGAAACAGCGAGCTCAGAACACGTTTACGATGTGTTAAGTACCAAAGCGGTGACTAAGTATTCAAGCAACATCCGCTCTAATTTTGGCTACATGAGTCATGCGACTGATGCCGACCCTTATGGACCTGACAAATTGTTTCACCAAGCAGGCAGGAAAGTCTTCAAGGAAGTCTGTCCCATGGCGGCACAACATATTAGTGACCATTTGACTCAGCACGATTATGCGCCGGCGGATGTCACTCGATGGTGGTTGCATCAGGCAAATATCAACATGAATACCTTGATAGCCAAGCGTCTGCTGGGACGCGAAGCAACAGCCGAGGAAGCGCCTATCGTGTTAGACAGATATGCTAATACGGCTTCGGCAGGCTCAATCATAGCTTTCGCGCATCATCATGAAGATTTAACATCAGGTGATCTTGGTGTGATATGCTCATTCGGTGCAGGTTACTCGATTGGTAGTTTAGTGATTAAAAAACGCTAGATAAGCCGAGCAGTTTGAGAATAAGGACGGCAAAAAAGGATGGTTTCAGATATTGGTTATGCCCTCAATGGAGGGGCTTACCTTATTCTCTTACTGTTGCTATTCACGGTTAGAAAATCGGGATTAGCTAAGCACCTGTTAGTGTTAGCGTCACTGACGACTATGCTCTGGTCATTCGGGCATGTAACACTGCTAACGGGTGACTTAAGTGTTGATTACATCGTATCGGCTGATGCGGTAAAGCAGTTTGTGTGGTTGTTGTTTATCGCGGGTTGTTTACAACAAAACTTTACCGATTTGTGGCAAGTCATCAGACGTCCCGCTACCTTGTTCATCCTGTCGGTCCCAACGGCGACCTTCGTTCTTCCTCACTTCTTTTATATCAGTGGCACATGGCTGTATTTGATGCATACGGTTCTCGCTCTTGAAGTGTTGATCTTATTGGAAGTGGTCTATCGGCAAGCTGGCGAGCAAAAATGGGCAATCAAGCCGTTAGTGTTGTATTTAGGTGCAACGAATCTGCTCGAATTTGTGACCTATGCCAACGCCACTATGGTCAATTCGGTTGAGCCTGCTTATGTGGCTGCCCGTGGCTATGTCTATCTATTTTTGTTACCCCTACTTGTCATTGCTATTCGGCGCATTAGTCATTGGGGTATCGATATCTTTATCTCTCGAGATGTCGTACTGCACAGTTCGTTGTTGATGGTCGCGGGAGCGTACTTGTTTGTTATGGCCCTGATTGGTTATGCCATTAACTTTATTGGAGGAAGTTGGGGATTAACCGTACAAGTGGTATTGGTTGCATTGTCTCTCGTACTGCTCATTGCGGTCTTCATGTCTAGCGCGTTTCGCACGAAAATTAAAGTCTTTATCACTAAGCATTTCTTTGCGAATCAGTACGATTACCGCATTGAGTGGGTCGCGTTGACACAGGCTTTGGCATCATCACCAAACAACCTAAACGATGTTTACAACAATGCATTGAAAGGTCTGCTAAACGCTGTGGACTATGAGTCTGGTGTTATTGTTAAATTGCAAGGTAACCAAGTTACCCCAGTTTGCTTACACAACCATCAACCGATCAACGACCATGACATCAGCATCGTGAGACAATTGTCGATGTTCTGTAGCGACAATCATTGGTTGATTGATATTGACGCGTACAAATCTAAGCCCTTTGATTATGACGGGTTACAGCTAGATAGAAATGATATCGATGAGGCGAGTTTTCAGCTCGCTATTCCGTTTTTTCTTCAAGATAAATTATGGGGTTTTGCGTTACTCACCGCTACGTCGACGGACCGGATTACGTTGAATTGGGAAGTGCGAGATTATCTCAATGCCGTTTCCGAGCAGGTCTCTACCTATGTTCATCATTATGAGGCTGCACAAGCGGTAGCGGAAAATGCCCAGTTTGCTGCGTTCAATAGGATGTCGGCATTTGTCTTACACGATTTAAAAAATGTGTTGGCACAAATTGATTTAATATTAAGCAATGCACAACAACACAAACACAATCCTGAGTTTATTGATGACACCTTTGAAACCTTAGAACATACTAAGGCTAGAATGGATAAAATGCTGAGGCAGCTGACTGAGAAAAAAGTCGTGGAATCTGGGGCGGAGTCTGTCAACCAGCTTAGTCATTTGATTCAATCAGTTATCGAGCAGCGCTGCATGAGCTTTTTGCCGGTACCAACGATGGAAGTGGTAGATGAAACCGACGTGGTTGTCGACCACGATAAGCTGAGTAATGTGATTTATCATTTGGTCAGCAATGCGCAACAAGCAACACAAGATACTGGCATGGTAAGGATTGTTTTAGATCGCGAGCCAGGCAGTGACTATCAAACAGTAAAGATTATCGACAATGGTTGTGGGATGGATGCGGCTTTTATTGCTAACCGATTGTTTAAGCCTTTTGATACAACAAAAGGTAACGCGGGGATGGGCATAGGGGCGTATGATGCCAAAAACTATATGACGTCGATAGGCGGACAATTAGGCGTTCAAAGTAGTGTAGGGGAAGGCACCGAGTTTACGCTGCATTTTCCCATCAATTAATTAAAAAGAGACGCCAGTAACTTGGAAAAAACGGAATGACCGACACAATTTTGATTGTTGACGATGACTTGGGTATTCAAAAGCAACTCAAGTGGAGTTTTACTGATTACGAGCTCGTATTTGCAGAAGACAGACAATCTGCAATCGCTCAACTTCGTCGCCACGAACCTAAGGTAGTGACGCTTGATTTGGGGCTTCCCCCGGATCCTGCCAATGCTTCCGAGGGCTTAAAAACCTTAGAGGAAATCATTGCACTTGCCCCGCGTACTAAAGTGATCGTTGTTACCGGTAACAACGACAAAGCGAATGCATTAAGAGCAATTGACCTTGGCGCGTACGATTTCTATCAAAAACCCATTGATGTAGACACAATCAAGCTATTGGTCAATCGTGCGTTGAATCTCGCCAAACTCGAAAACGAAAACCGACTATTATCACAAGCCAACCCAGGAATGGGCCGTATCATCGGTAATAGTGATTCGATTCAAGCGGTTATGCGTAAAGCCGAAAAAATTGCCAATACCGATATTAGCACTTTGCTTTTAGGTGAAAGTGGTACGGGTAAGGAAGTATTTGCACGGTCTATTCATGAACACAGCCCCAGAAAAGACAAACCTTTCGTCGCTATTAACTGTGCATCGATTCCCGAAAACTTACTCGAAAGTGAGCTATTTGGATACGAAAAAGGCGCGTTTACCGGTGCGAATAAAACCACGCTGGGGAAAATAGAGCATGCCCAGGGCGGAACCTTATTCCTAGATGAAATTGGAGATATGCCATTAGGTCTTCAGGCTAAAATGCTCCGCTTCTTGCAAGAGCGAATAATCGAGCGTGTTGGCGGGAGACAAGAAATTCCGGTTGATATCAGAGTTATCTGTGCAACTCACCGAGACATCCCCACCATGGTCGCTGAAGAATCGTTCCGTGAAGATTTGTATTACCGTATTGGTGAAATACCGATTCATATCCCGCCGCTGCGCGATAGAGAGCAAGATATTATTCTGTTGGCTCGAACCTTCCTCAATCAATACCGAGAAGAATTCAACGCCAAGGCGAAAACCTTCAGTGAAAGTGCAATCAATGCAATGTTGGGGCATAAGTGGCCTGGTAACATTCGCGAGCTGCAAAATAAATTGAAATCCGCTGTTATCATGGCTGAAGGGACCGTCGTTCAAGCTGAGGATTTGGGGCTGTTTGCCAGTGATGATGTGTTGGAAACAGAAAACCTCAATCTACGGGAAGTGCGCGAAAAAGCCGAATCTAGAGCGATTCGAAAAGCGTATCAATCGGCCAATAAAAATATGTCTAAAACAGCAGAATTATTGGGTGTGACTCGACCGACGCTATATTCTCTGATTGATAAATACCATATGGAAGACATCAAAACGGGCGTATAACCGTCCTTTTGGTTTTGGCGAGTTTGCTATTTCACTGACGATCGAAATAGACTCGCCAAATTGCCATTTTTCAATTGTTGCTCGACAAGAATACGAATGATCCTCGATTTTGATATCCCAGTTATTGATGACAATTTCGAAAGGGATGCGATCGTGTCTTGGTTGAGTGAAAAGGTAGCGTGTTTCGCCTTATTTTCACGAAGACATGCCGGCCCCTCAATAATCGACAGTGCAACGGGATCTTGAAGGAATTCAGGTAAACCTTCGCCTAGTGAATACGCCAGAGCGCCGTCGATGAATTCATCGACGGATACTTTAGTCAAATCAGCTGAAGGCGACGACTTTTTGAGATTCAATAGGCTCACAAGACTCACCTTTACCGCGTGTTAGTAACTCTTCGATGATACTGCGAATTTCAACAGCAGCTTTTCCATCGGGCTCACTTTCAATAACCGATTGACCGTACTCCTCTGAGTCGTCATACATGTTTCTGCTAAAGGTGACCGAATTCAAAACGGGAATACCAAACGAGCGACACACTTCTTTTGCCTCGAGAATTCTCGATGCCAATGAGGGGAGAGAAGGACATTGTGTAATGACACAAGCGACATTCATCTTGGGGTTTACCATCTTACAGGTTGAGATGATATCTTCCATGTGCGGTACGGTCTTGAGATCTCTGCGTTTGGGGCGCAGTGGGATAAGAATGTGGTCAGCTACCGCCATACTTGAGCGCAATGCTAAATTATCCTGTCCGCCACAATCGATAATGACATAGTCATAGTGTTTTTTTAGACTCAACAGTTCGTTGCGAATTTTACCGTACAGTTGAATACAGTTGATTGGATTTAGCGCACTGTTTGCGTTGCGTTCATGAATCCAATCCGATGTCGTGCGTTGGGGGTCGCAATCCACCATGAGTACACTGTCGGTTTTGTTATTTCTGAGATAAACGGCAATGTTTTGAGCAAGACAGCTTTTGCCACTGCCACCCTTTTCACCACCTACTAGGATGATCATATTTACAGTCCTCGACATACCAATTTAAATTACCCTGAACCATGTTCGAAATGGTATTGACTGAAAAAGTGAACGCTACACATTTGGTGTGTCAGTTCGGTAACCCCGCTACCGCTATACGTTAAAAGTACTTAGGCCGGAGGCTTTGCGACACGGTCTTTCGAACCGTTGTGCCTTTTTCAACTGTCGTCCCCGCTACTGCTAAATTACAGTAAGGTCTACGCCCTTTAACTTTATCTGAGATTAGGGGTAGCGAGCGTATATTGATTGATAATCGGGTGTGTTGCGATATACGATAACGCTACATTTGGAAATATGTCTCAATGCACACCAATTAAAAATCGACATTGAGAAAAGTACTGCTACCGGAGAAGGCTGATTATGCGCGCCACGTTATTGATATTGGGATTGTTGAGTTCGTTTTGGATTAATGCCGTTTGGGCAACTGAACTCGATGAAACAATGAACAAGTTAGCAAAAATTTACACCCAAGAATTAGGGGAAATCAAGCCATGTAGTACCAATGAAGGGGTGTATCGTCTTTGTTCTCCGGCGCTAAAAAACGAAGGCAATGCACCGTACGTGCTTCATCATAACGTACCAACGGCTAACGTCGCAGTATTGTTTCACGGTTTGAGTGATTCGCCTTTTTTCTTTAGGGATATTGCACAAGGTCTGTACGAGCGGGGTTTCAATGTGGTGGTCGCGCTACTACCAGGTCATGGTCTTAAAGATGCGGATGATGACATGGAAGATTGGGATTTGGCAGAGAGATGGGCTGAACACGTCAAACACGTCATTGATGCTTCGTCTGGATTGGGGAATAAAGTTTTTATTGGTGGTTTCTCAACAGGTGGAGCGTTAGCAACGCAATACTACTTAACCAATGACAATGATATTTCTGGCCTTATGCTGTTCTCAGGTGCCTTAGCGCTATCAGAAGATGCTGAGGGTATGGCAAAAATTTGGGGGATTAAGATGATCGCATTACTCGTTGATGGTCACTATGAGACAGAAGGACCTAATCCGTACAAGTATCCAGGCGTGGCTGGTTTTGCCGGTATGGAATTAATGGATGTAATTAAAGACATCAGACGCCAATTAGCCGACGGTAAAACTATTGACGTGCCACTATTTGTTGCTCATTCACAGGATGATGTGACTACCCCGATTTGGGGAGTAGAGAACCTTATAGAGCATGCCACCGTTGGCAATACTTTCTTTGTTTTGGATAAGAGCTATCAGGTATGCCACGCTGACGTGGTTGTTAGCCCGAAAATGCTAGAAGACATGTCGTTTGATGAATCCTTGCTCGAGCAACCTGAAAAGTGCGCGATCCCCGAGGCAAACCCACTGTTCAAGCAAATGATGGCAACACTTGGCTCTTATGCAGAGCAGCATGGTGCGGCGGTATCCTTGTAGTAGGTACAAAACGATTGACATTGAGTCGGAAAATGGTCACATTGTTGTTATGAAATTTGCACAGCTAAACCTAAATATTATTGTCCTCGTCATTATTAATCAGTGGCGGGTTAGCTAGTGCGCATCTAAATTCTAAAACCCGCCGCAAAGGCGGGTTTTTTTATATCTGTGTTTGCGGCCTAACCAAGAGAGACGACAGAAATGAGTAAAGCCGCAATATCAAATCAACTCAACGCTATTCATGATGCGTTCAATCGAGGCGATGATGACGCGTTGAGTGCGTGTTACACCCAAGACGCTCACATTGTTCCTAAACCCCTCGCAGGACCAGGACACTGCAAGTCGATTCTCGACAATGTGAAAGAATTTCGACAAAAGTACGCGCGGGAATTTATCGTCAGTCACGGTGCAGAAGTGGTATTAGAGGCCGGGGATGTGGCGTTAGTGATGACAAATTTATATCTCGCAGAAAAAGCTAAGAGTGACATTCTGCCGTGTGAGCCTGTTAAAGCGGTTTATGTATTTAGACGCGAGGAAAACGGGGCGTGGCAATGCGCCGTGGATAATTTTTTCGGTGTAGATTTATTGACTTATTCGTGAAAAGGGGCCAAGCGCCCCTTTAATCTTTAAATCAGGCAGAGGATGCGTCTGAAAAAGCCTCTACTTCGCGCCACACGCGTAAGAAGTTGCCGCTCAGAATTTTTTCGATTTCACGTCGGTCGTAACCTCGTTTCAATAAACCCTCAACGAGATTTGGGAATGTAGACACATCTTTTAATCCAGTCGGTAATGAATCTCCCACACCGTCATAGTCAGATCCGATACCCACATAATCAATACCAATGAGTTTAACCACGTAGTCAATGTGGTTTAAAACATCTTCTAACGTAGAGTAAGGATAAGGGTGTTGTGATTTGTATTCACTATCAAATCGAGCAAGTGCCGCATCTGAATTGCCGTTTACTGCGGTAAACGCCTTTCTAGCTTGATTGTATTTGAGTCGATACTGCTGCGCTTCACGAGTGACAAAACCCGAGCCGAAATTGATCATGATGACGCCGCCATTTCTCGCGAGCGCGCGAAGCATTTCATCATCCATGTTACGCTCAAACCCTGGTGTAAAACGCCTAAGCGACGAATGAGAGGCAATAACTGGTGTACGGGTCAGCTCCATTACTTGGTAAAATGCGTCGTCGGACACATGAGATATATCAATCAGCATGCCAACCTTGTTCATTTCGGTTACCAGTAATTGACCAAAAGGACTCAGTCCCCGCCATTTTCGCCTAACATCATAGGACGAATCACTAATGTGATTTGCCTGGGAATGAGCCAGTGTGATGTATCGTACACCTCGATTATAAAAAGCGTGTAAGTTAGCCATATCGCCTTGAAGTGGAGAACCGTTCTCCATTCCCATTGGCAAAGAAATCAATCCCGCATCAAATTGTGATTCGACGTCTTCAACGCTTCTTGCTATGGCGAATTTATCGGGTGATTCGTCGACGATTCTCTCGACGTAGTCAATAAGTTGATGAGCCAGCTTTGTCGATTCATCAGAATCATCGAGACTGGCCGGCACATAAATTGACATGAAAGGCGCGTTTAACCCGCCAGCCACCGCTCTGGGATAGTCGAAATCCCCACCATCAGTGGCCTGTGATACATCAACCCACTTTTCTTGAAGTCGGTAAGGAACATCTATGTGCCCATCTACAATAATGGTTTCTTGCGCGATTTCTGTCGCTTGTTCGTAGTAATCCAGTTCCTTTTCTGCCTCGGAGGTACTAAGACATCCTTGTAGCGAGACTGCGCCTAGTACCCCTAGACAGATTGACGTTTTTTTCATGGGTTTTTCTTTCATTGTTGTGTGACTAGATGTTGCTCCAAAAAGCGAGCAAGTTCGCGATAGAAAATGATTCTGTTTTTCATCTTACTTACGCTATGCCCTTCGTCAGGAAAACGCAAATACGTCACAGGGATATTTTTTTCTCGCAACACTTTCACCATTTCATCCGATTCAGTGACGGGGTCTCTCGGGTCGTTGACACCGTGCTCAAAAAACATAGGCGCGGTGATCTTGTCCACGGTGTTGATAGGCGAGTTTTGCTCGTAAAAAGCTTGCCATTTTGGGTCACTAATATCGCCATATTCAATTCGGTCAGACGCTTTCAATGCCGGCGAAGCGGTTTGAAGTGCTCTCACCCAGTTCGATACGCCAACAAACGACGCACCAGCTTTAAATACATCGGGGTACAATCCCATTACAGCATTTACCATATATCCGCCATAAGAACCGCCCATCACGGCCGCTCGGTCGGTGTCGATTCTCGGATCGGCTTTTAGGTAGTTGATGGCGTCGACTAAGTCTCTTACGGAATCCAGTCGTTTCTCTTGGTTATCTTTTCGCATGTAGGTTTTACCAAAACCAGTAGAACCGCGTACGTTGATATCCAGCACGGCGATACCTTTTCCTACTAAATACTGGGTCAACGGTGACCATGAAGGTCTTGCCTGTGCCGTGGGACCGCCGTGTACATCAATCACAATTGGGAAGGACTGATTTTGGGTATCTTTGCTGGTTTCAGGTAAATACAAGAGTCCGTATAACGTAATACCATCTTGTGAAGGGAATGAAATAGGCAAAGGGGTAACTAACTTGTTGGGGGAAATCCCCGCCATTGTGGGGCGATAAACGACCTCTGAATAGCCACTTTGAGCGTCAACCACATAAATATGGCCGGGTGTTGTTGGACCGTTAATTCTGACACTAATCGCCGTACTCTTATCTGCACAACTCACTTGATAAACACCTTTGGGTAAGGCAATGGGTTTGACCATGTTTTCACTGAGCTGTTTTACCCATAAGGTATCAAAACCATCTTTATTCTCAGTCCAAATTAAAATGGCATCGTTATAGCAAAGTCTGGCATTGTTTAGGTCATAGCGACTACTTTCAAATACTTCAGCTTGTTGTGTCTGGGTAGAGTAACGGTAAATGGCATTCATCTCGCGATCTAAATTAGAGACGAAGAACAACCTTTGCCCCGTACCGTCCCAGTTGAAACTATTGAATGCGCTGGCTACGTCTGGTTTGAATAATGGTGTTAACCTTTTAGTTTTTGAATTGAGTAAGTACACATCTTCTGCGTCTTCTCCACGGGTTTCTGCGACCAGTAAATTGTCACTTCCAGGTTGCCAAGGGCGAGGATAAAAACCGTATTCTGCTTGCAGTAGCAGAGACGTCACCTTGCTTTCCATATCGAATTGGTAAATGTCGAAATCACGCCCATTTCGTTGGGTAGAGGCAAATGTAAATGACTTGCCATCGGTTGCAAAACTACCAAATGAGCGAAATGCATCTGAAGCAGGCAGCAAAACTTGCTCACTCAAGCCATTTCGGTTGATAAGATAGAACGCTTCTTTTTCATTTCCGTCGTTGTCTGCGCCATATACCAGGGCCTGACCACTTGGATGCCAGCGATAAAAAGAGATGCCCGGGCCAAACGTCAATTGTCTCGCTTGATTACCATTGACCTGTTGGACCCACAATTGAGGCGTGCCAGTCACCGAACTGACAAAAGCGATGTGTGTACCTACGCTATTAATCGACACGCGGCTCGCGCCTCGTACCGCAAGGAAGCGAGAAATATCAATAGGGTATTCCCCCGCCAGTGTGATATCTGTGTTTGTAGACACTGGCGTGTCTTGAGGAAAAGGCCAATCAGAAGCTATGACTAAATTGGGGAACAGCAGTAGAAAAAGCAGGGAGCGCATGACGACGTCCTATATCGCGAGTGTAAGAAGTCAAAAGCGTACGAATTTCCATCAGTTAATGCAACTTGATGAGACTATCGGTCCGTTTTTTCCGCTCATTTGAAACTAGACGGTGTCGTGAGCCATTCAATCTTACTGATTTTTAGGTGAAAAATAGTTGTTGGCAAAATGTAACAAAAGCTTAAAAGAACTTTCGTGTCTCAGGGGGTGACTTGAGACGGTAAATGGGACATACTCCGTAGTGATTCGTGCTAACCATAAGCGCGAGATGGAAATAATGTAAATCCTCGTGGTAGTCCTTTCCCATTCTGACATCTGATGCTTGAGTACTTACAGCACGTCATTGGATATCGAGCATCAAGCGGGATGCGGAACTCATTTAGATGGTTATCGGTGGCTACTACACACTAACAATGAGAAAAAATTATGGCGATCAATTACGTACCGCTCGACAAAACAAAACATAAAGAACTCAAAGTAGCGGTAGATTCTGCTTTCCCTTACGCGCAAAAGAGCCACCTTGCAGCGGCTTCAATTCGCGAATTCGCGCAATTGGCGGGTGCGATGCCTGTTGTATTCATCCAAGACCCTGAATCAGACAAGCACCACGTGGTTGCTATGCTTGGTCTTGAGCAAGATCAGAATCTATTTTTGCACGATGGCAAGTGGCAAGCTCCTGCAGTGCCAATGAACATCCTACGTTATCCGTTTGACGTTCGCGCCGACGGTCAAAACTTGGCTGTGTTCGTTGATGAGAACAGTGACTTGTTGAATGACAATGGCCAGCGTTTGTTCGATGACAACGGTGAACCAACAGATTTCCTTAAAAATCGCCAGCAATTCTTGGGTGAATTGGCGAATAGCGAGATGATGACACAGCGCTTTGTCGCTAAAGTTGTTGAGCTAGACCTATTAGAAGATGTTCAGATTCGCGTTAACTACGAAAATGGACAAGGTCGCAATGTTACCGGCATGAAGAGCATCAACGAGAAGAAACTTCAAGAGCTTGATGACGCGACTGTACTTGAGCTTCACAAAGCTGGCTTCTTAGGCGCGATCTATGCTGTGATGATGTCACTTGGTCAACTTAACCGCATGGTTGAGTTATCTAACAAGACTGAAAACCCAATTCGCAACATGCAGATCTCACTTGCCCAGCTTGAGCAGCAAGAAGAGAAAAAAGACTAATTCAGTCAATGCCATAGCGTGACAACATTGCGCGCTATGGCGTCTTAATACGCCTCTCCCCTCATTTTATAGTTCTTATTCTTCTCACTACCTTTGATTTTATTCTAAACCCCTTAGCAATTTTGCGTAGTTCGCGTTTTTATACACTTATCAAACACTTCTAGATGCATAAATGAACAAGCTTTTGTGAGCACCCCAGTAGCACTTACTTTGCGCGACTTTTTTGCTTGACAGTGGGAAGGGATGATACCTAAACTGTCAATTAGTGGGTAAAAGTGGCAAATTGTGGATCGATTATCAACGTTTTGCAGATCAGCACTCAAAAAACAAGAAAAACAACACCTAAAAAAAGGCTAGGGGAATGTTCCGCGGCGCTAATGCAATCAATCTGGACTCAAAAGGACGATTAGCAATACCTACAAAGTATCGCCAGTCGCTTCTGGATGATTGTAACGGACAGCTGGTCTGTACAATTGACACCCAACAAAGTTGTTTGCTGCTTTACCCGCTTCCCGAATGGGAAGAGATTGAATTAAAGCTCAGTAAGTTCTCGAGCATGATCCCACAGGAGCGGCGCATGCAGCGTTTACTCCTCGGTTATGCCACCGAAGTAGAAATCGACAAAAGCGGTCGTTTTCTGATTCCTGCTCCTCTCCGCCAACACGCCAAGCTAGATAAAGAGATCATGCTCGTCGGTCAGTTGCACAAATTTGAAATTTGGGATGCCAGCGTATGGGCTGACCAAATCAATCTTGATATGGAGACAGAACGGGCGGGCGATTACGAACTTACTGAACGCATGCAGGATTTTGTACTATGAGCCGCTCGCCGAGTTCACCATCATTTTCACATACTTCGGTTTTGCTCTATGAGTGTATCGAGGGTTTAGCCATTAGGCCCGATGGTATTTATGTCGATGCCACTTTTGGTCGAGGTGGTCATACAGGTGAAATCCTCAAGAGGCTCGGTGACCATGGTCGCATGATCGCATTTGATCGTGATCCCCAAGCGATAGAGGTCGCCAACAAGATTGACGATCCTCGATTTACCATCATTCATGAACCTTTTGCACAAATGGCCGAAGAGCTTGATAAACATGGGCTTAGCGGCAAAATTGACGGCGTCTTGATGGACTTAGGTGTTTCTTCTCCGCAGCTAGACGACGCTGAGCGAGGGTTCAGTTTTTTGCGAGACGGCCCCTTAGATATGCGTATGGATACGACTCGTGGCGTCAGTGCAGCGCAATGGCTTGCTGATGCAGAAGAACAAGATATTGCACAAGTCATTAAAGAGTTTGGCGAAGAAAAATTCGGTAAGCGTATCGCGCACGCTATCGTCAATACTCGCGTCGACACACCGATTACGCGAACTTCACAGTTGGCAGATATTATCGACCAGGCGGTGCCCGTCAAAGATAAGTTTAAGCACCCTGCTACCCGCGCATTCCAAGGTATTCGTATTTATATCAATGCAGAGCTTGAACAGTTGAGAGTAGGGTTAAAAGCAGCAACGCAAGTGCTCGCGCCACGTGGACGTATGGCGATTATTTCCTTCCACTCTCTAGAAGACCGCCTAGTCAAACGCTTTATGAAGGAGCAAAGCAAAGGGAAAAATCTACCGCCGGGTCTGCCCGTTACACAAGCGCAAATTGATGAAGACAAAGTCCTTAAATTGATGGGGAAGGCGATCAAACCGAGTGAAGAGGAGATCGCACATAATGTGCGCTCTAGAAGCGCAGTACTGAGGGTGGCCGAAAAGTTATGACCACCAAAACCAATTTCAATTTATTGATTATTTTGGTCTCAGATTTGGCCCGCAACAAGTTGCGGGTTTTGTTGTATTTAGCGGTTCTGTCTAGCGGTTTTGCTGTGATCCTAAGTAGTCATCACAACCGCCAACAAAACATAGCGTTGGAAGAACTCATGCGAGAGAAAGACGATCTCGATGTTGAGTGGCGCAATCTCGTTTTAGAACAGCGAGCATTGACTGAGCACAATCGGATTGAAAGCTTGGTACAGAAGCAGTTAGAAATGCATCGCCCAACTGCCGAAGAAGAGGTGGTTGTAAAATTAAAATGACTACCATGCCGATGTCTAATAAACGCGTCAAGGGCGCCAAAGAGAACGTCAAGCCAAGCTTAGTACATTGGCGATTTGTCGTTGTGCTAGTGGTTGTCATCGCGGTATTTGTCGTGTTGAGTTTACGCGCAGCTTATATTCAAGTTATTGCGCCAGATGACCTGATTCAGCAGGGGGACTCCCGAACTCTACGCACCCGCAATATGCCAACATACAGAGGGTTGATCACGGACCGAAATGGTGTCGAACTTGCCGTAAGTGTGCCTGTGCGTGCGATTTGGGCCGACCCCAAAATTATTCACGAAAAAAATGCGCTAACGCAGCAACGTCGCTGGTTGGCATTGGCGGATGTATTGGGTCAGGATATCGATGACCTAGTCTCAAAGGTCGGCAATCCCAAACGCCGTTTCGTTTATCTCCAGCGTCAAGTTTCGCCGGCAATGGCTGACTATGTCGAAAAACTCGATATTCCAGGTATTTACCTAAGAAAAGAAAGCCGTCGATACTATCCCAATGGCGAGGTTACAGCCCAACTCATTGGCATCACGAATGTCGATGATACAGGTATCGAAGGCCTAGAGCGTATGTATGACGACTGGCTGACAGGTACACCAGGTAGCCGTAAAATTCGACGTGATGCGAAAGGGCGTCAAGTTGAAATCGTAGAAATGAAAAATGGTGAGGATGCGGGAAATCTCACACTGACCATTGACCAGCGAATTCAAGCGCTGGCTTATAAAGCCATCAAAGAAGCGACTATCTATTACAAAGCGTCTTCGGCATCTGCCATTGTCGTTGATGTGGAAACGGGTGATATTCTCGCGATGGCGAATACGCCATCATTTAATCCAAATGATCGTTCAAATGTATCTGCTCATCGCATGAGAAACCGCGTAATTACAGATTCTTATGAACCAGGTTCGTCACTTAAACCTATGGCTGTGCTTGCCGCGTTAGAATTCGGTGAAGTCAAGCCAGACGATGTTATCGACACGTCCCCGGGTCGTATGCGTTTAGGGGGAAGCCTAGTGAAGGACCCTCGAAATCTGGGTGAACTTACGCTCGAGGAAATCATTCAACATAGTTCTAACATGGGGACGTCAAAGCTTGCTTTGGCTTTACCAAAACAGTTTTTAATTGATACGTATTACAACTTGGGTTTGATGTCCGATACAGGCACTAACTTGCCTGGAGAAAGCAGCGGGATCTTCCACGAAAGAAATCGGTGGAGTCAAATTGAATTGGCTACTCTGTCTTTTGGTTATGGTATTTCCGTCACAACCGCCCAGCTAGCGAGAATGTACACCGCCATCGCAAGTGGAGGTATTAAGCGCCCTCTCAATATCGTCAGTGATCAACAAGCTGAAGGCTGGCAACCTGAAGAAGAACGGGTTGTCAGTGAAGAGAATGCCAGAGCATTGATGGCCATGATGGAGAGTGTTACCGCAGAGAAGGGGTCAGGTAAAAAAGCGCGTGTTCCCGGATATCGTGTCGCCGGTAAAACGGGTACGAGTCGAAAAGCGATTGCTGGTGGCTATGGTGAAGAATACGTCAATGTGTTTGCCGGTATTGCGCCACTGTCCAATCCCAAACTCGTCACCGTTGTCTTAATCAATGAACCGGGTGGCGACTTATATCACGCTAGTGATACTGCGGCCCCTGTCTTTTCAACCATCATGGGCGGAGCGCTGCAAATGCTCAATATTGCGCCCGATGATAAACAAGTCTCAACGACTGGCTTTAGAGCGGGAGGTGCACGTGGTGGTTAGTGCATTTGTCCAAAGTGCTCAAGCTTGGTTAACAAAATTTGGTATCGCAGCGCCGGATATTCGTATTGAGGGCTTGACCTTGGATAGCCGCCAAGTGAGCACTAAGCTGGCGTTTGTGGCGATAAAAGGACATACCCAAGATGGCAGAGACTTCATACCTCAAGCCATTAGCTTGGGCACCAAACTGATCCTTTGCCAAACCGATAAAAGCGAAGAGCATGGGAAAATGGAGATGCGTGATCATACGGTGATTGTGCAGTTCCATCGATTAGGTGAAACTTTATCTGCGCTAGCGGCGGCGTTTTATGATTACCCATCAAATAAGATGGATACCATTGCCGTTACAGGAACCAATGGTAAGACCTCAGTAGTACAGTTACTGTCACAAATTAAATCTTCTCTCGGCTATCGCAGTGCAGCAATTGGTACCTTGGGCAGTGGTATCTATGAAGGTCAAGACACCCAATGGAGCCAAACTGAAGCGGCGAATACGACTCCCGATGCCATATTAATGCAGTATCTGATGGCGGACTTTGTGCAACATGACGTGAGTCAAGTTGCGTTTGAAGCATCTTCTCACGCGTTGGTGCAGGGCCGCTTAAATCAAGTGAATACTGATATCGCAATTTTCACTAATTTGAGTCGCGATCATCTCGATTACCATGGCGATATGGAAAATTATGCCGCGGCAAAGCGATTACTTATTCAACAGCCGGGCTTGCGAACTCTGATCCTTAATCAAGATGATAATGAAAGTGAAAGGTGGCGGGCGCACGTCTTGCCTGGGCAAAACGTGGTGTGGACTGGATTGTCAGAATCTGTCAATCCAGTGCCTCAAGATCGCCATTGTTTCGCCACAAGTGTCGAGTATCTTGATGATGGTGCGCGTTTTTACTTGGAAACGAGTTGGGGAGCCGGTTGGGTTCGAACTCAGTTAATTGGCCGTTTCAATATTGCTAACCTGCTTTGTGCTTCAGCCGCATTGCTCGCGCAAGGTGTCAGGTTTGAAGATCTGATTAATGTGCTTTCGAACGTAACCCCTGTCGCTGGCAGGATGGAAATGTTCGTGATGAAGCAGCGCGCCAATGTCGTCGTCGATTTTGCCCACACTCCCGATGCATTGACTGAAGCGCTAACGGCCTTGAGAAAACATACAACGGGCAAGCTGTACTGTATTTTTGGATGTGGTGGCGATCGTGATGTAGGTAAGCGCCCACTCATGGGGAAGGCAGCAGAAATTGGGGCGGACTCGGTGGTCATTACCACAGATAACAGCCGTTCTGAAACGCCAGAGAGTATTGCTAACGACATTTTAGACGGCATGCAATTTCCACAGCAGGTGATTTGTGAACCCGACAGAGAAACGGCAATTCGCCAATGTCTGTCATCAGCCTCGCCAGGTGATCTTATTTTGGTCGCAGGTAAAGGGCATGAGGATTATCAGATCATCCTTGGACAACGCAATAATTATAACGAACGAGAAGTAGTTGCACGAATGCAGCAGGAGTTGTGTCAATGATTGCAAGAACACTGTCATGGATTGCAGAAAAAATAGGTGGAGAGCTAGTTGGCGCTGACCTAACAGTTTCTGGTGTGAGCACGGATACGCGCACCCTTGAAGCCGGGGATTTGTATATCGCTTTGGTAGGTCCCAATTTTAACGGGCACGAATTTGCTCCTTTTGCAGTAAAGGCAGGTGCTAGTGCAGTCATCGCTAGTGAGCCGTTAAGCCTTGACGTGCCAGTTATCGTTGTCGAAGACACTAAGCTGGCACTGGGCGCGCTAGGCGGCGCCATTAAAGCCGAACTTAACCCTAAGACAGTTGCGATTACTGGGAGCAGCGGTAAAACCACGGTTAAGGAAATGACCGCCGCCATCTTACGTCGACGGGGCAATGTACTGGCGACGAAAGGGAATTTTAACAATGATATTGGTGTCCCGCTTACGCTATTAGACCTAGACGAATCTCACGATTACGCGGTCATTGAACTCGGTGCTAATCATCTAGGTGAGATCGCGTATACCACGCAATTGGTAAAACCTGATATTGCGACGATCGTTAATGCAGCCGCATCTCATTTAGAGGGGTTTGGGAGCCTTTTGGGAGTGGCTCGAGCGAAAAGCGAAATTTTTAAAGGTTTGGAAAGCAGTGGTGTGGCGGTGGTTAACGCCGACAGTCAGTTTGCTAATTTTTGGTTGGGAAAATTGCGTCATCAAAACACCATCACCTTTTCGCCTGATTCAAATACCGATGCGGATTATCATGCGCAAGACGTGACAATGGGATTAGATGGCTGCGCAGAGTTTCAATTACACTGCCCAATTGGCAATGTTTCTATTCAGTTAAAAGTGCCGGGTTTACACAACGTCGGTAATGCATTGGTCGCGGCGTCGTTGGCTATTCATGTTGGGGCATCATTACAAGACGTGCAATCTGGTTTACTCGATATGACTCAGGTCAAAGGTCGACTCAATGTCAAGCAACTCAGTGGCCAAACCAAATTGATTGATGATAGTTACAATGCCAATGTTGCTTCGGTTAATGCCGCGGTAGACACCCTCTCTTCATTTTCTGGCGTGCGCATACTTGTCTTGGGAGACATGGCTGAGCTGGGAGAAAAAGCGCGATATTATCACGAGCAAGTCGGGCGCTATGCCAAAGACAAAGGGGTGGATTACGTTTTTTCACTCGGTGTCTTGAGCCGCCAAGCGAGTATCGTTTTCGACCAAAATGGTTTTCATGCCGACGATGTATCGGCACTCATTCACGATTTAGAATCTGTTCTACTCAATGAATTTAGAGATATCACTATCCTTGTCAAAGGGTCGAGAAGCTCAAGAATGGAACGGGTTGTTACTGCATTAGAGGCATCACCTTTGGGAAAGCTTGAACGCCGTCGGGAGCGCGTAGCATGTTAATTTGGCTCGCCGAATGGCTTACTCAATTTGAATCTGGTTTTAACGTATTCTCTTATCTGACAATGCGAGCGATCTTGAGCACCCTCACCGCGTTGTTGATTGCAATTATCATTGGTCCAAAGATGATCAAGTGGCTGCAACGTATGCAAATTGGGCAGACTGTCCGTGATGACGGCCCTGAAAGTCACTTGTCAAAGTCGGGCACGCCCACGATGGGGGGACTGCTTATTCTGGCGGCGATCATCACCAGCGTACTGTTATGGGCTGACCTCACCAACAAGTATGTACTCGTTACGCTGTCTGTTGTGGTCGGATACGGCATTATTGGTTTTGTGGACGATTATCGCAAAGTCGTAAGAAAGGATGCGAAAGGCTTAATCGCGCGATGGAAATATTTTTGGCAGTCGGTTATCGCTTTAGGCGTCGCTTTTTATCTTTATTCCACGGCGACCATGACGGAAGAAACATCTCTGCTTGTGCCGTTTTTCAAAGACGTCATGCCGCAGCTTGGTTTGATGTATTTGGTCATGGTTTATTTTGCATTGGTCGGGACGAGTAATGCCGTCAACCTCACTGATGGTCTGGATGGTTTAGCTATCGTACCGACTATTTTGGTGGCCGGTGCGTTTGCCATTTTTGCCTATGTGACTGGCAATATTAATTTTGCGGGATATCTCAATATTCCACATATACCCATGACCAGTGAGTTAGTTATCGTTTGCACAGCTATTGTCGGTGCTGGGTTAGGGTTTTTGTGGTTTAACACTTATCCGGCTCAGGTATTTATGGGGGATGTGGGCTCATTAGCACTGGGGGGAACCCTAGGTATCTTGGCGGTATTAGTCCGTCAGGAACTGGTATTGGTGATCATGGGAGGGGTTTTCGTGATGGAAACCGTGTCAGTCATATTGCAAGTTGGGTCTTACAAATTACGAGGCCAACGTATCTTTCGCATGGCCCCCATTCATCATCATTACGAACTCAAAGGCTGGCCTGAACCTCGAGTTATTGTTCGCTTTTGGATTATTTCGTTGATACTGGTCCTTGTAGGGCTAGCGACATTGAAGTTGAGATAACACAGTATGGACGTCACGACTAAATCTTGGGTTGTTGCTGGACTGGGTGTAACCGGCCGTGCAACCGTGGATTTTTTAGCCGCAAAAGGGGCCTCGGTCAAATGTTGGGACACGCGAGACGCGCTTGTGATTCCAGAAGACTTCGGACATGAGGTAACCCTTGGTAGTGTCGATGATACGTTTTGGAAAGACGTTGATATCCTTGTGTTAAGCCCAGGTATTTCACCTCAACTTGAAAGTATCCAACACGCAGCTTCATTGGATGTAGAAATCATCGGTGATGTTGAACTCTATGCCCGGGTGTCTCAAACACCGGCGTTTGGGATTACAGGTTCAAATGGCAAAACAACGGTCACCTTACTACTGACACATATCCTGAGTGAATGTGGATTCTCCGTTGTTGCGGCCGGTAATGTAGGGAAAGCCGTACTCACGACTACCGAACAGAAACTTGATTACATTGTCTTGGAGCTATCAAGCTTTCAGCTAGAGACGACGTCTTCGTTGCACCTCAAAGGCGCAGCAATGCTCAATATTAGCGATGATCATCTCGACCGCCACGGGACAATTGAGACCTATACGGCGATCAAACAGCGTATTTTTGATCATGCCCATTGCGGCGTATTTTGGCGCGGCCAGGAAGCGACATATCCACGTTCAGCAATCGAGCAGCGACTCAGTATTGGATTAGATGATGCATCAGATGGCTTTGGTTACGATGAGGCCAAACGTCATATTCTGTTCAACGGCATGCCAGTATTGGATATGCGCCGCAGTCAATTACTGGGCAAGCACAATGTGCTGAATATCCAAGCGGCGTTGGCTTTGGCGAGCTTGGCAGGTGTAGAACCGCAAAATGCGGCTGAAGCCGTTTACGAATTTGTTGGCGCTCCGCATCGGTGTACCGAAATTGGCACCTATCGCGGAGTGAGATTTATTGATGACTCAAAAGCGACCAACGTTGGCGCAACAATTGCTGCCATCGAGGGGCTAATTGATAGTGTAGAAGGCAAGCTTATACTCATCGCAGGTGGTGACGCCAAAGGCGCAGACTTGGCTCCACTCAAGTCAGTGTTAGATAGTCATGTGGCCAAACTGATAACGTTGGGGCGCGATGCCAGTAAGTTGTCTGTGCTATCAAATAACGCGCACATTGTCGCCAGTATGGCAGAAGCTGTTAGTGTCGCGTTCGCAAACGCAGAGCAAGGCGATGTCGTCTTATTGTCGCCAGCTTGTGCAAGTTTGGACATGTTTAAGAATTATCAGCATCGGGCGCGAGTATTCGCGGACGCGGTGGCGCAAGAGGCGGGGCAGTAATGCAAGCAAATGTGACATTATCTTCGATGTTTGCCGCTCGTCACGATGAGCCGGGTACCATTGCGCCTTATGACATCGGGCTTTTGCTTGTTGCGCTCAGTTTAATGTCCATCGGTCTCATTATAGTAACCTCTGCGTCCATGCCAATTGCTGATCGTCTTTATGGCAACCCTTTCCATTTTGCCATTCGGCATACTGTCTATTTAATTGCCGCAACAGTCACAGCCATGGTCGTGATACAACTGCCCTTACAATTTTGGCGAGTGACCAATCCTTATTTATTGTTGGTGGCGGTCGGATTACTGTTAGCGGTGTTGGCGATTGGTCGAACGGTGAATGGCAGCACACGGTGGCTAGCCTTTGGACCTATCACTATTCAGGCTGCTGAACCCGCCAAATTGTTCTTTTTCTGTTACCTAGCTGGGTATTTAGTTCGTCGTTACGAGGAAGTAAAAGAGAATCTCAAAGGTTTTATAAAACCTCTGATCGTCTTTTTTGTTTTGGCTTTATTGCTGCTGATGCAACCTGATTTAGGTACCGTGGTGGTGATGTTTGCAACGACTATTGGTTTGTTGTTTTTGGCTGGCGCACGATTGTGGCAGTTCTTTGCTTTGGTGTTTGTTGGGCTGTTGGCGGTTGTCGCGCTCATTGTGTTTGAAGAATATCGGCTCAAGCGTGTCACGTCATTTTTAGACCCTTGGGCAGATCCGTTTGGTAGCGGATATCAACTTACTCAATCCTTAATGGCGTACGGCCGTGGTGATTGGTTTGGCCAAGGGCTAGGTAACAGTTTACAGAAACTTGAATTTTTACCCGAAGCGCATACGGATTTCGTTATGGCGATTTTGGCTGAAGAATTAGGCTTCGTCGGGGTGATGGCGGTATTGGCACTGATTCTGTGGATGGTGATTCGCGCGCTTCATATTGGCAACAAAGCGTTAGCCGCAGAACGTCCATTTGACGGGTATTTAGCGTATAGCATTGGCATTTGGTTTAGCTTTCAAACCGCCGTCAACATCGGAGCCAGTGCAGGAATTTTGCCCACTAAAGGTTTGACTTTACCACTGGTCAGTTACGGCGGTTCTAGTTTAATCATTATGGCGATAGCTGTGGCTATATTGGTCAGAATCGATTTTGAACTGAGAGTTGCTGGTGTTCAAGCGTTAGCAAAAAGTGACAAACGCACGGCCAAAAAACAGGTGAAAGCACTGATAGACGATGTCGCTGATACCGCACAAGAGGATTTAGCCGATGAGTAAAGTCTGTTTGATCATGGCTGGTGGTACGGGAGGACATGTCTTTCCTGGGCTTGCTGTGGCAGATGAACTTGTCAAAAAAGGGTGGCATATCGAATGGCTGGGAACGGCAGAGCGGATGGAAGCAGATGTTGTGCCTGCCCATGGATACCCCATTCACTTTGTTCCTGTAAAAGGTATTCGAGGTAAGGGCATATCCGCGAAGCTGACAGGTATATTAGGTCTATTTAAAGCCCTTTGGATTGCCTATCGCACCGTGAAAAAAATCAATCCTGATATCGTTATCGGAATGGGTGGATATGCCAGCGGCCCCGGGGGTATTGCAGCATGGTTGTTGCGTCGTCCAGTGGTATTGCATGAGCAAAATGCGGCTGCGGGGTTGACCAATCGTTTGTTGGGACGTGTCGCCAGTAAGATTTTGCTTGGGTTTGAACAAGCTCAAAAGGCTTTCGCGTACAAACCACAAGCCTGTGTATACGTTGGAAACCCAGTTCGAAAAGACATCAGCGAATTACCGCTTAAGTCCAACGTGGCTCAGCCCCTAAATCTGCTTGTTTTGGGGGGGAGTTTAGGCGCTCAGGCTTTAAATGAGGCGGTTCCCACCGCTTGTGTTGGGAATCAGGGACTCAATATTTGGCATCAATGTGGGCGAGGTAACAAGGCCAATGTTGAACACCGTTATCAATCTTTCAGTGGCAAGTGGAACGTTACCGAGTTTATTGATGATATGGCGCAAGCTTACCAGTGGGCGGATTTAATTGTGTGCCGTGCCGGCGCACTAACGGTAGCGGAAGTGGCTGCGGCAGGTGTCGCCGCGGTATTTGTACCCTTGCCGCACGCGGTTGATGATCATCAGACTAAAAATGCATTGACGTTAGTAGACGCTGGCGCAGCAAAAATTATCAAGCAAAATGAATTAAAAGAGGCGTTGGAAGAGACGTTGAGAGAATTCATCCAACAACCTGGTTTGTGTCTTGAGATGGGACAAAATGGCAAAAAATCCGCGTTGATTAACGCCACACAGCAAGTAGTAGTACAGTGTGAATCACTGATAGGAGTGGCTGCATAATGGTGTTACAAACACCTTTTCAAAGTCCGCAAATGCGGAAAGTTGAACGAATTTTCTTCATTGGTATTGGCGGCGCAGGTATGGGCGGCATTGCCGAGGTGTTGCTGAATGAAGGTTATCAAATCGTTGGCTCTGACATTCAGAACAACCCGATGACAGAGCGCTTGGGTGCACTTGGTGCACAAATAAAGATCGGACACGCTGCGTCAAACGTCAGTGGCGCGGATGTTGTTGTTGTGTCTAGTGCAATTAACGAACAAAACCCTGAGATCCAGTTTGCGCGAGAAAACAGAATTCCCATTATCCGAAGGGCAGAGATGCTGGCAGAGTTGATGCGTTTTCGTCATGGTATCGCAGTAGCGGGCACGCATGGCAAAACGACGACCACGAGCTTAATTGCAACAATATTCGCTCAAGCGGAGCAAGATCCTACGTTTGTCATCGGCGGGTTGCTCAACAGCGCAGGTACGAATGCGCGTCTCGGCAATAGCCGATATTTGATTGCAGAAGCCGATGAAAGTGACGCCTCTTTCTTGCATTTGCAACCTATGGTTTCCGTTGTGACCAATATCGAAGCCGATCATATGGATACGTATGATGGTGACTTCAGTAAAATGACAGATACTTACATCGAGTTTTTGCACAATTTGCCTTTTTATGGACAGGCTATTATGTGCGGAGACGACGAAACTATCCAAGCGCTGCGCCCAAGAATTGGTCGAAATATACTGACCTATGGCCTAAGTGAACACAATGATGTCAGAGCTGAGAACGTTCAGTTGGGCAATGGACAAGCCGTATTTGATGTCGTGCGACCCGGTCATAAGCCGCTTGCCATTACGCTAAATCTCAGTGGTATACACAACGTACTCAATGCGTTGGCAGCCATTGCGGTTGCTACCGATGAACACATCGACGATGAGGCAATCGTCAAAGCACTTGCTGAATTTGGTGGAATTGGTCGCCGATTTGAAAAATTAGGCGAGTTCAAAACGTCTTCAGGTCAAGTCACCTTGATTGATGATTATGGACATCATCCGACAGAGGTCAAAGCCACAATCGATGCCGCTCGCAATAATTGGCCAGACAATCGATTAGTCATGGTGTATCAACCACATCGTTACACCCGAACGCGAGATCTATACGAAGATTTCGTTGATGTGTTGTCTAAAGTCGATGTGTTATTGATGCTAGATGTTTACGCTGCAAGCGAACAACCAATAGAAGGTGCTGACAGCAAATCCTTGTGTCGCTCTATTCGTTTAAGAGGTGAAGTCGAGCCTATTTATGTTGGTGAACCTGACCAACTCGACCCTATTCTGGCCAATGTTATACGTGACGGTGATATTGTGATGACGCAAGGCGCAGGAAATATAGGTAAAGTCGCCAAACATTTGCAGCATGTGGCATTGGAACCCAGTGCATTGAGAAGTGAGAAAAAACGATGACTGGTATCACCAATAACAATGACTATGGAAAAGTGGCCGTTATGTTTGGTGGAGATTCCGCCGAACGAGAAGTCTCATTGGCGTCTGGTAACGCGGTACTCAACGCTCTGATTGCATCTGGCGTCGATGCCTTTGGTTTTGATCCTGCAAACCAACCTCTTACCGCTTTACTCGAACACAATGTCGACCGGGTGTTGATTATGTTGCACGGCCGTGGCGGCGAAGATGGCACGATGCAAGGTGCGCTTGAGCAGTTGGGTATTCCCTATACAGGAACTGGGGTGCTTGGCTCAGCCTTAGCAATGGACAAGGTAAAAAGTAAGCAAATCTGGCAATCTTTGGGGTTATCTACCGCAAAATATGAAATTGCTGATAAAAGGCACTTTGAAGCTGGATCATGCGCCTGTATAATAGAAAGATTGGGGAATGAGGTAATGGTCAAACCGGCGCAGGAAGGTTCAAGCATCGGTATGGCCAAAGTAACAAGCGCTAATGAACTTGTTGCTGCGATAGAAGACGCATTTAAATACGACAATAAAGTCTTACTAGAGCAGTACATCGAAGGTAATGAATACACGGTTTCTGTAGTGAAAGACCGCGTATTGCCTTCCATCCGGATGTCTACCCCCCACGTTTTTTACGATTATTCTGCTAAATATCAGGACAATACTACCGAGTATTTTTGTCCCAGCGGGCTAAGTGATGACAAAGAGTCAGAACTGGCGTCACTTTGTGCAACTGCATTTGATTCCGTATCAGGAGGCGGTTGGGGACGCGTTGATGTGATGCAGGATAAAGACGGTCAATTCTATCTGCTGGAGGCCAACACTGTGCCAGGCATGACAGAAAAAAGTCTTGTGCCCAAAGCCGCGGCGGCTGCTGGAATGGATTTCAATGCATTGGTATTGGCCATTCTCGACACAAGTTTTGGGGACGTTAAATGACCGAACGTACTCAATCAAAAGCGCATCTTTTTGGTGGTGTGATTTTTTTGACGTGCGTATTAGCCGGGCTTGCTGTTGGCGGCATCAAAGTGCAAGGGTGGCTGCAAGACGAACAACGAGCACCTGTACAAGTTGTTGACTTCTCAGGAGACTTTCAACACATCGATGTGTTGTCGCTAGAAAAACTGATTAGGGACTCGCAACCAGGCAGTTTTTTTTCGTTAGACGTAAATGACGTTTACGAGTTGGTTGAGTCCCAACCATGGGTTTATCGAGCCTCTGTGCGAAAGCAATGGCCGAATACCTTAAAAATCTACTTGGTCGAGCAAACAGCAGTGGCCCAGTGGAACGAAGATTTATTGCTCAACCCTTATGGCGAATCATTTGGGGCGAGTGCGGATGGCGTGTCACTACCTAAACTATTTGGGCCAGGTGGTAGCGAGCGAACCGCACTTGAAGGTTACAATGCGATGCAAACACTGCTTCACAGCGTGGATCTTCCCATTGTTGAATTGTCGCTGAGCGAGAGGTTCGCATGGCAAATTCAATTGGAAAATGGCGTTGAGCTGAATTTAGGTCGACAAGAATTTATCGACCGCTTGCAACGATTTATTGATGTTTATCCCTTGTTGGTTAAACAGCCGAAAGGCATTGATTACGTTGACCTTAGATATGATACCGGGTTAGCGGTTGGCTGGAAGCCAAAAGACGATACAAAAAGTTAATAAAAGAGAGTATTAGACAGCATGTCAAAACCTACGGAACGCAATCTAATTGTCGGCTTGGATATCGGCACCAGTCACGTCAAAGCGGTGATTGGCGAGCTGCTTGACGATGATCAAATTAGCATTGCTGGTGTTGGCACACATTCCGCAAAGGGAATGGATAAGGGCGGTGTGAACGATTTAAATTTGGTTGTTAAGTCGGTTCAAACTGCTGTGAACGAGATGGAATTGATGGCTGATTGTCGCGTTTCATCTGTGTTTATGTCTATCTCTGGTCGGCATGTAAAATGTCAAAATGAAAACGGTATGGTACCGATCAACAACCAAGAAGTGACACAAGAAGACGTCGACAATGTCATTCATGCAGCGCGCTCAGTGCCGATTGCTGCTGAACGTCGGTTACTTCACGTGTTGCCGCAAGAATTTACCATTGATGTACAAGAGGGAATCAAAAACCCGATTGGTATGTCAGGTGTTCGAATGGAAGCTGATGCTCACATCATCACATGTGCAGATGATATGGCAAAGAATATGGTGAAGTGTGTAGAGCGTTGTGACCTGCATGCGGACCAACTGATTTTTTCTGCACTAGCGTCTAGTTATGCGGTCCTAACGGATGATGAACGAGAGCTTGGCGTCTGTGTCGTCGATATCGGCGGTGGTACAATGGATATCGTGATTTTTACCGATGGTGCTATTCGCCACACGGCTGTTATCCCTGTTGCTGGCAATCAGATCACAAGCGATATCGCTAAGATTTTCCGAACGCCCATCAGCAATGCTGAAGAGATTAAAGTGAATTATGCATGCGCACTAAAAGACATGGTGAGCATGGAAGAAAATATTGAAGTACCAAGTGTGGGTGGGCGACCAGCGCGAGCGATGTCTCGTCATACCCTTGCCGAAGTCATCGAACCGAGATATCAAGAGCTCTTTGAGCTGGTTCACGATGAGATACGGTCGAGTGGCTTCGAAGAGCAAATCGCTGCCGGGTTAGTATTGACTGGTGGCACCGCTAAGATGGAAGGGGCGGTAGAATTTGCAGAAGAACTATTTCAAATGCCCGTAAGGGTAGGTAAGCCAATGAATGTGAAAGGCTTATCGGAATATACAGATGACGCTAGTTTTGCGACGGCCGTTGGCCTGTTGCATTACGGTAAAGTGCAATCTGACAATAAAAAAGCCAGCACGCAAAAATCTGGAGAAAGTCTTTTTCAGAGAGTGCAAAGCTGGTTCAAAGGCGAATTTTAATTATTGGGGGCGCTGATTTTGTCATTAGTGGTTAACAGGGAAGATTAACCAGTATCCAGTGATAGATGAGGTGTTAATAAGACGTACAATTCCGGAGAGTAAGTATGTTCGAATTAATGGATAACCACGGCGAAGAAGCCGTAATAAAAGTCATCGGTGTAGGTGGCGGTGGTGGCAACGCCATCGAGCACATGGTGTCTCAAAGCATCGAAGGTGTCGAGTTCATCGCTGTGAACACTGACGCACAGGTTCTACGCAGCTCTAAAGCTGACGTGACCTTGCAAATTGGTCAGAACGTGACAAAGGGGTTAGGTGCTGGTGCCGATCCTAATGTTGGTCGCGAAGCGGCTAATGAAGACCGCGAAACCATTCGTCAGTCACTTGACGGCGCCGATATGGTTTTCATTACTGCTGGCATGGGCGGTGGCACAGGTACAGGTGCGGCACCAGAAGTGGCCAAGATTGCTCGTGAGATGGGTATCTTGACCGTTGCCGTGGTTACTAAGCCTTTCCCTTTCGAGGGTAAAAAGCGCAGCGAGTTTGCAGGTCAGGGTATCGAAGAATTGTCTAAGAATGTCGATTCATTGATCACTATCCCAAATGAAAAGCTACTTAAAGTCATGGGGCCAGGCACGCCTTTATTGCAGGCATTCAGTGCAGCAAACGATGTATTGCGCGGTGCGGTGCAAGGTATTGCAGAATTGATTACACGTCCAGGTCTTATCAACGTTGACTTTGCCGACGTCAAAACCGTGATGTCAGAGATGGGCACAGCAATGATGGGAAGCGGTGTAGCGTCTGGCGCAGACCGTGCAGAAGAAGCGGCGGAATCAGCCATTGCTTCTCCTTTATTGGAAGATATCGATTTGTCTGGTGCTCGGGGGATTCTCGTTAATATTACGGCGGGTCCTGATTTCGCCATTGATGAATTTGAAACCGTTGGTAACGCTGTTAAAGCATTTGCTTCTGAAAATGCGACAGTGGTCGTTGGTACGGTAATCGACATGGAACTTGCTGACGAACTGCGTGTCACAGTGGTAGCAACAGGCATTGGCGCTGAACGCAAGCCTGACATTTCGTTGGTGAGCTCAGAAAGTCCGCGTATAAACGCTGGAGCGAGAGAATTTGGCTCGTCTCAGTCGTATGAAGGTCGCAGCAACGTGGGCAGTACCGAGGGTAACCAAGCTCTCAAAGCTGAAGACGAAGCACAGCCTGGTAATGATTTAGAATATCTGGATATACCGGCATTTTTGCGTAAACAAGCGGATTAATAGCGCTGATAAAACTGTTCGTTTGTATGTGTGACAATACCTATTTATGTTTCTTTATAGTGACATAAGTGGTTATTTTTGACACAAATACGAATTGGCATTATAATTGCCGGCCGCTTGTCACTAAGGTTAAGCAAAAGACACAATGATTAGACAACGTACTATCAAACATCCGGTTCAAGAAACGGGAATTGGTTTACACAAAGGAGACAAGGTCACGATGACTCTCCGGCCTGCGCCTGCAAACACAGGAATTGTGTTTAGGCGTATCGACCTTGATCCATTTGTAGATATTCCATCTCGTGCGAACGCCGTTGGCAATACGATGTTGTGTACGTGTTTGAACAATGAAGATGGCGTGAGTATTCACACTGTTGAGCATCTGGCGTCTGCGTTAGCTGGGCTTGGAATAGACAATATCATTATCGAAGTGGACAGCAACGAGCTACCCATTATGGATGGCAGTGCTAGCCCTTTCGTGTTCTTGCTACAGTCAGCAGGGATTGAAGAGCTAAACGCACCCAAGCGCTTCATGCGCATCAAAAAGCCAGTTCGTGTTGAAGACGGCGATAAGTGGGCAGAATTACTGCCTCATGACGGCTTCAGAGTGGATTTTCAAATCGATTTTGACCACCCTGTAATTAGTCAAACCAGACAACATATGGTGTTGGATTTTGATTCGTGTTCTTTCGTCAACGAAGTTAGCCGTGCACGCACTTTTGGCTTCATGCGCGACCTAGAATATATGAATGCCAATAATCTGGCACTTGGCGGTAGCATGGAAAATGCGGTAGCGCTTGATGAGTATCGCGTTTTAAACCCTGAGGGGCTTCGCTATGACGACGAATTTTTGAAGCACAAAATCTTGGATGCGATTGGTGATTTGTACCTCGGTGGACACAGTATTATAGGTGAGTTGAGAGCGTATAAAACGGGCCATGGATTGAACAATAAGTTGCTTAATGCGGTACTAGCGCAAGCCGATTGTTGGGAGTTCGTGACTTACGATTCTAAAGCCGATGCACCAATACGCTATGCCGAGCCAGTACTAGCCTAAACAGCATCATTAAATCGCTAAAAGCCACCATTTAAGGTGGCTTTTTTGTTGAGTTACTAACAAATGGCTGGCTAGAATAGGCGATAACCGATATCGTGTTATATTTATTCAAATTATTGGTGTCTTATTTGTTCATTTTTATGAACACAGGTACACTAGTGCGTAATTTTTGAGAATAGTAGATAAGTAATGAAACTTACCGTGACACTTACAGGGCAAACACGCCGTTACCGTCGCTCCTTTCGGATGCGAACGGTAGTCAGCATTACGGTGTTGTCATCGCTGTTTGTGCTAGTGTCAAGTCGGTCTACTGACTCCGCGCTTGAGGATTTTGGACGTGTAAAACACGCCCAAGGCGAATTAAATGCCAGTAAGCAGCAAGCGCAAGCCTTAGAAAATGCGACTCGAACCCAGCTTGTAGAACTGATGCGACAAGTCGCATCGTTAGAGTCTCAGCTGTATCAACTCGAGCAGAAAAATCAAAATATTGCATCAAATTTAGGTATGAAGGCGGCAGACCTGGACGCCCTCAACGCCAGTAGTGATGAGTCATCGGTAGAAAATGATATATTGCTACAAAGGATAAAATCGTTCCAAGCTTCACTAGAAGCCAAATCCTCCCAGCTCGACGTCCTTGAAAGTATCGTTCAAGGCCACCATATAGACAAACAGAGTCAGTTATCTGGCCGACCGGTGAATTCTGGTTGGTTGTCTTCTTACTATGGAATGCGAGCCGATCCATTTTCCGGCAAACCTGCGATGCACAAGGGCATCGACTTTGCTGGAAAAATAGGTGATGACGTAGTGTCGACAGGGGCAGGGATTGTGACTTGGGCAGGAGATAGATATGGTTATGGCCTATTAGTTGAGATAAACCATGGAAATGGCATTGTGTCACGCTACGGTCATAATAAATCGTTAGAAGTATCCATCGGTGATGTCGTGACGAAAGGACAAGTCGTTGCCATCATGGGCAGTACTGGGCGGTCAACTGGCGCTCATGTGCATTATGAGGTACTGAAAAACGGAAAGCAGATCGATCCTCTGCCGTATGTGTATAAGTCGACGTCACGGTAGCAGCCAGGTAATTTAGTACATTTTTGTACATTCAGAACAATTTAACCGCGCTGGCGAGAGCCAACCGGCATTATATTAATACAAGTGGCGAAACGCCGCCTTTTTTACAGTAAGTGGAATTATCAACCCAATGTTTGCAAGCATCCTTACCAAAATTTTCGGTAGCAGAAACGACCGACTACTAAAAAAACTACAAAAAAACGTCGATGCCATTAATGCATTAGAGTCCGTATATGAAGCACTTGATGATGAGGCTCTAAAAGCGAAGACGGCAGAGTTTCGCGATCGCTTGGAAAAGGGGGAAACCCTTGATGATCTTCTGATCGATGCATTTGCAACAGTGAGAGAGGCAAGTAAACGCGTATACGGCATGCGTCACTTTGACGTACAGCTACTCGGTGGCCAAGTTTTACACCAAGGCAAAATCTCAGAAATGAGAACCGGTGAAGGTAAAACCCTTACTGCAACGCTGCCAACGTATCTTAATGCGCTCTCTGGCAAAGGTGTTCATGTTGTTACGGTCAATGACTATCTGGCAAAGCGTGATGCTCAGTGGAGTGAGCCACTTTATGCCTTCTTGGGCATGACTGTTGGCTGTAACGTGCCAGGTTTAGCACCAGACCAAAAACGCGCCGCTTACGAGTGCGACATCGTTTATGGTACAAACAACGAATTTGGTTTTGATTATCTGCGCGATAATATGGCATTTAGTCCACAAGACAGAGTTCAACGTAACTTGTTTTACGCGGTTATAGATGAAGTTGATTCTATTCTTATCGACGAAGCCAGAACCCCGCTTATCATTTCAGGGGCCGCTGAGGATAGCTCTGAGCTATACCGTCGCATCAACACCATTATTCCGGAACTCAGTCAGCAAGAAAAAGAAGACGAAGAGGGTGAAGTTGGTGATGGTGACTTCACCATTGATGAAAAGGGCAAACAGATACATCTAACGGAACGCGGTCAAATCCACGTTGAAGAGATACTACAACGTCAAGGTGTCTTACCTGAAGACGAATCGCTCTTTGCCGCTGGAAACATTTCATTATTGCACCATGTTAACGCGGCATTAAAAGCCCATAAATTGTTTCAAAAAGATGTCGACTATATTGTCAAAGATGGTGAGATCGTCATCGTTGATGAGCATACGGGCCGTACAATGGAAGGTCGTCGTTGGTCAGAGGGGCTGCATCAGGCAGTTGAGGCGAAAGAAGGGGTTCGTATTCAAAACGAAAACCAAACATTGGCGTCAATCACTTTCCAGAACTATTTCAGACTCTTCGATAAGTTAGGCGGTATGACAGGTACCGCTGATACCGAAGCCTTTGAGTTCAATCATATCTATGGTCTTGAGACGGTTGTTATTCCAACCAACAAACCCATGGTACGCGACGATAAAGCTGACTTGATCTATCTGACAGCTGAAGAAAAATACGAGGCAATCGTCGAAGATATTAAGGACTGTGTTAAGCGCGGTCAGCCTAGCCTTGTTGGTACGATCTCAATTGAAAACTCTGAGTTAATTTCTCGTATTCTGAAAAAGGCGAAAATTCCACATAAAGTTCTCAATGCTAAGTTCCATGCTGAAGAAGCGGATATTGTTGCGCAAGCGGGTAAACCGGGAGCCGTCACTATTGCGACAAACATGGCAGGTCGTGGTACGGATATTGTTCTGGGCGGGAATTGGCAGGTTGAAGTTGCAGCGCTAGAGAACCCAACAGACGCACAGATCGAAAAAATTAAAACGGATTGGCAAGCGCGTCATCAAGCAGTGCTTGATGCAGGGGGCTTACACATTATTGGTACCGAGCGCCATGAATCTCGTCGAATCGATAACCAGCTTCGTGGTCGTGCTGGACGTCAGGGTGATAAAGGCTCGTCAAGATTTTATCTGTCATTGGAAGACGCGCTAATGCGTATTTTCGCATCAGAACGAATGGGCGCGATGATGAAACGTTTGGGCATGGAGCGAGGAGAGGCCATTGAGCACCCTTGGGTGACACGTGCTATCGAAAACGCACAGCGTAAAGTGGAAGGACGCAACTTCGATATTCGTAAACAGCTGCTTGAATACGATGATGTTGCCAATGACCAACGTAAAGTTATCTATGAACAGCGCAATGAGTTGCTGGATGAAGGTGACATCAGCGATACGATTGTTGCTATTAGGGAAGATGTTCTGAGTGGAGTGATTGATGAATACATTCCACCTCAATCACTTGAAGAAATGTGGGATATTCCTGCACTTCAAGATAGGCTTAAAGCCGATTTCGCTGTTGACCTACCATTACAACAATGGCTTGACGATGATGACAAGTTATATGAAGAAAAGCTGCGTGATCGCATTTTAGAACAGGTTGTTTCTGCGTATAAAGAAAAAGAAGACATGGTAGGCGAAGGTGTGCTGAGACAGTTTGAAAAAGCCGTCATGCTTCAAAATTTGGACAGCCACTGGAAAGAGCACTTGGCGGCAATGGACCATTTGCGTCAAGGCATTCATTTACGGGGCTACGCGCAAAAGAATCCTAAGCAAGAGTATAAGCGCGAATCGTTTGAATTGTTCTCTACAATGCTAGAAGCGTTGAAGATTGAGGTCATCACGATTTTAAGCCGAGTTCAGGTTAAAGCTGAATCTGACGTTGAAAAAGTGGAAGAGCAACGCCGCAAGGCTGAAGATGTGCCTAAGCACTATGAGCATGAAGAAACCTCTGCTACTGGGCAGCCAGAACAAGCCGCTGGCGCGCAAACTCAAATGCGTGAAGGACGCAAGGTAGGCAGAAACGACCCTTGCCCTTGTGGTTCGGGTAAAAAGTACAAACAGTGCTGCGGTAAACTGAGCTAATGACACAAGTGGATGTTGCCGTAGGTGTGGTCCTACGGCGTACCGATACCTTTGTTTGCCTGAGGCCTGAAGATAAGCATCAGGGCGGAAAATGGGAATTCCCCGGCGGCAAGGTTGATGCAGGTGAATCGCCACTACAGGCCCTTTCAAGAGAGTTAGGCGAAGAAATTGGTATTGATGTTGAGCAGGCCTCACCGCTGATTGAAATTCGCCATGATTACGGTGACAAGACCGTTGTGTTGCATGTTTTTGTCGTTGAACACTTCAGTGGAGAGCCATATGGAAAAGAAGGCCAAGCTGGAAAGTGGCTGGCGATTGATGCGTTGTACAATGATGACTTTCCCGCAGCCAATGTGGCTATCATTGACGCACTGAAGGCTCAGTTTATTGACTAGAGTGTATGGTGTAACGTTAAAATACAAACAAAAATCACTCTTTTACAGAGTGATTTTTTTTGCCGTGGCAAATGCGATGTCGGCTTTGTGGTATGCGGCCTCATTGATGAAGTGAGGGTAAATGGTTTCTTCCCCTTCCCATGTAATATCGCCGCCATCAAATGCTTTGAAAATTGGCTCACCGGGTTTTACTGGGCAGAAATCGTTATCTTGTATGTCCTTGTGTATCATCGCAGTCCGTTCACCCCAGCCATCGAGCGGGAAGCGAACTTCATGACCTAGACGAAAAGCCTCACAAGGCCGATCTGGTAGTGTTGCGCTGAGATTCCATTGTTCGCAGAAACCGAGAATCGTAGTGGTTAACGTTTCAGTAAGTTCGAATACATCATGGCGCAGTACGCCTTGAGGTTGCGCGCCGACTTCCACCATTACGCCTCTCTTACCCAAGGTGCACAAGTAATGATGAGACAAATAGGGTTTTTCATCTTCAACTAATATCACAGCTTCAGGCATATGGAATTTAACGTAACGGCATAGCGCGATCGTAAAGTCATCAAGCTCCAATACGATCAGTGTTGCTCCCATATGACTGGTCGTGTTGTGTATATCGATAATGAGATCAGTGTTGCTATCGCCTTTGGGCCCCAGGACTTTATTGAGTGATACAGCTAGCTGTGCTTCTTGTGAGGTACTTGGTGATTCAAGGTTATCGAGCGAAAATTGTCGGTTCAAATCTTCTTCGACAAAACGCGTATTCGCATCGATAGCGGGTGTGTTAGCTAGCAGACATTGGATAGACAGTGTCGTGTACTCACTTGCAGGCCCTGAGTTGAGCCAGTTTCTTACCAACTGAATACCGCTGAGTTCATTGCCATGCGTTGCGCCAACAATGGCAACAGAATTAATCATATCTACCTCTAGTGCTTGAAAAAGTCTTGATTTTGCTTGGCCAACATCGCTTCTATATCTTCAATGTCGGGAACATTGTCGGGCGTTGTTATCGCCGAGCCTGCAATGGTGTTTTCCTCGCCAGCCCATTCGCCAAGGTCAATAAGTTGGCATTTTTTACTACAGAATGGGCGGTACTCACTCGTTTCTGACCACTCTACAACAGTGTTACACGTCGGACAGTTAACTTGCATGATGACTCACAATAGAATTGGTTATAAACGCGACGTATATTAGCAGGATGCTAGTCGGAAAGGGACATCTTTATCAACGTTGGCAGACTGCCCTTGAGGTGGGGAAAACCACATAAATCTGAGCGCGTATCGATATTTATTACCGCTGAGTGTAGGGTAAAAATTACTATCAGATTGACATCTAATTCTGATCAATTCGCTCTTATCATCTGCGACACCTTGGTAAAAACCGTTACTCGCTGTGATCTCGGTAAACTGACCTTTTTCCCTCAAAAATGAAAGTAAAATACCGACGCTGTCTTGCAGTAAAACAAAGGCCTGGCGCCAGTCAGTCATGGTTTCTTTTTTGAATGATTCTGATTGATGTATCCAAAAGTGTAAATTGGGTAAATCGAACGCGCAATTTCCACCGGGGATAGAAAACCGCTGTCTTATTGATGACAAAAAGCGATCTTCTTTGAGTTCGCTACCAAATTTTTTTGCACTTTTGAGGCCATCTCGAGTTCGGACAATCGTAGACAGCGTTTTTTCAAGCGCGTCATTATTGATATTCGGGTGCTGCGACCAATGGACAAGATTGCGCTCGTACACGTCAAAGTCCTTTACTAGGTCTGTGCGAATATCGAGGCGTTCGAATAAGTCTAACAATGTGAAGATTTGTTCAAAGAAATACAATTGAGCATGAGGAGCAGTATCTTGCGAAGCCAACGTCAATTGATTCAGTAAGTGTTCTATTCGTAAATAGTTTCTTACCTTCTCTTTTAACGGAAACTCGTAGACTGTGTCGCTCATGTTTTACCTCACCCTGTATTATCTTGAACTTAAACGTAAAAGTGCAAAAATATCAAGGGTTAGTTAGTAATTTTGCTTGTATTTGCTTATGCGCGTCAATGACTTGCTGTTTTGTTGCGTTTATTGAGTTGCTATTGTCAATAACAATATCTGCCCCGTCAATTCGCGTCTGACGTGAAACTTGAGCCGCCATGATATGTTTAATTGTTTTGGCATCACTGCCATCTCGTTTCATTGCTCTGTCTAACTGCTGTTCTTCGAGGCAGTCAACAACAATGATGATGTCCACCCATTCTTGCATGTTGTTTTCAAACAGCAGGGGAACATCTAACACGCAATAAGGCGGGCGACTATCTGCAATACCTTGCTGCATGCGCTCTCTTATTTTGGGGTGCAAACACTGATTAAGCCATGTTTTAGCGTCTTTATTTTTAAATACGTACTCGCGCATTTTTGCGCGATTCAGATGGCCATCGGGTTGAATGAAATCATCGCCAAAATGATTAGCAATTTCCAACAAAGCTGTTGAATTTGGTGCGACAACGTCTCTGGCGATTTGGTCGGCGTCGATAATATCGATGCCCATCTCTTGGAAAACACAGCTTACGAGTGATTTACCTGAACCAATCCCGCCAGTTAAACCCACTACAAACGGTGAGGCCATTAGCCTAACACCCATTGAAGATAAAGGTCGATGATGTCTTGCTTATACAACAAGGTTAGCCATCCTGCGATGGCTAGGTAGGGACCAAAGGGGATGGCTAATGAGGTGCCAGCTTTTTGTTTTATCATAAGGGCGATCCCTATGATGGCCCCTACAAAGGAAGACAGTAAGATAATAATCGGTAGCCCTTGCCAACCAACGAACGCACCGAGCGCAGCAAGGAGTTTAAAATCACCAAAACCCATGCCTTCTTTTCCGGTAAGTAATTTGAACAGCCAATACACCGACCACAAACTCAAGTACCCCACACTAGCACCGATAATGGCATCCACTGGAGATACAAACACGTTGAACGGACTTATTATCAACCCAATCCACAGTAAGGGCAGCGTCAGTTGATCAGGCAGCAACATTTTGTCTAAATCAATAAATGTCATCGCCACAAGGAAGTAAGTCACCAGTATTGCAATAAGAGCTTGTTGAGTGGGTCCTAATTGCCAAGCCGCGAAGCCAGCTAATATCGCTGTTAACAATTCGATAGCTGGGTATCGAATGGATATATCCGTTTTACAATTTGCACACTTTCCGCCTAGAAATAGCCAACTGACGACGGGAATATTTTCCCGGGCTCTTATTTTGTGTTGGCACTTAGGGCAAGTACTGTCAGGTTTAACTAAATTAAACGTGGGGGAGGGAGCAGGAGGCTCATCGGGATGAAAATAAGACTGGTATTCCTGTTTCCAGTTTCTTTCCATCATCACTGGCAAACGATAGATAACAACGTTCAGAAAGCTGCCTATCATCAAACTAACGATGAAGGAAAGCGCCACGAAAAATCCTGGCATTTGAATACTTAAGTCAATGATGGGTTGCATAATGTGGTCTTTTGTTAACGCTGCGTAGAGACTGCCAGAAAGCCTGGTTGACTACAACTCTGTCTACATGAAAACCGTGACTAAACAACGTTACCCATTTGGAATATCGGCAGGTACATTGCGACAATTAGGCCGCCGATGACTACACCGAGTACGGCCATAATCATTGGCTCAAGCAAACTGGTAAGGCCGTCAACCATATCATCGACTTCTGCTTCGTAAATCGTTGCTATTTTACTCAGCATTTCGTCGACAGCACCCGACTCTTCACCAATCGCTATCATCTGCGTAACCATATCTGGGAACACCGCCGTTGCTCTCATTGCGGTATTCATTTGCATACCGCCAGCGACTTCTTTTCGAATAAATAAGATGGCATCTCTAAAAACGGCATTGCCAGATGCACCAGCCGCTGATTCTAGCGCGCCGATTAACGGAACACCTGCCGCAAACGTAGTCGCTAACGTACGTGTAAAACGAGCGATACTGGCCTTTTTTAATATTTCACCCACAACTGGTGTTTTCAGTACCTGACGATCTACGCGGTCGCGGAGTTTTTGCGACTTTTTATGGGCGCGCATGAACATAACGCCTCCACCAAACATACCCGCTCCGATGAAAATGCCGTAGTCTTGGACAAATTGGGAAATCGCGAGTACAAATTGTGTAAACGCGGGAAGCTCTGCGCCAAAGCTGCTGAAGATCTCTTTAAATTGGGGTACAACAAATATCAATAGGATAGTGGTAACAACAAAGGCAACGACTAAAACCGCAACAGGGTAAAACATTGCTTTTTTGATTTTAGATTTTAATGCTTCTGCTTTTTCTTTGTAGGTTGCAATACGATCGTAAATCGTCTCTAACGCGCCAGATTGTTCACCGGTTTGTACCAAGTCACAATACAAGTCATCAAAATAATCTGGGTGTTTTCTCAACGCTGATGATAAGGGATTACCGGCTTTGACCTCGTTAGTAATTTCACCGAGAAGTTTACGCATTGAAGACTTTGCGTGACCTTGTGCAATCATTTCTAACGATTGTATTAACGTTACACCCGCACCTAGCATGGTGGCAATCTGTCGTGATATGACGCAGATGTCTGCCGCATCAATTTTTTCTGCCCCTTTACCGAACAGGGGTTTGCTGAGTTTTTTAACCGTTACCGCTGAGATTCCTTGGCGTCGCAGGAGGTTTTTGGCCTCGTTGATTGAGGCGGCGGTGATTTCTCCCTTGCGGTTACTACCTGCTCTATCCGTGCCTACCCAAGTATATGTGACTGCTGCTTTTGCCATGAGGGCCTCAATATATCGGTATGTTAACGTTGGTGATTGAAATGGCTAGCTTTGTAATGAGACGTGTATCTAACAGTTTGGTACGTCAATGTGAACTTTGCTAACAAAAAAGCCCAGTGAAGACTGGGCTTTTTTGCATCAATTCAGATTAGCAAAGTGTTGCTGGGTCACATGCTTGAGCCCATGTCACTTGGCGTGTTGCGAAGTCAAGTGTAGGAGTCAAAGTGAACGTACCGTTACCAGTGATAGACGCGTCAGTTGCTTTAGTCGCCACGATAACACCGTTTGTTGTTGCAAGGCCAACAACGCCAGCTGCCGCTGTTACGTTAGTTGGGATACCTGCGCCACCGCCATCACAGTTAGCAAGTACTGCAGCTGCATCGGCACCGTTTTGTGTTTGTGCACATACTTCAACGGCAGATTTCGCTGCTGCTGTTGCATTAACGACCTCTGTGAAGCGTGCTTTTTGAGTATAGTTTTGGTAAGCAGGTAGAGCGATTGCTGCCAAAATACCGATAATCGCAACAACGATCATTAGTTCGATTAGTGTGAAACCTTTTTGGTTAGACTGTACGTTTTTCATGTTTCTCTCCGGGACGCGTGTTGCGCTTTAAACATTAAAATAAATAAAATCGTTTAGTTAGTTTACGTTTATACCTGGTTCGCTTTACGGACGTCCCCGGTACTTGATTCTCAGTATAGGCCGACTTTCGCTAAGGACAAGTATCGAAACTTATACGCTCGTCTTAGTTTTGTAACTTTCCACAAAAACAAGCGGTTAGTTACATTCAACCTACCATCGAACAATCGCGCTAAGCGCGTATTATTCGTCTTTTGAGTTACTTACAAACTAATACGCAATGACAAGTCGATAGCTTGTATATGCTTGGTCAACGCCCCAGACGAAATGAAATCAACCCCTAAACGAGCTAACTCCCCGAGCCTCTCATCCGTGATATTGCCTGATACTTCTAGCTTACAACGATTTTTATTAAGTGCTACTGCCTGTTGGATCTGCTCGTTAGTAAAATTATCCAACATCACTATATCGGCTTTAGCATCAATAGCTTGAGAGAGTTCTGCTATATTTTCAACTTCAACTTCGACTTTTTTGTTCGGATGCGTCAATTTTGCCTTTTCCACCGCTTGTTTAATCGAGCCACACGCAAAAATATGATTTTCTTTAATTAGATAAGCGTCATAAAGCCCGACGCGATGATTGTGTCCACCACCACATACAACGGCATATTTTTGAGCGAGTCTAAGGCCAGGCAGAGTTTTACGCGTATCTAGTATTTTTGTATCTGAACCTGCTAGCAGGGCAGCATAGGTTGATGTTGTCGTCGCTGTCGCACTTAATGTTTGCAAAAAATTAAGGGCCGTGCGTTCTGCTGTTAATATTGCCTGAGCAGAGCCAGTTATTGTCGCCACGGCATCATCTGGTTGAAGCGCGTCACCATCTTCGCAATGCCACAGAATGTTGACTGAAGAATCAATTTGTCTGAAGGCTTCCTGAGCCCAAGGAATGCCCGCAACAATACAGGGTTCCCGAGTAATAATCGTTGCTGTAGCCTGCGTTGTCGGATCAATTAGGTTGGCTGTAATGTCATTCGAAGCATTGACTGCTCCACCTAAATCTTCTGCGAGTGCTGATTGCACATTTGCAGTGATCACGTCACTGCTTGGTGTAGTCGCTAACACGATGTTATCTCTTTTCCTAAAGTGTTCTTAAAATTAACCATTCGCCACGTTGCGTAAACTCCAAACGGGAGAGGGCGCTCATCCCGAGCAATACGTGATCATCGAGCATACCTGGGTTGATATTAGCGTCGATGCTATTCAATTCGATATTGCCAATGGAAAGCGAAGAAAGTTCAGTCCTTGCTACGGTTATAGTGCCATTAGCGGTACTTACGCGCACTCTAGCCCCTGCTTCCAAGCCAAGCTCTTTAGCCAAATGAGCGGGGACAGACACGTTGGTTGCACCGGTATCGACGAGAAATACGACAGGCTTTCCATTGATAAAACCGTTGGAGACATAATGTCCCATGCGATTTCGTTTGAGTTCAACGACAGTACCTTGCGCATCCTCGTATGAATCAGGTGAGCGGTTGGGATTGACTTGATAGTCTAAAACGTCGTCAAAAACCAGCACAAACAAACCAAAGGCGCACACCCATGCCAAAAAAAACATGTATCTACCGCTTTTATGATTGGCGTCTTTTGAGGTCATTTTTATGCTAGGTTTTCCGTATTTGCGTCATGCTAACATGCCAATCATCGGTGACAAAGTGCGTCGTTGCTAGCGTCGCTGATTTTGCATGCGAGCGGTTTGGATGTACAGCACTGTTCTTAGCCGTTTCACACCAAGGGTGCTGCAGAGGATCACATACACTGTGGGTTGAGTAATCGAGATGCGAGTGTCACACTATTCGCAATCAAGCGCGACAGGTTATCAATATTTTGTTGGAAAATAATGACGTAATAGTTTCGGCTAGTCAGAAGGAATCTCCGCATTTCGATGAACGTCCTCCTGCGACCGACATTTCATCGTTGGTTGTGCATAACATATCACTACCGCCAGGTGAATTTGGAGGGGATGACGTTGAACATTTGTTTATGGGAACCTTGGATGAATCGACCCACCCTTTCTATGAAGGGATTGCGGGTTTAAGAGTATCTGCCCATTGCGTTATTCGCCGAGATGGGAGTATTGAACAATATGTTCCCCTAACAAAACGTGCGTGGCACGCGGGATTGTCGGTTTTTCAGGGGCAACAGAAATGCAATGATTACAGTATTGGTATAGAGCTAGAAGGCACAGACGTAGTCCCTTACACTCAGGCCCAGTATCACAGTCTTATCTCTTTGAGTAGCGCCATAATGGATAGTTATCCTCGGATCTCATTAGGCCGCATTGTGGGGCATAATGATATTGCGCCCGGAAGGAAAACCGATCCAGGCCCCTCATTTGATTGGGCATTTTTTCGTCGTCATTTAATGCTATTCCGACAGGAGAACAAGGTATGATTTTGCTGAGCTTACTGCTCGTTTTGGGACTTGAGCGGGTTTTTGTTAAGTCGGATTGGTGGCGATTTACGTTCTACACGAACCACTACCACGGCATGTTGACGAATAAAGGGTGGCTATCCGATAAAACCGATGCAACCACTATCGCTATTTTTAGCTTAATACCGGCTGCGGCGTTTTTTTTGCTCACGTCCTTGATGAACGACTTTTTGACTTTTGTTTTGCAAACTCTGGTGTTAATGGTATGTGTAGGGTGCCAGGCGCTTCGAAATACCTATAAATGTTTCTTGAATGCTGCTAATCGTGGTGACTTGCAAGCTTGTAGTCTTTATACAGAACAGTTAGGTCATTGCACAAAGTTCGATTGTGACGAAGATTTCTCGCCCAAAGGTCAGGGAAAAACCTTTGGCCAACATATGCTGTGGTTGAACTATCAACACTATGCGGCGGTCATGTTGTGGTTTGTGGCAGTAGGCGCTCCAGGCGCTCTGGCTTATGTCGTCGCTCGAGAATGGCACGACTACTATTGTAGAGAAAACCTTGGTCGAGCAGATGTACTTCGCAAAATCTTATTGGTAATGGATTTCATCCCTGTCAGAATCACGGCTCTTGGACTATTACTGGTTGGACATTTTTCTCGCGCGCTACCAGTATGGCTGGGCTACTTAGCCAATATGAAGGTTCGTCCGGAAATATTACTTACACGCGTTGCCGCTTATGCGGAAATGACGGGGGACGATACCGCGGTACAAGAACAAGACGCCTCTTATGAACCGAAACTACTGGTTAAGTTGGCGAAGCGAAACATCATGTTTCTGCTGGTTGTTACCTCTGTTCTCACTCTGTCTGGCTCAATTGCTTAACCAATTCAGAATTAATGTTTAAAAAGTGGGCTCGCGACGTAAAGTGAGCCCATTTTTTTTTGCTCGTCAGACCAGTCTGTTTTTACTGAATTTTATTAATAATTTCATAGACAAAGCAGCGCTTTGTATTGAGGGCTATAGTTTCTCACTATGATCACTATTTACCTTGCAAATAATCTAACCTAAACTGTATAGGTAAATTGGTATTACCAATATGCTTCGAATCACGCCTTTGTTTACATTTTGAGCCGAGAATGATTTAGCCTATGCAGCAAGGAAGGAAAAAGTTATCTGATGTCATTACTGAACAACTAGAGTCGATGATTCTGGATGGTTCTCTTTTGGCTGGACAGCAGCTTCCTCCTGAACGTGAGTTGGCGCTCCAATTCGACGTTTCAAGACCCTCTCTTCGCGAGGCAATCGGAAATCTGCAAGCGCGAGGTCTAGTCGAGCGCAAACAAGGCGGCGGTACTTACGTGAGCAAACAGCTCAACGCCGCGATGAAAGATCCTCTTATGGCTCTCATTAGCCGACGTCCAGAAACTCAATTTGACTTGCTTGAATTCAGGCATGCATTGGAAGGTATGTCCGCTTATTACGCTGCGTTGAGAGGCCAACCTGAAGATTATGAAGCACTCAAGACGGCACTTGACTCTCTACCGCAACCCAAATCAGATGAGAGCAAGCGAGAACAAGCGGAAGCACTCGGACATTTTTACGTCACTATGGCAAGAGCGTCACACAATATGGTGTTGCTCCACGTCATGACAACAATGCAAGCCATGTTGGTCGAAAACATCGAACGTAACTTGGATATGCTGGCTCAGCAACCAGATGTTGTCAGTGATATCGAAAGACAGCGCCATGATATTGTCGCCGCCATAGCTAATCGCGATCCCGAAGCCGCTCGGCAAGCATGTAATACCCATTTGGCATTTATTGAAACAACTTTGTTGTCTATTAACCAGAGAGATAGCAGAGTTCAGCGCGCATTGAGACGTTTAGAAATTTAGGTGTTGCGCGCGTGTTTCGTGTTCTGCACGAATACAGTGTTTGTACTCTGGTAATGACAATTTTATTTACGTAGCCATCTCACTTTTAGAAAAACAAAGTGCGGATGGTTTTCTATGTTAGCAATAATAGGATGGCACCATGACTGATATGATGCACCAAGATGTAGATCCACAAGAAACGAAAGAGTGGATTGACGCGCTTGAGTCTGTTTTGGAAGAAGAGGGCGTTGAACGCGCTCATTATCTACTTGAAAAGCTGATTGACAAAGCTCGCCGCAGTGGCGCGCACTTGCCTTATGACGCGACAACAGCATACATCAACACAATCCCCGCTGCCCAAGAGCCTAAGATGCCTGGTGACTTAACTATCGAAGCCCGTATTCGCGCGGCTATTCGATGGAACGCACTGATGATTGTCTTACGCGCCTCGAAAAAAGATTTGGAGCTTGGTGGTCATATCGGTAGTTTTGCGTCATCGGCGATGCTTTATGACGTGGGCTTTAACCATTTCTTTAAAGCGCCCAATGCGAATCAAGGTGGCGACTTTATTTTTGCTCAAGGTCACATTTCGCCGGGTATCTATGCTCGTTCATTCATGGAAGGCAACCTGACTGAAGAACAGCTCAATAACTTCCGCCAAGAATGTGCTGGCGATGGTTTGTCATCATACCCTCATCCTCATCTGATGAAGGACTACTGGCAGTTCCCAACCGTATCTATGGGTCTAGGTCCATTACAGGCTATTTATACTGCACGTTTCCTAAAGTACCTAACAAATCGCGGTATCAAAGATTGTTCAGATCAGCGCGTTTATTGTTACATGGGGGATGGTGAATGTGATGAGCCTGAAAGCTTGGGTGCAATCGGCCTTGCGTCTCGTGAAGGTCTCGATAACCTAACTTTCGTGATCAACTGTAACCTTCAGCGTCTTGATGGCCCTGTGCGTGGTAATGGTAAAATTATCCAAGAACTGGAAGGCACATTCCGCGGTGCTGGCTGGGAAGTCGTTAAAGTTATCTGGGGTAGCTATTGGGATGAACTGCTTGCTCGTGATAAATCTGGCAAGCTTATTCAGCTTATGGGCGAGACAGTGGACGGTGAATATCAAAACTGTAAAGCCAAAGGTGGTAAGTACACCCGCGAAAACTTCTTTAACAAGTATCCTGAGACAGCGGCGTTGGTTGCCAACATGTCGGATGACGATATTTGGCGTCTAAATCGCGGTGGTCACGATCCGGTTAAAGTGTTTGCTGCTTATCAAAAAGCGATTGATACCAAAGGTCGTCCAACGGTTATCCTTGCTAAGACAGTTAAAGGTTTTGGTTTAGGTTCTTCTGGTGAAGCGCAAAACGTTGCTCACAACGTCAAGAAAATGGATGTGGATTCAATTAAGCAATTCCGCGACCGTTTCAATATCCCAGTAGCAGACGACCAAATTGCAGACTTGCCATACTTCAAATTCCCTGAAGACAGTGAAGAAATGAAGTATCTACAGGCTCGTCGTGAAGCATTGGGCGGTTACCTTCCTGCACGCAGAGAACAAGCAGAAGAACAACTCGAGATTCCTGAGCTAAGCGCATTCGATGCTATTTTGAAAGGCTCTGGTGATCGTCAGGTGTCTTCGACAATGACTTTCGTTCGCGTGTTGAATGCACTATTGAAAGATAAGAAAATTGGTAAGCGCATTGTACCTATTATCCCTGATGAAGCCCGTACCTTTGGTATGGAAGGCTTGTTCCGTCAAGTTGGTATTTATGCGAACGAAGGGCAAAAGTACGTCCCTCAAGACGCTGACCAAGTTGCTTATTATCGTGAAGATAAGAAAGGTCAAGTACTTCAAGAAGGTATCAACGAACTGGGTGCAATGGCGTCATGGGTAGCATCGGGTACGTCGTATTCCACTTGTAACGCTACGACGATTCCTTTCTATATTTATTACTCTATGTTTGGTTTCCAACGCGTTGGCGACTTGGCGTGGGCGGCTGGCGACAGCCAAGCTCGTGGCTTCTTACTCGGTGCAACTGCAGGTAGAACCACTCTAAATGGTGAAGGTCTTCAGCACCAAGACGGTCATTCACATGTCCAAGCGAACCTGATTCCAAACTGTATCACTTACGATCCAACATATGGGTATGAAGTCGCAGTTATCGTGCAAGACGGTCTACGTCGTATGTATGGTAACAACGAAAACATTTTCTACTACTTGACCTTGATGAATGAAAACTATCAACACCCAGCAATGCCTGAAGGTGACGATGTAGCAGAGCAAATCATCAAAGGTATTTACAAGTTGGAGCGCGTTGAAAGTGCTAAGTCTAAGCTAAATGTTCAGCTAATGGGCTCAGGTACTATTTTGAATGAAGTACGCAAAGCTGCGCAGATTCTAAGCGATGACTACAATGTTTCTTCAGACGTTTACTCGGTGACGTCTTTCAATGAACTTGCTCGTGAAGGCCAAGATGTCGCTCGTTGGAACATGTTGAATCCTGAAGCAGAGCAGAAAGTGCCCTATATCGGTCAAGTGATCACGAAAGAAGCGGGTCCTGCTATCTCAGCAACTGACTACGTGAAAAACTATTCAGACCAAGTTCGTGCGTTCCTAGAAACTGACTATCGTTGTCTTGGTACTGACGGATTCGGTCGCAGTGACAGCCGTGAGAATTTGCGTACGCACTTCGAAGTGAACGCGGCATACATTGTGGTTGCATCTTTATACGAGTTAGCACAACGCGGTGATGTTGAAAAGAGCGTGGTGGCAGAAGCTATCAAGCGCTTTGATATCAACGCTGAAAAACTTAACCCGCTGTACGCGTAAACATAAAAGGTATTTTACAAATGTCAGATATTCAAAAGATTATCGTACCCGATGTTGGTGGTGACGAAGTAGAAGTTATCGAATTATGTGTTGCTGTTGGCGATACAGTGGAAGCCGATGAAGGTGTAGTGACGGTAGAAAGTGACAAAGCGTCAATGGATATCCCTGCACCGTTTGAAGGTGAAATTGTAAGTTTGACTGTCGCAGTAGGCGACAAGATCAAAGAAGGCGATGTTATTGGTGAGATGAAGGCAGCAGGTGCAAGTGATGCACCAGCAGCTGAAGCCGCGCCAGCGCAAGAAGCGCCAGCCGAAAATCAGCCAGTAGCTGCTCCAGCAGCCTCTGGTGCGAGTGTGATTGAAGTTGCCGTGCCTGATATCGGTTCAGACGATGAAGTAGACGTTATTGATGTGTTGGTTTCGGTTGGCGATAGCGTCGAAAAAGAAGATGGCTTAATCACCCTAGAAACGGACAAGGCAACGATGGATGTGCCATCGACACATGCAGGTATCGTAAAAGAAGTCTTTATTAGTACTGGTGACAAGGTTAAAGAAGGCACACTCGTCATCAAGCTAGAAACGTCAGAGGCGGGGGCTAGCGCACCTGCTGCCGCAGCGCCAGCCGCTGAGGCGACACCAGCGTCCGTTGCCGAATCAGCACCGGTTGCTGCTGCCAGTGAAACCATTGAGGTGGCGGTGCCAGACATTGGTTCAGATGATGAAGTGGACGTTATCGATGTGTTGGTGTCAGTTGGTGATAGTGTAGAGGCCGAAGATGGCTTAATCACACTGGAAACAGACAAAGCTACTATGGACGTACCTTCTACACATGCAGGTACAATTACCGAAGTCTTTATCAAAACAGGTGACAAGGTTAAGCAAGGTACGCTTGTTGTTAAGCTTGAAACCAGTGGTGGTGAGGTTACACCAGCGGCCCCTGCGGCTGAAAAGCCGGCAGAGAAGCCTGCGACACCTGCCCCAGCGCCACAAAAAGCGGCAGCGCCAAGCCGTCCTCCTGTTTCTGCACCAGCGTCGCCTGCGCCTGCTGGAAAAGCACATGCATCACCTTCGGTAAGACGTATTGCACGTGAATTTGGTGTGGACTTGACCTTGGTAGCGGGCTCTGGCCCCAAAAACCGTATTCTTAAAGAAGATGTTCAGGCCTATGTTAAAGCTGAATTGGCTAAGCCGAGAGGCACCGCGGCGTCTGCTGCTCCAGTTGGTGACAATGTATTACAGATAGTGCCAGTTAAGCCAATTGATCACAGCAAGTTTGGCGAAATAGAAGAAGTACCGCTAACGCGAATTCAGAAGATTTCAGGTCCATTCTTACATCGTAATTGGGCAACGATTCCACATGTTACACAGTTTGACGAAGCCGACATCACTGATGTAGAGGCATTCCGTAAAGAGCAAAACGCGTATCATGCGAAAATCAAGTCAGGGCTTAAGATCACCCCTCTTGTTTTCGTAATGAAAGCAGTGGCTAAAGCACTTGAGAAGTATGAGGTCTTTAACTCTTCATTGTCAGATGACGGCGAGAGTCTGATCGTCAAGAAGTTTATCAATATCGGTATCGCGGTTGAAACGCCAGGAGGCCTGGTTGTTCCTGTTATTCGCGATGTAAACAAGAAAGGGATTGAACAACTTTCTCAGGAATTGATCGACACGTCTAAAAAGGCGAGAGACGGCAAACTCAAAGCGTCAGACATGCAAGGTGGTACGTTTACTATTTCTAGCTTAGGCGGAATTGGTGGAACGGCATTTACACCTATTGTAAATGCGCCAGAAGTCGCCATATTAGGAGTATCTAAGTCTGAGATGAAGCCTAAGTGGAACGGCAGCGAATTCGAACCGCGTTTGATGGTTCCGTTGAGCCTGTCATATGACCACCGAGTCATCGACGGTGCAGTGGGCGCGAGATTCTCAACAGAAGTCGCGGCTAACCTAACTGACTTGCGCAGAATCATACTTTAAGTAAAAGGTCGAGAAAGTTTACAATAGTAGTAACATTTTCGATGATTTTATAAGCCTTTACGGCGGTATTTAGGGTATGCTATTGCGCAAAAGTGATAGCATAACCAAAAAATAGGAATTGAGGTTCACAATGAGCGAAATTAAAACGCAATTGGTGGTACTGGGCGGCGGC
>CAWUJV010000030.1:0-50846 GCA_963922845.1 uncultured Alteromonas sp.
ATCCCTCGCTGGTAACAGCGTGCCGGTTCAAGTCCGGCCCCGGGCACCATTTATTTCATAAATATTTCCCAAATGAATGTCACTTGGCCCCATGCCAGTAAAGTCATGTCGGCGCTTGTAAAATCAATTCTGATGGCAGTGATGCTCAGGTAATGTCCCCGTTTTTTCCAACCACGCCTATAAACCAATTCAGATTTAATGCAAAAATCAATATTGCCAGAGCTTCGCTAAGATACGACATCGTTTTCAACTAAAGGCGACTAGTATTTTGCGCACTGTCGATATATGTTTAGGGACTATCAGGATAGAAGAGCGTGCGCTTTTCGTCTTTTATACCTTCACTAGTTGGTCAGGGCAACAATGAAAAATATCTACGTTCTATTGGCATTGCTCATTCCGTCGGTATGTTGGGGAACTGATGAACGTCAAACCGTTTACTGGTTGTATTCCGCTATGCCTCCGGCACATATTTCAGAAGGTCCACATAAGGACGCCGGATATGCTGATATGACGCTAAAACTTATTTTCGAGAAACTACCAGATTACAATCACGTAAAAGTACAAGCTAACTACAAACGTAGTCTTGCAGAGATGCAGTCTCACGGTGATATGTGTCACTCTGCGTTACTCAAAACACCCGACCGGGAAGCCTTGATCACGTTCAGTATTCCTACTTATATTGTGTCTTCAAACCGTTTGTTTGTTAAAAAAAGTAAGCAAGAGCTGATTCATCCATATCTTCATACAAACGGCAAAATCAATTTAGTGAAGTTATTACGGTCTGAGAAGTTTTTACTTGGAGTGAGCAGTGGTGCCAAATACGGTAACGCAATCGACAAAATGCTGGCTCTCTCTACCAGTAAAGACAATTTGGTATACCGATCTGCCATCGACCATTATTCCGGTCTTTCAGAAATGTTGGAAAAGAAGTCAAGAATTGAAGGTTTTTTGGGGTTAGGCGTAGAAAATCGATATTTTCAGAAACCGGATTCCACCTTGACACAAACACTGATGGCGCTACCAATAGAGGGCGTTGATGATTTTCTAGTAGGCTATATTGGGTGCTCCAACTCTCTCTTGGGTAACCGACTTATCGACAAAATCAACGACATCGTACAACAAGAAAGAACGAATAAAATAAAAGACTATTACCAGAGTTGGTTAATGGATAAGGACCGCATCGCTCATCAAAAGATGATCGATAAAACATTTTAAACGATACATCGACAGCAATATTTCATTGTCAATTTTTGCATGGTAGTTGAAGTAAATGCATTATAGTGAATCAATTAAATCGATTCACGGGGCGTTTGCCATGAACCGCAAATGGTACATTACTGTTTCTACGTTGCTCTTTTTATCCTTTACAGCGTCTGCTCAATCGAGTTGTGATGCACCAGAATATCGTCAGTTTGATTTTTGGATCGGCGAATGGACGGTGACACAAAACAACGGCGATTTAGCTGGAACTAATCGCATTACATCGATTCTCGATGGTTGCGTGATTAAAGAGGACTACCATACTCCTTCTGGTTTTGCGGGCCAGAGCTTAAACAGTTACGATCGTCAATCGAAACAATGGATTCAAACCTGGATGGATAATTCAGGGCTGGTGCTACGTCTATCGGGTGTGGCGAAAAGCAATGGGATGGTGCTGTCAGGGGAAGGCCGAGATCGACAAGGGCGGGCCGTTGTTCACCGTATTACATGGTCATTAAATGACGATGGTACGGTTAACCAGCACTGGCAGATGAAACTAACTGATAGTGCCCAATGGTCAACGCTGTTCAACGGCACCTACACTAAATCACCGCTTTGAAAATGAGCAGTCTTACGGCGGACCTAGCTGAATCACTTCTGGCTCGATTGGTTGATAACGCGGATAAGGATGTTGCTAAAGGGATGCAACGATACTTTCCGACAGAACAATTGTGCTTTGGTGTCACGGCCAAAACTTTAGACGAGATTGCGCGTTCCTTTTTGCAGCAGCACAAACGCCTTGAGTTGACTACACTGCTTGGTATTGCCGACCAGTTAATGAAGTTGTCAGCACACAATGAAACGGTTCTGTTAGCTTTTTTATTACCAAATAAAAAAATCGCGTCAGGAAATACGACCGTTATTTTACGTCAGGCAGAGCGTTGGTTAGAGCGACGAGTCACCAATTGGGCACAAACCGATGCGCTTGCTATGAAGACGCTTTATCTCCATTTTCTTAAACAACCCCACGCGTTAAGTGATCTGACCCCTTGGCTTAGTAAGTCCAACCCGTGGTGCAAGCGCGCGGCATATGTAGTGTGGCTTAAGTTCATCGATCGTAAAATCGGACGTGACCGCTTTTCGCTACCTGTTAATTTTATCTTTGAAAAGGCAGACCTGTGTTTGAATGACGAAGATGTTTACGTACAAAAAGCGGTGGGGTGGTTTTTAAAAGTCGCGTCGGTTACGCATAAAGAGGAGGTCATTGAATATCTGTCCAAAAAGCACGAAGCGATGTGGCCTAGCACCGTTCGCTATGCTTGCGAAAAGCTAAATAAGGCGGACAAAGCCCGTGTAAAGGCTTCTAATAAACGTGACTAGAGTTAATCCGGCCGTGCATTAATTATTTTGACGGGCCCTTTAAAAAAGAAAAATTTCCACTGGCCTTTGGCACTGCCATCTTCTTCGAAATCTAATGACACCTTACCGTTGTCGTCATCAGTTACATAACGACCTTCGAGGCGCAACGTACCGTCCTTAATGTTTTCTAATGTGACCACACCATTTTTATAGGTGTGATGGAATACGAATGTGTTCTCATCAGCAAAGTAGGCTTTTTTGATTTGATAAAGGCCAATATCACCTAAATCATAAATGTAGCTCGAAGGAGCATCAGACAAGCGAGTGAGGGCTTGTCGTATAGGCGCTATTTTGTCATTCCCAGAGGGTATAACTTCCCCACTTAAAATCACTAAATAACTACCATCCTCTTGATAACCCACATCCAAAATTTCATAGCCCGCGGCCAAGGTAGCCTCGGCTTGTGATTCAATGAAGTCTGATTGCACCACGAAATCTTCAGCGGTGGTTATGGATTTCACATTTACGCCTGCACGCTCAATAGCTTCTCTTTTAGCAAACAACACGGCTTCTTTGTAATCTTGTTGTACAGAGGTTTTGATACCATCATCATAGCCTTTTATTTGCACGCTTATCGGTTCGTTGGCCATTGCCATAGTGCTCATGGCGAATAAACAAAAGCCAAGTGTCGTGTGTGAGGAAGTATTCATAGCAACCGTGTAGTTATTCTGTGACAAAACAACAGTAGTCTGCCTTGGTTATCAATGCAATTCTAGCACTGCGGTATGCTAAACTAGCTAAAAATATAGAAAGAGCCTGCCATGCAAGAGTTACTGCCATTTGCACTACTGTGTTTTACATCGTTTTTTACATTGATTAATCCACTCGGCGTGATGCCCATTTTTATGACGTTAACCAGCGAACTCGACCCAAAACAACGCATACGTACGGCTAGAAAAGCACTCATCGTGTCATTTATTACGATTGCCGTCTTTGCGCTAGCCGGCCAGTTGCTGTTCTCTTTTTTCCATATTTCAGTAAACAGCTTCAGAATAGTCGGTGGGATTATCTTCTTGATCATGGGAATGGACATGCTTCAAGCGAGACTCGCGAGAATGAAAGTCGCTGAACATGAAGTGAAAAGTTACGTCGAGGATATCTCAGTCACACCTCTGGCCATACCCATGATTTGCGGGCCTGGTGCGTTAACCAATGCCATTGTTTTAATGGAAGATGCGGTTACTATCGACAAAGAAATAGTATTGTTTGGCAGTGTTTTCTTGGTGTTATTCATCACCTATTGGGTTTTGTTTTTCTCCAGTGCGATTATTAAGTTACTTGGAGAAACGGGAATCAAAGTCATGATGAGATTAATGGGGCTCATCATAATGGTTATTGCCATCGAGTTTATTATTGCAGGGCTCAAACCCATTATCGTCGATATTGTCTCGTCGCTTCCGCAGTAATCACTATCGCCATTCATTAACTTGTGTTAGCTTTTAACTCATTGTTTTAGTGTAATTTACGAGACCTAGGTCATGTTTATTTCAGCACAAACCCTCATTGAGAATCACCAAAAACCGGGTGTTAAAGTCCTGCATGTTGAAATGATAAACCCTGTATCGGGTGCAGTATCGTCAACACCCGATGGCTATATTCCGGGGGCGCTAAACATCGACCTCGACAAAGAAGGCAGTGATCATCATTATGACGCGCCTCATCGTCGGCTATCGCCAAGGGACCTGAGCGAACTACTTGGCACATTAGGCATTTTGCCTAGTGATACTATTTATCTTTACGATGATTTCGGCCTGTTTTGCGCACCACGACTTTGGTTTATGCTGAAGGCATTGAACCACGAGCGCGTATTTGTGCTGGATGGCGGGTTTCCTGCTTATGTCCAAGCCAACGGTCAGATCGCGCCACAGACTAATAATCACCGCGTATCACAAACCCAATACACGTATACGACGCAGACACGTCTATTTGTCGATGCTGAAGACGTCGAGGAACGATTGGCTAATCACTATCAAGTGATTGATGCTAGGTCGACGGCGCGCTTTAAAGGAAAAGTAAAAGAACCGAGGCCGGGCGTCCGCAGCGGTCATATGCCGGGTTCACTAAATCTTCCGTACACAGCGCTTCTCAAAGAAGGAAAACTTCAAAGCGACACAGAACTATTACGCGCTTTTAAACATGCGGGTGTTGATTTGCAACTACCTATAACAACAAGTTGTGGGTCAGGTATCACTGCTTGTATTGTGGGGATGGCTGCGCTCAAATTAGGCGCTAGCATGGTGACTATTTATGACGGTTCGTGGGCCGAGTGGGGCGCTGATACGCGCTATGCCGTAGAGGTCGACGATGACTAACCCCTCAGTGGTTGTGCTTACGGGAGCAGGGATATCTGCTGAATCTGGTCTAAAGACATTCAGAGACAATAATGGGCTGTGGGAAAACCACCGTGTTGAAGATGTAGCAACACCAGAAGCCTTTGAGCGGAACCCAGAATTAGTGTATCGCTTTTACAACGAGCGAAGGGCACAACTCATCGGCACAGAAGTTTCCCCGAACGCAGCGCATCGCGCGCTAGTAAAACTTGAAGAGGTATTAGGGGACCGGTTCCTACTCGTGACACAGAATGTCGATAACCTTCACGAAAAAGCAGGCAGCCAACGAGTCATCCATATGCACGGAGAACTCCTTTCTGCACGTTGTGTTAAAACGGGTCAGCGTTTTTATACTGAAGCAGCATTTGATGAGCACTCATCATGTCAGTGCTGTCAGCCTGCCAATGCCATCAGGCCCGATATCGTGTGGTTTGGAGAAATACCAATGGAAATGGACACCATTGGACAGCATTTGAGTCATTCGACTTTATTCATTGCTATAGGCACATCTGGTCAAGTTTATCCTGCCGCTAATTTCTATCACGTTGCGGCACAATCAGGCGCAAAAACCGTCGAGTTGAACCTTGAAGCGAGCGGCGGTGCCAGTCACTTTGACGAGGTCGTGACGGGACCCGCCACACAAGTCGTCCCTCAATTTATCGACAATTTAATTTCAACATTTACTTATTGAGTGAGGAAACCTTTTTTGTACTGGGAAGAATTTATTACCATGGCGATAGTGCATCTGATTGCGGTTGCAAGCCCTGGCCCTGACTTTGCCATTGTGGTGAGAAACAGCATTGCCTATGGCAGACGGATTGCAATAATCACCAGCATAGGTGTTGGCATCGGTATTTTGTTACACGTGGCTTATTCATTGCTGGGATTAAGCGTCTTAATCAAAACGACACCTTGGTTATTTAAAGCCTTTAGCTATCTTGCAGCGGGCTATTTGTTGTATCTCGCTTATGGTGCACTTAGAAGCGGTCCTTCTGAGAACAACAGTACGTTTGATGATCGACATCAAACGGCCATTTCAGCCAAAAAAGCCTTTTGGAATGGTTTTTTAACTAACGGTTTGAACCCAAAGGCGACCTTATTTTTCCTGTCATTGTTTACCGCAATCATAAGTGTAGATACGCCATTCCTCATTAAGTTGGGATATGGTATCTATCTCGCTGCAGCAACAGGACTGTGGTTTTGTTTTCTGTCGTACATAGTAAGTAGTGCTAAAGTGGCCAATTTCATAGGTGCAAAGGGCTATTGGTTAGACCGTGCGATGGGCGTGCTCTTGGTCGCACTTGCGATTAAACTACTTTGGGGTTAGTTGAGTAGTAACCTATACTGTGCAAATAATGATCAGCTCAAGGGGCTGTGATTATGTCTACTCAACCAACACCCTCAAACTCTGCAGGCTCGCGAAATAGGGGGCCATTAGACTTGTCCGCTATTTTGGCAAAGGCTGGGGAAAACACACAAACTCATTTTAGAAAGCTAGCGCGGGCCGGTCTGGGTTTGCTAGCCATGGTTTACATAGTGACGATGATTATATCGCGTCTCTCCAGTTCGGAGGGGTTGTTGACGATTAGTCTCGAAGAAAGTTTGTTCGCCTCCTATGTCACCGCGCTTGTACTTGCCCCCGTCTTCACTGGTCTTTTTGTTATGGGTATTAAATGCGCTCTTGGTGAGGATATAGGTACGAAAGACATTACACGCCAATTGTCGTCTATCATCGTATTGGGTTTAGCCCAATTAATCATCTTCTGGATGGTGTCGTTGGGGCTGCTCATGCTAATTGTCCCTGGCCTGTACGTGTTGATCGCGACGATTTTCGTATTGCCACTAATAGCGGATAAAAAATTGGGTGTATTCAAAGCCATTGCCTTATCTGTCGTCACCGTAAATCAATATTTAGGGCAGTTTATCATGCTGTTTTTCTTGTTCTTTGCCCTGACGTTATTAGCCTTTGTTACCTTCGGGATTGCACTTTTATGGGTCGTGCCTTTTTATTATTGCGCGCTGGGCTTGATTTATGTGGAGTTGTTTGGGTATGGTGAGGGCGTTTTTACTCAGGGCAGACAGCCCTTGTAACCAAAGAGACTGATTTACATGCATAAAAGGGAGACGACAGCCATTGTTGTCACTATGCTCATTGTTATTGCGATCATTATTGTATTTGCGTGGCGTGTAACAACCCAAGAACCTGACATTATTGATGTTCCTCAGACACCTTCTGCGACTAAACCCGTTCCAAAATTTGGCGACATTGAGAATACAAAAGAAAAGAAAGCGGCGTTTTTTAGCTACCTCAAACCTGAAGTAGATCAACAAAATATGTATTTATTGACGTTACGTCATTATTTACTAGAGCTTCAACGAAAAATACAAAATAATACGCTGCTTAATGAACATGATATTGAACAGCTTGATTGGCTAGTCAACGAATATCGCATTGATAAAGATGCGCCAACAAAGGCCCAAGTCGATGCTTTACTTGTCAAAGTCGATATTATTCCGGCCGAGTTAGTCCTAGTACAGGCAGCCAATGAATCAGCATGGGGTACCAGTCGTTTTGCTCAAGAGGGCTATAATTTTTACGGCCTCTGGTGTTATCGAAAAGGTTGTGGGTTTGTGCCTTCTAGGCGAAATTCAGGGGCAAATCACGAGGTAGCAAAATTTAACAACGCTTCTCGCTCCACGTATACGTACATGCGAAATCTAAACCGTCATGACGCCTACAAGGAATTGCGAGAAATTCGACGTTCATTACGACAAAATCAAAAACCGATAAGCGGTTACGCACTGGCTGAAGGCCTGGTGCATTATTCAGAACGCGGCGCAGCCTATGTAGAAGAACTACAGCAGATGATGCGCTACAACAAAGAGTATTTACAGTGAGAAAAGCAGTTAATGTACTAGTGGCGCTAAGCGCAATGGCAATGGGCACGTCGACCTATGCTGATACCATAGAAGTTGAGTACAAACGCTTTTATAGTCATGTCAAAAAGTTAAATGGTGAGGATACCCAAGGTTTACAATTTGCGTTTGGGTTTATGCATGTAACCGACAAGCGCTTGTGTACAATCAACAGCGCCAGCATTGTCACACAGAAAAAAACGATACCATTGGATGTTTCGACAGAAAATCGCTTTACTATTCACGCAGAAAAGGCGCTTAATCTAGCAGATGCCAAAGTTGCAGTTGACCTAGCCCAGCCAAGCAACCAGTGTGATATGTCTGTGCAACTAGAGACAAAACCAGAATGGCTCAAAGAAAACTACACGAAGGAAGATCTTGCGTTCATTTATGAACAATATGCCGCGTTCTTCAACGAGATGGGTAGTTTTTTATCATTTATGATGCCAAGCGTATCCGGTTTGATGTTTCATTTTGAAGACATCAACTATGACGCCTATCTTGAAGATGCGCCGGCGATTAATAAAGGCACGATGATTCTCAATCAAGAATGGTTGGACAAAAACAAAGGTCTAACGTTGCCGCGTAAACCGCTTCGAATTACGGCGCTAACATCTAAATAAGTAAATGGGGCCATGGGCCCCATTTTTACAATGTTCACTTCAGTGTTAAACGGGACTTGCAACGTAGCGAGTTATTGTCGGTTTATCGTTTTCGTCCACCGTTACAGTCCAAGTTTCGTTCACTAGTACATTCAGACTATTGCCTTTAAACGCAGACATAGGTGTCGTTTCTGCGATAAAGCGAATGCGTAAATCTAGTTCATAGTGGTCATCCAATTGTTTGACTTCTACTTGTTCTACGATGTGCTGAGGTCCCGGTAGAAAAGAGCTGCGAGCGATCTGATACCAATCATTAAACCCGCTGTGTCCTACAAAAATATCGTCACCCATTTCCCAATGTATGTCGTCGCTCAGGTACTGCGTAAAATAGTCTGATGATTCAGGTAAAATATCAAATTGCTCAAACCATTGATGAACGAGTTTTGTCAGTAATGTAGTTTTATCTGACTGAATAGTTTTGATTAGGTCAATAAGTCTTGTTGCTTGGTCGTTTGCTCTTGCGACCACGTCTTCAAGTTCATTGTACACGCCAGGTATATAGACCATCTGATGCGTGTATATGGGATCGTGAAAATTGAGGCCAGCCAAATAAGCGGTTTGTTGCAACGGCTTAATAAGATCTGAAATAGGGAAGTGGTTATAACCTAACGGCGAGTAAGACGATGCAGGGCCTCCTACAGTAAAGGATAAAATAAATTCTTTTCCTTTAAGCTTGTCGCCTTTTGCGCCGTACGCGAAGTCATAGCTAAATACATCGTCAATCCATTTTTTCAGTAAAGCTGGCACTGAGTACCAGTAAAAAGGAAATTGGAGCACAATAATGTCGGCGTTGATAAGGGCGGCTTGCTCTTTAGCTACATCAATATTGAAGTCTGGGTAGAGTTGGTCCAGTTTTCTCACTTCAAGATTACTCAGTTGGTTTTCAACCGCATTGATAATTGCGGTATTGGTGTAAGACCGTTCCAAATCTGGATGGCCTGAGATCACTAGTACATTGCTCATCGTTTTTTTGCCTCTGTGACAACATGATTTTAATGAACTCAGTTTACAATTTGACTTTGATAGTTTTTAGTAGGATAAAACCTTTATAACTGTTAGGTAAAAAGTAACAAAGGCGTAGAAATGAAAGGCGCAACCTATAATCAACTCTCTATTTTCTCCACTATCGTTAAGGAAGGCAGTATACGTGGTGCTGCAAGACAGCTAGAAATCGCTGCACCGTCCGTCAGTCAATCCTTGAAGTTATTAGAAGCTCACATCGGCATGCCTCTATTTAATCGTTCCACACGCCGTATTGAGTTAACGCAAGCAGGGGAGTTACTTTTTGAACGAATAGGGGACCATTTAATCAATTTAGATTTAGCCCTCGACAGTTTGCAAGATTTGAACAAAGCACCTTCTGGCCGCGTGAGGGTAACCTTACCCAAATTTGCTTACGACTTGTTGCTACGCCCCATCTATGCAGAGTTTTGCGATCGCTACCCTGACATCGAACTCGAAATCTCTATTGATGACAAAGTCGTTAATATTCTGGATGAGGGGTTTGATATTGGTATCAGGTTTGGACACCGGGTCGATGAAGGTATGGTTGCGCGTGCGTTAACAAGTTCAATGAAAGAAGCACTATTTTGCAGTGCTAAGTATATTAAACAGTATGGTGTCATCAATTCACTTGATGATGTATCCGATCACCGCTTTATTCAGTACCGGTTTATCGGCTCTAATCAAATCGCGCCTTTAACACTCAATGATGAAGGGCAACAGCGCACTGTCAAAGGTCCCACGGCGTTAATCGTTAATGATACCGATGCAATGCTTGATGGCGCCAAAAAGGGCATAGGAATAGGAAGAATTGTCATGCCTATGGTACAAGCAGACATCGAACAAGGGACATTAGTACCGGTATTACGACAGTACTGGGATGAATATCCAGGACTCTTTGTTTACTTTATGCAAAATACCCAAAAAGCCCTCAGAGTAAGGGTATTAATCGACTTTTTAATAGAGAAGACAACTCAGTACCGCACCTAACTCAACAGCAACTGATAGCGAATTTGATCTTCTATTCTTGACACGGTTTGCAAGCCTTTTTCGTATAAGTCTTGCGCTCGATGAAACTCCATGATGCCAACATCTGTCAACTGTGGCTCTAGCAAAATATCAGGCGGATCGCCGGCTAAACGTGAGCGTGTAACCCGTGCTTGCAATATCTCCAACGCACTGCTCATTACACTAAAGATGCCCGGCGGATTTTCAGGTTTGTCCGCACTGGTCTCAGGTGAAAACCATTGCTTAAACACATTTTGGCTTTTAGCAAAAAAGTGGTCTGTTTTGCGGTTAGCTTCCTCGTGCTCAAGTCGAGATTGTACGAGTCTTTGTGGCCTAAAATCGGCATTTAGGTTCACCGCAATGACAAAATCGGCCCCTAATTGACGACAAAGATTGACGGGAACGGGGTTAACCACTGCGCCGTCGACCAACCAACGATCGTCCATCGCTACAGGTGAAAACAAGGCAGGTATGGCGCACGAAGCTCTGACGGGCTCAGACACGTCGCCTTTTTTAAATATCACTTCCCGCCCAGTACTTAAATCGGTCGCAACACAGCCAAATGGTAGGTCCATCGACTCAAATGTGGGCGCACTGAAGTCATTCATTAATTTATCAAACACTTTTTGGCCACTGGCAATGCCACCTTTGCGCAGACCTACGCCCATTAGTGACAACACTTGCCACTCTGTAAGCGAAAAGGCCCACTCTTGCAGTGCTTCAAGCTTACCGCTAGCATAAGCCGCGCCGACGTACGCGCCAATTGAGCAACCGGCAACAACATCTATTTTGATACCAAGCTCTTCAAGTGCTTTGATTATACCAATGTGAGTCCATCCACGGGCTGCTCCCGCACCCAAAGCTAGGCCTATTTTCATGTGTTATTTGCATCCATGATATTAACAATTGGAATGGTTTGTTCTTGTTCGTTGCTATCCATTTCAAAGGTTGGAGCATCGAAACCAATATCTCCATCTTGAACAGGTTCGCCCGTTCTTTCAATCCCTTTGAAATCAAAAAGGGCTTTATCGGCAAGATGAGAAGGGGTGACATTTTGCATGGCTCTGAACATTGACTCAATGCGCCCCGGGAATCGCTTGTCCCAATCTTGCAACATACCTTTGATGTGTTTACGTTGCAGGTTTTCTTGTGAGCCGCACAAATTACACGGGATAATTGGGAATTCAGCGATGTTTGAATATTTTACGATATCTTTTTCACTGCAATAGGCCAATGGACGAATAACAATATGCTTACCGTCATCACTCACGAGTTTTGGTGGCATAGACTTGAGCTTGCCACCATGAAACATATTCAAAAATAAGGTTTCGAGCATATCGTCTCGATGGTGACCTAAAGCAATCTTGGTAGCGCCCAATTCCGTTGCCGTGCGATACAGAATCCCTCGTCTTAATCGTGAACACAGCGAACACGTTGTTTTTCCCTCTGGAATTTTATCCTTTACTATCGAGTACGTATCTTCTTCTACGATTTTGTACTCAACGCCAAGGCTTTCTAAATAGGCGGGTAGGATATGTTCAGGAAAGCCAGGTTGCTTTTGGTCAAGATTGACCGCGACAATATCAAAATCGATGGGCGCGATTTTTCGTAGAAACATCAATATATCGAGCATCGTGTAGCTGTCTTTACCACCGGATAAACACACCATTACGCGGTCATTGGCTTCTATCATGCCGAAATCTTCAATTGCTTTACCCACGTTTCTTCTTAAACGCTTTTGTAGTTTATTGAAATTATATTTGGCTTTGTTGTGTGAACTTATGGAGCCAGATTCATTTGAATTGGCGCTGACTGCGTTCGTGTTCATGCTCGGATGTTGCTCTGTGACTCGAAAAGCGGGCATTATACAAAATGCCCGCAGCACCGCATAGCAATACTAGCGAATTGGAGATTGAAAACCGTCAGGTTTTATCGCTAAAACATCGCATTTCATGCTGTCGATTACATGTTCAGCCGTATTGCCAATTAAAGCAGCCGACAAGCCAACTCTACCAACGGTACCGATAATGACCAGTTCAGCGTCAATTTCATCGGCGATGAGAGGAATGACCTTTTCTGGTAATCCTTCCTTTACATGACAGTTATCCAAGCTAATTCCGTAGCGCTGGCTGTGCCTTTCTATTTCTTCAAGGTGATGGTTTTTAACGGAGTTGTTGTAGGACGTGGGGTCAAATTCTGGTACTTCAATTGCGATATTCAGCGGTGTGCTCGGATAGCAATTGACTAGATTAACGTTACCACTCAATAGTTCCGCATAGTCTTGGGCAATAACGGTCAACTTTTCATTTAATTGGGCGTGCTCTTTATCTTCCGTGCCCACATTAACGGCTGCGATAATATTTCCATCATCGGGCCAATCATGATCTTTAACCAATAAGACCGGAGTAGGGCACTTGCGCAACAGATGCCAATCCGTCGGTGTAAAAATAACCGAAGTCAGATCGTCATGAGGCTTAGTTGCCTTAACCACAATATCGCAATGATGGTGCACGGCATAACGAATTATCGACTCGTATGCACGATTGTGCCACTGAACGACGACGCTAATCGTTACCGCATCACTATAGCGTTTTAGTTCATCCTCAAGCCAAGCTTGTCTGTCTTTAATTACTGCATCGCGCATAGCATCGCGTTCATCGGCAGACAACATAGTTGTCATTTCATAAGAAAAATCATAAATGACCATAAACGCAGTGATGTCAGCAGACGTTTTTTCGGCCAATTCTATCGCTCTAGAGAGCGCGGGCTGCGCTTCTCGGTCTGGCTCAATAACGGCGAGTAAATGGTTGTAGTTAATCACAATGCGACCTTCCCTAATGCAATTCGTTAAACAGTAGGTTTGAGTGATTGACTGTGGCTGCTCGCGCTATTTGTAGACTGTATTCCATCAATAGATATAAAGTGTCGATGTGTTGAAATTCAACAGTAGCAGCGCGTTTTGTACAGCTAGAATCAATACCTCAGTGACAGGGCCTTTGGACTGGGCCCTGTTTTATAAGTGTAGGTCTTAATTGGAAAAAAGTAGGTTGTTTTAGATCAATTGTCGGTTATTTTACCGCACGGGTTTGTACATCCATGCTATTGAGTTTTTCTTCCATTGCGTCGAAGTTGGTAATGGTAATCAATTTACCATCAACTTGGATGATGCCTTCTTTTTGGAAGCGCGTCAGTAGCCTTGAAATGGTTTCGACCGTCAATCCGAGATAATTACCTATCTCATTGCGAGTCATAGATAAATTGAATTCACGAGAAGAGAACCCTCTTTCTTCAAAACGACGAGACAGCTGCGCAATAAAATAAATTAATCTTTCTTCTGCTGTTCGTTTGTTCAGTAGCAGCATCATTTCATTGTCTTGTTTGATCTCTGCGCTCATAAAACTCATGATTTGATGGCGCAACTTTGGAAGCTGTACCGACATTTTGTCCAGCGTGTCGTAAGGGAGTTCGCACACCATCGCCGTTTCAAGAGCCTGAGTGTAACTTTCGTGTGTGTTACTGCGAAGGGCATCAAAGCCAATGATGTCTCCCGGAAAATGAAAACCAATAATTTGTTCTTCACCGTCTTTTGCACTTACAAATGACTTAAATGATCCGCTTCTCACCGCATACAGGGCCGTAAATTCGTCCCCCGAACTGATGAGCTTGTCGTTTTTATGCAAGGGTTTTTTGCGTTCGACAATATCGTCCAGCGACTCTATTTCCGTGCGATTGAGCGCCACAGGTAAACAGAGGTGACTAAAACTACAGTTTTGACAGTGTATAGAAAAATCGCTGTTCTTACTCATAATCGTTCCAGGGTCCTTTGCCTATATGTACTTGATACTAGTGTAACCATTATAAATCAAGTAAATCGCATATACAGCGATTAAGATGGCAATAATTTGTCGAAATACTGGGTGTCTAAACCCTGCTACAAGCCACTGTGCAGAGAGGCTTGCTGCAAATAATGTAGGTAAGGTTCCCAACCCAAATGCCAGCATAATCACCGCACCGTCAACGGCACTGCCGGACGCGATAGCCCAAGTCAGGGTTGAATACACTAAACCACAGGGTAACCATCCCCAGATTACACCATATAAAAAGGCTTTACAGAATGAATCGACGGGTAAAAATCGCTTAGACAGCGGTTGTATTTGTTTCCACAGCGCCGCGCCTGCGATTTCTAAGTGGACGAGAACTTTCCACCAATTTCCTAGATAGCAAGCCAGTAGTAGCAGAACAACGCCACTGGCGATGGACAAGTATAGCAAGCCTTGATGAAACGACACCGATACTACGCTGCCAAGTAAACCTGTTGCTGCTCCTGCTAATGTGTAGCTTGTGATTCTGCCAAAATTGTACAGTGCTATATAGTGTGACTTCGGGTGGGTAGGAGGAATAGTTGCTGAAAAAGCTGCAGCAATACCGCCGCACATACCAACGCAGTGGACACCGCCGGCAATGCCAATCAAAAACGCCGAAAAGACGTTAAAGTCAGTCATCGGTCTTGGTCGTGTCTGGGGACACTGCGTCTGGGTTTCTTCGTTGCTCTTTAGGCAAATCGTCATCAAACAAAATGCTATACCCTTGACGCTCTAGATCTTCAAACTGATTAGACTTTACGGCCCAAAAGAAGATGCCAATCGCCAACGCGACTATGATGACGGCGAGGGGGATGAGTACATAAATAATGCTCAAAGACGCTTCCTTATTTCAACAAACGCGTCGAATTAGACACGACAATGATGCTGCTTAACGACATACCAATAACCGCTAACCATGGGGTTAACAGGCCTGACACCGCAAACGGTAATATCAACACATTGTAACCTACGGCCCATCCAATGTTTTGTTTAATTTTTAGTTTGGTTTTTTGAGCGGTGGTTAACAGTGCGGGTATATTATCCAAAGCGTCCGATAAAAGGATGACGTCAGCGGCGTTTTTAGCGACGTCAGAGGCATTACCTACGGCGGCTGACACATCTGCACTGGCCAGCACCGGCGCGTCATTTATACCATCTCCGAGCATCAGCACACTATGACCTTGTGCCTGAAGTTGCGCGATAGTGTTGTATTTGTCTTCGGGTGTTTGCTCACTGTAAACCTGCGTGATTCCTAACTGTTGAGCAACGTTGTTCACGTGATCATAGGTGTCACCACTGACTACGCAAAGGGCGTATTTATCTAGATTATCAAGCACACCTTTAATACCGGGCTTGATATGGTCGGTTACTTCAAATGCAGCCAAACACTGTCCCGAGGTGTCGGTAAGATAAACATTCGCCCATTCGACGTCATTATCCGTGCCTACAAAGGCTTTAGAACCCAGTAAGTAGTCCGTGCCGTCAATATTACCTTTAACGCCCTTACCGGCAACGACAGAGAAGTCTTTTACAGACGATGAAACACTTTTTAGGTCAAAGGCACTTGCGATGGGGTGTTCTGACCGTGACTCAAGCGCACATGCAATGGCCCAATACGCGTCTTTTTTACTTTTATCACTGAACCAATGCCTGCCTATGGAGAACTGACCTTGAGTCAAGGTTCCTGTTTTATCTAAAGCAATTGTGTCTATCGAGGTCAACTGCTCAAGTGCGTCAGCACGTTTTAACAGCACACCTGACTTATTGAGACGAGCCATGGCACAGGTTAGTGCCGACGGCGTTGCTAGCCCAAGTGCACAAGGACACGTCGCCACCAGCACCGAGATGGTAATCCAAAACGCGTCCTCACTTCCCCGAATAGACCAAAAACCGAAGGTAAGGGCAGCGATGACGAGGACGGCCGTGACAAAGTAGCGAGAAAACGTATCTGCAGTTGCTGCGACGGTTGGTTTACTCGCCATTGCAGAGGATTGCAGCCGGATAATTTGACTGACCAACGCATTTTTTAAGCTTTGTGTCACTTTTACTGTTAAGGCGCCTGACTGAGAAACGGTGCCACCATACACAGTATCGCCAATAGTTTTGTTGACCGGTTCAAATTCCCCTGTCAGCATGGCCTCATCGACCGCGCTGACGCCGTCGATCACAATGCCGTCAACCGGTATGATTTCACCGGCTTTAACAAATACCCGTTGTTCCGGTTCTAGTTGCTTTGCTAGACACTGCTCTATGTTGCCATCGTCGTCCAGGACATGAGCAGTAACGGGCATGTGTTGCATCATGTTGGCTGATATTTGCGCCGCCTTGTATCTTGAACGGTGCTCCAAATATCGACTGAGCAGTAGCAAAAAGACAAACATGCAAATGGATTCAAAATAAACGTCGCCCACCTCCGTAAGTACGGATTTCAACCCAGCTAGGTATGTACCAAATATTGCGATTGTGACTGGCACGTCCATGTTGACGGAGCGAGCAGACAATGCCTTGGACGCACCTACATAAAAAACACTACCAGAGTAGAGAACAACCGGCGTAGTTAATACCGCCGCGATCCAGTTGAAAAACTGACGTGTTTCGTTCTCTATCGCTCCGAATAAATCGAAATACATACCTGCCATTAACATCATGACTTGCATTGTCATCAGCCCGGCAAGCCCCAGTTTTTTTAAGAAGGTTTTTTGTTCTTTTTTGTATAAGGATTCGTGTTGGTCTGGTTGGAACGGTAGAGAAGGGTAGCCAATTTTATTGATAGCCTGTAATACACCTGACAACGTAACGATATTGTCGTTCCAGCTCACAAAAGCGCGCCTTTGTGCCACGTTCACAGCGACTTGTTTGACGCCTTCTACCTTTGATAGCTGTTTTTCTATCAGCCATCCACATGCCGCACATGTTATGCCTTCGACGGTGAGTTGTATCTCCTTGAGGTCCCCTTGTTCGTGTACAAATTCATCTTGTAACGCGGGTTCATCATATATCGCGAGTTGGGCAAGGGTATCGCTTAAGGCTTGATCACCTTGTTCCGCCGGGGCTGTTCTAAATCGATAGTAGTCTTCTAAACCACTTTCGACAATCGTTTCAGCCACCGCCTTACAACCTGGGCAACACATGTCGCGCGGTTCATCCAAGATGATGGCGGTGAATTTAGCATTTGGATCGACGGGTAAACCGCAGTGATAACAATCTAGAACTGCCATAGCTAAGGGTTAAAAGGTACCCAACCAGTTCGAGGCAACGCTAACGTTTTCTGTATTTTCCAGCTTTCATCAACCGGCATTAATGAGATCTGCCATTTACCGTTTAGTGACGCTTCAACGAAACCCCTATATATTCCGTTTGCGTCACGAGAGAGTAAAATACTGGTATCTTTTGACTCAATTGTTGTGTGGAAAAACGATAACTTAAGCGCGGATCCTTCCTTTGGTATACCAGAGTGGAATTTTAATGCGACTGATCCATCGTTAATTTTGAGTTCCGTCGTGATGTTCAAGCGCTGAGCATTATAAACTTTATCCAGTCTGGCATTGATGGCTTTGCCTTCTTTATAATAGTCGTCGACGACCAAGCTGTCGGTCGTATCGATAGATAGCTTAATAACGATATAGCCGACGATAAACGAGCTTGTTGGAATCGCAATTAAAAACCACGGCCAGAATTGTTTATACCAAGGAACTACTTTCATTTCTCTCACACGAAAACGCTAAAGGCCAAAGAGGGTGTATTAGCCGTTTGTTTAAATGATTTATTGATAGCCTTCTTCAAAAAAACACTAGCAGTAGACCATTTGGGGGATAAAAAGCCCCGACTAAGCGGGGCTCAAAATTGGCAGTCTAACGTAATTAGTTAGACAAGCTATATACGTATGTTGCTACGACGTGGATTTTGTCTTCACCCAGTGTTTTCTTGAATGAAGGCATGACGCCGTTACGACCGTAGTTAAGTGTCTCGATAATAGCGCGCTCACTACCACCATATAGCCAGATGTTGTCAGTTAGGTTCGGCGCACCAAGAAGTTGGTTACCTTTTCCGTCCATGCCGTGACATGCAGCACAAGCTGCAAACTTCATCTTGCCCGCTGCTGCTAGGTTAGCATCAGCGTCTTCACGTCCGCTCAAGCTAAGAACATAGTGAGCCATTTCTTTAACACCTTGCTCGCCGAATGCATCTAACCATGCCGGCATCGCTGGTGTACGACCTAGAAGTAATGTTTCCTTAATCTTTGCACCTGACCCACCGTACAACCAATCGTTGTCAGTTAGGTTAGGGAAACCACCATTTTGGCCACGTGCATCTGAACCATGGCACTGTGCACAATTTTGAAGGAAAAGACGTTGGCCGACTTTTACTGCTTCTTCATTGTGAACCAATTCTTCTACCGGTACTTTCGCGTATGCTTCGAAGATAGGGTCGAAACGCTCAGCAGCAAAATCAAGTTCGCGGTCATATTGCACTAGCAAGGTATCTTTTGCATCGATACGGGCTTGTTCTGACTCAGCACGTGTCAATACACCTTGGTTTGAACTCTTCCAGCCAAAGAAACCTTGGAATGAACCCAAACCAGGGTAAAGCGCTAGGTAGAAGAAACCCCAAACGATTGTGATGTAGAAAAGGATCGTCCACCATTTCGGGAGGCCATTATTGATTTCAACGATACCGTCGAATTCGTGATCCATCTCTTCGCCTTCGGCAATACCTGTTTGGTTACTTAGGCACCAACGTAGTAACAGGTAGCAACCGATAATGGAACCCAGCGTTATAACTGAGATCCAGATTGTCCAAAACATAGTCATTAGTTCAAGACTCCTGCTTATCTTTTTGTGATTCTTGTGTGTCTTCGTCGGCAAACACTAGATTTGCAGCTTCATCAAATTTCTGTTTGTTGCGTTTACTAAACGCCCACCAAACGATACCGATAAAGGCGACGAAGACGGTGACAGTAAATATGCTGCCTACTATTCCCTGATCCATTATTTGAAATGTGTTCCAAGAGATTGTAGGTAAGCAATAAGGGCTTCAATTTCTGTTTTGCCTTCTACTGCCGCTTGTGCTCCTTCAATATCTTCATCCGTGTACGGCACACCAAAGTCTCTGAAGACTTCCATCTTCTTAGCTGTTAGGTCGCCATCAAGCGTGTTCTCAGCAAGCCATGGATAACCAGGCATATTTGATTCAGGAACAACGTCTCTAGGGTTGATAAGGTGAACACGATGCCATTCATCACTGTAACGACCACCAACACGCGCCAGGTCAGGACCAGTACGCTTAGAACCCCAAAGGAATGGGTGTTCCCATACTGACTCACCAGCAACACTGTAGTGACCGTAACGCTCTGTTTCAGAGCGGAATGGGCGAATCATCTGACTGTGACAACCAACGCATCCTTCACGGATATAGATGTCACGGCCTTCAAGTTCTAGCGCTGTGTAAGGACGCAAACCTTTCACTGGCTCTAATACTTCCTGTTGGAACATCAAAGGCATAATTTGCGTCATGGCCCCAAAACTGATTGCGATAAGAATCAGAATCGTTAGTAGGCCAACATTTTTTTCAATTAACTCGTGTGGATTTCTCATTATTCGTCTCCTTATGCCGCTTGAGCTTCTGGCTCAGCTGCGATGCTACCTTTTGGAGCGCGAACGGTTTTGTACGTGTTATAGGCCATGATAATCATACCTGCTACAACAAACACACCACCAATAAAGCGAACTACATAGAAAGGCTTAGAGGCTTCAAGTGCTTCTACAAAACTGTACGTAAGCGTACCGTCTGCGTTAATTGCACGCCACATTAGACCTTGAAGTACTCCAGACATCCACATTGCGACGATATAAAGTACTACACCAATAGTGGCAAACCAGAAGTGAACATTAACGAGTTTAGTGCTGTACATCTTAGGCTGACCAAACAAGATCGGGATCAGGTGATAAACCGAACCGATTGAAACCATTGCAACCCAACCTAGTGCGCCAGAGTGCACGTGACCGATTGTCCAATCAGTGTAGTGTGACAGGGCGTTAACTGTTTTAATTGCCATCATTGGCCCTTCAAATGTAGACATACCGTAGAAAGACAATGAAACAATCAAGAAACGCAAAACAGGGTCAGTACGAAGTTTGTGCCACGCACCTGATAAGGTCATGATACCGTTTATCATTCCCCCCCAAGACGGCACGAATAGGATCACTGACATTACCATCCCCAACGACTGTGTCCAATCAGGAAGCGCTGTGTAGTGTAAGTGGTGAGGACCGGCCCAAATATAAAGCGAAATCAATGCCCAAAAGTGAACGATCGACAGACGGTATGAATAGACAGGGCGTCCCGCTTGCTTGGGTACGAAATAATACATCATGCCCAAGAAACCTGCTGTCAGGAAGAAACCTACCGCATTGTGACCGTACCACCACTGCATCATTGCATCTACTGCACCCGCGTAGAGTGAATATGACTTAGTGAATGAAACTGGGATAGCCATGCTGTTACCAATATGAAGCACCGCAACTGTCAACATAAAGGCACCTAAGAACCAGTTCGCAACGTAAATATGCGAGGTCTTTCGAATGACTAGCGTGCCGAAGAAGTTAATGATATAGGCAACCCAAACTAAGGTAATCAGAATATCAATCGGCCACTCAAGCTCTGCGTATTCTTTACTGCTGGTAAGACCGAACGGCAAAGATACCACAGCGGCAACAATAACGGCTTGCCATCCCCAGAAAGTGAATGAGGCAAGTTTGTCACTGAAAAGGCGAACTTGACAGGTACGTTGAACGATATAGTAAGACGTCGCAAAAAGCGCACAGCCGCCGAAGGCAAAAATAACAGCGTTAGTGTGCAGAGGACGTAGTCGGGAGTAGGTTAACCATGGAATGTCAAAGTTCAGTGCCGGTGCGAATAATTGCGCTGCAATAAACACCCCAAGGCCCATCCCAATGATACCCCAGATAATGGTCATGATGGTAAACTGCCTAACTACCTTATAATTGTAGTCAGGACGTGCTTGGCTTATTTCACTCATTTTTATGAATCTTCCACTTCAAATGAAAAGTTACCCAATTGCTACAGTATAGTGAGTTTTCACATGATTGCGGGCTCATGTGATGCCTGAATTTCTACTAATTTTTGTGACTCAGACCAATTGGTACGCGGATAATAAGGTTTTTAAAAGCAAAAAGATACCATAAACTATAAGGACTTGATCTCTATCAAAGAGTCCAACATTTAATTAACAAACTGTTAAAAATTTGTATGTTTAGAAGTACGCAATATTTACAAAAATACATCCCAATATTAGTGATCATATTGACCTTTCTATTGGTTTTATCGGTGGGTCATTTTGTCGGTATAAACAAACCCATGCCTGTTGATAAACAGAGAGCGACTAGTGGTTGTATACTGGACAATCAACAGTGCCAAATTGTGCTTGGCGATGGAATTACCATTACCGTAACGGTCAAACAACCCATAGAGATAGAAGAGTCGATTGATATTGTGTTTGAAACAAGCCCTGACGTGACGATTGAAAGTGCTTGGGTTGAGGGCGTGAACATGTTTATGGGCAAAGTCCCACTGCTGGTAGAGGCCCGCACCCCTGATGTCCAAGAAGGGTGGTTTATGTTGGGGGCGTGCTCAGAACCCAATATGCAATGGCAGATGACCTTAAACATAAAAGGCCGGGATAAACCGGCCTTTGTATGGTTTGATACCCATCGCTAATTACATTTGTGACTGTAAATAGTTGGGTAATCCTAGCATCTTAATTAACCGCAGTTGTTGCTCAAGCCAATGAGCATGGTCCATTTCGGTATCCTCTAGCAGGACGCTTAGCATGTCTCTAGTGACGAAGTCCTTCTCACGTTCACACAACGCCATCACTTCTTTAAGTTTTTGGTCAACTTCAATCTCTACACGCAGGTCACTTTCCAACATCGAAGGCACATCGGTACCGACTTTAAAACCAACACGTTTCTCCATGTTGGGCGTACCTTCTAAAAACAGCATGCGTTCAATTAGTTTTGTTGCATGACCTTTTTCGTCATCAAATTCATGATCTATTCTTTCGTAAAGCTTATTCAATCCCCAATCGAGATACATTTGGGAGTGAATGAAATACTGATCCATTGCTGCGAGCTCGTAAGCCAATAGTTCATTTAAAGAATCAATGATTTGTTGATTGCCTTTCATTATTCTGTCTCCATCATTTGCGCTTGAAGATAATTTTCTATACCCATGTTATCGATTTGGTATTCTTGCGTTTCAAGCCAATCTAAGTGTTCTTCTTCATATTCTAAGATATCTTCGAGCAATTCTCGGCTGACATAGTCTTGCTGTTGTTCACAAAGTGCAATCGCCTCTTTCAAAAGAGGGATGGCTTCTAGTTGGAATTTAGTATCACAAGCGAGCATCTCTTTGGTCTCTTCGCCAATGTACAATTTGCCTAGTGCTTGTAGGTTAGGTAGACCTTCCAGAAACAAGATTCGCTCGATTAGCGCATCGGCTTGTTTCATGTCTTTAATCGACTTCTTGTAGTTTTTTTCGTTTAACTCCGTCAAGCCCCAGTTTTTGAACATCCTAGCGTGTAAAAAATACTGGTTTATCGAAGTCAACTCACTGGTTAAAACTTCGTTGAGTTTTGCCACTACCTGTTTGTCACCTTGCATGTTATTCACCCAAAATATCAATGTTGCAGCAGAGTCTAGTACAACTTTCCGCCGATTTCAAATTTTCTTTTAAAAACAATGATTTACAAATGCTAATGGTTCTCACTTTAACCTTTGTTATTGTTTATTTTGTTGTTAGTAACACCAACATACTCAAGGCTCTCTTCGGCAAAGCCCACACCCGCCTCGGCAAAGAAGTTAAATACTTTGTCGACACCCCGTGCCAATAGCTCTTCAACCTCATCTTCATAACGTGCTATCGCCGCAACGCGCCCCTGATACCCGGCAATCGACAATTGTTTGGTAATGTTCGATGCATCCTCTATCGAGGGCAGGGCCAAGAGCACCAGCTTGATATTGTCAATATCTATATTTTCCCACAGATCAATATCCTCACCGTCCCCCGCAATAGTATTTATCCCTTTTGACGTAAGGCGTTTGACCTTACGAGAGTCCGCATCCATCCCCCAAACTTTGTTGCCGACTACCTTTTGAAGAGAGGTAAATGCGCCTGTTCCTACGCGTCCCATGCCAACAACCAAAAACTCAACATCGGGCAATGTGGGGTAAACATCTTCTTTGAGGCGTTTGGTTTTCTCGAATCGCTTCAGCCTATCTTTTCTGACAGCGTAGCGGTTGTGACTGCTTCGATAGTAAATACTGGTAAAAATAAAAGAGAAGGAAACGGCTAAAGCAAGAGTAACGAGCCAGGATTGCTCCAATGCGCCAACACTTACCGCTAACGCACCTACGATTAGACCAAATTCACTGTAATTACTCAGTACAACACTGCTCAAAAACGCCGTTCTTGCGCGCAACCCGACTAATGTTCCCAAACCAAAGTACATGATGGCTTTAAGTACAATGAACAGGCACAAAATTAACCCTGCCATCACCATGTCGATACTGGGGAGAGCGGTTAACCCAATACTGATAAAAAAGCCTATGAGAAATAGATCTTTAAATGCCAAAAGGGACTTTGATAACTCTGACGCTTTTTTATCTGATGCCAATAGCACGCCAGCGATGAGAGCGCCAAGATCGCCCTTTACGGATACCAATTCAAACAGGTGGTAGCTACCCAAAGCAAATACGAAACCGGTAAGCGGTAGTAATTCCCCGTGTCCAGACTGCTTTAAAATTCGTTTGAATAAAGGAATTAATGGAATTAATACCAAAAGAGCAGGGGCATAAAGGCTCGGTATTTTCCCGGTGGCGGCAACTAGATAAACAACGGCCAAAATATCTTGCATGACCAAAATACCGATGGCTAGCCGACCATGACGCGTTTTTAACTCACCACTTTCTTCAAGCACTTTGACGACACAAACGGTACTTGAAAAGCTCAACATAAAACTGATCAGAACGGCATCTTCAAAGGCGACGTCAGGAAAAAAACCAGAAGCGACAATCGCTAAAGCATTCACGCCTAGGGTAATGACGGCAATCCAAATTAAGGTAAAGGCACTGCACGTGCCCCAGACTTCGATTTTAGCTAAGTCTCGGATATTGAGTTTTAAACCGATAGTGAACAGCATAATGGTAATACCCAAGTCTGCAATTTGTTGCAGCGTAGGCGTCATTGTGTGTCCCGCATAGTTTAAAACAAACCCTGCGACTAGATAACCAATAAGGGGTGGAAGGTTGATTTGTTTGAATATCAGCCCGAAAACAAATGCCACGAGCAGAACAGTAATATCCATATAGACGAAATGCAAAACGTAAGAATGGATACGAAATTACCAGCTTGAATGGTAATTACAATCCTAGGAAATCTTTTTTTTGATTTACAACAAGGTGTAATTAGTGGCGATTACCACCTAGTTTTTCCGACAACGCGTTGAGTTCTTGCAACAGCGCATGCTCTTTAATTTTCATCGCGCCGAGTTCAAACGTAATTTCTGCTTCTCTTTGTTTGACTTGCTCGTATGTCATTTCTTCAGGCAAGAGAGGCATCGGTGGCACACTGGCGTGCATGTCTTGTAGTGCAGATTCAATAACGTGTGGTGCTTCACGAACTGGCTCAGCGTCAAGCACCAAGTTTAATTCATGGCTCATGACGTCTGCTTGGCGTTGCCGAGGAGCATTGGACACTGGCTGCCCACCACTTGCGGCAATTTCTAACGATGACGTTTGTTCAAAGGTTGGTTGCGTTCGGCGAGGATTTGCGGGTGCTTGGGGTGGGGGATTGGTCGCTTTGGGCTTCGTTGTTTGTTGTGGTTTTGACGCTGCCGGTTTAGCTGCATTACGACGATTACGCTGACGCTCCGCCTTATCAATCAGTTCTAATTTTGCAGCAAAACGGCCCAAGGCCACACGGTTAACCTGTATGCCAAGCTCGACACATTGCTCGAAAGTTCGATCACAATGCTCGTAATTGTTCGCCCTGATTAGGCGTTTTACAATATCGATCTTTTCCATCGCAGTATTATTTTAATTTATGCACTTTTGCCACAACATCGTAAATCCTAATCTAAATCACATAGGATAAAAATTCTACTTTCGTCTAGAGCTTTAATTTTTCAACAAAAAATGAAATCGCATAGCTGGTCCGCCCAGCTATTTCCATCATGGGCATATGACCAGCATCGTAAAATGGCATGAATTCAACATGTTCAGACTTGAGCCAATAGGGAATAGTTGCAGTTGAGATAATTTCGTCTTTCATACCAAATAAGAGTAATGTCGGTACCGATATTGAAGAGACGGCATCGTTGAAAATAGACTCGGCGTTAAAGCAACGTGCAAAGAACGTTTCGTAGACTTCGCTTTTTGACATATGTTTATCTGCCAGCGAATCAATCACGACCTTTGGCGCGAAAGGCGGCCGCGCCATAGAGAAGTCATATAAGGTTTTAAACTGGCTTCGAGAGTGCGTAAAAAAAGGATTGATGCCATTTTGCATCATTAGCATAAACGGCGTTGGTTCCGCTTCGTTGGCAATCCCAGCAGGATTAAGCAAAATACAACTAGTAACCTGATTAGGTTTGAGCATTGCCATGTGTGCTGCTACTAATCCACCTAACGAATTACCTGCAATATGGTAATTGTCCACGCTTAGTTGCGACATAAACTGTAAAAACGTTTTGGCCAGTGATTCCACGGATAAGCTTTCGAAGTCCGGTATCTCAGAGTCGCCGTGGCCTGGCATATCGACAACAATCAGCCTAAACGTTTTGCTCAAAGACGGGGATGCTTTAAGCCAAACCTGTTTGTCTGCAGTAAAACCGTGGATCAGCAATAGAACAGGTCGCTCATCCAACTCTCGATATTTAACATTATCTAACCAAACAAGCGTTTTTCCATTAATCTGAGTGGCTTGTTTGCGTAGACCAGCACAATAACAATGATAGACGTTATCGAGAAACTGAAGGTAATGACCAAACCTCGGATATGTATAAAAATAAACCGCAGCTACTAAAATGATGAATGTTAGAAGAACCCACATCCCATCGATGCCCTTAAACTAGATATGTTTTAACCTTGTTATAACATATCTGACGAACCGACGATAACGGCTAATCGTAAAAATCCGCGCAATTGTCATGTATCAACATTTGATTAGAATCAAACACCTATCTGAATTCCACGCTACAATTACAGATAATCGGTATGAAGGCACGCTGATTTTTGCAGTCCATTTTTTAATCCGCATTAAGTGAATCTTATAGTGTAAGGGACGCCCCGTTCAATACACAGGAGAGAAGCTCATCGATACGGTTAATACTATTACGGAGAACGGTTATGCAAAATTACGAAACAATCCTAGTCGCTGTTGATGTGTTTTCTGATTATCAGCCAATAATGGAACGGGCAATGAACGTTGCCGGTAACCCTATAAAGCTAACCTTGCTATACGTTGCGCATCCACAAACCAATTTTGAACCATACGGGCTGTTTTTAGAAAGGGACTTTTCTGAAGAAATTCGGGAGCAAGCCAAGTTAAAACTGGAAACCATCGCCCATGCCCATGGAATTCCAAAACATCACGTCCATGTAGAAATCGGCGCCGCGGCGGAAGAAATTAGACATGCTGCAGATAAGATTGGCGCCGACCTTATTGTGTTAGGTACGCACGGTGCAAGTGGATTGCAGCTATTATTAGGTTCCACTTGCAGCTCTGTTTTACATGGTATCAAAAGTGATTTGCTTGCCGTAAGAGTCGAATAAAAGGTAAAAACCTTCCTAAAAACTAGGTAATGTTAACGCAGGGCATGCTGGCCTTTACCGCATATTCTATAGGTAAACAGCAGTTGTTTTGGCAATGCCAAGTTTTGCGCCACGTATATATTGCCTAGTATTTAATGATGTGAAGAAAAAATACGCCTTTGTGAGCCCTGAGCATTCGCGATTTAAACAGGCAATGTTTAAACGATTTAAGATTGCCACTCAATAAACTCATCTTCACTCAACACCCATTGTTGTCTTTTCGTCGATTTAATGACCTTTTCATGATTTAGGTGCTACGCTAGGCTTACATAATTTGAAATGTGCTTTAAAACCAACGGATAGAAAAAGCCATGCAGCAAAAGAACACAGGATTGAAACGTATCATGATGGCAACGTGGTACTCGATTAAGGGAATTCAGGCAGCATTCAAAAGCGAGGCGGCCATAAGACAAGAAATTCTCGCGATTGCTATTTTGACGCCGATTGCCATTATTGCCGACATATCAATGGTAGAACGTATCTTATTATTCATTACTCTATTTTCGGTTTTAGTCGTAGAACTGTTGAACACAGCGATTGAAACCGTGGTAGACAGAGTCAGTTTTGACCAACACGAACTTAGCGGCAAAGCCAAAGATATTGGCTCAGCCGCTGTATTTATCAGTATTTTAGTCGCCACGGGAACGTGGGTGTCAATACTGGTTTTCGGAATGACTAAATAATCATAGATCGTTGTGAGGACCAAATACTTCGTAATGGATTCGGTCGCTGCTTACGCCGAGTTGCAATAAGGCGTTTTTACAAAACCGCATAAAGGGAACGGGTCCACACAGATAAAAGTCACCGTCCTCAATAGGCAATGATAGGTCAGGGTGATTAAAGTCAATAAACCCTAATTTCGCTCGATTTTCTGTCGAGCCTTTTTCATACCAATAGTGGTAGTGTAATTGGTCGTGAGTCAAATCCAACTCAGAGAGTGTTTGTTGAAATGCGTGATGTCCCGCATTTTGGCAGGCGTGAATAAAGGTGACATCTGCTCCACTGGCGGTGTCCTCTAGGATAGCCTGTAACATGGCAAACATCGGTGTAATGCCGACACCCGCAGAGATCAACACATTTGGTTTTGTACTATCTCGCAGAACAAAATCCCCTGCAGGCGCTATAAGCTCAATCTGACTGCCAATTACTACTTTATCGTGTAAGTAATTTGAAACGAGGCCACTGGGTGCCCCTGCCTCGCGTTTTACCGAAATACGGTAGTAGTCTTTATCCTTAAATTGTGAAAGCGAATACTGGCGTTTTTGTTGGTATTCAAATACCGTTTCGCCAATATTCACAGTAATGAACTGGCCCGGTTTAAATTGGCTAATAGGCTTTTTGTCTACGGGCTTAAAATAAAAGCTCGTAATTAACTCTGACTCTTCAATTTTTTCGACCACTTCAAACAGTCTTTTTCCATTCCAACCGCCAGAAGCTGAACGTTGTGATGCGTACATGGTTGATTCGACGTCAATAAAAGCGTTTGCAAGAAATCCATAGGCTTCTTCCCACGCCTTTAGCGTGGGTTCGTCGAAGGTTTCCGGTGCGAGTTCGCCTAATGTAGCCAAAAGGTGCTTACCCACGATGGGGTAGTGTTCTGCCTGAATGTCCAAACTCACATGCTTGTTGGCGATGCGAGACACCATCGATTGCAATTTGTCTAGGTCATCGATGTAGGTGGCGTAAGCAGCAAGTGCATTAAAAAGCGCGAATGGCTGCGCACCACCTTCTTGATTCGACATATTAAAAATATGCTTTAACTCTGGGTTATGGCGAAACATTTTTTGATAAAAATGCTCAGTAACTGCGACTCCGGCATTCGCAAGTACAGGTATGGTTGATTTAACCGCAGAAATTGTTTCTTGTGACAGCATTAAAAACCTCTAAATAGAATGTTAAACGCGCTCATCAGCGCGAGGTGAAAAATAAATGGGTGTGAAATAAAGTACGAACAGAAAAAATCCAAAGCACCATAGGCATGCACTGATGAGCAACGCATATGAATAGGGGAAAAAGTAAAAGCCGATAGACCTAACAATGCCAGCAAGCACTATCGCCACGAAAAATAAGACAAAAAGGGGAGGCGCTTGCATAACTCGACCGGTATGCCCCAGTGACACGCGTGTAGCAATAGATACCACCATGGCAGACAAGCTACTGATTGCTAAAAAGTGAAACGGTGACGTAGGGCTTTGTTGCACTAGGTGTGCGTAGCCAAGCCAAATCAATCCTGAGCCAAGGCAAAAATAGGCGATTAAGAGGGACCACAGGAGCGAATAGCCTAGCACGCGTTTCTTGCACCAAAACATCAGCCTTACACTATGAAGCAACCCTGCAATCACCATTAGCCAACCCGGGTTCGGCAAAAAATGCAGCTCATATATTGATAAAAAGTAACCTGCTATCCCCAATGACGAAAGCAATAAAATACTCGTGTCGAGCAAACTAAACGTGCTGACGGGGAAATCAATTTGACGCTTAATAAAAAAAGGAATAACTCGGCCACCAATAATTCCTGTCATCAAGCAAATCATAAGTATGCTGGTTTTTATGACATGCGTAGCAATATTGGCCTGTCCAGTTATCGCTAACCAATAGGCTATCATATTAGATAGCATCAATAGCGTGAGCAAAACGGGAAAAATGACATTTCTATAGTTACGCGTTACGTAGATTGGGTGCATCACAAAACCGACCAGTGACAGCCAATACAAACCCTGAAGCGCCATCTGACCGTAAGTACCCACTGGATCCGAAATTAACCAAGGTAACAACCGACTGAGCAACCAAATCAGGCTGACGCAAGCAATTTTTGCTTTGGAAATGGTTTGGGTGCTAGTCCAATTGGGAACAGCGGTGAGTAGGAACCCGCCAATCGCAGCCCCGAGAAGACCATAAATCATTTCATGCATATGCCAGAACGTTGGGGGAATAGCGAACGACCAAGGTAACGCACCAAACAATACGCCTGACCAAATGGCGATTGAAGCGACGCCCCCGGCACCAACGAAGAAAAATAAGGGGCGAAAAGGTGCAGAAAATAGATGTTTCGTTAAATAGGACATAGTCATGCGACTTCTCTATTTAACTGCTTTAGCGCTACACAACGCGTAACATAGGCAATCTTGATGAGTGCAGATGTCACTATCATCGTCATATGGCTTGCGACTAGCAAAGGTATCGAAAAGTATGACTCAAATGGATAGCAGACCAATACCGTGGTGCAAAATATGGCAAAGAATAGCGCCAAGCCTACGTTAGCGCCTTTTAGTAACTTTAACGCCGTTAACGGTGCAAGAGAGGGGTAATTGGCTTGTATATGCATGTTGAATTCCTCTGTAAGTCCTCTAAAAGTGGAGACTGATTCCACTTATTTGTTACAGATTCCATGCCAAGTCTTATCGTATTGATTTTATTGGTTATTTATTTGGTTTCGTCTATTGAAGTGTCAATTTGACTACGCTAAAATGTGAGTCATTATGACACGTAAGAGTATTTAAATGCCCTCTGAAAATTTGTCTTTACTCATTGAAATGGCGCTCGATTTTGCAAAAAGCACTCGAAAACAAGACACAGAGTCACATCTTATTACTGCAGTAAGAAAGCTTATTCCTTGCGACGCGATTGCGCTTTTGAGAGAACAGGCGGGTTGGTTAACGCCGATAGCGACACAAGGCTTATCTCTGGACACCTTAGGACGTCGATTCAAAATAAAAGATCACCCTAGGTTCACTGTGCTGTGTGATAAGCAAAGCCCCTATATTTTTCCACCTGATTGTGATTTACCCGATCCATATGATGGGCTGTTGATGGCGAGAAGCGGAAATCTACCTGTGCATTCTTGTTTAGGTATACCGTTGATAGAAGAAGGTATTTTATTAGGTTTAATTACAGTAGATAGTTTAGATGTCAGTGCTTTTGACCAAATTACTAATAAGACATTAGAGATAATTGCCAGTCTAGGGGCGCAAGCCATATGTAATGCCAATGCATTTAACCAACTGAAAAGCCGCGCAGAGCAAGCGCAGTCTTTGGTGCAAGAACTCAACGATGAGGCTTTGATGAGTGGGGGTGGAGAAATAATCGGTAAAAGTGCGGTAATCAACAAACTGCGCCAAGATATCTCGTTGGTTGCCAGTTCTGATTTTAACGTGCTTATTACAGGTGAGACCGGTGTCGGAAAAGAACTCGTCGCCAGAACGTTGCATCAAGCATCAGCCAGACAACAGATGCCGCTGGTTCATGTTAATTGTGCGGCTTTGACCGAAACCCTGGCTGAAGCAGAATTATTTGGGCACGTCAAAGGCGCGTTTACAGGCGCGGACAAAAACCGAGATGGCAAGTTTTCTTTAGCGAATCAAGGCACGCTGTTTTTAGATGAAGTTGGAGAGTTGCCGTTAACTGTACAAAGTAAATTATTGCGCGCCATTCAAAGCGGTGAGATTCAGCGGGTAGGGGAAGACAACGTAAAATACGTGGACGTAAGAGTGATTGCGGCCACAAATCGAGACTTAGAACAAGAAGTCGAAAGTGGACGATTCAGAGCGGATTTATTTCATCGTCTTACCGTGTATCCGATATATGTACCAGCGCTCAAAGAAAGGGACAAAGACGTTCTTTTGATTGCAGGGTATTTTATCGAAAGAACCCGGCGAAAACTGGGACTTCGGCAGCTAAAGTTGTCGCCTGAAGCGACAACAAGCTTAATGACGTATCATTGGCCAGGTAACGTAAGAGAACTTGAACACTTGATCAGTCGCGCGTCATTAAATGCCAAAGCGAATGCCAACGATCATGATATCGTAGTGATAGACGCAGCGTATCTAGATATTCAAACAAGAATGGAAAGTGCATCGGCGCCAACATCACAATCGACAAATACGACGGCGGCGTTTGGCCAGAGTCTAAAACAAATGACAGAAGCGTTTCAGCGCCAATGTATTACGCAAGCGTTGTCCGTTACCGATGGAAACTGGGCACAGGCTGCGGGTATGCTACATCACGATAGAGCGAACTTGATGCGGTTAGCAAAACGGCTGGGGATTTCTGTCGAAAAGCGCATCGCGATCACGCCTACATCTCATTCGAATGATTAAGCGAGGAATCGGCTAGTCATGGCACTTGGCGTTGTCTATAAGGTCTTATTGCTTCGACACGACAGTGGAACAAAACCCTAGGTGGAATTGAAAGCCGTTCAGCGCTCAACAACACCGGCCATTTATCGATACAAATCGCTATTAGGCCATTAAAACCGCTGACTTAATCTGTACAAATACAGGTAATCCAATTTCAAGTTTTAAGCTTGCCGCTGATTTTGCTGTTATTCGAGCCAATATGTACTGCTCACCTACGGAGAGTTTAATAATCTTTAACCCAAATTGTGTGTCATCGGCCACTGATACCACATTGGCTTTCAGTTTATTTTGTATACTGCTTAGATGGTCTTCACTTAACGTTATACTGACATCCTGCGCAAGAACGCGGACACCAACGTTGGGCTTTTGTCCCTTTGCTTTACCCAATATCGACAGTGCTTGATGTTCAATTATCACCTCGGTCAGGCCGTATTTTTCACAATAATCAGTTGATACGCCAGTGAGGACGACGCCAAGGTCCTCACCGAAACTCATTGGTATATCGAGATCTGATAACACATGGTTTGGGTTTCCATGATTCACTATTTGGCCACTATCCATAATCAATATCCGATCTGCCAGGCGAACAATTTCGTCAACACTGTGGGAGACATATAAGATAGGAACTGAAAGCGTGTCTTTTATTGTTTGAATAACAGGAATCAAGCTGTTTTTAGCATTCATATCCAGTGACGCAAGCGGTTCATCCATAAACAAAATTTGAGGTTGGATTAATAAAGCTCGTGCCATTGCGACGCGCTGCTGCTCTCCACCTGACAGCGAACCGGGCTTGGCATCAAGCAACGGCTCAAGTGAAAATAACTCAATTATTTGGTCTATTGAAAAAGTGGTTATCTCACTGACAGCGCGTTTTGTGGCAAACTCTAGGTTGCGTCGAACGGTAAGATGAGGCAAGAGATTCGCGTGCTGAAAAACAAAACCGAGAGGGCGTTTATGTACAGGCAAAACGTGACCTTTACTTGCCCAAAAAACGTTGTTTATCGATATATCAGCTGAAGTAGGAGTCTCTAAACCAGCAAGGCAGCGAAGTAATGTCGTTTTACCCGAACCCGAATGGCCAAATATAGCGGTTAATCCGGTATTGGGGAGTGATAGGTCGACGTTTAATTTAAATCCACTGCTGCGTTCCAGTGTAATATTGGCATTCAGGATCTTAGTCATCGGCCAGGTCCCTTAAATAAACCGGGTTTACCAGTATGTCGATACATGAAAAACAGGACCAAAACTGAAAACGCGACCATAAAACCCGCCAGTAAGTGGGCTTTAGCATAGTCCAAAGCCTCTACATGTTCATAGATTCTCACCGACACCACCTGAGTTTCACCCGGAATGTTGCCACCAATCATCAAGATAATGCCAAACTCTCCCACAGTATGAGCAAAACCTAGTACAAAAGCAGTGATGTAGCCGGGTCTCGACAATGGCAATACCACATATATAAAACGGTCTAGGGGGCCTGATCTCAGTGTCGCTGCTGCTTCAAGCGCGCCTTGACTCACCTGTGTAAATGCATTTTGAATCGGTTGTACAACAAACGGAAGCGAGTACAACATAGACGCGATGACCAAGCCTGAGAAGGTAAAGGGCAGCGGGCCAACCCCTAAACTATCCAACCAAGCACCCAGCTCATTTTGTGGGCTTAACAAAATCAGTAAATAGAACCCTAGTACCGTGGGGGGCAGTACAAGCGGTAAGGCAACGATTATATTGATGATAGTCGCTAATCGACTTCGCGTGTTGGCAAGCCACCATGCCAATGGTGTACCGACCACTATCAATAATAAGGTAACCATTAATGCAAGCTTGATAGTAAGCAAAATAGCTTGCCAGTCTTGGTATTCGAAACTCATTGGTAACCCTGCGATTGAATATACTGCTGTGTATCGGGTCGCATCAAAAATGTCACAAATTTTGTTGCTGCATCGCTTTGTTCAATCACGACAAGGTCCTGTTGAATCGGTTGGTGGAGGGTGGACGGGACTACCCAGATTTGCTCCGCGGTCAAGATGGGGTTATCTAAAGCTTGAGAAAAGGCGATAAATCCAACATCCGCATTACCAGTGAAGGCAAACTGAAAAGCTTGAGAGATATTTTCTCCTGTAACCAGATTCAGTGAGTTTCTATCCACATTTAATGCTGTCAATGTTTCCAAGGCCGCACGCCCATATGGCGCTAATTTGGGATTTGCGATGGCTAACGTCGTATCTTCTAACATCAAAAAGGGTTTGGGAGGTGACGCTTTTCTCGTGATCAACGCCAATCTACCTCGAGCATAGGTTTGCTGAGAGTCAACCATTGCGATCTGTCTCTCTACAAGTAGAGCGGGTTTCTCTTTATCCGCAGACATAAAGACCGAAAATGGCGCACCATGAACTATCTGAGCAAATAATTTACCCGAGGAGCCGAATGCCACAATCAATTGAATGTCGTGTTCTTTTTCAAACGCTATTTTAATGTGCTTCATTGGCACAATAAAATTTGAGGCAACCGCAATGCGAAGTGAATCCTGTGCGCTGGCCTGACACACAAGGCTAAATCCGAAGACCGTAAATAGAACGCGAAAAAACATCATCGTTGAACAGCGTGAGAGTAAAAAATCAAGTATACCAAGGAATTAACGTTAGCAAACAGGCGCATCAAGACTTCTTTAACGCCAACGGTGCTAACACTTTTTCAACCAGTGCTTTTTGTTGATTGGGATAATTGGATAAATCATTTTTATTAATGTTTATGCGATCGGCATTGAACCAAACTTCCTTGCCGTCTTTAAGCACACTGATATTGAGGATAAGTGGAGCAATGACGTCATTGCCAACGGGAACTGAAAAAATGGTGCCGATAGAAATAGACCCTGAACGACTGACATTACCTGTTCCCAAACCGATAGAAAGTGTACTCGGATCTTTTTCTTCACCAAAATAGATAGCGTAAACAATTTCAACGTCAGGCGTAGCAACTTCAGGCGTTAGTCCTTTCTCGATTAAACGTTCCGTAATGAGGTCGGCATATAGCAGGGTAGTTGGAAGTTCAATTGACTTATCCATTGTATTTTTGACCTTAAACGTCGACAACGATGTGAAATCGAATGTTTCATCCACTACGACATTTGACGTTGCCATGCACCCTGAAAGCAGGGCCAACAACATTGCGATAAATACATACTTCATGACAGTCATCCTTTTTGGCCTCATTACGAGCGACACTTCGTTGAAAACTTTCCAGACGTTGATTACAAACACATCGTGGCAAAAAAACACAGTAACGAGTAGCGTAAATAAATCGCTATCTTTTTGATTTTACTAAAAAGTACTCATGTTTAAGCGTGAGCAGCCGACTTAAATTAACACCAAACACACTCATCAAAATAAAACGGTAGTATCCATGTCACAACAAAATCGCCGCCAATTTATGGCCAAAGCCGCTCTCGGTACACTGGGATTAGGAACAATAAGCACCGCAGCCAGTGCTTCACAGGCATCTTTAACCCACACAAGTTTTGTTAGTGTATCAGATTACGGGGCGGTAGGAGACGGTCTAACGGACGATACCGTCGCGATACAGAATGCGATCAATGCAGCTATTTCACAACAAAAAGCATTGTTGCTTAACGCTAAGCACCTCATTACCGACACACTTCTAATCAGCGGCGATCTGCTCATTAGCTCTGATTCGATAACAAGTGACATAACTAGTTCAACTATTTCCACGCTTTTTGATTTTTCTGGCCAACGCTTAGTACTAGAAAAGTTGACTACTATTGGAGTGACACTAGTCAGTGTGACGCAAAATTTCAGTGAGATAGTCATTCGCCATTGCAGACTAGAGGGAGCTTATGATTCGCTAAACGAATATATCGTTAACACCTATGGCATTAGCATTGAGTTTGATCACCTTATGATCGACAACAATACGACTCGCTATATGTCTGGCTTATACGGCGATGAACTATACGGCGGCGATATTAGTTTTTCGCGTAATACTATGGTTGATTCAACGCGCTTCATCTTACGGGCGTTGAACAACAGTAATGATGGCCCCCGTTCGATACGTTTTATTGAAAACAAAATTTTGGGCATGAACAGTACGTTGGCAGACTCATCTACCGCAGCGAGAGTGGTGCAAGCCGATGCCAGAGACGCTATCTATGTAGTCAACAATGAAGTGAGAAATTTATTTTCCGATACCGCCGCAAACCTCATCTATTTCCGCACCGGAAACTTAATGTGTACAGGAAACAGTTGCTACAACGCCTATGGTAGAGAAGCGTGGATCCACGATAAAGGCGTTGGAATTGGCAACCATATGATAAAAGGTAATTTGTTTGACCAGTCGGACGTTTTAGAATACGACTTGGATTGCATTATTAAGATATACACAGGCCATAACTTTTCGGTTGTTGACAATGACTTCATTGGCTTGCGTTCACCGGCATGTTGGGTATACGAATCCGTAGATGTAGCCGATTCAAGACCAACGAATAATGTCATCTTGGGTAATACAGTGCGAAATATACAATACCCATTTGCGTTTAAACTTGTTCAACCATCTAGCAATTCACGTGTCGCCAATAACACGGTTATCAACCTGAGTAATCCCGACGGTATTGTTCAGCACGGAGAAAGCACGCCTAAATTTATTTTCATATACGTATCATTTAACAATGCCGACAACATCGAAAATGTCAGTGTCGACAACAATACCTTAATGTCAACACAGGCGGGGTCTGAATTTATCGAGATATATCGTCATACAATTTCTACGACAACAGATATCAAAAATCTTTATATCACAGGTAATACGGCCCTAGACGTGAGTACACTATGTCGATTCACAGGTATGGCGATCGATAGCTGTGTACTAGCGAACAATGCGGTTCCCTCAGGGGCAATAACGTTCGTCGGGGCGAATCCCCCCATCGAATTTAGGGAAGCCAATAACTTAAATTAAGCACAAATATTGTGACACAGAAGTTTGAACTCACTGATTTACAATGCTAATTTGGGTTTAGGACAACATTAAAAGGAACTTTAGCATGAAAAAAATAGTGTTCAGTTTGCTTTTCGGACTTCTTGTGTCATCAATAGCACACAGCAGAGGGTTTAGTCGAAGCGACATTGAAGAGTTTGTTAAACGCCAATCAATCACAATCGAAGACTTACAATTTATCAATCACAAAGGCGAGAGTGTTTCGATTGATGAATTTCTTGCACTAGCCGAAGGCCGGTCAACTGGCCTGAACTACACGGCAAATGAAGATGGAAAAAATACGTTCGTTTATAAAATTTTTTCTGATGCCGAAGTAGCCGAAATGATGAAAGCGCACGAAGCAGACAAAAAGAAAAAGGCGAGCTTTAAGGGAAAAGACATGCCGGCTTTTCGTGTAAAAGACGACGAACAAATCACCTTGTCTAGTAAAGACTTGGTGGGCAAGCCAACACTACTGAATTTTTATTTTGCTGATTGTGCACCCTGTGTCAAAAAAGTACCAAGCATGGAGGCGTTGAAACTAGCGTTGTCTGACAATGTTCAATTTGTCTCCATAACGTTTGACGAGTTGGATATAGTGCAACAGTTTAAACAAAACACCCAATCAACTTGGCGAACGCTGCCTGCGGCACAAGAGATCATTGATTCCTTTTCTGTGAAGGCTTATCCGACGATGGTTTTGATAGACAAACTTGGAAAGATACGTCACGTTGGTGATGTACCTCTCGAACCCGAAGCGTTCATTAATAAAGCGAAGCATTTGGGTGTCGTACTAGACTAACCATGACAGCGTTAGGGACAAAAATTAAGAGATTGGTACGCTAATGCAAAAAGACGTGCTAATTTAGTGCTCTAATTAAAAGTAAAGGGGGTATCTATGCACATTAGAAAGTATTGGATAGCGTCTTTGCTTTTGTCGTTCTCGTGTTTCGGAAAATCTGAAGACTTAACCATAGTAACCGAAATTTTCCCCCCGTTTAGCTATATTGAAAACGGTAAAATGGTTGGCGTTGCGACTAATCGAGTAAAGCGTATTCTAGAAAAGACAAACATAGAATACCAAATCAACGCCTATCCGTGGGCAAGGTCGTTCCATTTGGCTCAAACGGAGCCTAACACACTCATCTATCCGATATACAAAACCCAAGAGCGCGAGCCCTTGTTTCATTGGTTTTGCCCAATTTATCCTCCAACACCTGTATACCTATTTGGCTTGAAAGCCTCGGACACCAGTCAAATGCGAGATCTCTCAAGCCTAAGAGACAAAGTGGTTGGCGTGACTCGTCATGATAATAGCCACACTTATCTTGAAGAACTAGGTTTTATCGATAAGTTTAATTTAGACGTAGTGGGGGAGCCATTAGATAATTTAAGGAACTTAGTCGCAGGGCGCATTGACGCCATCGTTCAGACTGAAGCATCGCTTCAATATCGCGCTAATCGTTTAGGTTTATCAATGGATTTGTTCGAGCGTTTATTTGAGCTACACCCAGAACAACGCAATGAACCATGCATGGCATTAAATAAACAAACCAACCCTGAACTCGTTTCAGAGCTTCGTACGGCTTTCGAAAACTGGGGACGTACTCAATCGCTATAACTGTAGTAGCTCATATCTGACCTGACACTTTTATATTCAGGTTCGACAACAGCTGAAAGTCAGCTGCAGACAATTAGCGGACATCCGTCGAAAGCGAAAACTACAAATCGTTTCTTGGTTGGTTTCTTCATTTTTGCTTAGCCCAAACATTCCTATTAGTAAGTTTAGTTCATTTGATTAGAAACAATCAATGAGACGAAATTAGTTGATATCTCAGTTGGTTATGTCATTAATATGCAATACGGTTTTGTCTAATGAAAAAGGATTTTAGACATGAAAGACAAGGAAAAAATCGCGCTATTTATAGATGCTGATAATGCTCCTGCTACTAAAATAGACATCATACTTTCAGAGCTTGCTCGCTATGGTGTAGTAAATATTCGAAAAGCCTACGGCAATTGGAAAAGCCCCTGTATTAAACCTTGGGAAGATGTTTTACACGAATATGCTATTCAGCCCATTCAACAATTTGATTTAACCAAAGGCAAAAATGCTACTGACATTGCTTTGGTTATAGATGCTATGGATACCCTATATACCAAAGATGTCGACACCATTTGTTTAGTTTCATCTGATTGTGATTTTACTCCACTTGTCACGCGAGCACTTGCAGATGGCAAGTTTGTCATTGGCTTTGGTGAACGAAAAGCACCAACTGCATTCGTAAATAGCTGTTCTAAGTTCTTGTATCTTGACGATATTGAGACTGAAGAAAAGCCAACACAAAAACGAAAGCCAAGTATTAAAAGTGATACAAGGTTGATGAATATGCTTCGCCAGGCAATAGAAGCTGCTGAAGAGGAAGACGGATGGGCACAGTTAGGCCCTATCGGCAAACATATTTCAAATCATGCGTCCTTCGACCAGCGAAATTATGGCTTTAAAAAACTTAGTGATTTATTTGCTGCAATTGATTTGTTTGAAATGAAGCAAACTCATGGCTCAGCAACATGGGTTAGGGATAAGAAAAAAGTAAAACAAAAGGAAGCTAGTCAACAATGATGTTTGGAGTAGATGTAAAAGTTATTGCGGCATTAATCGCACTGTTTGGGGTTCTGCTAGCTTCAGCTTTAAGCGCAGGAGCTTATTTTTATAAAGTGAGAGATGAAGCAAAAAAAAGCGCTCGAAAGTCACTCTATTACTTACTAGAAATTAGGTACTTTATTCTAACTTCACTGTTTAACCCGGATAAGGAAACTGCATTATACATTGAACATTACTCCGAACACCTTACCAAAAAAGGCATTAAGCTATCAAAAAGTGACTTTGACGATGGGCTTGTTGATTTAATTCGTGGGTACTTTGAGAGCATCGTTTCGACCGTAAAAATTGAGGCCGAATCGGACTTAATAAAACCCTATGAAGAATCACTTTTGGAGCTTGCTGGCGTTAATCCAGTTTTATCATACAGCCTCAAGGGCAAGGAAACTCTAGCAAAGCTAATAAGCCAAGCGAGTAAGTATAGTACGTCCGTTCCTAACAATATTGATTTACCAAAAGGGATGGAGTGGATAAATGATCTTGTTGTTGAAATTTCCAATGATATGTCGGAAAAATCAACAGAGGACTCTATAGCTCAATTGGAAGACGATATCTTGGCTCTTGCTAAAACTTGTGGCTCCAAAACACATAAAAACACCAAAATCGTGCTGGAAAACCGTTTGACCTTAAAAAACAAAGAGATGTTTATTGAACTTGATTCTTATATGGATCAAGTAATTGACAAAATGGTGTCAGCATATAAGAGTCAACTATCTGAAACTAAGCTCTAAAGAAACTAAATCATTGTTGTAAAAAACGGGAATCTAGTTCGCTAATAGAATTTACAGTAAAGTTGTTTTAATTAATTGATTTTTTTAAAAGGTATAGAGGATAGGAATGTCTCAGATCTTCCGCATCGTCAGTAGGTGCTGGAGCAGCTAAAGTTCCTTCGGCTCTTAGTTAAGTATTTTCTTGCTCATCAATTTCTTTGATTGCTTGGTTAAGGATTTCTCTTAAATCTTTTTTATCAAGCTCGAACGCATTATCACCATTCAATGTCATCGACATTGGTGACCCTCTGCGTGCCTTATCCAATAGTTCTTCATCCTCTTCCAACTGCTCTACAACCCATTCCAATACCTCTTTCTTTGCCTGTTCCTTCACTGGATCGACTGCTTCAAGGTGCTTCATTAACGCGCGTAGTCTGTTATCTAGACGCTGAGACTTTTTATGGATTGCATGTGTGTATGATTCAACACCTTCAATGGTATTTTTTGCGCTACTAGCTTCGTGCTCTGCCCAGCCCATCGAGCTGGATATTTCATCTATCTTTGAGCTAATAGCAGACTCTAGCTCGCCTACGATATCAAGGGTGTGAGCCATTTTGTTTTCCAATTCTCCTGTTGCCTGAGAGAACCTGTTTCTGAACTCTTCACCTTCACGTTCTAAGAACATAGTTAGCAATTGTTCGGGGTGTATGGGGTTATTTCTTCCATCTTCTCTTATTTTGTATGTTCCAGAATTAGTGCAGTAGGGCTTATGGCTTCCACTAGGTATCTCAATACGGTAAAAGGGTTTGTTTGAGACATTTTCTGCTATCAGTTCAATTTGAACAGGGGGACTACACGAAAGTGCTTTCCCCATTATTTGAAGCTTTGTCTCATCGCTAATATTGCAGCCAAAAGGAGTTCCAATCTGTTGACCATTCAAGTCATTTGCTTCATCAACTCCAATCAGGATTGACCCACCCTCCTTAGAGTTTGCAAAAGCCACTAAATCTTCAGCATGTAAGCCCTTAACTTTAAGCTTATAGTCAACATGTTTATCTTCTCCACGAACAAGTAATTCCTTGGCTCTTTTCGATAATCCCTTAAATTCCCTTCGCTTCATGGTTCCACCGTTGTGATTTGCTCAACAAACTATTATTGCTACCGTGGGAGGTCGCCCTTCTTAGAAACTAGGTTACCTTGTAGGATCGGAATGTCTAGATTTGACCTTTCATTCGGATAGATATTTAAAATGCCAAGGGTCCTTTATACGTACGAAAGATACTGTCAGGCTTGGTCGCGCCTTGCTTTTAGAAATGGCAGTTCAATGGTGACTAATTTACTTTAGCGGTTAATGTCCTAAGTATTTTTCAATGACTAACACATCCTTTCCCTCAGCCTTGTACTTGGCCAATGCTCGATTAAATGTATCTCGCAATGCTTCATTGTTGAAACCTGCATAGGCGTTAACAACCGGGATCAAATTGTTAGCTACGACCTGGTTCGGGGCGTAATCCACTGCGTTTTGTCGGGCGTAATAATGAAAAATATAGAAATCCAAGACCACAACATCAGCTCGCTCCATCAACAGTAGACTTGGTAATTTAGACATGTCGTGCATTTCAGTATAATCAGCATTGGCAACACTATCGCTAAACTCAGGGCCGAAGTAGCCCTTAGCACCTTGAAAGGTGACGACTCTCAAGCCGCTTAGATCAGACAACGATTGCAACTTTATATCGCTATCAGCTAGCGTAAAAACAGTAGGGCGATATTGGATGATTGGGTCGGATACAAATAACTCGCTGTCTTCTTCATAAAAGGTAGGAACTACAACATCTGCATGTTGGTTTCTGACCATCATGGCCGCGCGACCTAATGGAGCGTATGACACGGAGGTGGACAAATCCGCTAACATTAACACTTGGCGTGTTATATCAATATCGATACCAGAGTCCGTTGCCTTAATCATATGAGGCGGACCATCATCAGTGACGATAGTGAGTGTTTGAGCATTGGCAAATGAGTGGACTAACACGACTCCGTTCAGTATCGACACAACTAGCCAATGATAAAAGTGTCTAAAATGCATTTTCCCTGTCTGCGACCGCAAGTCTTTTGATAAGTGTAGCCTAAGGTTTTAGTGTCGTATAGTGATTCGCCAATCAGTCTATTTGCTGGGGCATATCCACAATATTATCGGCTATCGTTGACAAAAGAATCATTGAGTTAGTCTCTGACAACGTCGAAAACTGTTCCAAGATACGATCTAAACTTTTCATGTTTTTAACCGCTACTTTCATCAAAAACGCTTTTTCTCCCGTTACGTTATCGCATGAAAGTAAACCTGGAGTTTGTTTAACATGGTCAATAAATGCTTTCTCTTTGCCTAAAAAAACTCTCGCTTGAATGTGTGCAACAATAGGGTAACCAACTGCATCCAAGTCAATACAAGTGGTAAAGCCTGTAATGATACCTGCTTCTTCCATTCGTTTTATACGCTCAGCGACTGCTGGTGCGGAAAGGTGTACTTGTTTACCTAAATCTGCGTAAGACACGCGAGCGTCTTGTTGAAGAATTCTCAAAATATTCCAATTGATCTTATCCAACTTTCGATTCCATTGTTTTTAGCGTACAAACCTTTGATTCGTAGGTTAACACTAATAATTTCAAAAGGTTTAGCATTCGATTTGTCTGCTAGTGTTTATATCATGTTTACACACTAGGTCACTAATCAGGGACAACATAATGCAACTTGAAGAATTCACCCTCGAACGTATTCAATCTTTATATGAAAATTTAGTCGAACTTAATCTGTCTGATAGCGGCGTTCATCCATATAAGTTAAAAGAACTTTTGACACCAGAACAACAAACCGAAGTGCTGAGTCTTGAATTAGGTTATGGCTGGACAAACGGCTTTACTGAACTGAGGGAAACGATAGCAAATCTTTATCGAGACAGAAGCAGCGACGAAATCATAGTAACTAATGGTTCTGCTGAAGCGAATTTTTTGATGACAATGAGCGTTTTAAATCCCGGTGACGAACTGATAGTCGTTGTGCCTAATTACATGCAAATAGCAGGCTGGGCCAAGGCCCTTGATGTAAAGGTGATAGAAACACCTTTACTCCAATCGAAAGGTTGGCTGCCCGACTTGGCCGCGTTGGAAGACTTGGTTACTTCAAACACTAAGATGATTACGATTTGCCACCCGAATAATCCAACGGGTTCAACGCTACCGCTGGAACAAATCGAACAGCTTGTTGACTTTGCTAGACGACACAATTTGTATCTTCATGCCGATGAGGTGTACAAAGGCGCTGAATTCGATGGAATTGAATTACCGAGTTTTGCCGACTTATATGACAAAGCCATCGTTACATGTGGTTTGTCAAAAGCGATGGCCATGCCTGGGCTCCGACTTGGGTGGTTAGTTGGGCCGGCGCAAGAAATCTACGCAACTTGGCAAAGTAAAGACTACACCAGCATTACCACATCTTCGGTAAGCGAATACGTCGCCAATATCGTGTTACAACCTGAAAAGCGAAAAACCGTCTTAGCACGCAGCAAACAGTTACTGTTAGACAATCTAGCCATTATGCAAAAGTGGGTTGATGAGAATAGCGATTGGGTGTCATTTGTTCCGCCGAAAGCTGGAGGTATGGCATTTATCAACTACGAATTAGACGTTAATTCAACGGAACTCGCCCACGAATTTAGGCAACAACTGAGTGTTTTTGTCCTTCCGGGAGACGTTTATGGTATGGATGGCTATTTTAGGGTAGGGATCGGCGCTCCCGCTGAACATTTAAGAGTGGGATTGGCAAGAATTTCAGACTACGTAAGAAAACACTATTTGTAGGATTGGATAATGCGTAACCGTCTCACTATACCTTTTACTTTAATATTACTTGGGTTGTTTGGATGCAATGAATTTCCAGAAACACCTCAAGAGCAACGATTGTATTTAGAACAAGAGGGAGAGCAAGTTGCGCATTTTTATTCCGTTGCCGATGAACCTAACCGCCTTTACATAAAAGGCGTTATTTATGGTAATACTCACAGCGATTTACTGGTGGAACTCTCGACACATCCAAACGTTGATACGTTAGTGATGGTAGAAGTACCTGGCTCAATCGATGATGAGGTAAATCTTAAAGCATCAACGTTAATAAGAGAGCGAAAACTCAATACATTTATCCCGGAAAATGGCTGGGTTGCGTCGGGTGGAACCGATATGTTTTTAGCTGGTATTGAACGAAGTGCTCACCCCTCTGCTAAATTCGGTGTACATGCATGGGCGTCGGGAGATGACAGCGCAAATGATTTCCCAAAAGATGACGAGGTTCATCAATCGTATCTACATTACTACCGACAAATGGGCATACCAGAATCCTTCTATTGGTATACGCTCGATGCGGCACCGGTGGACGATATTCATTGGATGACTTCAGCAGAGATAAGTCATTACCAAATCCTAACGTCAAAGTAGCTAAGACATGAAAATACTAACACGAAAGCAAATAGAGTCAGCTCTGGATAATGTCGATTTGTATGACTCCATTAAGGAAGGGTTTATTGCCTACAGCAACGGCAAATGCGTTGTACCACCAGTAGGTGAATTATTGATGGATAAAGGTGAAGTCCATATCAAATATGGCTATATCAAGGGTGATGACAACTACGTGATTAAAATTGCCTCTGGTTTTTATGACAATCCAGCACAGGGTTTAGCGTCGAGTAATGGGCTGGTTCAAGTCTTTGACCTTCACACTGGCTTACTTAAAGCCATATTACTAGACGAGGGAATTTTAACAGACCAGCGAACAGCAGTTGCAGGGGCCTTGTGCGCCAGCGCGTTTGCACACCAACATAAAGGGGCAGCCGCCATCGTTGGTTCTGGTACTCAGGCAAAACTACAGGCTATACATTTAAAACAAAAATTAGGGATTAATCAGGTCACCTTGTGGGCGCGCGATTATCAAAAAGCACAACGATTGAAAGTAGAATTAGAGCGCGTAGGGTTTGACGCTAAGGTCAATACGTGTCTTGAGTCAGTCTGCCGCGCGCACCGCCTTATCGTTACCACCACACCAAGCCAAACCCCCTTAATAAAAGCCAGTTGGATTCTACCCGGTACACACATTACAGCCGTCGGGGCAGATACACCAAATAAGCAAGAACTTGAGAGCGAGTTGGTAGCCAAAGCCAATTGGATAATCGCGGACAGCATTTCGCAGTGTCAAACTAGAGGTGAAATTGTCAGCGCGATCAATGAAGGTAACCTAAAAACCTCGCGCATCATCGAACTGGGCAATGCGCTTCAACGGCCAATTAACCTTCTACCGAGCGATATTACGATCGCGGATTTAACAGGTGTTGCGGTACAAGATATCAAAATTGCAGAGGCTATGTTACAGGCATGTAGTTGATTATATGGTCACTAGGTGGACGGAATGTCTAATGCAGTCTACTGTGTAATCACATCAATAAAAGGAATGGGTTACATGAAATATGCTATCGCGTTGGTAACACCAATATTGGTCTTATTGTGTGGTTGCTCTACCACACCTAAACACACGGAAACGGGTTTTCTGTCCAACTACTCGAATTTGCAATTATCCAACGAATATCCAGATGCGCGTATCTATGTATCGCCTACGTTTTCCAAGGACGATTTTGCTAAGATCAAAAAGATTTATATTGCACCTTTTGAAGTATGGCTATCACAGGACGCTATGGCCTTTTTAGGCAGCCAACACATTTCCCAATCATCGCAGTATTTTTACAATGCGCTTGCCAACAAGCTAGGTGATGATTTCCAGATCGTTTCCGACATGGGACCCGAAACTCTGGGAGTTAGAGGTGCATTTACCGACGTCAAACTCAACAGCCCGTCAATTTCCCCGACCGACATTCTTCCGTTTAAAGTGGTAATGAATGCGGGAAATTTAGCCTACTTAGAAGCAACGGGCCAGCAGGACTTGGTGACTCAAGTTGGGATTGAAGTCGAGTTTTCGATGACCAGTTTAAACAATATCGTCTTCGCCATGACCAGCGTTAAAACGTTGGATACTACAGTGGATAAAGGCGTTGACGGCAACATTCAAGCGATGAAGTTAGTCATTGATAAATGGGTCGATAACTTCGCGAAAGCGTTAAAACACGCTCAAAAAGATAAATAGGTGCGCGCTCGATCTTACGCGCGCCCTTTTTTGATAGGAAACCACTTCAAATACGAACCACATCGCCATAGCCATTCGAGTGGTCCATATGCGAAATAAGTTAGCCACCAACGACTGATCAAAAGCTGTATAGTAAAGATGATAAAAGCCAATCCAAAGCATTCGGCTGGGTGTAGAGTTTGGTACGAAGCGAGCCCAATATTACTGAATATAATTAACCCGATAACACTGTGGGACATATAGTTGGTCAGCGCCATTCTACCGACATAACTAAATGAATGAAGCAATCGTTTGGCCCCAGTAAAATGCCAAGCCCAAGCGATAAACCACAAATACCAAAGCCCAAATGCGATATCGCTTAGATACATCAATTTGAACCAAATTGGTCTCAATAATGCGTCTCGATATAGGTCGGTTTCCGGAAGTAACCACAAAAAAGATAAGCGATAGACAGTGGTCAGCACGAGTATTAACAGTGCCGAATTCCTATATTGGGCTACCCATTCTTCACTACCGATTCTCACTGTTTGCCGCCCGGCAACAATGCCAAGCATAAACATTGCAAAAGCCATTGGCCCCAGATAGAACAACACCAGAGGTAAACTGGCTTGATAATCAATCCAATGCAGATGAATTAAATCCGTAAAGCGACCAGAAATCATGATATCGGCCACGCCTGAACTGCCGAGCGCTACCATATCGTGCTCTAGCGGTTTTTCAAACAGCGAACTGAACCAGATTAATGCATTGTCCCAAAAAGGGTAGACCAACAAACCCAGACTAAGCCCAATTAACCATTTACTGGTTAACTTGATAATGACAATGCACAAAAGACCAATAAGCGCGTAAAGATGCAGTACGTCGCCAGACCAAAGCAACAAAATATGCACAACACCAAATAAAAATAAGATAGCCATCCTTCGAATAAAAAAGGCCTCATAGGCTTGGTTGTTGCGACGCTTTGCATCCATTTGGATACTTAGGCCTAGGCCGAACAAAAAAGAAAAGATAGGAAAGAACTTATTGTAGAAAAACAGTTGTAACAGTTTTGCGGTAACCAGCGACAGCGTATCGTCAAACTGTGTGAGATAACTATCCTGGAAAATCATTACGCTGTGCATAATAGTGATGTTGACGAAGAATATGCCAAAGACTGCAAAACCTCGATAGACATCTAAAATCGCTAACCGACCTTCCTTTTGAGACACGCTACTACTCCATGGCTATCTGCGTCAGCCTCAAATCATACCGTAGTGCGTCACAAAACTCGACGGACATAAAACTTTCACAAAATTAATGTTTAAAAGGACTGCTTTTAATCTCCACCTCTGGTTAAATAGTCATCAGATCAGATGTAAAACATATTGATACTCAACATAAGAGAGGGAACGAATATGCCTGCGGATATCAGTTTTGCTTCATTTAACTTGTATAACTTTCAAAAAGCCGGAGAAGCAACGTATCGAAATAATATAGTCTCTTCTGCGGAGTACGATGCAAAAAGGAAGTGGATTGCGGCAAAAATTAAAGACATCGATGCAGACGTAATTGCGTGCCAAGAATTGTGGAATAAAGACTGTTTGGATGAAGCGCTAAGTGATTTACCGCAATATAAAGCCCACTATATAGGTGATACTTGGTATAACACAGCGGTAGCAATAATTGTCAAGCAGCCCTGGGAAGTCATCAACAAAACCGTTATCAAGCACCTTCCTTTTTCCGAAATGATCAAAGCAGAAACTGACGATGGTGAAGACGACGAGGTGAGCGTCACAATCAACAAGTTCTCTCGTTCGGTATTGAAGCTAACGATTGAAAATTCGGTTGAGCCCAATACGCCAGCCATAAAGGTATTTGGCTGCCACTTAAAATCGAAGTTGCCCACGACTTCTCAAAATCCCGACTTTGGTAGTGCATTGTCGACTATACGACGCACGGCAGAGGCCAATGGCTTAAGAATGTTGCTTGATAAAGAAATGGAGGGTGAACAAACACCTACAGTAGTGTTAGGTGACCTCAATGACGATCCACTTAGCAACACACTCAGCCTGATCACCAAGCAGCCTACGATGACAAAACGTTCAAGGGGCAGTGATAAGGCGTTATACAACGCGCTATTCTTAGAACAACTGAAGTCCTTCAGAGATGTTTTTTACACCCACAGACACAACAATCATCTTGGCGTACTTGACCACGTGCTTGTGTCAGAAGAATTCTTCGAGCACTCAACAGATGCAATTTGGGAACACAAACGCACTCAAATTTGGAACGACCACGTTGAAGACGACAAAGGCATTACTACCGATCACGGTATAATCAAGGCTAGTTTCAAATAACCAGTGGGGCGCTGGTTGCTGTGCCCTGACGTTTCACGCAGGAAATGTGTGCACCATTAACGCTGGTTAAATGGATTCTGACTCTAATTTCTTTCGTTTTTTGATTTTACAATCAAGAATGTTCTGCACATTTTTTCGGCCAATGTAAGAACAAACAGGGTAGGGATGTTTCTTTTTAATTTTGATGCTAAATAACTTCATCAAAGGGTACCTCCAAGTAAATTTTCTTTAGTTATCAGGCTCTCCAGCGTAGGCTAACTATTTTCAAAGTGATTTTTTTGACCAATTGGTCAAGTAATTACACTACCGAATTACGTGTCCGCCGTCAACACGATATAGTTTTTATTTATGATTCGTACCCTAATTATAGTCTTAATTGAATTGAATGGCGTGTTTTTTTAAAGAATCGCGAGTATTGGTTAGGGTTATGGGGGCGTTGTTTAACAGCGCCTACCTTGTTTGCTCTAGTCCTATTAACTGGTTTTGTTTACAATTAATTGAGTAAATACAAGGAAAAGGTAGAACGTTACGAGCCATGAATGACGATGTGACTTACAGTATATTTAAATACGGTCAGAACAATTTTTCACTATACATTAAAAAGTGCATTTGCTTTTGCATGCAACGTAACGGTGAACTGATAGACATTCCAAAACTCATCGAGCATTTGGGTTTTAATGTTAGCTTTGTTCCAATGCAAGACAAGGCACTCATTGAACATCATGCAAATGAGCCCATTGCTAGCCTATACATAAATGAGTCTCTGGAGGTAAAAGAGCAAAATACCGTTGCCGTCTTCATAGTGGCAGAATATCTATTACGATACCAACAAGGTAAGCATAAGCGCATCATTTACGATATGTTTTACCTAGACAATATCAAACTGACTCGGATGTCAAAACACACCTTTCTGGCAACAAGGCTAGCGATTCCAGAAGCCGTTATAGAAAAGCTAGACGAATTCAATAGCGATAAACAAGGCTATAGCGAATTGGCAAACCTGCCACTATTTTTTCTAGAACTCGCAAAGAAGCAAAACAGTGTTGAGGCGTTCCTGAAAATGACAGAAGGGAACAGTTCTGATTGGTTAGTTGGGTGGTAGTAGGGTCAACAAAGACTTTTTTAAGTAAATTAGGAATAGGTAACACCTGTAATACACACTGAAAACTTTCATTTTAAAGGCTTTCGAACACATATTGACAACATATGTAGCAAGGCATTTGAAAACGTGTGGCGTTACCTACCGAATACTATAAACCGCCAATACGATAAATACTTTATTTAAATCAGCACTTTAAAATTAATAAATGCGATTCCCAATCAATAGTCGTTAACTATTATTTCCATAAGAAATGATCACTATGACCGCGTTATTTTGCGTTTATGTAATTAATTTCGTAACATTACGCTATTGGTTACATAAATTCTCTAATGAATAAACAAAGCGTGGTGAACAATATGGCTCAACAAGACAATAGCGCACTAAATACTGCATCAGAAGAATCAACGGTAACAAACCTAGCAATGGTTGAAGAGTTGGCAA
>CAWUJV010000031.1:0-50345 GCA_963922845.1 uncultured Alteromonas sp.
CCCAACCATCGGTTTTGGAGACCGCTGTTCTACCAATTCGAACTACACCCCTGTAGTGCCTAACATAGGCAAATTTTACTTACACTACCCTTGTGATTACTGCGTCTTAAATGAAAAGTGCGGAGTCGCAAGGGAGGGACGCGTATTATACTCAACCTGAATCCAGATACAAGCGCTTTGTCATGAAACTCAGTTAGCGTCTGTGGTCACAATAAATCCACTACACGGCCACCCTTTCTGTATGAAAAACTATCCCGTTTTCAACAAATGTCGCTTGTCTACAGCGATACCAATAATGCCCAAAATAAACAGCAGTACACCAAGTGCTTCTAAGATTCCATTCACGCGTCTAGGGACACGAAAATCCCCCTCAAACCAATATACACGACGTTCTTGGCCAACAGCGCGATGGTACTTGGAGCCTTGATATTCAAAATAAACCTCCCGCTTTTCGTCTAACCTAGGTCGCAATGTACGCTGGGCATTCAAGCTATCCTCACGGGTCTTTGCGAGTTGATATTGTTCCCAACGCTTGAGCAAGTCATCAGGCTCTTCTGGGGCAATGACGCCCATAGATATGTATTCGAACGCTTGCTCTGGAAAGATTTTCTTACTAAATCCTGAATAAAAAAACGTCAAGCCCAAAGCAACAAAGCAATAACACGTCATCAAGAATTGGCGATGTCGGTTGTAAAGCTTGGCGTCTCTATCGTTTACCCACAAAGCAATTGCCTCAACCTGCATCCACTTTGCTAGGTGTTTTTTGTTGCCAAACCCAATCATGATATCGTCGATAGTTACGTTCAATCCTTGTTGCAAGGCACTAAAAATCTCATCCGATGGAATAGATTTGTCGTTTTCTACCTTTGACAGGTAAGACTGCTCAATGCCAACTCGTTCTGCAAGTTCAGGTTGACTCAGCCCTCTCTCAACTCTCAACGCTTTCAGCCGTTCACCTAAAGTCATCACATTATCCTTTTAACTTATTGAAAACGTTGAGTAGTCTTAGAAATTCACCGATGAATAGACAGGTGAATATGCGTGAATATTGCAGAATTTCTACGCATAGCCACCAACATATTGCGTTATTCCAATCCTATAAAGCCGCCAGTCTGATGCGCCCACAGTTTGGCGTAGATACCATCTAACGCGACAAGCTCAGCATGGGTACCCGATTCGACGATGCATCCCTTATCAAGTACAAGCAATCTATCCATTTGAGCGATAGTCGATAGGCGATGAGCGATCGCCAACACGGTTTTGTTTTCCATAACCGTATTTAAACAGTCTTGAATTGCGGCTTCGACTTCCGAATCAAGTGCGGATGTAGCTTCATCTAGCACCAAAATAGGCGCATCTTTGAGCAACACTCTCGCTATAGCAATGCGTTGGCGCTGACCACCTGAAAGTTTAACGCCGCGTTCTCCTACATGAGCATCATAGCCTGTTCGGCCCTCATTATCCGACAATGAAAGAATAAACTCATGGGCTTCTGCCTGCTTTGCCGCGGCTATAATTTCTTCTTCTGTCGCGTCTGTACGGCCATAAACAATGTTGTCTCGAACCGAACGATGCATAAGCGACGTGTCTTGCGTGACCATACTGATTTGCGCCCGCAACTGCTCTTGCTCGACTGCCGTGATGTCTTGTCCATCAATACGAATCGATCCCGACTGAGTGTCATAGAAGCGCAGCAACAAATTCACTAATGTTGACTTACCTGCTCCTGAGCGTCCCACTAAACCGACTTTCTCGCCGGGTTTGATGTGAACGTTTAGACGGTCAAATACCTCGATTCGCTTATTAGCCGCGCCTTCGTACGAGAAATCGACTTTATCAAATTCAATTTCGCCACCACTAACACGCATTGGTTTAGGTGCTTTTGCATCGGTAACCGCAACAGGCTGTGCTAATGTATTGATACCATCTTGCACCGTTCCTAGGTTTTCAAACAACGAAGACACTTCCCACATCACCCAATGACTCATACCGTTCAGTCGCAAGCACAAACTGATAGCCACCGCAATTTCTCCGGGCGAGACCAAATTATTCATCCACAGGTATACCGACATCGCACCCACAACGAAAATCAAAATCGCATTGATCAACTCAACAGTGCTCTCCAATACCGTTACTAAACGCATTTGCGGATACACCGTTTGCAAAAAACCATCCATGCTATCTTTGGCGTAATCCGCTTCACGGCGACTGTGTGAAAACAACTTAACCGTCGTAATATTGGTATAACTATCGACGATACGACCAGTCATGATTGATCGTGCATCCGCCTGTTTTTGCGAGACCTTTTTCAGCCGAGGAACCAACACTCTTAACACACCGATATAAACAAATAGCCATACAATCAGAGGTAAGCTGAGACGCCAGTCAGTTGAAAAGATCAGCACGACCATTGAGATAAAATACACGCCAATATAGACCATTAGATCCAATATTTTCATCACGGTCTCACGAACCGACAACGCCGTTTGCATCACCTTCGTCGCGACACGACCCGCAAATTCGTTGTGAAAAAAGGTCAGACTTTGACCCAGTAAGTAACGATGAGCTTGCCAGCGAATTCGCATTGGATAGTTGCCCATCAACGATTGGTGACTAAATAGAGCGCGCAACAGTACAAAGCCTGGAATTAAGCATAGGACGACTATGCCCATCCAAATCAGTGTGTGGCGATGGTCTTGGAGAAAGGTTTCAGGGTTTGCTTGGGCAAAAAGGTCAACTAGTTGCCCCATAAACCCAAACAATGCGACTTCCAGCACAGCAATGATTGCACTCATTACCGATACGGTGGCAATAACGCCCCACATACCTTTGGTATAAAAGCGGCAAAATGCAACAATCCCTTTTGGGGGTTGAGTCGGTGTATCTTCTGGAAAAGGTTTGGTTATACGCTCAAAAAAAGCGAACATTGAATACTCCGTGGCTGCCCAGCTGCACAGCCACTGAGCGGTTATTGTTCGTCGTAGCCTAGTTTTTTCAAGGTCGATTCGACCTTATCGTAATGTTCAGCCTGCCATTGTTCTAATGACATGCCGCCATCTTTTGCCGCCCTTTTTTGCGCGATGTCTAGGCAGTCATCAGCGGTTGCTCTTGGTAAAACAGCAATGCCTTCTTCGTCGGCCACAATGATATCACCACTATTCACAGTGACACCACCACAGTTGACTGGATGATTTAACGGGTCGACACATTTTTTTGCGCCTGGCTTAGGTACTACGCCCTTTGCGTAAACCGGAAATTGCATGTCTCTGACTTCAGCCAAATCACGAATAACGCCATCCACAACAAAACCTTTGATTCCTCGCTTTTGCGCAATGGCACACACATTCCCCCCGGCCACAGCAAATGTATCGGTGGCTTGAACCACAATAATATCACCTGGGTTAGCGCGATAAATCGCCGCGTGAAGCATCAAGTGGTCGTCGGGAGCACAGTACACCGTAAATGCGGGACCCGCAATGCGTGGCATATTGGCCCACAGGGGTTTGATACAGTAATCGACGAACTGACTTCTAGGTAACGCGTCTGCGTAATCACAGACCGACACCTCGGTGTATTTATCGCTCATAGGATATTCCTTACATGTTGGTCAGCATCGCGAACAACCAGTAACCGCAGATACCGAACTGAATAAGGAATAGGATAAAACGAATTTGAATCGCCATGTTAGAAATTGAAATGATGTGTACTATTGATTGTCCTAATCTTGCGCTCAATAGGACTAACGCCAATCCGTCGGTCAAAGCGGTTTGCCCAGTGGCAATAGCTAACAAGAGCGTGCCCCCGATGATGGCAAATGACTCTGAACAGTTTGCCTGAGCTCGCGTCAATCGCAAGCCAAACTCAGGCACATCTGAACCATCAGCTTTGAATTTTAAGCCACGCGTTTCAGAATTCGCTAGCTTGGTACGATAGCCTGCAAGAGCAAGTAACAATATCATTGTCCATGCAATATAACCGGCAAGTGAGATAGCTGTTAACGACATAGATTGTCCTTTTTATTTGTTGTTGGTTTAAATAAAAGCACTCAACGTATTAAAGACCGTCTTTGCTGGTTTATTTATTCACCTAAGAGACGCGCCTCTGCTTGACCTGATGCTAACTATAACAGTGGATGATAATTAAGTTGTTACAACCTATGTATTTAGGCGGGAAAAATTTTGCTACAACACAGAAGCATGCTATTTAGTATGGTCGACGAATAGCATAAGGTTTTACCGCCGCGCCATTCGCGCAGTAAAACATCGCAATGTAAAACAATAAGCGAGACAACAGTTCGCACCGAAAACAGGAAATCTCATGAAACGATCACTACTGGCACTGGGCGTCGCTTTTGCGCTATCTGCATGTAGCCCTCAAAACGCCAACTCACCCTCTAATGAAACCCAAGCACCAGTTGCAGAAAAAGCACAAACACTCGCGTCAGGTATCATCAAAGCCAATATGGACTTATCCGTAAGCCCAGGTGATGATTTCTTCAAATACGTTAATGGTAAATGGCTCGAGTCAGTTGAAATTCCTGCAGACAAAGCGAGCTATGGCGCATTCAGAATATTGCACGATGAATCACAAGAAGACGTAATGGATATCATCAAAACGTCGTCAGAGGGTGATTTCGCAGCTGGCAGTGATGAGCAAAAAGTGGGCGACTTTTACCGCGCTTACATGGACATGGAAACGCGTGATGCACTGGGTATGACACCTCTTGTTGCTGAGATGGAAAAAATCGATGCAATTGAAAACTACACGCAACTGGCAGAGTATTTTGCATATGCGAATAAATACGGCTTCGGTGCCCCCTTTGCGATGGGCCAATATGCCGATTTTAAAACGCCTGAAAATTATATGATTTACACATGGCAAGCCGGCCTTGGATTGCCTGAACGCGAGTATTACTTTAAAGACGACGAAGCAAGCCAGAAGATTCGCGACGCTTATGTACCGCATGTCGAGCGCATGTTAACACTAGCGGGTATTGAAGGAGCGTCTGAAGCGGCAGCTAAATTGATGGCGATGGAAACCGAAATCGCCGAAATGCACATGCAAAAAGAACTCACTCGTGACTGGGCAACGAATTACAACAAAGTGATGACGCCTAACCTTGGCGACGTTATGCCTAAATTTGACTGGTCAGCTTTTCTCAAAGAGGCCCGCCTCACAGAGTTAGACGGCGTCGTTATGATGCAAACTGACTTTATGAAGCAAATGGATGACTATATCGCCGATACGTCACTTGATGATTGGAAACTGTTTTTGCGTTGGGGATTAATACGCGCTACAGCTACTCGACTGTCTTCTGAGTTTGACGAAGCTAACTTTGATTTCTACAGCCGAGTATTAGCCGGTGTTGAAGAGCAACAGCCACAATGGCGTCGCGCAGTTGGCCTTCTCAATAATCACGTAGGCGAAATTATTGGTAAAGTGTACGTAAAACGTCACTTCCCACCTGAAGCTAAAGCCCGCATGACCGAAATGGTTAACAATCTACTGCTCGCTTATAAAGAAAGTATTGAGCAGCTCGACTGGATGACAGACGACACGCGTAAAGAAGCACTGGATAAGCTATCTAAGTTTACCGTTAAAATTGGTTACCCAGATGAATGGAAAGACTACAGTGCTCTGACGGTGGATAAAGGTGACCTATTTGGTAACTTGAAGCGTTCTGCGGATGCGAATTACGAAGAATTATTGAAAAAACAAGGTGGTCCAGTTTGGAAGCACGAGTGGGGCATGACACCACAAACGGTTAACGCTTACTACAGCCCACCGCAGAATGAAATTGTCTTCCCAGCTGCTATTCTCCAGCCGCCATTCTTTGATATGAATGCAGAGGATGCCGTAAACTACGGTGGTATTGGCGCAGTTATCGGTCACGAAATTGGTCATGGCTTTGATGACTCTGGTAGCACATTCGACGGTGATGGCGTACTTCGCAATTGGTGGACGGATGAAGACCGCAAAGAGTTTGAAGCGCGCACAGCTAAACTCATTGAGCAATACAGTGCGTTTGAAGCGCTTGAAGGTTTAAACGTTAACGGCGAGTACACACTGGGTGAGAACATCGGTGATTTAGGCGGTATTAGCATTGCACTTAAAGCATATCACCTTTCACTAGGCGACCAACCAGCACCAGAACTAGACGGTTTCACCGGTGACCAACGTGTCTTCATTGGTTTCGGCCAAGTTTGGGCAGTGAAATTCAGAGATGAAGCACTTCGCAGCTTAATTGAAACAGATACACACTCTCCAGGTCCATTTAGAGCCAATGGATCAGTTCGCAATGTGCCTGAGTTCTATTCTGCATTTGATGTTAAACCTGACAATGCCTTGTATATCGCGCCAGAAGATCGCGTGAAGATTTGGTAATAGCATTGCTTAAGGAAAAGCCGGCATCAGCCGGCTTTTTTGTTTAAGTGATAAAGTGGTTTTCGATACTTAACCTTGGCGCACGAGTTCGTCTTTACGTACCAATACAATTAAATAAACTAATGCCAGCGGCGGTAGTAGTGCTGATAAAAACCCAACAAAAGCGATTGCTATTGGCGACGTTGTTCTGGTTTTTCCAAGGTGATAACTCAATAGTGCCACAACCACGGCGAATACAAATAACGCTTGCCCAAACAAGGTGGCATTGATCATCATAAGACGTTCCTTTTCAGTTTAACTTTGTTGATTGTGCACCAACAAACCTCAACCTCTCACTCAGTTGATAATCCTAGCTTAACTTGCGAGCCCGGCAACGCTTTCCTTTGATCTTGCCTTCGCGAAATAGTCCCAGCGCGCGCTTCACACTTCGTGACTTTATGGCGATAAAACTGCGCGTCGCTTGCACGGTGATCTTGCCGATATCATCGCCAGGGATATCAGCATCTTTGGTCAGCGCGCCAAGAAAATCACCGGGACGAATCTTGTTTTTCTTCCCTGCATCGACCAACACGCTCACATAGGGGGGAATAACGATGCGATTTTTGTGAAAGCGTAGGCTTTGAATCCCTTTCAACGGGATCTCTTTACCCACCAAATCTAAAATGCGTTGCCAAAAAAAGTTTTCGCTTTCGCTGACTAGACTAACCGCCAAGCCCTCTTTATCTGCCCGACCAGTCCGTCCAACGCGGTGTACGTGAACTTCCGCCTCTTCGCTAACATGCGCATTAATAACCAAATCAACATTAGCAATATCAAGCCCCCGAGCAGCAACGTCAGTGGCGATTAAAACATTGATACTGTTCGCCGCAAACTGAGCGAGCACTTGTGTGCGCATTGGCTGCTCAAGGTCACCGTGGATTGCACCTGCTTTAAACCCAGCGTCGATAAGTTCGTCACACAATGCTTGTGCTTGCCGCTTTTGATTACAAAATACGATACAACTTTGGGGTTGATAATGGGTCAATACCGCCATTACGCCAGTATTGCGATGAACGTCACTGACTTCGTAGCCTATTTGGGCAATTTGTGTCTCAGATTTTTCATTATCGACCTCAACAAAGGCTGGTTCTTTAAGATAAGACTCAGCAATATGGGTCACGCTCTCCGTATACGTCGCAGAAAACATTAGGGTTTGAACAGGCGCGGACATCGCAGAAAAAATAATGTCGAGGTCATCAGCAAACCCCATATCGAGCATTCTGTCGGCTTCATCTAAGACTCGAACTTTAATTTCGCTTAGATTGAGTCTGCGTTTTTCAACGTGGTCCATGATGCGGCCAGGCGTTCCAACGACAATATTACAGCCGTGTTTGAGCGATGAAATTTGTGGTCCCATCGGCTGTCCACCACAAAGTGTGGCGACTTTCACATTGGGCATTTTTCGGGCCAGCAATCGTATTTGCTCCGCCACTTGATCTGCGAGTTCTCTGGTTGGACAAATGACAATACCTTCGGGATGCCGGTTTGTACTATCAACTTGCTGCAAACACGCCAGCGCAAAGGCTAGGGTTTTACCGCTTCCCGTCTTTGCTTGCGCAATGACGTCTTTGCCAGTGAGCGAAATAGGCAGTGTTGCTTCTTGAACTGGCGTCATATCAGTGAAGTTAGCCAGTAAAAGACCGTCATGTAATTGCGGTAGTAATGGTAAAGTAGAAAATTGAGTCACAGTGTTACTCTTGCGGTCGTTGCCAAAAATTAACTACCCCATCTTCTATATGCACAGGACCAATTGGTTGCGCCTCGAAAAACGTCTCCCAATCTTTAGACCACGTCTTAAAGAAAGGCGCATTTTTCGTCTCATATGCGGCCGCTTTTAAACGTTCAACTAACGGAATTCTGGTACCTGATTTCGACAGTGTGAGGTATGTTGTCGTGGATTTATAATCAAAAACGCGCAGGATGTTATCACATTTTTGCTCAAGTTTTTTGCAAGCGTAATTCACCGCACCATCTGAACCAAACAACAAATCAGCCTCACCCGTCAAGACGGCGCCCATCGCCTCTGGCCAACTGTTGTATGACTGGTAGGTTAAACCATATTCTTCGGCCACGTCTTTGCGATAATCATGGGCCAACACCGCTATTTTTGTTTGCGGTTTGATTGAATCTAACGAATCGATTCCCACGAAACGATCATCGCCAAACAATCCGTGAATGCCCCGAGTAATTGGCGTAATCCAATGAAGAGAAGACTCCCGTTCGGGCGTTCTTGTCAACGCAAAAGCGATGACGTTTGATTTTCGTTCCGACTCTCTCATGATGCGTTCCCAAGGCGCGGCAAGGACTGGCTTTTTGATACCTGCACGTTCAAGAATATGCTGGACTAATTCGACGGAATAACCTTCGGGTTCACTTCGGCTATTCAATTGGCTAAACAAAGGCTCAGGTGATGTAATAACCCAAATATCGTCTACGATGACGTTTTCCAGTTCAAAGCCAAAACCAACTATGCCCTCTGCCACGGTTACATTGGGGGAATAGTCGCTCAATGACGGTAGCCATTTGGCGTGAAGTGATAAAAAGTCGACGGAGCGTTTATAAGCAATTGCTGCCTCGCTTAGCCTATCTGCCAAGACCTGATTACCCGGCAGTTTAGGCAAAGCAATATAACTGTAGAACACTTCAATTACCGGTCCTTCACGCAATAACTGACAATCTAGATTTGATCGTGCACAGGTTGCATTCACGCCTGCTTCGGAAAACAGTACCGCTTCGATATCGCCCCGAATAAGCGCTTCTAGCGCAAGTGTCCAGCTATCGAAGGGGACAATCGTTCCTTCATAACGCTCGCGAAGCAGCTGATGGCGATAGTCTTCCTTTAACGCGCCAATAGTTTTAAATGATTGAAGAGACATATCTGCGGAAACAAGGGCAGACTCATCGCGAATATACAACCTTATGGGATTAGCATTAATGGGGGTTACCCAGTGATAGTCTTGTTCTCGCGCGGGGATACGCACTAAACCGGTTGTCATTTGAAAAGTTTGGCTGTGCAAACGCGCCTGACTTTGTTCAAAAGGCAATTGAACGAATTGAGTTTGATAGCCAGCCTGAGCGGCAATTGCGCGAGCAAGCTCGACAGAATAGCCCGTTGCCTTACCTGTTGACGTTTTCTCACTGAACACGGGTATGGGTGAACTGTAAACAGTGATTTCAGACGTCTGGGCGACGACGCCTTGCACACAACAAAACAGCAGCAAGCACCAACTTGCTACTGCTTTAAAGCGCAGGCCGATTAAGCTAGCGGTGTCTCTAGTTTCCAATTGAGCGTCTGTCCAGCAAAGAAAGGAACCATATCAGTACCATCTGCCAACACAACTTCATCAGGTACTTGCCAGTCTTGTTCAACCAATGTGATCGTTCCCTCGTTTTCAGGTAGGCCGTAAAAAGCGGGGCCAAATTCACTTGCGAATCCCTCAAGCTTGTCAATGGCATCCAGTTGGTCAAATATTTGTGCGTAAAGCTCGATGGCGCTCCATGCGCTGTAACAACCTGCACAGCCACACGCATTTTCCTTTTTGTGTTTAGCGTGAGGGGCAGAGTCCGTACCGAGGAAAAACTTTGGCGAGCCTGATTTCACCACGTCTTGCAGTGCAAGCTGGTGTATATTGCGCTTCAATACGGGCAAACAATAATTATGTGGTCGTACACCACCCACCAGCAAATCATTACGGTTGAGTAGCAGGTGCTGTGGCGTTATTGTAGCCGCGACATGATCGCCGCTAGCCAACACAAACTCGGTCGCATCTTTTGTCGTAATGTGTTCAAAAACAATCTTTAATCCAGGAAACGTTGCGACGATTTTTTCGAGATACTGATCGATAAATTCTTTTTCTCTGTCAAATATATCAATGTGATGCTCCGTGACTTCGCCGTGAATCAACAGCAATAAGCCGTGTTCTTCCATCGCCTCAAATACCGGATACAATGCTTCAATACCCGACACGGCGGCATCCGAATTAGTGGTTGCACCAGCTGGATACAACTTGCATGCCGTCACACCTGCGCGTTTAGCTTCTGCAATATCATCGGCCGTCGTATCATTTGTAAGATACAAGGTCATCAAAGGTTCAAACTGACTGCCATTTGGCCTAGCATCGAGGATTCTCGCTTTATACGCCATGGCATGCTCAGCCTTTGTAACCGGTGGAACCAGATTGGGCATGACTATCGCTCTGGCAAAACAGCGGGCGGTAGCGGGCACGGTCTCTTGCAACATGTCGCCGTCTCTAAAGTGCAAATGCCAATCGTCGGGCGTTTTAATCGTCAATCTACGCATTGAATGTCGGGTCCTTACAGCAAACTCAAACTAATCAGTGAAAATATCAACCTGCTCATCATACACCCAGCACTAACCTAGTCCAGAACGTACTCAGATTGTTTAAAAAGAATACTTAAGTCTAACACGACGGCGAAAAATCAGTGAGTGAATGACGCCTTTTATTGTTCTGAATGGCTAACGTAGATAAATTTTTCCGTATCGAAGCCCAAGGATTGCGCTCGTTGAATTAAATATTGGCGAGTCTCGTCATTGAGATTGGGGGTGCGAGCAAGGATCCACAAATAATCGCGGTCCGGACCTGATACAAGGGCATATTGATAGTCATCTTTATCCAATTCAGCGACGACATAACTTGCGTAGAATGGGCCAAAAAACGACACTTTCAAATGACCCACATTGTCTGAGGAAACAAAGTAAGCACGACCTTCAGCTTCCTCCCATGCTGACTCTTGGGCATTGAAACCGCGATTCAACACGCGAATGCCGCCGTCATCGCGTTTTGAATATGTCGCCGTCACTCGACTCAATCCTCGTTCAAAACGATGATCAAAACGGGCTATCTCATACCAAGTGCCCAAGTAGCGCTCTGAATCAAACGGGGATACCGGCACCACGCCGTCTGGCACCGAGGTACAACCGACTAGCAAACAAGCCACTACTACCGATAAAAATCGCATCTTTATAAACTCTTTTGATAAAGGAGCTTATACTAGTATGGAGTGAATCTAGTTTACTACCGTGCCCTATCTAACAAGGAGAACACATGCTAAACGGAATACATCATGTCGCGATTATTTGTTCAGATTACGCCAAATCAAAAGCGTTTTATGAAGAGGTGCTGGAGTGTGAAGTAATTGATGAAAACTATCGTGAAGAACGCGACTCGTATAAATGTGACTTAAAACTTCCCGACGGCAATCAAATTGAGCTTTTCTCATTCCCCGGCGCTCCGGTTAGACCGTCGGGTCCTGAGGCGCAAGGTTTGAGGCATTTGTCGTTTCGAGTAAGTGACGTAGGAAAAGCCGTACAATGGCTAAATAATAAAGGCGTAGCGTGCGAGGAGATTCGCATCGATCCATACACAGGGAAAGAATTTACGTTCTTTAGAGACCCTGATGACTTACCACTTGAGCTCTATCAAGTTGACTGAATGCAATACACTCCAGCGGCAATGAAATAGTAAAAGCACTGCCGCCTTTTTTTTGCGTCATTATTGATCAAGCAACGCTAGCGCTCCCAACACGCCGACCTTATCCCCCAAAGCAGGGAGACATAAGATAGTGTTTAAATCGGTTCCTTCCGGAAAGGCGACGTACCCTCCCAGCTCTTTCTCGGTGGCTTGAATCACTTTCGATAGCAAACCCGGCTTTTGCATTACCCCACCGCCAAAAATGATTTTTTGTGGGCTAAAACTGAGTACTAGGTTACGACATAATTGACCCACCACAAACGCAAAGCCATCCCATGCGGGATGATCACTATCGAGTTCGTGAGCGGGCTGCCCCCATATTTTTCCCAATGCCGTACCCGACGCATAGCCTTCTGCACAGTGCTCATGAAAAGGACAAGTTCCCGTTTGACCTTCAGGTGGAATAACAGCCATATGACCAATTTCAGGGTGAGTCACGCCATGTAAAGGGCGCCCGTTTATCACCACACCTCCGCCTAATCCAGTTCCGATGGTCAGGTAGACCACGGATTCTGCGTGTTGCGCGCAGCCCCATTTATATTCAGCCAATGCAGGAGCATTTACATCCGTATCAAGCACAACGTCAACCTGCAATTCCCGACTGAGTCTGGGGGCAAAATTGGCGCCTGACCAACCTGGCTTGGGCGTTTTTGAGAAATGACCCCACTGAGGAGAGGCTTTATCTAAGACAATAGGCCCAAATGACGCGATACCAATTTTGCGGATAGTGTATCCAAGCTTCATTTGCTGTTGAAAAAAGTCTACACACTTGGCCAATGTAATATCTGGAGTGCGGGTTGCAATGCGTTCTTCCGCTATGATGTTCTTGCTTTCATCAACGATAGCACATATAAATTTAGTGCCGCCCGCCTCTATCACGCCGTACCATTTATCATCAAGCGCCATATTCGGAAGCCTCTATTTCTTGTAGTCTCTGTTCTGTCGGGTTTTTCAGAAAATTGAACAACAGTCCAACAAACAACATACCTGCAAACACACTCGCTACGATAAATCCGTATTTTGCATCGCCCCCGTAAGCGTCACTAATTAACCCCATAATAAATGGGCCGGCAGCTGCCCCTGCCGCAGTAAAAAACAGAATCACACCCGCGACCGAGCCGTGTTGATGTTTCGGAAAACAGCTTATTCCTTTGGAGTTAAATGTGGGATAAATAACCGACATAAAGATACCGCTGAGTGGGAACGTAAATAGCGCAATATGTTTTCCCCCTATCAATCCAATTGCGAAACAACTGAGAATTGCTGCGCTGAACAATGCGAGGACTAACGCCCAATTAAAGCGAGCCATCATCCAAATACCCACGAATCTACCTGCAGCTCTCAGTGCAAAAAACACCGCAACAGAGTAAATAGCTAACCACTGAGTCGATGGCGTGGTATAGCAATCATAGGTCGCCGACACAGATGACGCATCGCATACTAAATAACTTGGCATCCAAACGTATATGGCACTCTCTGCTGCTACGTATAAAAATGCCCCCACTGAAAAGCCCATAGCGTAGGGATCTTTTAACAATTTCAGGCTTTCGCCTAACGAAACTTTGTCTTCAGTTTCGGCGTCGCGTTGATGTGTTGGGTAGTTGACTAAGGACGCCGCAACAATAAGTAATGTGCACATACCACCAGCAATCACATATAGCCATTGCCAAGACACGCCTTGCTTAATCAAAAATGCAACGATCAAGGGACCAATTATCGCTCCTACACCAAAAAACGCCTCAGCCCCATTCATAGTAGAGGTATGCTGTTTAGTCGACGTTGAGATATCACCAATGAGTGCGAGCGCCCCTGTTTTGAAAATGCCTACCGCTATACCGGACAGCGTCATCAAGCTGACGATAAAAACGAAGTTGTTCGCGGCAAGAAAGCCATAACACGCCAGACCAAATACGCTTAATCCTAATATGATGGTAGTTTTGCGCCCAAACTTGTCGGCGAGAAAGCCCAAAAACAAGCCTGAAAGCGCGATACCTAGCATAGGTAAAGAGTGCATCAAGCTCGCTTGAGCATTCGTAACTGAAAAGGCAATTTTTACCTCTTTGATGATTTCACCAATTGAGTCAGATGTCATTGCGAACATCATGAACATGAGGTACGTAAGCCATCGGATTACGCGAATATTTTGGTCGCTCACAGCCATATAATCTAACCTAGACACTTCAAATCAACACTGCCAAAGGGTCGATTTGGCAATGTTTACTCAATAAAAAAGAGGAGTGCAATGCACTCCTCAAGCACGGAACACCTTACTCGAAAGTGTATTTAAGAGATAGTGTTGTTGTGCGACCATTTAGTGGTCGTGCACGGATGATATCGCCCACTGCAGCAGAACCTTCCTCCGACTCAGTGATCACGAATTCATCTGTCGCATTATTTACGTTCAACGAGACTGAGAATTCGTCCGAGATATACCACGTAGCAAACAAATTAACGATGTTATATGCATCCTGCTGTAACTCATTGCTGTCTTGCACATAGTATTCTGTCGAGCCTTGTAATGCCGCTCCTACGGTTAAATCGTCAAGTTGATATTGCGGTACAATCGTCCAGATAACATCCGCTTGGCGGCGTGGTGTTCTACCCACCAAGTCAGGGTTAAATCGATCTGCACTGATTTCAGCGTCAGTCCACGTCAAGTTACCGTTGATTGAAAAAGCATCATTGAAAGAATACGTCCCTTCTAGCTCTAACCCCGTCGCCTCATATTCACGAATAAACGTCAGACCGCTGGTTACCTCAGCTTGCGTATCTTCAGTCACTGTATCGAACAAAGTTGCATTGAAGACAAGACCAGGCTTAGCGTATTTAAAACCTATTTCTAGCTGCTTAGTTTCATCAAAACCCGATGTTGTGCTGGTTAAGCTTCCATCTGCGTTCAGCGTTCCAGCAATTTGAAGTAAACGGTCTGCGATAGCACGACTACCTTTACTGTAGCGAGCAAAAACCGTTTTACTGTTGTCCAGTAAGTAAGAGCCACCCAGTGAGTATGACGTATTAGACGCATCGTAGTTCACAATCTGACTAGCAGCACCAGCGCGGTTTAAGTTAATAACACCGCCACCAAAACCAAAGCCATTACTTGCCGACGCATCTTCAGTATTACCATTGATTTGGCCGTCGCCATTCAAATCAAAATCGGTGTTACCACCACAACAACTGTTAATAAGTTCGCCGTTCGCATCAACCGTATCATGACGAACACTGACGTCGAACAACCAGTTATCTCCTACTTCAAAACCTACGTTCATATATGGAGCGGTTGTCGTGTAGTTAAGATCCCAATTCCAAGATAAGAAACTAGGTGCCCATAACCCGTTATCAACCAACGCGTTACCATCCGCATCCTCTATATGCAAATATTGAGAATCAGTGCCATCAACGGTTTGAATAAAGGTTGGCCAGCTATTCCAGCTTGTCGCAATATCTTGCTTAGAGTAGTAGTAGCCGACGGTAAGTGATACGCCATTGTCGAATTCTTTACGCAAACTTAAGTCGTTAATCATATTGCCGAGATCATTGATTGAGGTATCGAACAACAGATTCAAAAAGGCTAGACCTGAGTATTGGTCACCTGCACCAGGGCCGTTTGCCAGCGTAACGGTTGTGCTTGAACAATTAAACGCATTACCTTCGCCATCTAAGGCAGATGCGCAAATAGCCGAAGCCATACTGTCGGCCGACTGTGGACCATAGGCGCCAAATGTATCGGTGAAAGGCGAAATAAAACCACCACTTACATCACTGATACGGAATTTATTGAGTAAAAAGAGTTCTGGTGCAACTTCTAAATCCGCTTCGAAGCCAAAGGATTGCACCTTCGATTCAATACCATCGGTTAAGTCGCGGTTACGTGGATTACCATACGCGTCAAAGGTTGAAATGTTCGTCGTATACGCAGAGTGCAGGGTTTCACTTGATGCATCAAAATTAGCGACAGGACCGTATTCACCATTGCTTTCAACTAATACAGGTGCAGGTAGATACGTGGTCACACGGTCGTCTAAATTTTTGTAGTAAAAACGCAAATGTCCGTTGTCCAACACCTTGGTTATATTGAATTTAACCTGACCACCTTGGTCGCCATTAAAACCTGTATCACGAGGACCTTCACCACCACGGGCAAAGCCGCCAATGTGAAAATACAAATCATCACTGATCTCACCACCGTAAGCGAAATCCAAACGAAACTCATCATAGTCGAGGCCAAATGTTGTACCAATCGCCCCGCCACCCAATTCACCAGTGTTACTGATCATATTGATCACACCACCGGGTGAGTTACTCGCAAACGTCGATGCTGATCCACCGCGAACAGACTCGATACGATTCACTGACCAGTCGTAGCGCAAGAAGTTATCCGCGTTGCCGAAGTTAATATCACCGTATTCAAGAACTGGTAAGCCATCTTCATGCAATTGCATGAATTTAGAACCGCCTGTTGCGAGCGGAATACCGCGAATAGTAATGTTAGCATTACCACCACCGCCCGAAGACTCGGCACGGATACCTGGAAGAGAACGGAAAGCCTCTGCTGTAGAACGTGGCGCTAGTTTCGCAATCGCCTCTTCATCTAGCGCACTGACAGACACACTCGCTTCTTGCATTGTTGCGCCAGCTGGTGCGGCCGTAACAACGATACTTTCCCATTTATTTTTGTCCTCAGCTGCATTTGGCGCCTCCGATTCTTGTGCCAATGCGTTACCGCTGAGAATAAGTGCAATCGTACTACTCAACACTTTTTTGTTAGTAAATACATTCATAGTTTTCATTCCAGGTTTCGGTTTTTAATGCTCGAGCTACAGCTCGAGTTTCTCTCGCCCAGAGACGGCAACTCAGTCAAACAAGATGTTTACATTAAGCCTACATCAATTTGGGCATTTCGAAGGTTGTTGCAAAAAGTTTTCGTCTTCCTTGTGACTTAACTATTTGCAAAAACAACTTAATCGTTTAAGATCAAGTTAGCAAATAAATTTACAGCTGTAAACGGGATGTAAAAAACTTTTTTTGAACTATCCTGAAATCAGCGAGATGAACGAGCTTAATCGTTTTACGCGAAAAGTACGGATGTATGATATGAACTACGCTGCCGACAGTAGGCTTTGCCTGACACGAATTCTTAACAACCTTGATTTAACTTTGTTAACGAATCAAGAACATAAAGTGTTTATCGAAAGGCTCGATGAGCATTTTGATGCCTTGTTTGACTGCTATACAAAAGTGTACGGCGGCCAATATGATTGTTTTTATCACCTACAAAACCTTGTCGAGAACCTAGCTAAGGGATTTAAAGATCGCAAAACGCCCCTCAAACGATTAGATGGAGAACGCCGCGAAAACACCTTGTGGTATCGAGATGAAAACCAAGTTGGCATGGCGTGTTATGTCGATTTACTTGGGCCTAGACTGCATGATCTGATTACTAAAATTCCGTATTTTAAATCGCTAGGTATTACCTATTTACATCTGATGCCATTATACGAATCGCCTGAAGGGGACAGCGATGGTGGTTATGCCGTCTCCAACTACAGGAAAGTCAATCCAACATTAGGGTCGATGTCCGATTTACGAAAACTCGCCAATGCCTTGCAACAAGCGGGAATTAGTCTGGTACTGGATTTCGTATTTAACCATACGTCAGACGAACATGAGTGGGCAAAAAAAGCGCTCAAAGGCGACCCAACTTATCAGCAGTATTACTATCTGTTTGATGACAAAAGTGAGCCCGACGAGTACGAACAATCACTGCGCGAAATATTTCCCCAGGTCCGCCGAGGTAATTTCACGTGGAATGACACGATGCAAAAATGGGTATGGACGACGTTCAACAGCTTCCAGTGGGATCTTAACTATGCCAACCCCGAGGTATTTAATGCCATAACGGCGGAGATGTTGTTTTTGGCAAATATAGGGTGTGCAGCACTTCGACTCGATGCACTCGCTTTTATTTGGAAGGATAAAGGGACCAACTGTGAAAACCAGCCATTTGCACACACCTTGATTCAAGCGTTTAATCGTTGTTTGCAGATAGTCGCACCTGCGGTGGTATTTAAATCTGAAGCCATTGTGCACCCCGATGAAGTCGTAAAATATATCGATAAAGATGAATGCCAATTGTCCTATAACCCATTACTTATGGCGTTAATCTGGAACAGTCTGGCGACCCGAAAGACACGATTGCTCAATCAGTCCATGAGAAAAAGTTTTACCATCTCGGAACAAACCACTTGGGTCAATTATGTCCGTTGTCATGACGACATAGGCTGGACATTTGATGATGATGTGGCATACCAGCTTGGTATTAACCCCCATGATCATCGTCATTTTCTCAATCAATTCTATACCGGTCGATTTGACGGCACTTTCAGCAATGGCGTGCCTTTCGGTGAAAATCCATCTACTGGAGACTGCCGAGTTTGTGGTTCGCTGGCATCGTTGTGTGGGCTTGAAGCGGCACTTCAACGCAAAGATCAATCGGCAATTGACGTAGCGATTAAGCGAATCATGTTAGTGCACGGCATCATTTTTAGTATTGGGGGCATTCCTCTTCTCTACTCTGGCGATGAACTCGGTTTGCTTAACGATTATGACTATGCAAATGACGCTGACAAAACTCATGATGCTCGCTGGGTTCATCGCTTGTCGGTTGAAGAGGAAGATATCAACTTAGTTATGGCGGCGACGCCACCGCCTCGTGCTAACCTTCACCAGCAAACTAAACTGGCCATTTTTAATGGCTTACAACAACTTATCGAGATAAGAAAACAGCACCCTATATTCGGCGAAGCCAGCACTGAGTTTATCAATCTCGATAACCAACATTGCTTTGGTTTTGTTAGACACAACAAAGCTGGGGAAAAACTCGCAGTATTAGTCAACTTTAGTGAACATTCGCAAGTGATTAATATTGATGCTCTACGACAGCAAGGCTTCAACAAAACACTCGAACTCGTTGGTCAAACACGCCATCAACTTGAACAAACGCAAATGATACTGACGCCATATGACCAAAAATGGTTACTTCGGCAAACCTAGTTGGTATTTGAGCTATGGCGCAAAAAGGCGCAATGACATGCGTAAATTGCCCTAAATTACGCGCCTATCTCTTTTTATGCTAGTCAGTTTAGTCTCAGCTAGCAAAGCTCAAGTTGTTTAGATTCATAGCGCCGGTTCTTAAGGCGCCGTCATTTTTTCTTTTAGCATCATAGACTAACGCCTCCCCACTTTCATGAGTTGGTGTACCAAACCAGATAGCCAAATAACCAACTGAGAGTGAGTTGGTTTTATCCGATAAAAAAGTGAGCGCTGTCTACGCTAGATAGGGATTTGTTGCCTATACTTTGTAGTGGGAAAGGCAAAGTGCGCAAATCGCCTGAAACACCAATCTACATAGATAATTAAACTACTAAGAGTTAAAGGCCTATCCACTCTCTATGGACATGCCTATCTAGTTCGAGTTTCTATCTATGAGGATTGGTAAAACTACCATTGGACGGTGAAATAACATACGAGGGAAAGCCTAATGAAATTAGTAGCAGTTCACGAATTTATGTGCCCGTGTTGTGGCTATATCAATAAAATCGAAGATAATCGATTGGGCGACAAATACAAAGAGCAAGCCATTCGGTGTGCAAGCTGCAAAGGCTCATTGGAGATCATAGTTGCCGACGGTGTTGACGATGATGTCAATCTTATCGTCACGAGTTTGCAGGACACGCCAACCCGCTAGGTTGGCGTTTTTCTTTGGCCTTAGGACGCGAAAAACTCTCGGCGGACATCTTTATCGGTTAAAAAGATTCCACCCAAGGCAGACGTTTTTGTATACGAGTTTGTATCTCTTATTCCACGCGCTTTCACGCAGTAATGCGTCGCATTTATCGATACCGCAACATCATCCGAGCCAGTCAATGCTTGTATGGCAACCAACACTTGTTGCGTAAGACGTTCCTGAACTTGTGGTCGCTGAGCAAAGAAACTGACTAATCGATTGATTTTCGACAAGCCAATTACCGTACCTTTGGGAATATAGGCAACAGACGCCGTGCCATCGATTGTTACAAAATGATGTTCACAGGTACTCGTCAGACTGATGTCTGTGACATGAACAGGTTGTTCAATCTGCATTTTGTTTTCGATTTGTGTGATCTTCGGAAACTTTCGGTAATCTAGCCCAGAAAAAATTTCATCAACGTACATCTTGGCAATACGCCTAGGCGTTTCTGTTAGGCTATCGTCTTCCAAGTCCAAACCTAATGTTTCCATGATGTCCAACATCGAAGCTTCAATACGGCGGCGTTTTTCGTCATCGGTAAGATGGTTTTCGACCATAGGCGTCTCAAGACCCGCTTTGACCAACGCATCTCTGACTAATACCGCTTCTTTCGATAATGAACGCTCAATCGCATCGCGCACAATAACTGCTTCTTTTGCTAACATTAATCCTTTCCGATAAATCTTTAATACGCCTTATACGTAAATAACAACGAATAAGGTTTAGTCGAACCAAATTAACTTATTGATTGTGCTGATCACATGGTGTACTTCACAATCAGACTTAAACTCTCGAGAGGCAAAATATTGAAAGCTCCCGTACTCATAACCGGTGGTGCACAGCGACTTGGCTTGGCCGTCGCTCAATCTTTATTGGAACAAAACATACCAGTTGTATTTACTTACCGCACACGTCGCCCAGCAATAGACGCATTGGAGCGCAGCGGCGCAGTAGCAATTCAGGCTGATTTTAGCACCCAAGCGGGTATAGAGCGAGCAATTGTGACAATTCAAAGTCAGTGCAAGGCACTCAGCGCCATTATTCACAACGCATCAGACTGGGACGCTGAGTCAGATGATACGGCCAATCATCTTGTCATGGACAAGATGATCCAAGTACACGTCCAAGCCCCTTACCAGATAAACCTCGCACTAGCGCCTCTACTGGAGAGTAAAGACGGCTTTACGGACATAATTCATATGACCGATTTTGTCCAATCCTGCGGTTCTGCTAAACACATTGCTTATGCCGCAAGCAAAGCCGCACTGCACAATCTTACCCTCTCTTTCGCTCGCAAACTCGCCCCTCATACCAAGGTGAACTCGATTGCCCCTGCGCTCGTTATGTTTAATGAATGGGACGATAACAACTATCGAGAAAAAGCGAAGAAAAAGTCGTTACTAGGCAAAGTACCAGGGGCTCAAGAGGCGGTTAAGGCCGTGAACTATTTGCTCAGCGCCGATTATGTAACGGGCCAAACGATTCATTTAAACGGTGGGCGCCACCTTGTTTTGCCATAAGGTGAGTGTTCTTCGAAGCGCGTGTTGACATAAAACGATTCGGTATCGCTAAAACTGAGTAAAACTTGCTCCACAAAAATGTGCTTGTCTGAAATATCAATCGCACCTAGCTGCGTTGCTGGTATAATTTCAAAATACAACTGAGCTTGAACAAACACATGCAACTAATTCCCGAATGGCATCCCGTCGACGCTGTTATTCTGGCGTGGCCAAATGCACAGACTGACTGGGCAACATGGCTTGATGCCGCTCAATCCTTGTACCTCAAACTTATAGATGCAATCAACAATACCGGTAGTGCAGTCATTCTTTTGTGTCGCGATGGTGATATTGATAGTGTCCGGAAACGACTCAAACACAGTAATCAGGTATTGATTATATCAGCCGAGTACAATGACACATGGGTGAGAGACTACGGATTTTTGACGCGTTTTGGCAATGGTCATAACACACCAATTGAGTTTGTTTTTAACGGATGGGGTAAAAAATTCGACGCAACCCGAGACAACCTTGTCAATCAACGCTACTTGGCGAAGCTTTGTTCAGAGCCACTTGAGTCTAGTGCTCTTGTCGCGGAGGGCGGCGCTTTGGAAATTGACGAGCAGGGACATTTACTCTCTACCGCGTCTTGTCTATTCAATCCCCAGAGAAATGGGGCTATCTCAACTGAAGCCTATCAGAATGAGTTTAGCGCAGTATTAGGCCATCAAACGTTTACCATTTTTGAGAACGGTCATCTGCAAGGCGATGACACCGACGGGCATATCGATACCCTAGTACGTTTTACGCCAACGAAAGGAATAGTGGTTCAGGCGTGCGAAAACCGCCCAGAAGATAGCCACTATGCAGGCTTAGCCGCCCTTGTAGAAGAATGCCGAACCGCACTCGCGGGACACGACGTTTTTACCTTACCCTTGCCGTCTATACACAATGATGAGGGTGACAGGTTGCCGGCATCTTACGCCAATTTTCTACTATGCAATGGCCATGTATTAGCGCCCGTATACGGACAAGCTGAGGACAGACAAGCTATCGAAGTATTAACCAAAGCTTACCCTAACTTTGAAATTGTCCCAATTGATTGCAGTGTGTTGATACAACAATACGGCAGTTTACACTGTATCACCATGCAGGTGCCGACCAATACGCTCAAGGCTTCGGTCATCAACCAATTCAAACAAGGAGTCTCTTTTTATGAAGCCAGTTAAATTGAAGGTTGGCTTGGTTCAGCAAGCAGTCGCCGATAATGACAAACATACAAACTGGAACAAGAGTGCCGAACGTATAGCAGAGCTTGCTGCAGCAGGGTGCGAATTAGTTTTGTTGCAGGAGTTACACAGCACTTTATACTTTTGCCAAGAAGAAGACACAGATGCCTTTGATCTAGCGGAGCCTATCCCCGGTCCCGCTACCGAATTCTTTGGTCAGATCGCAGCAAAACACAACATTGTGTTAGTGACATCACTATTCGAAAAACGTGGTTCGGGCCTCTATCACAATACAGCCGTTGTATTTGACCGAAGTGCGCAAATAGCCGGAAAGTACCGCAAGATGCATATCCCCGATGATCCTGGGTTTTATGAAAAGTTCTACTTTACACCGGGTGACCTTGGATTTGAGCCGATTGAAACAAGTGTCGGAAAGCTTGGTGTACTGGTATGTTGGGACCAATGGTACCCAGAAGCAGCCCGTTTGATGGCGATGAGAGGTGCTGACATCTTATTTTATCCCACGGCTATAGGCTGGGATATGCGTGATACTGAGGATGAGCGTCAGCGACAATTCGACGCTTGGCAAACGATACAACGAGCCCATGCAGTGGCGAACTCGTTGCCCGTCATCGTTGCGAACCGAACGGGTTTCGAAGCCTCGCCGGTTGCGGCCGACCCAGGTATACAGTTTTGGGGGCAAAGCTTTATAGCAGGGCCACAAGGTGAGTTACTTGCCACTGCAAGCGCAGATGAAGAAACGGTGCTTATTGTTGACCTAGATATGGCACGAACAGAACAAATAAAACGAATCTGGCCTTATTTCAGAGACCGTCGAATCGATGCTTATGACGATCTGACAAAACGTTGGCGCGACGAGTAAAATGTAATAGTAAGTGCAAGTAGGTGCATATGCGCCTACTTAGTTACTACGTTTTTCGCACCTTTTAATAATTGCTCTTTGTCGATCTTAGCAGGTACTTCTACCCCTTTTCTTGCCGCAGGTCGTGCCTCGATACTATTTTTCCAACGTATGAGACTATCCAGTCCATCAACACTCACCCCAGACCACTCGTAAGTCCGCACCCAACACCAGTTGGCCATATCTGCTATCGAGTAATCACCTGCTAAATATTCGTGATGTTGAAGGTGACCATCTAATACCGTAAATAAACGTCGTACTTCATTTTGATATCTATCGATGGCGGTGGGTATTTTCTCTTCAAAGTACCGGAAGAACACATTTGCCTGACCCATCATCGGCCCAACGCCACCCATTTGGAACATCAACCACTGCATCACGTTTGCTCGGCCTTTGACGTCAGCGGGTAAAAACTTTCCACTTTTCTCTGCCAAATAAATCATGATTGCGCCAGATTCAAACACCACCAAGTTATCTTCTTCCGTATCGCGAATCACCGGTATACGACCGTTTGGATTCATCGCCAAAAAGTCGGGTTGTTTTTGTTCCCCCTTCATCAAGTTAGTAGGAAATACTTGGTAATCAAAGCCCATCTCTTCGAGGGCAACTGACGCTTTCCATCCATTGGGCGTAGCCGCCGTGTATAATTCAATCATGTCGACGCCTCCGTCCTATGCTTTTGCGCTTGGGCGCTGATTAATTTGATCGTACCAACGTTGCAAATCCGATTGCTCGTCACCTATGCGAATCTTCATGACGCGGGCAAAGTCGATAGAGCACAACGCTGTTATATCCGCTATAGAAAAGGCGTCGCCGGCGATAAACTCGCTGTCTGCCAAGCGCTTGTTTAACAAATGCAAAAACTTGGACGCATTAATTCCCGCCTGTTGACCAAACTCTGGGACAGGTGTCATTCGATCTTTAAAATATCCTGTGGAATGCTGAAAACACATACCCACTTGCATGAATAGCCCAAATTCTACCTGTCGTTGCCACATCGAAATGGTTGCTTTTTCTAACGCGGTAGATCCCAAAAGGCTAGGCTCGGGATGAAGCGCTTCAAAATAAGTACAAATTGCGTCAGATTCACTGATACATGTACCGTCGTCCAGTTCTAAAATCGGGACTTTCCCAATGGGGTTTTTCTGCCTCATTTCTTTTGACAGGTTTTCGCCTTTTTCTATATCGACTTGAACATAGTCCATCGGTATAGATTTTTCAGCGAGAAATATTCTGACGCGACGAGGCGTTGGCGCCGTTTTTGTTTCGAAGATCTTCATGTTTTCAGCCCACTGTTAACATAATGTTAAGAACAACAGGCTAGTGCTATTTGTCAATACTGACAAATCACTACGACTAACACACGTTTATTTAGTTTTGTGATGAATGCTTGAGGTAACACTGCATATAATTGACCGCAGTGTTTGGTGTTAAGCGCCATAACCTTTTAAATGGATTGAGTGCAACACCTGATTCGTCAATAAGAGAAAATCCACCAGGTAAGACCCACTGCTGCAACTCATTGGGCTTCACAAACTTACGCCAATCGTGGGTCCCTATCGGCAAATAACGCATGACATATTCTGCACCGAGAATAGCAACGATGTACGATTTTACTGTGCGATTTAATGTGGCCAAAATCAACAGACCACCAGGCTTAACCAATTCACTACACTGTCGAATTAGCGTGTGTTGATCGGGAACGTGCTCGACTACTTCGGCATTGATAACAACATCGAACTGACGCTTCTCTTTGACCATGTCTTCGGCCATTTTGTGTTGATATGTCACCAACACACCGCTTTGTATCGCGTGAGCGCGCGCGACTTCAACACTCGTTGCACTAGCATCAATACCAACAACTTCTGCACCTAGTTTAGCGAGGTTTTCGCTGACTAAACCACCGCCGGAGCCGACATCGAGGATACTGAGTTCATGCCAAGGACGTTTCAGTACCTGTTCGATATGGCGTGTAAAGTAGCCCAACCTCGCTTGGTTAAACGCCAAAGCAGTTTTAAATTTTCCGTTAGGATCCCACCACTCCTTCGCCAACTGATTGAATTTAGCAATTTCTGCTTCGTTAACATTAACGGGTTGGCTTAGACGGCTTTTATCCAACATAGGGGGAATTGATTCCTCGACTCTTGACAGCAATACAATGCAGATGATGCACTAGTGAATACATTTTATGAAGACTTGTACCAGTCAGAAACCAACTCAGATCAATACTATCGTGTTATTTTACGACACGAAAAGGAAACCGAAATTCATGGCAAATGCTAAAAATGTATACGGAAAACCACTGAAACTCTGCTGCGGCAACACGGGATTTACACGCGAGGGATTCTGTTACGTACCCGATGGTGATCAAGGCAACCATAGTGTATGCGCCATTATGTCAGACGGTTTTTTGCAATTTTCTTTGGCCAGAGGAAACGATCTCATCACACCGAGGCCCGAATATGCTTTTGATGGGTTAAAAGCAGGAGACAAGTGGTGCTTGTGTGCGTTGCGTTGGCTAGAGGCAGAATTAGCGGGGTGTGCGCCGCTTGTTGATTTAGAGGCAACGAATGAAAAAGCACTAGATGTAATACCGATGGAAAAACTAGCAAGATTTGCGTGTTGATTTAGCGTATGGATTTACTTTGAATCCAACTCATCCATCTTCGCTTCCCACTCCATCAACTTTTGCGCGGTGCCAGCATCAATATTGCCTTTTTGCTGGCTTACCCACCATTTTTCCATAATACGTACGTTCTTTACATTCGCCTTGTAAAACAAGTCAAATAGGTCACCGATAAATGGAATAAATCCCACGCCAAAGTCAATTACCGCATTTCGCAACATTGCTTTGACCAAAGCTGAAGGCAGTCCCATCCGTTTCCCCAACCAGACTATGCGAAGCGCAACAAACAGCATTAACGCATCACCCACTCCAGGAATGAGACCCACGATAAAGTCTAAACCTACTTTGATGCGGACGATGGGTATCGTAAAAGCCGTATCCAGTAAATTAGCCAGTTTTTGCGCTTTCAATAAAGCCTTTGGGGCTTTTATCGTTGGTCTTGGGGTCGACACTTATTTGTCTGCTCCGAGTTTTTCCGCTTCCAAGGCGCGTACTTGGGTATCGGATTCTACACGCCATCCATACAAGTTATCCTGAATGATGCCGAACAAGGCGTCAATGTGTTGAGTACTGCTATTTAAAGCGGGAATGTAACCAAATTTTTCGCCGCCCGCCTCCATAAAGTATTCGCAATTTTCTTCGCCAATCTCTTCGATGGTTTCAAGGCAATCAGCAGAGAAGCCAGGGCAAACAACTTGCACTGACTTTACACCCTGTTGAGGTAAGGCTTTCATTGTCTCATCAGTATAAGGGTTCAACCATTCCTCGCGTCCAAAACGAGACTGGAACGTCGTCATATATTGATCTTTATCTAGACCCAATTTTTCAGCGACTAAGCGACTCGTCTTGTAACACTCACAGTGATAAGGGTCACCGTTTAATAGGTAACGTTTAGGGATACCGTGATAAGACAGTATGAGTTTGTCAGCCTGTCCATGTTCTTGCCAATACGCCTTGATACTCTGCGCAATGGCATCGATATACCTTTCATCATCGTGATATTGGTTAATGAAGCGTAATTCGGGTAACCAACGACGTCCGACAAAGTCATGAGCCAGCGCGTCAAAGGTTGAGCCTGTGGTCGACGCACAATATTGAGGATATAAGGGCAGTACAACCAGCTTGCGAACCCCTTTTGCAAGCATGTCATCAATAACGCGACCAACCGCTGGTTGTCCATAACGCATTGCGTAATCAACAATAACATCATCACCGTATTCGGCTTTACAACGAGCTTCAAGGGCGTCTGCCTGAGCTTTGGTATGAACCAACAACGGTGAGCCTTCTTCACTCCACACGGTCGCATAGGCTTTGGCTGAACGCCGCGGGCGAATATTTAGGATGATGAGATTGAGCACACACCACCATATCAAACGCGGAACCTCAACCACTCGTGGATCAGAGAGGAATTCTTTTAAATACGGCTTGAGCGCCTTTTTAGTTGGCGCTTGCGGCGTACCTAAATTGGTAATAAGCACGCCGATTTTGTCGGCTTGCTTATGTGTAAATTGCTGATTACTTTTATATTTCATTCGTCAACCTGAATACGTTCTTTGCTAGCGGTCTGTGTACGAAAAATAAAGAAATACAGACCACTGCAAAGTCAACAGAAAAGCGTTAAGGCTGGTAATAAGTTGCTGCGCCAGGGCCAACAGGCATGTTAAAGACAAAGACCCACAAGTAGAACAACGCTGTCCAACCAACAATGAAAACGAGAGAGTATGGCAACATGGTCGCGATCAAGGTCCCCATGCCAATATTCTTTTGATATCTTGCAGCCATAGCCAAAATCAAACCGAAATAACTCATCATCGGTGAAATGACATTTGTGACCGAATCACCAATGCGGTAGGCCGCTTGAATAACCTCCGGCGCAAAGCCGATCAGCATTAACATAGGCACAAAGATTGGAGCTGTAACGGCCCATTGCGCTGATGCACTACCCAAAGATAAGTTAACGATGCCACACATAAGGATGAAGAATACGAATACGGCTGGCCCATCAAGGCCAATGGCTTGCAGTAGCGCCGCTCCCTTCACCGCCATGACGGTACCTAAATTTGTCCATTTGAAAAACGCAACAAACTGGGCCGCGAAAAATACTAAAGTAATGTAGAGGCCCATTGCCCCCATACTTTTCCCCATCGCATCAATAATGTCTCTGTCATTTTTCATCGTGCCGGCTACCCGACCATAAACAAATCCGGGGATGGCAAACGTGATAAAGATAAACGCCACTATGCCTTTCAAAAATGGCGAACCAGGTACACCGCCAGTGTCTGGGTTTCTCAAGATGCCACCTTCGGGCACAATAGTAAGCGCCAACACACCACATACTACGACAAAAGCAAGGCCAGCCATTTTTAGCGCACGTTTTTCCTGTGGTGTTGGGGCGTCCATTTTTTGCTCACCAAGGTCAATTGATGCATTTTTGGGATCATAGACACCCAGTCTGGGCTCAACGACTTTTTCAGTAACAAAGGCCCCCATGATAGCCACAATGAACGTGCTAACGAACATGAAGTACCAGTTCACTTCAGGTCCAACGACATAGTCAGGATCAATCATGTGTGCGGCTGACTCGGTAATACCCGAGAGTAAAGGGTCAACGGTGCCGAGTAATAGATTGGCACTATACCCAGCCGACACGCCAGCAAACGCAGCGGCCAATCCCGCAAGCGGGTGCCGCCCTAAAGAGTGAAATATCATGGCGGCAAGGGGGATCAACACCACATAGCCTAGCTCAGAAGCCGTATTAGAAATAATGCCTGCGAAAACGATAGCAAAAGTAACGGCGCGTTTTGAGGCGTTCATTACTAACGAGCGCATAGCGGTAGACAACAGGCCAGAATGCTCAGCAACCGATACACCTAAAAGCGCCACCAAAACGGTTCCAAGCGGTGCGAAGCCAGTAAAGTTGGTCACAAGTCCCGTGACTATGCGCTGTAAACCTTCGGCACTCATCAACGAGATAACTTCAATCATGCCGTCAGCCTCGCGGCCCTTAGCACCTTCAGGGCGAGGATCAGCAACAGCAACATCGAAATAGCCCAAAATACCACTAAGCACCACAATAAAGCAGGCAAGCAATGCAAATAATGTTACCGGATGAGGCAGTAAATTCCCCAACCACTCGACCGTCGCGAGGAAGCGATTGAACCACCCTTGCTGATTATTGTGGCGGTTGTTTGTTGTTTGTTCTGTCAAACCAATCCCCTGTCGTTCTTGTTGTTATAATACCATGCCGTTATCGTCGACATTTTGTTATGTAGTGTACATAAAAAAGCCGGTGACTAGCACCGGCTTTATTGGTCAGCAAAGCCGAATCGTTATTTGCCGCTTTGCGCGTTCATGTAACGGAAGAAATCACCATCAGGTTCAACCACGATGACATCTTGCTTGCTATTAAAGCTCTTCTTATAGGCATCCATACTGCGAAGGAAACTATAAAATTCAGCATTTTTGGAATAAGCATCGGCATAAATTTGCGCTGCTGTTGCATCGCCTTCACCGCGTAGCTGTCGAGCATTTCGCTCTGCATCAGCTAGCATAACCGTGACTTTAGCATCAATATCAGCGCGGATAACTTCTGCTTGCTCTTGACCTTCAGAGCGGTGCTCACGGGCTACAGCGGCACGCTCAGCACGCATACGCTGGAAGATAGAGTTACTGACTTCAGTCGGTAGATTGATTTGTTTAACGCGAACGTCAACAATCTCAATGCCCAATTCGTCAGAAGACGTTGAAGCTTGCTCCATCGCTTGATTCATTAACTCAGAACGCTCGCCCGATACGATTTGAGGAATGGTACGTGTACCAAACTCAGACCGCAGGCCGTTGTTGACCTTTTGCTTAAGAAGGTTTTCTGCAACTAGCTTGTTGCCACCAGATGTCGACAAATAGTAAGTTTCGAAGTCAGCAATGCGCCATTTGACATACGAATCTACGATTAAGTCTTTTTTCTCGGAAGTAACGAAACGGTCAGGGTCATCATCCAATGTTTGTAGACGTGCATCAAGATGACGAACGCTGTCAATAAATGGAAATTTGAGGTGTAGGCCTGGCTCGTAAACCACACTTTCACCAGCTTCTGACTTTTTCACTTTACCAAATTGAATAACAATTGCCTTTTCGCCTTCTTTGACTACGAAAAGCGCCCCAGACAACAACACACCCAACGTAACGATAATCGCTATACCAAAGTTCTTCATTGCTGATTATCTCCCTTGTCTCGAGCGGTCACTGCGCAAGCCACTAGATGGTGATGTGGTGCGCGGAACATCAATTGTCGTTGTTCCCTGCAAGCCTTCTAGCGTGTTGCGAGAGCGTGCAGGCTGAGTACCCGATTGACGGTCCATTATCTTATCAAGCGGTAAGTACATCATATTGCCACTGCCTTCACCGCCATCAACCATAATTTTACTCGTATTAGTAAAGACTTCCTCCATGGTTTCTAAATAGATGCGTTCACGTGTGACCTTTGGCGCTTTCTCATACTGCGGCAGTAATTCATTGAAACGAGCCACCTCACCCTGTGCTTCAAGCGTGATTTGCTCTTTATACGCTTGTGCTTCTTCGTTCATACGGTTGACCTGACCACGGGCACGCGGCTCGATCTCTCTGGCATAAGCTTCTGCTTCACGAATGAAACGCTGTTCGTCTTCCTGTGCAGAGATAGCATCATCAAATGCATCTTTTACCTGATCAGGTGGACGCGCATCCTTGAAGTTCATATCAATGATAGAAACGCCTAAGTTGTAAGGTTCAATAATAGATTGCAGTTCTTCCCAAACTCGTTGGCGAGTGACTTCACGTCCGTCAGTTAGGACATCATCCATTGTCGAGTGACCGACAACATAACGGATCGCACTATCTAACGCTTGGCTCAAACTTGTTTCTGGGTTGGATACTGCAAAGGTCCAACGATACGGGTCAACAACGCGGTATTGCATTTCCATTTGCACACGCACCACGTTTTCATCCTCGGTTAGCATTGAACCCGCTGACGATTGATCACGGATAGCCTGTATATCGACTGGGATAACAGTATCAACAAAGGTTGGCTTCCAGCTCAAGCCTGGGCCTACCTCTTGATGGAATTTACCAAAACGCAAGACTACGCCGGATTCTGCCTCTTTGATGGTATAGATACCGCTAACGAACCACACGACAATGGGTAGTGCTATCAGAATCAGCAGACCGAAGCCACCCAGCTGTTTTCCTGAACCACCACTGCCGCCCGAACCTTTGCCGAACTTACCAAACAAATTTTTAAACACATCGTCTAGATCAGGTGGACCTTGGTCACGACCACCGCGATTTTTCCACGGGTCGTTATTATTACCACCCGGCTCGTTCCAAGCCATGTTGATACTCCATAAACCAGTTGTTAATCAATAATACTGAAAAAGAATCTATTTTGGTTGCTTTTATCGTATTTCAAGTGCAATTAATGTTTTATTACAAATCCAGAAATACCACTATCCAACCGTTTTTCGAGGCGATTCCAATCTGACGACGGCATTCTGACGTCAACGACCCAATCACCTGTCGCATCATATTCTTCATTCGAAATGCAATTCAGCTCGTATAGCACACCTCGTAGTCGGCTCTGCGCCGGTGGTATCTTTAAAGTGTAGCTCACCATGCTCTCGGCCAAACAGTCAGCCAACGCATCTTGGAGTAAATGCGCCCCGTCCCCTGTCCGTGCAGACAACCACACCCTAATAGGTCGGCCCTCTTCATCACGGTCAATCCTCGGTTCAACATCTTCCAATTGGTCGATTTTGTTGCAGACGATTAATTGCGGAATTTCCCCAGCATCAATTTCTTCAAGTACCTTATTCACCTCATCCATAGTATCGAGGTAATTCGAGTCAGAATAATCAACGACATGCAGCAACAAATCCGCTTCTTGGGTTTCCTGCAATGTCGCTTTAAACGCTGCAACAAGATCATGAGGAAGATGACGAATAAAACCAACAGTATCCGCCAAAATTACCGGGCCAACTTCTCTGAGCTCCAACTTGCGCAAGGTCGGATCCAGTGTTGCAAACAACTGGTCTGCCGCATATACCGCTGAATCGGTAATCCGATTAAACAGGGTCGATTTGCCCGCGTTGGTATAACCGACGAGTGACAGTGTCGGAATTTCCGCTCGTTTTCTTGAACGACGTCCTTGCTCCCGCTGTTTTTGCACTTTTTCTAGGCGCTTGAGGATCGTTTTGATTCTGACCCCTAGCAATCGTCTATCTGTTTCCAGCTGCGTCTCACCGGGACCACGTAACCCGATTCCCCCTTTCTGGCGCTCCAAGTGAGTCCAACCCCGAATCAAGCGAGTAGAAATATGCTTGAGCTGCGCAAGTTCGACTTGAAGTTTACCTTCATGAGTCCGCGCTCGCTGAGCAAAGATGTCGAGGATAAGACCCGTTCGATCGAGTACTCGACACTTACACATGGCTTCGAGGTTTCGCTCCTGAGAAGGAGAGAGTGCGTGATTGAATATAACGACGTTTGCTTCGTGAGCCTTTACAGCCGCAGCGATTTCTTCTGCTTTACCAGACCCAACAAAATACTTGGTATGCGGCGCATTTCTCGATGTTGTTAAAACATCAGCCGCGGTGACACCTGCCGACGAAACTAACATTTCGAATTCCGCTAAGTCTTCTTTATTGTTTTCGTCGGCAAAATTTACATGAACAAGAACAGCCTGTTCGCCGGCTTCATAACGGTCAAACAACAGCCTGTTCCTTAGTTTTATTCACCCTTGCTATTTTCAGAGTCCCCTTGAGTAGAGCTAGGCATAGTAATCGCACGCGCTGGTACAACGGTTGAGATAGCGTGCTTGTATACCATTTGGCTTACTGTGTTTTTCAGTAAGATGACAAATTGGTCAAATGACTCAACTTGGCCTTGTAATTTGATCCCATTTACCAAGTAGATGGATACCGGGATACGTTCCTTGCGTAGTGCATTTAGAAATGGGTCTTGTAGTGATTGCCCTTTAGCCATTGGATATCCTTTATTTTTTATTATCTTAAAGGCGATTCAATTGAAACCGCCAATGCGCCTATATATAGCACACTCCACAGATTAAAGTGTGACTTTTGCTGCTATTTTAGTCAAATTATCTTTAGCAAATGTGTCAAGCCAGATCACATCCTTCCAGCCTCTCAACCAAGTGAGCTGCCTTTTGGCTAGCTGACGTGTTGCTATGATACCTCTTTCTCGCATTTCACTGTGTGACAGGTCACCATCAAGATATTGCCACACTTGCCTGTATCCAACCGACCGCATTGACGGTAAATCCAGGTGTAAATCTTCCCGTTGATGAAGCGATTTGACTTCATCAACAAGACCTTGCTCGAGCATAACGTCAAAACGTTGTGCAATCCGCTCGTGGAGCACACTGCGATCCTCTGGTGCAATGGCGAACTGAACAATGTCAAACGGACACGTCTCGCCTTCCAAACTTTGCCAGTAAGTCAACGTCTTACCCGTCGACCGGTATACCTCAATAGCCCTAGACAGCCGTTGAGGATCATTCGGATGTATTCGCTTTGCACTAACTTCGTCGTAACTTGCTAATTCGTCGTGCAATTTTTGCCAACTATAGATATCGGCTTCTTTTGCAATTTCTTCACGAACCTTTTCATTTGTCTTAGGTAGTGGCGAAATTCCATTTATCAAGGCATTGAAATACATCATCGTTCCACCAGCGAGTATCGGTACTCTGCCACGGCCGTGGATGTCTTTGATCAAAGATACGGTATCTTTGCAAAATTCTGCGACAGAATAAGCGTCTGCAGGGTCAATAATGTCTATCAACCAATGCGGAGCGATAGCCATTTCTTCATTGGTTGGTTTTGCGGTGCCAATATCCATATCGCGGTAAACCAGTGCCGAATCTACACTGATTATCTCACATGGAAATTGCTCAGCTAATGACAGAGCCAACCCAGTTTTTCCCGAGGCGGTAGGGCCCATTATCGATATTACAGGCAATTCTTGCTGTGTTTGAGAAGACAAACTCACATCAACCACCAGTTCACAATGGAGTCCAATGTGCGCATTTTACCAAACTCACGGATATATTCCCATTGTTCAGAAGCACTTAACAGATCTAACCAGTGCCATATTTGACCACTTTGTAGGTCTTTACTAGCAAACTCGCTGTTGGCAATCAGCCCGCATAATTGTGCTGTACTCTCAGGTCTATGCGTCACCAATAAAGGAAATAGCCCAGCCCATGGTAAATGACGTAAGCCAGCTGGCACCTGTTGTAATCTTAGCTTGCCACCCTGTTTGTTGACGATAAATTTTAATGATGCCAGCAATTCGAGAAACTGATGGTCTTCGCAAGGCCCATCCACTACGACAGGCAGTAGCAAGGGTTGACTGCAGTCGGCACTGTCCAGCTTTCCATGCAACCAGACGGGTATTAAGTCTGTTGCCGTTATGAGGATCAGCGCATCTGATTTTTGATAAAAACGAAGGTGCTCAACGGGGGCAAAATATCGAAACTGTGATTGTGCCATCTGCGCATCATTGACTGTTGGCGTCATTAAGTTTTGATAGTGAGTAAACCCAGATGAATCAGACGGCTCAGGCGTCCTGCCGCTTGGGCGAGCGCCGCCAGAAGCACTACTTCTACCTAGCGCACTGGTGGACTCTCTTACCGGCGTCAATGGCTGAATATAATCATGACTGGGGGCCTGCCACGGCGAATCCAATGACGGACTGCCTGTTTGCTCTGTTACGCCATCGTTAGCCAGTGCATCGCTAACTGATTTAACGATGTAATCGTGAATCAATCGGCTTTGCTGAAACCTTACTTCGTGTTTTGCCGGATGGACGTTTACGTCCACCTCTGTCGCAGGTAATGTCAGATAGAACACAAATGAAGGCTGTTCTTGGGTGTGTAACACCAATTCATAGGCTTGCCGGATCGCGTGTAGCATCAGCTTATCGCGCATACCTCGCCCATTAACAAAGCTAAATTGGTTGTCAGTGCTACTGCGCAGCGTCTCAGTATTTCCCAACCAAGCGCGAATTTGTATATCGCCATAGTCTGAAGACAGTGTAACGGCATTGTCGATAAACCTTTGCCCCACCACCTGAGCAATGCGCTGTTGAGGTTTGTCTGTTGGTACCTTTTGAAAGCGTCGCATAACTTTGCCGTTGTGACGCAATACAAAAGTCACATCTGGGCGACTCAAGGCAATGCGTTTGACCACGTCTTCAATGTGTTGAAATTCGGTTTTCTCGGTGCGCAGAAATTTGCGGCGAGCTGGCGTGTTGTAGAACAAATCCACCACGTCTATGGTCGTGCCTTCAGGATGCGCAGCCGGCTGCAACTTAACCGCCATCTCGCGACCTTCACACAACGCTTGCCACGCTTGTTCTTGGCCAGCAGGGCGAGATGTCAAAGTGAGACGACTGACCGAACTAATACTCGCCAGTGCTTCCCCTCTAAATCCCAATGACATAATTTGCTCAAGGTCGTCTAGAGAACTTATTTTACTTGTCGCGTGACGACTCAAGGCCAAGCTCAGTTCATCCTTAGCAATGCCTTTGCCTGTATCGCGTAATTTGATTCGCTTATGGCCACCTTTTTCGATATCCAGTTCTATCTTGTCCGCGTTGGCGTCAAGACTGTTCTCAATGAGTTCTTTAACGACCGATGCGGGACGTTCAACGACCTCTCCCGCCGCTATTTGGTTGGCGAGTCGAGGTGGTAACAAGGCGATTGGCAATGTGTTCCCCTGAAAAATAAGAGAGACGATAATTATGTGCTTGGGATGGTCAAGACCTGACCGATACGCACAATGTCACTGTTTAGGTTATTGGCCTTTTTCAAGGTGCTGACTTTAACATTGTAGCGTTGTGCTAACAATGAGAGAGATTCACCACTGCGCACCTTGTGCGTTCGTCTTGACGATTTTTGAGAAGCCCAAAGTGTGCCATCGGGTGGCGTTTGTTGGAAATATTTTTTGGTCGCGTTGAACAGAGATTTTGCCAACCGTTGACGATATTCACTCCAATTCAGGTTTTTTTCTTCTTGTGGATTAGAGATAAATCCGACTTCGACCAAAATTGAAGGTATATCTGGTGCCGTCAACACCGCAAAACTTGCTGCCTGAGGTGCTTTCTTGTGAAGTTTTGTCACTTGTTTCAACTCACCAAGCACTCGTTTGCTCAAGTCAAAACTCGTCGACATGGAATGATCCATCGACATTCCCAAAATCGTTTCAGCCAAATACCGTTCACTAGCATTGTCCGATATCACTTCGGCAGCGCCACCGAGCAACTCTGAATGCTTTTCTTTGCGTTCGAGCCATTTACCCAATTCTGAGTCAGCTCTGCGCATAGACAATACCCAAACCGAACCGCCTCGTGGTTGTGGTTGAGTGAACGCATCAGCATGAATAGAAATCAGTAGGTCTGCTTTGTTGTCCCGCGCGATATTTGGACGCTTGTTCAGCGACACATAGTAATCGCCAGTCCGTGTCATCACCGCACGCATGCCGGGCTCTTTGTTTATGAGCTTCTGTAGCCGTTTAGCGACCCCAAGTGTAATGTGTTTTTCATAGGTTCCCGCAGGCCCAACACTGCCAGGGTCTTCACCACCGTGGCCCGCATCGATTGCGATAATAATATCTCGGTCTCGATTATTCGATTGCGTATTCAATACCACTGCACTGGACGCAGGTTTGGAATCAGCTAGATCAATCACCAAACGGTGCCCGTAAGGTGCAGTCGGCGTCATAGCAAACAAACTCGCTTTCGCCGCGCGAGTCAATTCAACTACGACCCTTGCGCCTTGCTTATTTTTGGGCGTGGAATATCGAATGCGTTTAATGAGGTCGCTGTTGTTTTCAAACTTAGACAGGTCTGTTCCGTTGCTGGTGTCTGCTAAGTCTATGACTAAGCGGTTAGGGTTTTTCAAAGAGAAATAACTATACGTCGGCGCTGAATCCATATCCAGCACCACTCTGGTATTGCCAGGAGATGGCCAAATCCTCAGGCCATCTATCTGATTTTTAGCGAGAGCTACGCCACCAAGGCATCCCCAAAGCAACGTAACGATAATTCCAAAGCGCAATAAGTTCTGCATAGTCTAATTAATTATTATTGTGACAGACGCTGGCTTGGACTTGATTTAGTCGATATCACACCGTCGTAATATCGATTCGCCTTTCGCCGTTAGCGCATCTAACGTAAAGAAGCGCTGTTCGTCTACTAATTTAATAGTAATAACTAAATCCGCACAAGCCAATAGTTCACCGCCTTTTTGCGGCCATTCGACTAAACAAACGGTATTTTCAGCAAAATAGTCTCGTACACCCATGAATTCGAGCTCTTCAGGATCTGCCAATCGATACAAATCGAAATGATAAATCGTGATATCGTGTAATTCATAAGGCTCCACTAATGTATAAGTCGGACTTTTAACCTTACCTGAATGACCAAGTGATTGGATAAAGAATCGACTGAATGTCGTTTTGCCTGCGCCCAGATCACCTTCTAGATGCAATATCGCACCGCTTTGTTTTTCCGCACCGACGGCGGCCGACAGTCGTTCCGCAAGGTTTTGCGTATCTGAAATGTGGTTTGCAACATGCGTTGCCGTCAACTTAGACATGATAATGATTCACTTATTTACAACGGGCGTCATGCTAGTGACTATTCACTCTCGTCGCAAGACACCCTCTGTAATTTGTGTGTTATTGGTTGATCAACGCTCTTACCGCTTCAAACAAATCGCTTGCCAACATGCCTCGTTGACCGTACAAACGCGCCACCTCATCACCGGCTTTACCGTGTATACAAACGCCGTATTTGCACGCAATGTCTCGCGGTAATCCCTGTGCAAGCAATGCACCCAATATACCGCTTAACACATCTCCAATACCGGCTGTTGCCATACCGGGGTTGCCGTGACGACAAACCCAAGTTGCGCGTTCGTTATCAATAATACTGCCAGCGCCCTTCAATACGCAGGTTGCGTGATAACGCTGTGCACACTGCCTGACGCTGTTAAATCGGTCGGCTTCAATTTCATCGACCGTTACACCCAATAACCGCGAAGCCTCTCCGGCATGAGGGGTCAAAATGCAGTCTGTAATACTGTACGCCGTTGGATGCTTACTCAATAAGTTGAGTGCATCAGCATCAACAATCATTGGCTTGGGGTGGGTTTGACAATGCTTCATGGTTTTTTCAAATGCTTCCAAAGCCCACTCGTCTTGGCCAAGGCCTGGTCCCAAGACTACACACGTAGCCCAATCAAGTGCATCGTCCAAGTTATCATCCGTTACCATCAGTTCGGGACGCCCAGCACTCACTTGCACTTTTGATGCTTCATGAACGTAGACTTTAACCAAACCTGCACCTGTCCTCAGTGCCGCTTCTCCCGCCAAACGTATTGCGCCTGCAGTGCCTTTGTTCCCACCCACACACAATAACCGACCATAAGTGCCTTTATGACTGTGTATTTCGCGGGGGGCCATTTGGAAAAAATGCTCAACATCAAGTAGGTTTGCAGAGCTTCTTGCAAGTGCATCGAAGTGATGACCAATGCCTAAATCGGCATACACTAATTCTCCGCAAGACTGTTTTCCCGCTCCCGTTGTTAAACCGGGTTTAATCCCGACGAATGTCACGGTCACATTTGCTTGTACACAACGGCCAAGTGATTGGCCCGTATTTGCGTCTAGACCGGAAGGAACATCTATACTTACCACAGGCTTATCGGATTGATTGACCGCATCAATGACATCAGCAAATTCATTGCGAATATAGCTATTAATACCCGTTCCTAGAAGGGCATCGATAATAATTTCTGCTCGCTCAAGTAATGCAGGGGCAAATACCTCGATTTTACCGCCAGACTCCAACCATAGTTTTTGTGCTTTACCCGCATCATCAGAGAGGATGCGATGGGGCTCTATCGCACACAGATGCACTTGCTTACCTGCCTTTTTCGCGTTCAGTGCGGCAATATAGCCATCACCAGCATTGTGTCCCTGTCCAACCAACACAAGGAATACTTCTGTATTGGGCAAGAGTAACTGACACTGCTCGAATACGGCTTTTCCTGCGCGCTCCATCAGTGTGAACATATCTAGACCAGCAGCCTGTGCTGCGCCCCTTTCGTGTTCTCTAATCTGATCGGCGCGAAAAAGTTTGTATGTTAAACTGTCGGTTTGTTGCGTATCTAACATGTTGGCATGTCCAAAATAAATTCAATCGATCTGGTTCAATTAGTAGACAATATCAAGGCTTGGGGGCTGGCGCTAGGCTTTCAGCAAGTTGGTATCAGTGATATTGATCTGCGTCATCAAGAACCACGGCTAAAAGACTGGCTCGATAAAGGGTACCACGGTGATATGCAGTTTATGGCGGCTCACGGTACCAAACGCAGTAGACCTGACGAATTAGTTCCGGGCACGGTAAGTGTCATCAGCGTACGGATGAATTATTTGCCGCCCGACGCTTCTTTTGCTCAGCATTTGAAAGACACTAATCTTGGCTATGTCAGTCGTTATGCGCTGGGTAGGGACTATCACAAAGTCGTGCGCAAAAAGCTTAAACAACTCGGTGAAAAAATCACTTCAGCATTAGCTCACACCCAATATCGGCCCTTCGTTGACTCAGCGCCCGTGCTTGAACATGCCATTGCCGAAAAAGCGGGGATCGGCTGGACGGGGAAACATTCACTCACGCTAAACAAAGAAGCCGGTTCATGGTTTTTTCTCGGCGAGCTCTTCGTCAACTTACCACTACCCGCTGACGAACCAGTTGAAGAGGGATGCGGTACCTGTAACGCTTGCATGACGATCTGCCCCACTAACGCTATAGTCGCGCCTTACACCGTAGACGCCAGACGATGTATTTCTTATTTAACTATCGAGTATGACGGTGTCATCCCTGAAGAATTTCGCCAAGCCATGGGCAATCGGATATACGGCTGTGATGATTGCCAACTCGTCTGCCCTTGGAATCGCTATGCATCGGTGACACAGCAGCCTGATTTCTTCGCCAGAGAGCCGCTACATGGCAATACACTTTTGAATCTATTTGAATGGGATGAAGAGACATTTTTGCGCCAAACTGAAGGCTCACCAATAAGACGGATTGGTTACCAAAAATGGCAGAGAAACATAGCTATCGCTTTGGGTAACGCACCAATAAGTGATGAGATCCTGAATGCACTAGGTGCTAAATTAGACAGCGCCAGTGAACTCGTTAAACCACATATCGAATGGGCCATTGAACAGCAGAAAAACAAAAGCGATGAACCCAATCGATTGACTCATCGCCTCATTCGCTCAATTGAAAAGGGGTTGCCTCGCGACGCTTAGCGCGAAGCACATTTTTCAAGGTTAACCTCAGGCTATTTGTGGTACGGTCGACTTAGCTTGTGGACCGCTTCGACAAACACTCCAGCATGCTCAGGCGGTACGTCCAAGTGGATACCATGACCTAGGTTAAATACATGACCACTGCCTTCGCCGAAACCTTCCAGTATTGTCGCTACTTCTTGCTCGATTCTAGCTTGCGATGCATAAAGCATAGATGGGTCCATGTTGCCTTGAAGTGCGACCTTATCACCCACTCGCGCTTTGGCATCGGCTATATCAATAGTCCAATCTAAACCAACACCGTCACAGCCCGTAGCAGCAATGGATTCTAGCCACATACCGCCGTTCTTAGTAAATAACGTCACTGGCACTTTGCGTCCTTCGCTCTCACGATTTAGGCCATCGACGATACGCGCCATGTATTGTAACGAAAATTCTTTGTAATCCCTTGGAGACAGTACTCCGCCCCAAGTATCAAAAACCATGACAGATTGAGCGCCTGCTGCAATTTGAGCATTGAGATAACTGGTTACAGAATCAGCCAATTTCTCCAATAGTGCGTGCAAAATGGCAGGTTCTGCGAACGCCATCTTCTTTATTTTAGTAAATGCCTTACTTGAACCACCCTCAATCATATAAGTGGCTAGAGTCCAAGGGCTTCCAGAAAAACCGATTAGCGGTACGTCGCCCTTTAGTTCTCGACGAATAGTTCGCACTGCATTCATCACATACTGAAGCTCGCCTTCTGGGTCTGGAATACCGATTTTATCAACATCCGCAGCACAAGTAATAGGACGCTCAAACTTCGGCCCCTCGCCTTGCTCGAAATACAAACCAAGGCCCATTGCATCGGGAATAGTCAAAATATCAGAAAATAAAATGGCGGCGTCGAGATCGTAACGTCTCAACGGTTGAAGCGTCACTTCACAGGCCAAATCGGCATTTTTACACAGCGACATAAAATCGCCTGCTTCTGCTCTTGTCGCTTTGTACTCAGGCAAGTAGCGTCCAGCCTGACGCATCATCCAGACCGGCGTCATATCAACCGGTTGCTTGAGTAATGCTCTCAGATAACGATCATTTTTTAGCGCAGGGCGCTGAAGAGTAGGCTGAAACTCGGACATAAATTACCACTAGTATTGTTTACTGACCAACAAAGTGGCGGAGTATAGCAAGAAACCCTTCTAAAGTTGATAACAAAAGGGCATGCTTGTTGATGAAAATCAAATTCAAGGTAATCGAATTTTTTAATCAAAAACGAAGGTATCAGACCACTGTCGTGTAAACGCTATCAAATATCTGCGACAAAACACTTGTATAATAAGTGAGCGTTTGCTACAACTATAAACAACAGATAAAAAGAAGCTCGTTTACGGGACCGAGATTTACTTCTGAAACCCTGCTCCGGCAGGGTTTTTTATTGCCGCTTTACGACAGCATCAATTAATTGACCCGCGATAGAAAATTTTGGCGGGATATTGGGTAAATTATCAAGACTAAACCACTGTGCATCATCAATTTCGTGGTCGTCTATGACAATATCACCACCCGCGTATTCAGCTATGTAGCCTACCATCAGTGAATGTGGAAATGGCCAAGGTTGACTACCAAAGTACTCTAGATTTTTAACTTTTACGCCGACTTCCTCTTCGACTTCACGATGAACTGCGTGTTCTAAACTCTCTCCACTTTCTACAAATCCAGCGAGCGTAGAGTACATGTTGACTTCTTTGTGCCGTACACCACGTGCCAACAACATTTTATCTTCATGATAAATTGCAACGATGATGCATGGTGACACTCGTGGATAACACCGATGCTGACAGTTGTGACAATGCACTGCCATTTCCCAATCCACTGCGTCCATTTTGCTGCCGCAGCGACCGCAATATCGGTGTGTTCTCAAAAAGTGTGTGTATTGCCATGTTTTCGCGACTAAACCAAAATCTTCAACCGAAATTGACATGAGTAAGCGCCGCAGAGATACCGTTTCCCAGCCTTCTACGTCAAGGGCTTCATGGCCTAAATCGATAACATGTGCCGTGACCGCTTCAACTCCTACCTCTTGGTGTGTGATCATTTTCACTTGGTCGGCATAGTGATGCAGAAATGATAATGCTTGCCAATCGGCGATTGGCAATCCTGGCTCACCTTCTCTTACGACCAATCGGTCGCCACTGAAGAGAAGCCAAGTTGTTGTTACAGAGGAAAGAACTTTTTTATCGACAGACTGAAACATACGTCAAATCCAAATAGGCTAATTATACCGACCCGCATAGGCCCTAAACGCTACAATAAACTAAAATTTTTATAATTCATTTGTTCTATTGTGCGTTTTTTGAGCAATGATATACTCCAAAACAGACAAGTAGCATTTCACAATCAGCACTAAAACTCTAGAGACTTATGATGTAATGCCATTGGCGCTATTGGCACGAGTAAGCGGACCAAGTTAACGGTGTAATACACCAAAGCCAGGAGGCATACCATGCGGGATTATTTAGTAGAATCCATAGAATTACCGACGACCGAACGCAGCACGCTAAACAACTGGCTAACCGAGAGGAAGTCGCTACTCAGCCAGTACTGTAAAATTGCAGGCATCAATGTCACAGAGGCAGTCTTGCCGACCGAAGCCGATCTCAGCCAGTTTTGTGGGACACTAATGGACTATGTTTCAGCAGGCCATTTTGAAATTTTTGCCATACTTACTGGTGATAAAACGAAGAGTAATGCGGTTCATCCGACAATTACATCAACAACGGATGTCGCTCTGGCGTTCAATGATAGGTATGTAGAGTCGTCACAAATTGATGATCCGAACACATTTGAAAGTGATATCGCGGCACTAGGCGAGTTATTAGAAGAGCGATTTAGTATAGAGGACAAAATGCTCGAATCTTTTTTTAAACGCTTTGAACCAACATAATGTGTACGAACGTTCGCGTAACACAAGGCGCAATTAGGCGTCCAAAAGTGCCTCACGTCACATTCGCATCATTTCAAATCAATCGCGAGAAGCGCAGTAAACACTTACCGCTGCAATTCGTACCAAAATGTAACTAAAAGTCTCAAAACAGCGAGAACTTTGCGGGTTTTACACACCATAAAATACTGACTCGGCACGGCGGTAAAGTATGTGTTATGCTATTTATAAGTCGGTTTAAATTTAGTGTAAATGAACAGTACAACGCTAGTGAACAAAGCAAGGGCGTATTGTGACCAGCGCGGCGCGCGGTTTACCCCCTTAAGAGAAAAAGTTTACCAAATATTGATCACCAAACATGGGCCTATGGGCGCCTACGAGCTTTTGGATGAACTGAAAGAAACCGAATCCAGTGCCAAACCAGCGACGGTCTATCGCGCACTCGATTTTTTAATGGACTTTGGCTTTATTCACCGCCTCGAATCCACAAACGCCTTTGTTGCGTGCCACCATTTCGATTGCAGTCATCCCGTACAGTTCCTTATCTGTGATAGTTGTGGTGACGTCGTTGAGATCCAATCTGAAGGGTTGAAAGACACCTTAAATAGTCAGGCAAACGAACACGGCTTTAAAGTACTGAAACAAACTATCGAAGCACATGGTCTATGTGCAGACTGTCAGCAAACGGAAACAGTCAATACCAAGGAGCTAAATAATGAATGCTGAGTTTGTTAATCCTTTCATTGCGGGACTCTTGAACGTAATGGAAACAATGGCACAGACCAAGCTCACGCCGGGAAAACCTAAGCGTAAAGAAGATGAAATTGCCAAAGGGGACGTATCAGGCCTCATTGGAATGGTAGGCCCGCAGGTCAGAGGCTCCTTGTCTATCACCTTTGACGAAAATCTTGCACTCACCATCATGGAGCGCATGGTTGGAGAGCGTCCGGAAACACTCGATGCTGAAGTAGGCGACATGGTCGGTGAAGTCACTAATATGATTTGTGGTAATGCAAAACGCGACCTATCAGAGAAGGGGTTCGATTTCGGTATGGCAACACCGGTTGTTGTTTCTGGCAAAGACCATACTATCAGCCACCAAGTTGATGGACCTAAAATCATCCTACCTTTCTTATCTGACGAAGGCCAAGCACACTTGGAAATCTGCTTTGACAAATAGTGTTTGGCAGACCAGATCAATTAGCCTCGCACCCAGAATGCGGGGCTTTCATTTAATTACAGATAGTATTTTAAGAGAACTGCCTGAGATTGAACAAATCGAAACGGGTTTGCTTCATCTTCACCTTCAGCATACATCAGCAAGCTTAACCCTAAATGAGAATGCCGATCCTTCTGTTAGACGTGACTTAGAGCAGTTTTTTAACCACACAGTTGCTGAAAACACACCCTATTTTACTCATACTTATGAAGGTCCTGATGACATGCCGGCACACGTAAAATCAAGTTTGCTGGGTTGCCAAGTAACACTACCGGTTGCATCGGGCCGATTGCAGTTAGGTACTTGGCAGGGAATTCTGTTGGGCGAGCATCGCGATGATGGCGGCAGTCGAAAAATAATTGCAACCTTGCAAGGGATATCTAGAGGCTAAGTGTCACTACTCTTAGGTCGATGAATGTAGCCTTTGCAAGGAAACCACGATTTTATCTAATAAGCTCTAGACAATAGGATAATTCACTAAATTTCGAATTCGTTTAGTCTAGATATCAATACCCTTATCGAAACGTTAATGACACAGAAGTGCAACAATTGAACATTTGTGATTTGCTTAATTAGGCGAGTACAATGGTGCTGCGCGTTTGGGTTGTTGCGTCACACATTAAACACACTTGGAACACAGGAAGTACTAATGAAAAAGTTAATCACACTTTCTCTACTTGCGGCTTTTGCTAGTGGAGCATCTGCAGACGACCACCCCACGAAAAAAGGCGATTGGATTGGTGTATTTGGCCAGTATTATTCGGCAGACGACAACAAGCCAACCAACGTCGCTCCACTCGATGACGGATTTGGTCTCGGTGGGGAAGCCGGATTTCGCTTCTCTGAAGACTGGGCAGCTCGTTTAGAATTGTCATACGTAGATATTGACGGGAAGTCAGGCGGTCAAGACGACTCAGGCTTGATGTACGGTGCAGACGCACTGTATTTCCTAAAAGATGATGTCATGTATCTGTTTGGGGGTTTACGCCAACAACATCTAGACGACACCTACAGAATGGCATCTCTTGGTGCGGGAAAACATTGGGCGATATCAGACCAACTTAGTCTCATTACCGAAGTCGCGACTTATTATGATTTTGGTCAAGAATTCAACGACATCAGCGTAAAGCTTGGCTTGAGCTATTACTTCGATAAGCCAACGTCCTCGGCAACACCCGTAAAAGCGACGACACTAACCGCGACAGACAGTGATAACGATGGCGTTTTGGATGCCAATGACAGATGTCCCAATACTGCGGCTGGCGTTAAAGTCGATAGAAACGGCTGTGCGATGGACTCGGACGGTGACGGCGTTTTGGACGGTAATGACCAATGTCCATCTACGCCGCGCGGCACGGAAGTCGACGCTAGAGGTTGTAAAGTTGTCAAAGACAGCGACAATGATGGCGTTTTGGACGACAAAGACCAATGCCCCACTACGCCAGCTGGTGACAAGGTCTATCCAGAGAACGGTTGTACGGTATTTGGAGAAGAAGACATTTCTATCTCTTTGAAAGTCTTATTTGCCAACAACAGTAGTACAGTCACTGAACCCAACCACCCTGATATTGTCGAGTTTGCAGCCTTCATGAAGCGCTACGGCACAGCTAAGGCGACTATCGAGGGCCATACTTCAGCAGTAGGCGCAGCAGCTTACAATCAGACGTTGTCACAACAGCGTGCCGAAGCAGTTAAAACCCTATTGGTTGAAGAATTTGGTATTCGTGAAAGTCGTCTAAATGCAGTAGGTTACGGCGAGTCTCAATTGCTCAACACTGCGAATACACCCGAAGCGCATCGCCAAAATAGACGCATTACTGCAACGGTATCTGAAACAATAAAGGTCCGTCAGACTAAGTAATGTTCAAGGTCTATTTACACTAGCGGTAACAAAAAAGCGCCTCAAGGGCGCTTTTTTATATTTAATATCTGGTAGTTAGCCGCTTAATACTCGTCAGCGACTGCTGGTCCCGCGTAGTTATCAAAACGAGAAAACTGCCCTTGGAACGTCAGTCTGCTGGTGCCGATAGGGCCGTTACGCTGTTTACCAATGATAATTTCTGCAACGCCCTTATCTTCACTGTTCTCGTGATAAACCTCATCACGATAAATAAACATGATCAAATCAGCATCCTGCTCGATAGACCCCGACTCCCTCAAATCTGAGTTGACGGGTCTTTTATCTGCTCGTTGTTCTAGCGTACGGTTTAGCTGCGACAGTGCAACAACCGGTACTTCTAGCTCTTTCGCTAAGGCCTTTAATGAACGAGAGATTTCGGCGATTTCTAGTGTACGATTGTCGCTCAAGGCAGGAACTCGCATCAACTGTAAGTAATCCACCATAATCAAACTAATACCACCGCGCTCTCTGGCTAATTTACGCGCACGACTTCGCACATCCATGGGTGTCAGACCCGATGAATCATCGACAAAAAGATTATCTTTATCTTTAAGCATTGCCATGGTGTTAGAAATTCTGGCCCAGTCTTCGTCATCTAACTGAGCAGTACGAATTTTGGTTTGGTCAACACGACTTAATGACGCGAGCATACGCATCATAATCTGTTCTGATGGCATCTCGAGACTAAACACAAGCACGGGCTTCTCTTCAAGAAGCATGGCGTTTTCCACCAGGTTCATCGCAAAGGTAGTTTTGCCCATTGATGGACGCGCAGCAACGATAATCAAATCTGAGGGCTGTAAGCCACTGGTTTTCTTATCAAGATCAGTATACCCAGTTGACACACCTGTTACTTCTTTGTTGGTTTTCACCAATGCTTCTAGGCGGTTAATGTTTTTTCGAAAAACGTGATCTACACCACGAGGTCCCTCATTCTCTCCCGTGCGTTTTTCTGCAATTTCAAATACTCGGCTTTCTGCCAAATCAAGAATATCTGCACTTTCTCGCCCTTCTGGATTGTACCCCACTTCGGCAATTTCATGAGCTACACCAATTAGCTCTCTTGTGATGGCACGCTCGCTGATAATTTTCGCATAGGCAGTGACGTTAGCAGAACTCGGTGTATTTTTAGCAAGCTCTCCAAGATAGGCAAGCCCACCCGCATCGTCGAGTTGATTATGCTTTTCTAACTCTTCTGACACAGTAATGATGTCGACAGGCACACTGTCACCGAGCAATTTTAGAATCGCAGTGAAAATAATCTGATGAGATCGGTTATAAAAATCGCTTTCCGTAACGAGTTCAGCCACTTTGTCCCAACTCTCGGGGTCAATTAACATACTACCGATAACCGATTGTTCCGCCTCAATGCTGTGCGGGGGAACTTTCAGTTTTTCGACATTTTTATCGTTCGGGGTAGATACCGCTTTCACGTTATTCTCTTACACTCTCAATTGGGTAGATATTATGCGCTAAAACGTCCCATTTTTAAATTGGCATTTGCACTCAAGTGATATGACTTTGTGTTTCGTTTCTGGCAAACTAATCGGTTTTCCGGCATTCGACTCTGATGCCAAGTGAGGAATCGCAATGTGGGACATTGTGTCACTGAAAAGGATGGCTTGTAGTAGATGTTGTTACCGTGTTCATTAGATTTGTCTTTTTTCTGAGTATTGCCTTTTACTCATCGTTTACCCATTCCAATCCGCTTGCTGCGGGATATTTCGAAAAGAGAGACCAACTTTTTTCGTTGCCTTTGTCCGAGCGATATTCTCAACTTATAAAAACCCAACCGTTTGATTTGAGTACGCCAGAGGGTCGCTATTTTTACAATGTCATCTTACTCGATTCCAACGCCAGTGAGATGTACAAACCCTTGTCTGACGAAGATATTCGCTACTTGGAACGCCAAGCGCCCGAACTCGCGCTAGAGTATGAACTGGTCAATATGCGTTTGTCAGCAGCTGGGAGCGAGTCGAGATTATCGATAATCAACAGCGTTATTCAACGAGCAAAAGAGAGTGGCTACCAACGCTTAGCCCGGTTCGCCACCTCAGATAAAGTCAGTGCACTACTCGACCAACAGCGCTACAAACAAGCCATTGATACGATGCTATCGGTAATAGATTCGGCTCCCGATGTCGAAGGATACATGACAACATCAGACTACCCATTACCAGTTATATACAAAGACTTAGCCGACGCTTTTTTTATGGACTCGCAGCCAGATACCTCTATTTACTACTGTCAGCGTTATGCCAGCTACCTTGCAAAAGACGAGTATGTGCAATTGGATGCAAAGTTGTGTAAGGCCAGAGCACTACTGAGCCTAAAGGAGTACACCAAGGTTATTCAAGAAGCGCATCCAGTAAGAGAAAAAGCCCAACCACTTGGCTTTGATTACCTTGCAATCGCGGGCTCACTTTATATAGCAAAAGCCAATGTGGGATTGGGTCATTTTGATATCGCAATGGAGTATGCGAAGTCCGCGCTGACCACAATGGCGCAAAAGAACCTCTATGGGTACGGAGACGAACTTTACCTGAGTATCGTCCTTGCTCAAGCGTACAATGGCCTGCAGCAGCCCGATAATGCCATTCGCACGATAGCCGCTCTACGCGACAATGGGGGCTATATTCAGGAAACGCCGCGATTTAAAAGGATGCTTCTCGAGGTAGAAGCTGAAGCCAGCTTACTTAAAGCGGATCACCTTCAAGCCATCACTGCACTAAAGCAAATTATTGCACTGGACGAGAGTAACAAAGCACACCTAGAACAGGCGATGCAAACACCCGAGCTATTAGAAAAGCTCAATCAAAACCATCTTGAGTATTTACAAGGTCAATACGCCAGTATCGAAAAACGCAACAGAATCGTTCTAATTGTTTCCGTTGTCGCGATCATATGCGCCATTTTCTTAGCCGGTGTGTTGTACCGAAGTAGAAGTGCATTATCTCAACCGCAAACAGATGCGAGTTTAGACGTTTATACCAATACGTTTAACAAACGAGCTTTTGACGAGACATTAGAGCAGGTCATTGATGCAAAACAACTTGCCAATGATGCTTTCAGCATAGCAAGGCTTGATGTCACTGATATTGGTTCGATTAAGCAACATGGGCGTCAGCATTGGGAAGAATCCCTAATAAAAATTTCATCTGTCATCGCCGAGAACCTAGACGCAGACGATACAGTGTGTCGTTTGGATGGTGGAGAATTTGTTATTTTACTGCCGAAGGACTATCTCCACGAAGCGACGCGTAAACTCCAAGGAGTAAATAATCAGCTTCTATCGATACGTTTTCCATGTAACGTAGCGGTGCTCGAATTTATGCCCAACATCGACAAGGATGCCGTCATGACGATCGTCGATGATCATTTGGCAAAAAATCAACAACCAATCGTTAACAGCGGGCGTGTATCTCCCGGTGGAGACGTCAAGTCAGTTGTCATAGCCCATTCATGAAGTAAATTTTCATACTGTACTTTTAGATAGTTAATTAAAACAAAGGCTTCTGGCATACTTTGTTATTTATTAAAAACTGTTTTCATTCGCCACTCTACATTGGGAAAGTGGCCGCATCAGTTCAATAAAAAGGGCACGTAAAAATGCGTTTTATTTTTCAGGTTTTGTGTCTGGCAATAGCGTCCATCAGTATCGACGTACAAGCGACCTCGTTGGAACAGGCATACGTAAAGGAACGCAACAGACTATTTTCGCTCTCTTTTACTGACCGTGGCGATGCGTTAGCAAAGAGTTCAGTGTTTGATCGTGAAACTCCACTAGGAGAGTACTTCTACAAAAACGTACATTACTATACCGTCGAAGATAAAAGGTTTTTTGGATTACAAGGAGAGAGCAGAAAGGATCTGGAACAGACCCATCCTTTTTTCTATGTAGAGATGTTGTTAGAGGAGGTCGACAGGTATGCGGAAAACGCCTCAGAAAATTAC